>JBBSMQ010000014.1:0-94640 GCA_038233075.1 Acidimicrobiales bacterium
CCGCAGCCCAGGTCGACGCTGTCGCCGTGGTCGCCCGGCTCGGGCAGGTGGGCGAGGAGCAGACGGGTCCCGGCATCCAGGCGACCGGCCGAGAACACCCCGGCGTGCTCCACCACCTCCTCGCCCTGTGGGCCCATGCCGGTGGTGTGAGGCCACGGGCTCGGCGCCGGATCGAGGTCCGGGTCGACGGTGGGGTGGATCAGGCGGGCCTTGCGCACGGCCCGGGAGGTGCGGGTCGGGCCCACCAGCCGCTCGAAGAGGTCGAGGCCCGATCGGTGCACGTGGCGGGTCATGGCCGCACCCACGACGGTGGTCCCGGCGTGGAGCCCGGGGTGGGCTTGGCGGAGCAGGTGCTCCAACAGATCGGCGGTCTTGGGCGGTCGGACGAGCAGGACGTCGATGCGCTCGGGGAGCGGATCCAGCGGGCCCCGCACCTCGACCCGGTCGGGGTCGATGCCGTTGCGCTCCAGGTTGGCGGCCACCGCCCTGCGGGCCAGGTGGGAGTCGGTGACGACGATCGGTCGGTGGGCGGCCAGGGCCGTGGCCAGGGCCCCCCAGGTGTCGTTGAGGATGACGATCGTTCCGGTGAGGTCGACGTCGGCCTCGGCCAGGTGGGCCAGCACCATCTCGTCGGCCGCGTCGAACGCCCGCAGCGGGTCGTCGGCTCGCTCCGGGTGGCGGGCCAGGGTGAGCGACCCCCAGGGCCCGTCGAGGTCGTCCACCGTCGGCACGCTAGGCCCCCCGTGCGATCCGATCGCTTCTCCATCGGATGGTCGACGGGAGCCCGGCACCCGCCCCTGGCGCAGGTGGGGCGCCGTCGACCGTGCCCGACCGCACGTCGGGCGGGGATCCGGCGGCTCGGCGGCCGGTGGCGCCCGCCGCCCGAGCCACGACGCGGGGGGTCCGGAGGTTCCGGGGGCGCCGACCCCCGCGAGCGACCCCAGTTCGCGCCAAGGACCTGCGCGGATAGGGCCGGGTCGCGGCGGAGGCTTCTCCTCGGCTGCGCCTCGGAGAGGGCCCGTGCTTCTGGGTCGCCTCGCCTATCGGCTCGGCTCCTAAGGGCGAGCCGGTCCCGTGACCATTGGCAGTCGGGGCTTGCGAGTGCCAGCGACCGGTCCTAGGGTTGGCACTCGGCACGAGAGAGTGCCAGACGCCCCCAATGCCTTGGGGACACGAGAACCTACGGAGGCAGCATGTCCCTTCAGCCGCTCGACGATCGCATCGTCGTCCGCCCCGGTGAAGCCGAGGAGACCACGGCCAGCGGCCTGGTCATCCCCGACACCGCCAAGGAGAAGCCCCAGCAGGGCGAGGTCCTGGCCGTCGGCCCCGGCCGCCGAGCCGACAGCACCGGAGAGATCTTCGCCCTCGACATCAAGGTGGGCGACATCGTCGTCTACTCCAAGTACGGCGGCACCGAGATCACCGTCGACGGCGAGGACGTGCTGATCCTCAACGCCCGCGACGTCCTCGCCAAGATCGACAAGTAGGAGAGCCCATGCCCAAGACCCTCAAGTTCGATGACGAGGCCCGCCGCGGCCTCGAGGCCGGCGTCAACAAGCTGGCCGACGCCGTCAAGGTCACCCTCGGCCCGCGCGGCCGCAACGTGGTGCTGGAGAAGAAGTTCGGCGCCCCCACCATCACCAACGACGGCGTGTCCATCGCCCGGGAGGTGGAGCTGGAGGATGCCTACGAGAACATGGGCGCCCAGCTGGTGAAGGAGGTCGCCACCAAGACCAACGACGTCGCCGGCGACGGCACCACCACCGCCACCGTGCTCGCCCAGGCCCTCGTCAAGGAGGGCCTCCGCAACGTGGCCGCCGGGGCCAACCCCATGGCCCTCAAGCGCGGCATCGAGAAGGCCGTCCAGGCCGTAGTCGAGGCCATCGCCGACCAGTCCCGCGACATCGACGACCGCTCCGAGATCGCCCAGGTGGCCACCATCTCGGCCAACAACGACACCGCCATCGGCGAGGTCCTGGCCGACGCCATCGACAAGGTGGGCAAGGACGGCGTGGTCACCGTCGAGGAGTCCAACACCTTCGGCATGGACCTCGAGTTCACCGAGGGCATGCAGTTCGACAAGGGCTTCCTGTCGCCGTACTTCGTCACCGACGCCGAGCGCCAGGAGGCCGTCCTCGAGGATGTCTACGTGCTCTTCGTCGAGAGCAAGATCAGCTCGGTGCAGGACCTCCTTCCCGTGCTCGAGAAGGTCATGCAGGCCGGCAAGCCGCTGCTGATCGTGGCCGAGGACGTCGAGGGCGAGGCCCTCGCCACCCTCGTCGTCAACAAGATCCGCGGCACCTTCAACTCGGTGTCGGTCAAGGCCCCCGGCTTCGGGGAGCGCCGCAAGGCCATGCTGGCCGACATGGCCATCCTCACCGGTGGCCAGGTCATCTCCGAGACCGTCGGGCTCAAGCTCGACAACGTCTCCCTCGACCTGCTGGGCCATGCCCGGAAGGTGGTCGTCAACAAGGACGACACCACCATCGTCGAGGGCGGCGGCTCCGCCGACGACGTCAAGGGCCGCATTGCCCAGATCCGTCGTGAGATCGACGACACCGACTCCGACTGGGACCGCGAGAAGCTCCAGGAGCGCCTGGCCAAGCTGGCCGGTGGCGTGGCCGTCGTGAAGGTCGGGGCCGCCACCGAGGTGGAGCTCAAGGAGAAGAAGCACCGCATCGAGGACGCTCTCTCCGCGACCCGCGCCGCCATCGAGGAGGGCGTGGTGCCCGGCGGTGGCACCGCCTTGCTGCGCGCCCGCGCCCGCGTCTCCGACGTGGCCGAGAAGCTCGAGGGCGACGAGGCCACCGGCGCTCGCTCGGTCCATCGGGCCCTCGAGGCCCCGGCCCGGCTCATCGCCGACAACGCCGGCTTCGAGGGTGCGGTCATCGTCCGTGAGATCGAGTCCAAGAAGAAGGCCAACGGTTTCAACGCCGCCACCGGCGACTTCGAGGACCTGCTCAAGGCGGGCGTCATCGACCCGGCCAAGGTCACCCGTGCGGCGCTGCAGAACGCCGGCTCCATCGCCGGCCTGCTGCTCACCACCGAGGTCATCGTGGCCGACAAGCCCGAGCCCGAGGCGGCCATGCCCCCGGGTGGCGGTGGCGGCATGGGCGGGATGGGCGGCATGGGGATGATGTGACCCTCTCCGTCTGATCCGCTCGCGCCCTCACCGGGCGAGCGGGTCGACACCAGGTGACGACGAGGCCCGGGCCCAGTGCCCGGGCCTCGTCGCGACCGGGGTCAGGAGCCCAGGGGACCACCCCGTAGGATCGGCGTCATGGACCGTCCCCCCGCCGACCCCGTCAAGCTGCTCGGCGCGTGGACGGAGTGGGAGACCGACGAGGTGACCGCGGGCCGGGCCGTCGCCAACCTCAAGACGGGCGGGGTCCGCGATGTGATCGAGCACGTTGCCGGTGCCCCCGGCGCTCTTGCCCCCGAGGGGACCGACATGACGGCAGCCCTGGCCTCGTGGATGGAGTGGGAGACGGGGACCCTGCCCCCCGAGCCCCTGCTCGAGACCCTTCGCGACGACGGTCTGCGCACCCTGCTCGAGGGCCTGGCCCGGACCGCGACGAGCGGTGACGGGCCCGCCTGACCCGGCCGCCGCGGCCGACGCCCCCCGTGGTCGACGCGGCGGCCCGCAGCGCATTCCCACGCCTGAGGGCGGGTCCAGCCCCGGGGGCCCCGCCCCGTGGGTGGGGCTTCCCGACGATCGCCGGCGACCGACACTGGCCGCCGTCCGAGAGGCGTTGGCCGCGGCCGGCCCCGCGGTCGAGTCGCCGGTGGAGAGGGGTGGCTTCGCCGCCGCCACCACCCTCCCGGCCAGCGTGCGCCGGACGGTCCGGGGCGACGACGATCGGCCCGCGGTGCCGTCCGCGGTGCTGGCCCCGCTCTACGACTGCGACGGGGAGGCTTGGGTCGTGCTCACACGACGGGGCCTGGACATGCGGGCCCATGCCGGCGAGGTGAGCTTCCCCGGGGGACGTCGAGAGCCCGGCGACCGCGACCTGGTCCACACCGCCCTCCGCGAGACCGAGGAGGAGATCGGCCTCGCCCCGGACCAGGTCGAGATCATCGGCGAGCTCGACCACCTGGCCACCATCACCAGCGGCTCGTTCATCGTCCCGTGGGTGGGGGCGCTGTCCCGACCGCCGGACGTCCGCCCCCGCTCGGTCGAGGTCGACGGCGTGATCGAGGTGTCCCTCTCGGAGCTGATGGCGCCCGGCGTGTTCCGCGAGGAGGTGTGGGACATGGGCCCGGTCACCCGGCCGATCGTGTTCTTCGACCTGGTCGGCGACACCGTCTGGGGGGCCACCGCGGCCATGCTCCGCCAGCTGCTCGGCCTGGTCACCGGCACCGTCGGCCGCGGCGAGCTGGGCCACGACTGATCGGTCCGGCAGCGGGGTCGGGGCCTAGGTCGGGTGATGGTGGATGGGGCCCAGCAACGCAGCGCACGAGGCGACCGTCGGCGGTCCCGACACCGTGACCCTTGACACACACACAAACGGTACCTTGGCTCGTATGCAGAGGACGTGGGTGTCTCGTGGGTCCCGCCACCTGGCCGCCGGTTCTACTGCGGTCCTCCTCGCGACAGCCCTCGGCGGGTGTGGCTCCTCCGATGTGGAGCAGATGGAGGTGGGTGTTTGGCGAGGCGAGAGCCGCGGACCGCGACGCACGTGAATGGTCGGACATCTATGAGCTTGATGGCGGCACCGAACAGTTCGTTGCTCGTGGCACCGGTCCTGCGCTCAGTCCGGACGGCTCCCACCTCGCCTATTTCGCGGCTGAGCGAAGCCGCGAGGATCGCGTCGTCGCTTCCAGCGAGCTTAGTTCTCAATGCGTTCCGGAGCTGGTCGTCCTTGAACTCGGAAGCAAGACGTCGGAGAGGTTCACCTACTGGGAGTTGAAGAAGAACGAGTCCGGCCTGCTCCTGAACCAGGCCGCGCCTACCTCACGGATCGGTTGGTCACCGGACGGACGCCGTCGCCTTCGGTGCCTACGACGGAACCCTTCGGTACCGAAGCCTCGAGACCGGACGCACCGAGGCGATTCCAACCATCACGAGGGGGCTCATGTTCCCCGTGTGGCAACAGACCCCGGAGGCCCGACTTCTCGGCGTCAGCGGGAGAACAGGGGAGCACCCTTCATGAGGTCGATCTGGAGAACGCAACGATCCTTCCTAAAATTCTCAGACGTAACGTAGGTCGACCGGCAGCACTCGCTCCCGGTGGTGGGGCCGCAGTGTTTCAGGAGTTGCGCCCCGACGGGGAGTCGTCTTTCACGCTATTTGATCTCGACACCGGTGAATCTCAGTTACTCGTCGATGGCAACTATTCCGATGTCGTCTTTGCGGGGTCACGGTGAAGGCAAAGGAGCACAAGAGGTCGCGAGGCGGCATCTCTCGGCCGAAGAACCTCTCCGCGATCAGGGGCACAACGTTGGCCGCCGGTGTCGTGGCTGCGGCGGTTGTCGCGGTTCCGAGCCCCCACCTGCGGGCGCGGGAAGCACTAACGAGTTCGATGCTGACATCAACAGTCAGGCACGGAACTTTGGTGGCGCGGGCTCCTCTCGCGGTCAGCGGCTCTGGTTCACTTATCGAAACAACTCCCTCTCCGTTCCCTTCGACGCAGCGGCGGTCACCTGTGATACCAACTGGCGATACTGGTCTCCGTTTCACTACTCTGCCACATTCTTTCCTGGTACCCCCAGATGTTGCGAACGTCTTGTATAATCCGTATCCCCGGGACGGCGTGAACTGTTGGAAGGTCCGGCTACGGACCCCAGGCTCTCCGGGCTTTGAACGGATAAGAGACTTCCAGTTTGACGCCTACTGAGATCCCCGAGTCGGTGTCGGGCCGATCGGTAGAGTGGGATCGGTTCTGCCAGCATCTGCAAGAACGTGCTCCTGGTCTTCGAGATGAGCGTCTGACGCCAAGTGCCTCGCTGGTTGATCTCGCCGCTGGAGATGCTCTCATTCGCGCCACCATACTTAGCGCGGTATACGATCTCGGTCAGCAGATGCCCGGCGAGCTCTTGCGGTCAATAGACACGTTGGGAGACGCGTTTGAGTGGGTCCGCTTCTCCAGCGGTGACGACGTATACTTTGAAACGGAAGGGTGCCTGACTGACCATGACTACTACAACGGGCGTTACTGGGATCTGCGCATGATCTCCATCACGCGGGACCGATGGGCAGACGTCTGCGAGACCTGGGATCCTGTGTTCCGATGACTCGAAGGCCTCGTGGTTGCGTCCTCGTCCTATGGACTGTGTCGCTGAGGCCGGACAAGCTCCGGCGGCCAATCGCCGCGTGATACGACCCCAGTCCCGTCGGCCGCGGCG
Source organism: Acidimicrobiales bacterium (assembly GCA_038233075.1). GTDB lineage: Bacteria > Actinomycetota > Acidimicrobiia > Acidimicrobiales > Iamiaceae > Iamia. The sequence continues at coordinate 6,346 of JBBSMQ010000014.1, forward strand.
AGCTGGGCCACGATCGATCGCGTCCGCGGCGCCGACGGGGCGGTCAGGGGCAGGTGCAGGGGCTGGTGCCGCAGCGGGGGCAACCGTCCGCGTAGCGGGCTGCGGCCTCCTCCAGTGACAGTCCCAGCTGCTCGGCGAGCGAGGCGAGCCACGCCAGCACGTCGCCCAGCTCGTGGAGCTGTTGCTCGGCGGTGCCCTTGCGGGTGGCCTGGGCCAGCTCGCCCACCTCCTCGGCCAGCCAGGCCACCGTGGCGGGCCGTCCTCGGGCCTCGTCCCGGGTGCCGAAGGTGAGGGCGATGCGGCGCTGGAAGTCGACGATCTCCACTCTGGCAACCCTAGGAGCGCGCCGCGTCCCGCCCCGCTCGGGCGCACCCGGCAGAGCTATTGCTCCTCCTGCTCGTCGGATGCGGGCAGCAGGCGCAGCGATCGGGCGACCGCCAGTGTGGCCGCAGCGCCCAGGCAGCCGACCAGGATCGGGCCCGCGCGTAAGAGAACGGGGCCACGTACAGGGTGAGCAAGAACCCGGCCGGAGCCTTGCCGTTCAGGAACACGACCCCGACGGCGGCCAGGGCGGCGACCACGGTCAGATCGGTGCGGGGGCCGAGCACGGGCTCGATGACCGCAACCACCAGGGCGGACACCGCGAGGTAGATCGGGAACACCGGTCCCCCGCGCCACCCGGCGACCAGTGCGATGACCAGCGCCAGCCACTTCGCCACCGCCAGGAAGAGCAACTCGCCGGTGCCCAGACCCTCCAGGCGCTGGATGCCCTGCTGACCGGAGAACAGCACCAGCTCGTTCCCCAACACCAGCACCGCGAACAGCAGCCCCCGGCCATCCCGATGAGGACGGGTGATCGTCGGAACAGCAGCCTCGTCTCGGCTCGGCGGACGACAGCGATGGCCCAGGCGACGGGGACGGTGACGAGCACGGCGCAGCCGAGGCCGACGAGTCCATCGGTGACGCCCAGGGTCCCGTCGAAGCCCTCGAACCGGAAGCCGAGGTCGATGGCGCCAAAGGGCAGCCACCGGAACGCGAGCAGGCCTCCGACGGCGGCGAGCCAGTACGGCAGGGTCTGCACCGCGTGGGGGACCGACTCGATCCGTTCGGCTCCCCAGGCCAGGCGCATGAGCCGACCGACGCCGTGGATGCGCTCGCCGATCCAGGTGGCGCTGCCGCCGGTGAGCCCGGTCAGGGCCGCCTCGAAGCCGACAGGACCACCGGCGGCCAGCGCGACCAGGGAGTTGATGGCCGTGCGGGGGACCGTCCCGGGCTCGATGTGGCCACCGGTCCGCCAGGTGGCGATGGCCTCCTCCAGCGGCCTGGGGTGGTTGCCCAGGTAGCGCTGGCCCAGGCCCACCAGGGCCCCGCCGAGGATCGCGATGGCGAACAGCCACCACGATCCGAACGGGTCCACCCCGATGCGCTCGGGCAGGTCGGACCAGATGAGGCTGGTTCCCTCCTCTACGAGCCAGATGAAGCCGGCGGCTACGAACCCGGCGACCGCGCCGGCGGCGACGGCGGTGACCATGAGCGCCACAAGCGACAGAGGTCGGCGGCCGGGGACGACCTCATCGGCGCACCCTACGTCGACTTCCGGACCCCTTCGCTGACCGTCCGCACAGGGCCCGTCGGGTGCGCGGCGGAGAGCTGATCTATGGGCGATCGCCGCGCGTCCCACTCGGTCGCCGGCGCGGAGACGGTGCGAGCATCGCCCCGTGCGGGACGGTGCTCGCACGTCGCCTTCCTGGTCGGGGTGGCGGGATTCGAACCCACGACCTCTTCGTCCCGAACGAAGCGCGCTGCCAAGCTGCGCCACACCCCGTGAGGGATCGACGTTACCCGGCCGTCGCCGACATCCTCCAATGGATCGGCCGACGGATGACTGTGGGGTGTCGGTCAGGGGGCGACGGCGTCCACCGAGGGGTCGACGCCGTCGTGCCACTCCTCGCCGGCCAGCAGCGCGGTCGCCGCCCGGCGCAGGCGAAAGGGGTCGAGCGGCTTGGCGATCCAGCCGTCGGCGGCTGAGCGCCGAGCCAGGAAGTCGTCGTGGGGGCGGTCGAGCATCATCAGGATGGGCACGGGGTCGAGGCGGCCGCTGCCCTCCTCCAGGCGCAGGGCCATGCACGCGGCCATGCCGCCCATGTTGCCGATCTGGAGGTCGAGCACCACCAGGTCGGGCTCAAGCTCCGCGGTCAGGTCGACCACCTCGGCGCCGGCCCGGGTGCGGACGATCTCGGTGTCGTCGTCGGCCAGGGCGGCCTCGACGTCGTCGGCGACCCAGTCGGCGTCGGTGGCGAGGAGCACAGTGCGGGGGGCGGGCACGGACGAACTGTAGAGGGCGGACCCCCAGGAGCTCCACGTGACCAACTGGTCCCTGGTTTGGTTGCTGGGGCGACCGGGATCGGGACCGGTTCGAGGGGAGGTGGGCGGATACCATGCCGATCCCCGCAGAGGTGGGCCCGGCCGTTCGTGTCGTGGACGCCGCTGACCCCCTCCGACGAGGAGACCCCCGTGCTCGAGATCGAGGTCACTGCGACCGAGGGCTACACGCTCTGCCGCCCCGTCGGAGAGCTCGACGCCTACACGGTCAACGATTTCCGGGAGGCGCTGGGCGGGGTGGCCGAGGCCAGCCACCTGCTCATCGACCTGTCCGACGTGCCCTTCATGGACTCCGCCGGGCTGGGCGCGCTGATCGGCGGCATCCGTCGCACCCGCGAGTCCGGGGGCGAGGTCGCCGTGGCCTGCGGCCGTGCCACCCTCACCCGGCTGCTGCACACCACCGGGTTCGATCGCATCGTCCCCGTGGAGGAGACCGTCGAGGCCGCCGCCACCGTCCTGGCCGAGGGCGACAGCGCCTGACCCTTGGCGGCGATCTCGCCGTCAGGTGTCGTCGGCGAAGAGGTGGCGACCGATCTCGGCCAGGCCGGCCAGGTCGTGCACGTCGGAGCGCAGGAACGGCACCCGAGCCACCGGGGCCGGGGCCACCTGCTCGGCCAGGCCCTTCAGGTTCGTCTCGTCGCGACCGGCGATGAGGGCGAAGTCGGCCAGGTTGTCGAGCAGGCCGGCGAGGTCGGTGCCGGCGACGTCGCCGGCGCGCTCGCGCAGCGCCTCGGGCGCCACGTCGGTGAACCGCGGGTGCACCCGGTTGACGACGAGGCCGGCGACGGGGATGTTGGCCTCGGCCAGGCGCTGGGCGAAGTAGCGGGCCTCGGCCACGGTGTCGCGCTGCGGTGAGGCCACCAGCACGAACGCTGTGCGGGGATCGTCGAGGAGGTGGAGCACGGCGTCGGCGCGCTCCCGGAAGCCCTCCTCCATGCCCTCGAAGGCCTGGAAGAAGGCGATGGCGTCGTCGAAGACCTCGGCCCCCACCACCTTGGTCACCGAGCGGATGAAGGCGGTGGCGGCCTTGTTGACGGCCCGCATCACCCCCCGGGTCGGGGCCGTGAGCACGCGGTAGAGCCGGTGGTCGAGGAAGCGGGTCAGGTTCCGGGGGGCGTCGAGGAAGTCGAGCGCGTGGCGGGTGGGCGGGGTGTCCACCACCACCAGGTCGAAGGCGTCGTCGGCCTGGAGCTCGTAGAGCTTCTCCATGGCCATGTACTCCTGGGTGCCCGACAGGGCGCCGGAGAGGTTCTTGTAGAAGCGGTTGGAGAAGATGCGCTCGGCCTGGGCCGCGTCCTCCGCGTAGCGCGCCACCACGGAGTCGAAGGTGGACTTGGTGTCGAGCATCACCGCCGACAGCTCGCCGCCCCAATCGCCGTCGATGCGGGTCGGCGTGTTGCCGATCCCCTCCAGGCCGAGAGCGTCGGCCAGGCGCCGGGCCGGGTCGATGGTCACCACCACGGCCCGACGTCCCTCACGCGCGGCCTGGAGGGCCAGCACCGCGGCCGATGTCGTCTTGCCCACGCCACCCGACCCGCAGCAGATGACGATCTCGGCCCGGTCGACCAGCTCGGCCAGCGAGCCCGCCGCGACCCGTCCCGCTCCTGTCGCGACCCCGCCCTCGTCGTCGGCAGTCATTGGTGCACCATCCAGTCACCAAGCACACCAGAGACCTCGATCGTCGCCGGGCACCAATGAGCGCCGTCGGCTCCGCTCGCTGCGCTTGCTCCGCCGCCGGAGGGCCCGTGCTGTCTGGTTCGCTCGCTGCGCTCGCTCACGGCTGGCCCTCGTCGGGCGACTCGACGTCGGGGACGGCGGCGAGGCCTTCGAGGACCGCAGCGGCCAGCACGCGCAGCCCCTCGGGGTCGGGCTCGGCCGTGAACAGGTAGGGCAGGCGCACCTGGGGGAGCGGGAGGGAATCGGCCAGGCGGTCGACCTGCTCGGCCTGCAGGGCGATGCGGTGGGACCGGAAGCTCGCCGCCGCCGACAGGGCCTCGGCGTCGCCGTCGCCGAGCTCGGCGTCAGCGGCGTCGGCCGCCCGGGCGGGGTCGGTGTCGAGCCCGTCGCGTGCGGGGTAGAGCCCGTTGACGACGACGGGCCCCAGGCTGATGCCGATCTCGTCCTCGAGGCTGTAGGCGGTCTCGATCAGCTCGTTGACCGGGGTCTCCTCGGGCAGGGTGACGAGCACTACCTGGGTGCGCGCCGCATCGGACAACATGGTCTGTACGTCGGTGGCCTGGGTGCGGATCGGTCCCACCCGCACCGCGTCGATCAGACCCTGGGCCGAGCGGAGGAAGGAGATGGCGTGGCCGGCGGCGGGGGCATCGATGAGCACCAGGTCGGGGACGCCGTCGGCGCCGGCCGCCATCTCCCGCTCGATCTGCTTGACCTTGCCCAGCACGATGATGTCGCGGATGCCGGGGATGGCGGTGGCGACCATGTCCACCACGCCGGAGGACACCAGCCGCTTCGACAGCCGCTTCAGGCCGGAGTCCTCCAGGTACTCGATCAGCGCATCGTCGGGGGTGAGGGTGCGGGCCCGGATCTCCCCCGAGCCGGCGTCGTGATCGGCGTCGGCCAGCACCTGCTCGCTGTAGTCGAGGGGCTCGCGCCCGAAGGTCGCGGCCAGGCCCGACTTCCCCTCCAGCTCGATCACGAGGGGGCTGAGGCCCTCGTCGGCCGCGGCCCGGGCCAGCGCCGCGGTCACGGTGGTTTTGCCGACGCCCCCCTTCCCGGCGACGATGACGACCCGGGACGCGGTGAAGAACCCATCAGGTCCCGCTCCGCTCACCGTCGTTCGCACCAGGGAGTCATGTCGATGCGCAGGCTATCGACCACCGCCACGGGTCTCGGTGCCCTGGTCGCCACCCTGGCGGTGGTCGCCCTGCTGGTGAGCGGCACCGGAGGGCCGGCGGGAGCCCAGGACGAGCCGGCACCGACGTCAGCGGCGTGCGCCGATGCCGGAGCGGGCGGCGGCCAGATCTCGGTGGTGACCGTCAGCGGTCTGCTCGACCCGGTGCTGGCCCGCTTCGTCGGCCGCAGCATCGACGACGCCGAGGAGGCCGACGTGGCCTGGCTGGTGCTCCAGGTCAACAGCAACGGCACCGTCATCTCCGACGACGACGTGGCCGGGCTGGTCGAGGAGGTCCGCACCTCGACCGTGCCCGTCGCCGTGTGGGTCGGCCCCTCGGGCACCCGGGCGACCGAGGGCGTGGCCCAGCTCGCAGCGGTCGCCTGCCGAGTGGGTGTGGCCCCGGGGAGCAGGCTGGGCAACCTGGGCGAGGCCGTCGTCGACCCCGCCCAGCAGGGCGCGCCGTTCCGAGCCGCCCAGGACCGTCTTCGCCGCGACACCGTCGACTCCGAGACCGCCCTCGACCTGGACTTGGCCCAGTCCGAGGCACCGGTGCTCGGCACCTTCCTGATCAGCCTCGACGGGGTGCAGACCGAGGTGGTGGAGGACTCCGAGGGCCGCCCGCAGCAGGCGGTGACCGGCGACTCCGTCCCCGTCTTCTCCAAGCTGCCGATCGTGGACCAGTTGCTCCACACCGTGGCCAGCCCGGCCGTGGCCTACCTGCTGTTCCTCGCCGGGCTGGCCCTCATCGTCTTCGAGCTCTACACCGCCGGGGTGGGGGTGGCGGGCGTGGTCGGCGCCGGGTGCACCGTCCTGGGCTGCTACGGGCTGGCCGTGCTGCCGGCCCGAGGGTGGGCCGTGGCCCTGCTGGTGGCGACCGTGCTGGCCTATGCAGTGGACATCCAGACCGGCGTGCCCCGGGTGTGGACCGCGGTCGGCACCTTCGCCCTGGTCGTCGGGTCCTTCCGTCTCTATGACGGCCTGGCGTTGTCGTGGATCACCCTGCTGGTGGGAATCGTCGGCATGCTCCTGTTCGTCGTCGGCGCCATGCCGGCCATGGTCCGCACCCGCTTCTCGACCCCGACCATCGGGCGGGGGTGGATGATCGGCGAGGAAGGCGAGGCCGTCTCCGCCATCGACCCCGAGGGCGTGGTGACGGTCAAGGGCGCCCCGTGGCGAGCCCGCACCAATCGGGCCACCCCGGTGCTGGTGGGCGAGGCCGTGCGGGTGGTCGAGGTCGACGGGCTGCTCCTCGAGGTCGAGCCTCTGGAGGGGGCGGCCAAAGACCACCGGGAACGGCGCTCGGAGGGGTGAGGCGCCGGGCGGGCCCTCCTGGCCCAGGTCCCACCCACCCTGACCTGCAGTTTTGCTCGCGCCGGCTAGCGCCCGCTCGCGAAGGTTTCCCTTGTGCCCATGTGACGTCGGTCCTATGGTCATGGCCCTCCGGAGAGGGCAGCTCCGTGCCCTCCCCACCCATGAGGGAGCAGCCCGGCTCCGTGCCCGGTGCTTCGGAAGGGGTCATCTGTGAGCGCACAGCGACACGACGAAGAGTGGCAGTTGCGAGCCGCCTGCCGCGGTCCGCACTCGGCAGCCTTCTATCCCCCAACGAGCCTCGAGCGGCGCGACGAGAAGGCCGCCCGTGAGGCCCGGGCGAAGGAGATCTGTCGTACCTGCACCGTCAGGGAGCCGTGTCTGGAGTACGCCCTGAAGATCCGTGAGAACCACGGCATCTGGGGCGGGTTGAGCGAGGCCGAGCGCCGCAACCTGGTCGCCAGCCGAGCCTGACCCCGATCCGCCGGGCCCGGTTCCGCACCTTGCCGGGCGGGCGCCGACGTCGGGCTGTCAGCGGGGGTCGACCACGAGGGTCTGGCTGGCGGTCCCGATGCGACCGCGGGAGTCCCACAGCGTCGTCTCGGTCAGCCCGATGCCGGTCTCCTCGACGCGGGTCGTCGCCTCCAGCCCGATGGCCTCGCCGTCCGCGGTCCGGTGGAGGGCCACCACCAGATCGGGGTTGATGAAGGTGTGGGTGTCGTGGGGCACCGCGGCCGAGATCCCGTTGCCGAAGTCGGCGACGGCGACGACCCGCTGCAGCGGCGTGGGCTCCTCGCCGGCGAGGACGGGCACCCGAAGCCGGATCCAGTCCATGGCCGGGCCCACCGCGCCGAACGACCCGCGGACGAAGGAGTGGTCCACCGCGTCGCGGTGGAACGCCGGGCCCGGGTCGGTGTCCCAGGCGGCGGGGGCGGGCGCACCGGACGGAGCCGGACCGATGTCGTCCGGTCGCACGGCGTCGGTCAGGTCCAGGGGCTCGTCGCAGGTGCGGATGGTCACCAGGGTGGCCCGGGCCAGGCGTCGGCCCTCGTCGTCGTGCACCGTGGCGTCGGCGGTGCGCACCGACCGACCCGGCCGGGTCAGCTCGGCGGTCACGGTGACGGGGACGAGCCCGATGGGGCGCTCCAGCTCGAGGACGAACCGGGCCGGTGCGAAGCCGGGGTCACCGTTGCTCGTTGCGTCGGACAGGACCGCTTCCAGGGCCCGGGCGATGAGGGCGGCCACGGGCCCGCCGTGGAGGGCCTGTGCATCCCACGGGCCCCGGCTGAGCGGCGTCGCCGTGAACCGGGTGTCACCTCGTGCGGTGAACAGGGCGGGGATGTCCTCGGCATCGGCCATGGGCGCAGGCTAGGAGCGGCCGGGCGCAGCACTGCCCGGTCCGCCCCGAGAGCCCATGGGTGGGGTCGGGCGATCAGCCGCGACCGCCAGATCGGCGATGCGGGGGAGGGCAATCGCGACCACCAGCAGGTACGCCGGCGACCACGTCGGCACGCCGATGCTCACTCGACAGCGGTCCCGCCCCGCAGGCTCGACCCGGTGGACGGTGGCGGGGATGCCAGCGACGCGCCACCCCCAGACCCGGCCCTCGTCCCACTGGGTGACGCGGAACGGCACCCATGCCCCGACCGGTGTGCGCACCGCTCCTCGGGACTCGGGGCCGAGCCAGCGGTCACCATCGTCGAGGCGGGCGTCGGTGACGCTGGGACCCCACTGCGGCCATCGGTCGAGATCGACCAGGACCGCCCACGCTGCGGCCGCGGGGGCGTCCACCTCGATCTTGCGCCACCACATCGCGGCACGCTACGGGCCGAGGGAGCCATCGCCGCGGCCCTGGACCAACCGATCCCGCGGTCGGGAGCGATCCCGGGTGCGGGCATCAAGCTGGTGCCGGTGGCCTCGTCCAACCTCGACCCCGTGGGCGAGTCGGTGTTCAGGGAGCTGGCCCTCGTCACCCAGGCCCCGTTCCTGTTCCTCACCTACGGGGCCGACGGGGTCTCCCCGGGCGACCAGAGACCCGACCTCCACGTCGATGACTTCGCCGTGCTCTCCCTCGACGAGATGGTGGCTCGGGTCGTGGCCGAGGAGCTCGGCGCCGCCGCCTGACGCCGGTTCGGGCCCGCCCGACCTCGACGTGGTCGACGTTGGGGTGGGTCGGCGGCCCGCTCGTGTCGATCGGCTCGACGGGGATCTCAGCGGGTGGCCAGGGCCTCACCCGGCGCCGGGGGCTTGGTCAGGACCTGGTCAACAAGGCCGTAGGTGACGGCCTCGTCGCCGCGCAGGATGAAGTCCCGGTCGATGTCGGCGCGGATGCGCTCGATGTCCTGGCCGGTGTCCTCAGCCAGGGCGCGCACCATGCGGTCGCGCAGCAGCACCATCTCCTTGACGGCCAGCTCCAGGTCGGTCGACTGGCCCTGGGCCCCGCCGTGGGGCTGGTGGATCAGGACCCGCGAGGTCGGGAGGGCCAGGCGCTTGCCCCGCGTCCCTCCGGCCAGGATCACCGCGGCCGCAGAGGCGGCCTGGCCGATGCACACCGTGGCCACATCGCAGGTGATCACCTGCATGGTGTCGTACACGGCGAACAGGGCGTTCATGTCGCCGCCGGGGGAGTTGATGTAGAGGCGGATGTCCTTCTCCGGGGCCTCGGCCTGGAGGTGGAGCATCTGGGCGATGATCACGTTGGCCAGGTCGGCGGTGAGCTCCTCGCCGAAGAAGACGATGCGCTCCTGGAGCAGTCGGGAGTAGATGTCATAGGCGCGCTCACCGCGCTCGGTGCGCTCGATGACTGTGGGGATCAGCACGGGGTCTCCTCGGATCGTGCAACCACGTAGTTGCGTGTGCGAACCTAGCCAGGCTCCGCCAGATGTGCAACCATCCAGTTGCATGGACCCGCTGATCGACCCTCCTCGCTCCGTGACCCGCGCGGTGGCACTCGGCTGCGATCGCGACCGGGCCTGGTCGCTGATCGCCACCGCCGAGGGCTGGGCCCGCTGGCTGGGGTCTGACGTCCGCCTCGACCCCGAGGTCGGCGGCGCCATCGGGCTGCGCGACGATGACGGCGCGGCCCGGGTCGGCCGGGTGGTGGCCGCCGAGCACGGTCGGTCGCTGACCTTCGAATGGTCTCCCGTGGGCGATGCCGCAACCCGTTCGACGATCACCCTCACCCTCGACGACGACGAGGACGGCGCCAGCCGGCTGACGGTCGTCGAGCGCCCCGGCGGCGGGGGCCGGGCGTCGTGGCTCGATGCCGGGGCGGCCTGGGACGCCCGGTTGGTGGCCCTGGAGGTCGATGTGGCCCTGGCCGGGCCCCTCGCCGGGGTCACCGCCCCTGCCCTCTGAGGTGGGACCGCCCGGCGTCAACGTCGACGGCCCGGAGGGGCGCGCCGCCGGCGAGGTGTTCGCTGCGCTCGCCGACCCGACCCGGCGCGCCGTGTTGCGCGCCGTGGCTGACCGGGGCCAGGCGACGGCCACCGATCTGGGCGCCACGGTGGGGGTCAGCCGCCAGGCCGCAGCCAAGCACCTCGACCTGCTGGCTGCCGCCGGCCTGGTGGCCGATCGCCGGGACGGGCGCGAGCGCCTCTGGCAGGTGACGCCCGCCCCCCTCACCGCCGCCGCCTCCTGGCTGGCCGACGCTGGCGCCGCCTGGGACCGGCGCCTGGCCCGCCTGGCCGAGGCGGCGGCCGCGGAGGACCGGACCGTCGACCCCTGAGCGCACCACTGGGTTGCATCCATTGTGCGGGTGACGTCGTCGGACGCGTGCAGGCGCCCAAGGTTCGGGAGAGCCGGTCGCAATGGGCCCTGCCTTGTGCGGGTGACGTCGTGACGCGCGTGCAGGCGCACAGAGTTGGGGTGCGCCCGGCCGGGCCGTGAGGACGGCGAGGGGGAGCACCGGTAGCCTGGGTCAGTGCTGTGGCTGGTCCTGTTCCTCGTCGTGGGCCCGATCGTCGAGCTCTGGTTCATCATCCAGGTGGCCCAAGTGATCGGCGGGTGGCAGACCCTCGCTCTGCTCCTGGTCGAGGGGGCGCTCGGCGGCTGGCTCATCAAGCGCCAGGGTCGGGCCGTCATCACCCACATCGACGACCGCCTCCGCCAGCACCAGCTGCCGACCAAGGAGCTGGCTGACGGCCTGCTGATCCTGATCGCCGGCGCCCTCATGCTCACGCCGGGCTTCCTCACCGACATCGTGGGCTTCGCCCTGCTGTTCCCGCCCACCCGTGCCCTCGCCCGGGCCGCCCTGCTGAAGCGCTTCACGGCGCGCATGGGCACCGGCTTCGCGTTCGTCCCCGGTCCCCGCGGCTTCCGACGAGGACCCGTCGTCGACACGACCGCAGCCGAGCGTACCCCCTCCTACCCAGCGCCGGACTCTCCCGTGCTCCGCCCGGGACCGGCCGACGGCCACGACGGCTCGGCGGGCTGACCGTGGTCCCCGACCCGGCGGGCCACGGCGCCGCCGTGTCTCTGCGCGACGCCGCCACCGTCCTCATCGTCCGCGACGGCGACGAGGGCCTCGAGGTGTTCATGCTGCGGCGGAACCTCCGCTCGGACTTCGTGGGCGGCGCCTACGTCTTCCCCGGCGGCGCTGTCGACCCCCCGGACCGGTCCCTCGACCTCGAGCACTGGTGTCGCGGCCGCAGCGACGCCGAGGCCTCGACCCGACTGGGGGTCGACTCGGGGGGACTGGCCTTCTGGGTCGCCGCCATCCGCGAGTCCTTCGAGGAGTCGGGGGTGCTGTTGGCCTACGGCTCCGACGGCGAGCTGGTGCGCCTCGACGACCCGGGCACGGCCGAACGCTTCGTCGGCCACCGTCGAGCGGTCGACGAGGGCGAGCGCAGCCTGTTGTCGGTGTGCGCCGAGGAGGATCTCCGCCTGGCCGTCGACACCATGTGGTACTTCGGGCACTGGATCACCCCCGAGGGGGCGCCCCGTCGCTACGACACCCGGTTCTTCCTCGCCGCCGCGCCGACGGCCCAGACACCGGTGCACGACGACCGCGAGGTGATCGCCAACCTGTGGATCCGTCCGGCCGACGCCCTGGCTCGCCACGCCGCCGGCGAGCTGGCCATGCTGCCGCCCACCATCGCCTCGCTGCGGGCGCTGGAACCCAGCACCACTGCCGTCGATGCCCTCGCCGCCGCGGCCGAGATGGTCGACGTCCCCACCGTCCAGCCGCGGGTGATCATGGACGAGGGTGGTGTCCGCATCGTGATGCCGGGCGACCACGAGTGGGACGACGGCTACCGGGGCGACCGATCTCTCGGCACGTGGCCGAGCGTCGACGACCGCAGCGCACGGGCATGACCGCAGGCACCGACGCCTCCGACGAGCCGGCCGATGACCGCACCCAGACCCCGTCGATGCCCGAGGCCATGGTCGGCGACGTCGTCGCCGGTGAGTTGGTCGAGGTGGCCCCCGGCGTGCGCCGCCTCACCGCTCCCAACCCGGGGATGATGACCGGACCGGGCACCAACTGCTACCTCGTCGGCACCGACGAGATCAGCGTCATCGACCCCGGTCCCGACGATGCCGGTCACATCGACGCCCTGGTGGCGGCCGGAGCGGGGCGCATCCGCTGGATCGTGCTCACCCACACCCACATCGACCACTGGCCCGCCGCGCCCGCGCTGGCCCGGCGGACCGGCGCCCAGGTGGCCGCCTTCGACGCCCGCGACGGCCTCGAGCGCGTCGACCTGGCCCTGGCCGACGGCGTCGAGGTGGGCTCGGGCGAGGCGCGGCTGGCCGCCGTGCACACGCCGGGGCACGCCTCCAACCACGTGTGCCTGTGGGACGAGCAGCGGGGGCTGATCTTCACCGGCGACCACGTGATGTCCGGCTCCACGGTGGTGATCGCGCCACCCGACGGCGACATGGGCGCCTACATGGTGTCGCTGGAGAAGGTTCGGGCCCTCGCTCCGACGGCGCTGGCGCCGGCCCACGGGCCGTTGCTCACCGATCCGGACACCTACCTCGACCACTACCTGAGCCACCGCATCGAGCGCGAGCAGCAGGTGGTGGAGGCGCTCGCCGCGGTCGGTCCCGACGGTGCCGACACCGAGGCCCTGGTGGCCGCCATCTACGTCGACGTCCACGAGCTGCTCCACCCCGTGGCCCGCTTCAGCGTCTGGGCCCACCTGCGCAAGCTGGCCGAGGAGGGTCGAGCCCGCGGCGGCGACGTCGACGACCCCGACACCACCTGGGTCGCGGCCTGACCCGTCGTCGGGGCCGGGGCATCCTCCGTCGTGGTGCGGTAGCGTGCTTGACCGCCAGGTCAAGAAACCACCCAAGGGGACCCCCATGGCCGACTTCCAGCTCTTCATCAACGGCGAGTACGTCGATGCCGCCTCCGGCGAGACGTTCACCACCACCGACCCCGCCATCGAACAGCCCATCGGCGAGGTGGCCAAGGCCGACCGCGAGGATGCGGCCCGCGCCATCCAGGCCGCTCGCACCGCCTTCGACGAGGGCCCCTGGCCCTCGATGAGCGGTGCCGAACGGGCCGCCAAGCTCAACAAGCTGGCCGAGCTGCTCGAGGCCAACGCCGAGCGCTTCGCCGAGGCCGAGGCTCGCGACTCCGGTGGCACCATCAAGAAGGCCACCTTCGCCGACGTGCCCGGTGCCGCCGGTGCCCTGCGCTGGTTCGCCCGCATGGCCGAGGAGCGCCCGAACACCGTGGAGCTCGAGGGCTCGCCCTTCCCGCCGTCGGAGAACTACGTCAGCTACGAGCCCTACGGCGTGTGCACGGGCATCGTGCCGTTCAACTTCCCGCTGCTGATGGCGTGCTGGAAGGCCGGGCCCGCCCTGGCCGCCGGCAACACCTCGGTGCTCAAGCCCGCCTCCTACACCTCGCTCACCGCGCTCATGCTGGGCGAGCTGGCCCAGGAGGCCGACCTTCCGCCCGGCGTCCTCAACGTCATCGCCGGCCCCGGCGGCACCGCCGGCGAGGAGCTGGCCTCCAACGAGCTGGTCGACAAGGTGGCCTTCACCGGCTCCACCGAGGTCGGGCGGCGGATCATGCAGCTGGCCTCGGGCACCATCAAGCCCGTCACCCTGGAGCTGGGCGGCAAGTCGGCCAACATCGTCCTCGACGACGCCGACCTCGACATCGCCGCCGCGGTCACCCTGTTCGGCACGTTCTTCCACAACGGCCAGGTGTGCGAGTCCGGCACCCGCGCGTTGGTGCACAAGAGCATCTACGACGAGTTCGTGTCCCTGTTGGTCGACCGGGCCGGGAAGATGGTGGTCGGCAGCCAGATGGACTTCGACACCGACCTCGGCCCCATGGTCTCCCGGGCCCAGGCCGAGACGGTGGCCCGCTACATCGGCGTCGGTCGCGAGGAGGTGGGCGACCCCATCTGCGGTGGTGGGTCCCCCGACGGCCTGGCCGCGGGCCTGGTGGCCGAGAACTTCATCAACCCGACGATCTTCGCCGGTGTCGACAACTCGGCCCGCATCGCCCAGGAGGAGATCTTCGGACCCGTCCTCTGCGTCATCCCCTTCGAGAGCGACGACGAGGCGGTGGCCATCGCCAACGACTCGATCTACGGTCTCGGCGGCGGCGTGCAGACCGGCGACGTCAAGCGGGGCCAGGCGCTGGCCGCCCGCATGAAGACCGGCACCGTGTGGATCAACGACTACCACATGATCAGCCCTGAGCGTCCCTTCGGTGGCTACAAGCAGTCCGGCATCGGGCGCGAGCTCGGCACCGCCGGCTACGACATCTACCGCCAGGCCAAGCACGTGCACACCAACCCGTCGACCAGCCGCGACGGCTACATGCACTTCGCCGCCCTCAGCGCCAACATCTAGCGCTGAGGTCGGTCGCGACGTGAAGGTCACCGCCAGCGCCCGAGCCGCCGAGGTCGTCGCCGAGATGGCGACCCGACGGTCCGGAACGCTCACGATCACCATCGGGACGGGCTGCTGTGAGTCCACGGCCCCGTTCCTCTACGAGGACATGTTCGTCGGCGCCGACCAGGAGGCGGTGGGCGAGGTCGCCGGTGTGGTCATCTACGCCCCCGCCTACCTGCGCCGGCTCTACCCCGATGATCAGGGCGCCCGGCTCGAGGTGGTGGACGAGATGGGCGAGTCGCTGTCGGTCGAGACCGAGCTCGGGGTGCGCTTCGCCCTGCGGGGCACCGGCATCGACTCCACCACCGAGCCCGAGGCCTGCTCGGTGCCTGCGGCCCCGACGGCCCGAGGTCCGGCGGTGGTCCGTCCGGTGGTCGGCACCCCGCCTCCCGAGCTCCAGGGCCTCCGCCTCCGCTGACGCCCGGCCCCCGCCGTCGCCCCCTCAACTTTGGACGGAAGGGCGCCACATGCGGCGGAGTCGGTCCAAAGCTCGCGGCCGGCTGGGAGCCTTGACACGGTGGGTTCCGAGCCGATGATGAGCCCATGGTCCGATCCCCTCGGCGTCGACGGCGGCTCGGCGCGCTCGCCCTGGTGGCCGTCGCTGTGACCCTGGCCGCGTGCAACCCGGACCCGACCGGCGGGGCCCGACCTCCGGCCCGGGGGGCGGGCGCGGCCTACTCCTCGGCGCTACGCTCGGCGACCCGCGACGACGTCCGTCTGTCATGGCGGGAGGGGTGCCCGGTCCACTGGCACGACCTCTCGGTGGTGACCGTCGCCTACTGGGGCTACGACGGGGGCCGTCACGTAGGCGATCTCGTCGTGGCCGACAGCGTGGGCCCGGACATCCGCGAGGTGTTCCGCTCCCTCTACGTCCAGCGCGTCCAGATCCGCCGCATCCACCCCGTCGATGCCTACGGGGCCGACGACGACCGGTCGATGGCCTACAACAACACCTCGGCCTTCAACTGCCGGACCGTCGCCGGCACCTCGACCTGGTCCGAGCACAGTCGAGGCACCGCCATCGACATCAACCCCGTGCAGAACCCCTACGTGCGGGGCGGGACCGTCGACCCTCCGGCGGGACGGGACTGGACCGACCGTTCCTCGGTGGTGCCGGGCATGATCACCCACGGCGACCCCGTGTGGGGCGCCTTCGCCGCCGTGGGCTGGCGCTGGGGCGGGTCCTGGTCGAGTGCCAAGGACTACCAGCACTTCAGCGTCTCCGGCCGCTGACTTGAGGCCCGCCCCCCGGGGTCGAGGGCTGCCGGGAAGCGGTGGTCGGCGGAGCGATACCGTGACGCCGATGGCGAGCCGACCTGCCCCACCCGGGCCCGCGACCGTCGACGGCGCCGGCACCGGATCCCGCGTCGCGGACGACGGCCCGGGGTCGACTCCGCGGCGCACCGCCGTCTCCCCCCGGGCGCGGCCGCTGGTGACGGTCGGGCTGGTGGCGCTGGTCGCCCTGCCCATCCTGGTCGCCATCGCAGTGCTCCACAGTCCGCGGTGGTACCCGATCGGCGACCTGGCCCAGACTGAGCTGCGGGTGCGCGAGGTGGGGACGTCCGACACCCCGCTCGTCGGCCTGGCCGGGCGCATCGGGCCGCCCGAGGACCCGGGCCACCACCCCGGGCCGCTGAGCTTCTATGCCCTCACCCCCGGCTACCGGCTGCTGGGCAGCACCCCCTTCGCCCTCCAGGCCGCCAGCGCGGCACTGAGCCTGGCGGCGGTGGCTCTGGCCATCGGCATCGCCCGCCGGCGGGGTGGGTGGCTGTTCGCCCTGGGCACCGCGGCGGTGCTGGCGGTGCTGGTGCGCTCGCTCGGTCCCCGAGTGCTGACCGAGCCGTGGAACCCCTACCTGCCGGTGCTGTGGTGGGTGGTGGTGCTGCTGTCGGTGTGGAGCGTCTGGTGCGACGACGATGCCCTGCTCCCCGTGGCCGTCGGCGCCGCCTGCCTGGCCTCCCAGACCCACATCCCCTACACCGGGCTGGCGGCCATCGTGCTCGGGGCCACCGCCCTGCGCCTGGCCTGGCGGGCGGTACGAGCCCGGCGTGGAGCCGCGGGCGTGGTGGCCCCGTCGGGACGCAGCATCGCGCTGGCCGTGGGGGTCGGGGTGGTGGCGTGGATCCCCCCGGTGATCGACGAGCTCACCGGCGACCCCGGCAACCTCACCGTGATCGTGCGCTACTTCCTCGGCAACGAGGGCGAGCCGGTCGGCCTCCGGGCCGGCGGGTCGCTCTGGCTGTCGCGCCTGGACCCGTTCAGCCTGCTCACCGGGTCGCTCGACGGACCCATCGCCGGCAACCGGATCCTGGGCGCGGCCTTCGTGGCGGTCTGGATCGCGGCGGCGGTGGTGGCCTGGCGACGGGGCCAGGTGGCTCTCGTCCGCCTCCACCAGGTGGCCGCTCTGGCCGCCCTGGCCGGGCTGGCCTCCATGACCCGCATCTACGGCGCCCTGCACTACTACCTGGTCCTCTGGGCGTGGGCCACCACCGCGATGGCGGTCGTGGCCGTGGTGGCGACCGCCGCCGTGGAGCTGCGGGGACGGGCCCGTGCCCCCCGAGCGAGGTTCGACGGCGCCTGGACCCGGGCGGCGACCGCCGTCGGGGTCGTGGTCCTGATGCTCGCCTCGGGGGTGGCCTCCGTGCAGGCCCTCTCGGCCACCCAGTCCTCGGTGGTGTACTCCGAGGCGCTGGGCGACATCACCCCGCCCACCCTCGACGCGCTGGCCGCCGGGAACGTGCCCGGCGGCGGGGACGACGCCTACGAGGTCCGGGCCGATGACCCCTACGTGATCGGCGTCCAGGCCTACGGCCTGTTCGCCGAGCTGCGGCGCGCCGGCGTCGACGCCCGTCTCCCGGCCCGCCTGGAGAGCACGGCCGGCGACCACGTGGTGGGCACCGACGAGCGGCTGCCGGTCATCGTCGTGGCCACCGGTCCGCGGGTCGAGGCGTGGCGCGCCCGTCCCGAGGCGGTCGAGGTGGCGGCCGCCGATCCCCGCTCGCCCGAGGACGCCCGCCGTCAGGAGGAGCTCATCGCCAGCGTCCAGCAGCGCCTGCGCGAGGCTGGCCGCCCCGACCAGGCGGCCCAGGTCGAGGCCAATCTGCTGGTCCTCGCCGTCGACGGCGACATCCCCGACGATGTCCGCGACGACCTGTCCGACATCGTCGACCTGGGTGCCCCCACCGCCGTGTTCGTCACCCCCGCCGGCACCTTCTGAGACCGCCCGCCTGACCCTCGGCAGCCTCGCTCCCATGCGTCGTCGACGTCGACGACGCATGGGGTGCTCTCGTGCCGGACGCGGCCGGACCGCGATCAGGCGAGGCGCTTGAGGAGGGCGAGAGCGCCCATGCGGGCGGGGGACTGGTGGTGGGAGCCGGTGCGACCGGCGAGGTCGTCGCGATGGGCCTGCCACCAGTCGTAGGTCTCGGCCAGCATGGCGGCATGGCCGTACTCGGGCTCCCAGCCCAGCTCGTTGCGGGCCCGGCTGCTGTCGAACCACAGGGACTCGCCGTAGAGCAGCCAGTGGTACGGCGCCAGGGGCACCAGGTGGGCCCGGGACGCGGCCTCCATGGCCAGCCGGGCCGGAGCGTGGGGCAGAGAGCGCACCCGCGCGCCGGTCCCCGCGTGGGCGCAGAGGGCCTCGAGGGTCTCGCGCATGGTGCCGACGTCGGGCCCGCCCACGTTGTAGGCGGAGGCTCCGGCCTGGTCGCCGGCGAGCAGGCAGGCGCCGGCCAGGTCGGCGGCGTGGACGAACTGGTAGCGGTTGTCCCCGGATCCGAGCACCGGGACCGGTGCGCCCTCGGCCACCAGCTCGAAGAGCATCGACATGATGCCCAGGCGGCCGTGGCCGAGGATGGTGCGGGGCCGGATGAGGGTGACGTCGAGGCCGGCGTCGACCGCGTCGCGGCACAGCAGCTCGGCCTCCAGCTTGGCCCGGCCGTAGGCCTCGAGGGGCCGGGGCGGGGTGGTCTCGTCGACCGGGTTGGTCTCGGGCACGCCGTAGATCGCGCTGGTCGACGTCGACACCACCTTCCCGACCCCGGCGTCGCGGGCGGCGACGAGCAGGTTGGCGGTGCCCACCACGTTCACGGTCCAGAACAGGTCGCGGTCTTGGGCCAGGGGCACCTGGGCCACGTTGTGGAAGGCGACGTCGACGTCGTCGCAGGCGGCCCGGACCGCGGCGGCATCGCGGATGTCGGCGGTCACCACCTCGACGCCGTCGGGCACGACGTCGGGGGCCATCACGTCGAGGATGCGGACGTCGTCGCCCCGTTCCCGCAGGCGGTCGACCAGCATGGTGCCGAAGAACCCACCGCCCCCGGTGACCAGGCTCCGCCGGCCACCGGCCCCGCCCACGCTCACAGGGCCTGCCCGTGCTCGAGGCACCAGCGGATGCTCGTGCGCATGCCGTCGAGGAGCGAGGTGTTCGGCGCGTACGCCAGCTCGGTGCGGGCCCGGGTGATGTCCACCGCGATCTCGTCCTTCATCTCGCCCAGCACGTGCAGGGCCTGCACGTAGAGGCCCCGGGCCTGGGCGGCTCGGTCGAGGGTCTCGGCCGCCACACCGGCGAGGCGGGGGAGACGAGGCTGGCGGGCCACCGGTTCCAGGCCCTCGGCGGCCAGCGCCGCCTTCACGGTGCGGTACACGTCGGCGACGCGGTAGGGCTCGGCGTCGGCGATCCAGTAGTCGCGTCCCGCCGCCGCCGGCACCGACTCCGCCCGCAGGACCCCCTGCACCAGGTGACCCGTGTAGACCATGGAGCGGTGGTTGGCCCCGGTCCCCACCAGCGGGAACCGGCCGCGGCGGATGCCGGCGAAGAAGCGGGCCTGGCGCTCGGGCTGCCACGGACCGTAGAACCAGGGAGCTCGGAGGATGACGGTCTCGACGTCGCCGCGCTGGTGGGCCCGTTCGACGAGCAGCTCACCCTCGTGCTTGGACCCGCCGTAGCCGACGAAGGGGTTGCGGGGGGACTCCTCGGTGAAGCGCTGCCCTGGCTCCGGGTTGGCACCGAAGGGCGAGCTCGAGGAGATGTGGACGAGGCGGCGGGTTCCGGTGCGGCGGGCCCCGTCGAGCACCACCTCCGTGCCGCCCACGTTGACGTCGAACATCTCCCTTGTCCCCCCCGCCGGGTGGATGACGGCGGCAGCGTGCACGACCGTCGGCGCGGTCAGGCCCTCGAAAAGGCGCTCGATGGCGACCGGGTCGCGCACATCGCCGACCACCGGCTCGACGTTGGGCCCGAGCACCGCCAGCAGGGCCGCCTGCTCCTCGTCGCGAGCCAGGGCCCGGATGCGCTCCCGGTCGGGGCGGGTGGTCCGCAGCAGGTTCTGGCCCAGCCAGCCGGCGGCGCCGGTCACCACCAGGGTCGGGTTCGGGTCCAGCCCCGCCGGCGCCGTGCTCTCGCTCATGGCCCCGACTCCGCGCTCGTCGGTCGCCCGTTGGCGCGGTTGCGGGCGTCGGTGGAGCGCTGTCGCTCGGGGCTCGGCGGGGAGGGGACGGGTGGAGGAGGGGTCACAGAGAGGCGAGGAGGTGGTCGGCGTTGCGGGCGGCGATGGCCATGACCGCACCCTGGGGGTTGACGCCGGGGGCGTCGGGCAGCAGCGAGGCGTCGTTGACGCGCAGGCCCGCGACCCCGTGCACCCGACCGAAGCTGTCGGTGCCGGTGCGGGCGGGATCCTCACCCATGCGCACGCTGGAGGTCATGTGCACCGTCATCAGGTTGGCCCGCCGGCGGGTGAGGGCGTCCCACCAGTCGACGAGGCCGGCCCGGTCGCGGACGATGGGCCCGCCCACGATCGACGGGTGCAGCTCGACCGCGCCGGCGGCCAGCAGGGCATCGCCCACGTGCACCAGGCCCCGGGCCAGGCGGCTCAGGTCGGCGTCGGTGAGCCGGTAGGTGACCAGCGGCGCCCGCGCTCCGGGCAGGGCGGTCACCCGGCCCTCGCCGTCGCTGCGGATGGCCGCGTAGTAGACGGCCACGTCCTCCCAGTGGGCCAGGGCCTCGTCGTGGGCGAGACCGGTTTCGCCCAGGGCAAGGGCCAGGTGCCCCCGGCGGCTGGCCGAGCCCCCGATGGTCAGGTGGGGCGCGAACTCGGTGATCCGGTGCATGGGCACCTCGGCCCGGTCCATGGGCTCGAGGAACCGGGCCGCCACCTTGACGGTTGGGTGGACCTTCAGACCTCGGCCGACCACGCCGCGCACCCCGGAACGCTGCAGCAGGGCGGGGGTCTGGATGGCGCCGGCACACACCACGACGTGGTCGGCCTCCACCACCAGGACCTCGGAGGTGCCGTCGGGTCGGGTCCGCACCACGTTCAGCCCCACGGCGCGCGCCTGGCGCCCGGTCTGGCGACGGACGCGTCGCACCCGGCAGTCGGCCAGCACCGTGGCGCCGGCGGCCTCGGCCCGGGGGATCATGGTGCGCGACATGGTCTGCTTCACCGCAGGACCGTCGCCGTCCTGGCGGTAGACCCGGGCGAACTCGACCGCCCGCCAGCCCAGCTTGTCGGCCCCCTCCTCCAGCACCGCCGAGGAGCGGGGAGGGGGACCGGTGACGCGGGACACGCTGAGGTCGGCCTCCAGCTCCTCCGCGTAGCGGTCGAGGCTGGCCTCGTCGAAGGCGTCGATGGCGTAGGTGTGGGCCCAGCTGGTGATCAGCTCGCCTGGGAGGCGGTGGTAGAGACCGCTGTTGACCTCGGTGCTGCCGCCGACGCAGCGACCCTCGGCGAAGGCGATGGCCGGGCTGCCCAGGCTGGCCGAAAGCCCGCGGTGGCGGTAGCGGGTGGCCAGCTCCTCGAGGGAGAAGGGCTCGACCGAGTCGGGGTCGTAGCGCGGTCCTTCCTCCAGCACGAGGACGTCGCGCCCCGCCCCCGCCAGCCGGGCCGCGGTGATGGCTCCTCCGGCGCCCGAGCCCACGATGGCGACCTCGGTCTGCACGGTGGTCGGTCCCGCTCTCACCGGGCGAGGGCCGACGGCTCGCGGGAACGGTCGCCGGCGGCGGCGTCGGTCAGCTCGACCTCGGCGAAGAGCACGAGGGAGCCGATGAGGCGGACGTACTGGCGCACCACGTCGATGGGGTGGTGCTCCCAATCCGCCAGCTGGCGGCGCAGCACCTCCTCGCGATCGGACCGAAGCGACCGCAGGCGAGACCAGGTGCCGAGGGCCAGCGACTCGGCCAGCACGCCGGCCCGCAGGTGCTCGGGCATGTCGGCCAGACATCCCTCCACGTAGGCGACGACCTCGGCCCGCAGGGTCGGGTCAGCGGCCTGCACGAGGGCGTGCACCACCCGGCGCTCGAAGGGGATCACGGCCCCACGTTAGATGCTGGCCGGCCCCGTCCCGCCCTCCGGTGAGGGGCCGGGCGTCGGACGGGGCACGGACGGGTCGGTGGCTCGGACGACGGGGTGCTCACCCGCCGGGACCCTGTCCGACCGTGACCGGCTTCACCTCGACATCTGCAACAGTGTGTCCTACTGTGCGACACGCTGTTGCGTCGTAGGAGGACACCATGGCTCGCCTCACCGATCGCCCCTCGGGCGCCTCGCCCCCCACCGATGACGAGGGCCACCCCCAGCGGTGGACGATCCTCGGCATCCTCTGCCTGTGCCTGATCCTGGTGGTGGCCAGCGTCAGCTCCCTCAACGTCGCCATCCCGTCCATCGTGCGGGCCCTCGATGCCGACCAGACCGAGCAGCTCTGGATCATCGACTCCTACGGGCTGGTCTTCGCGGGGTTCCTGCTCCTCGCCGGGGCCCTCGGCGATCGCTACGGGCGCAAGAAGGCCCTCCTCGGCGGTCTGGCCCTCTTCGCCGG
The DNA here is from genome assembly GCA_038233075.1 of Acidimicrobiales bacterium. GTDB lineage: Bacteria > Actinomycetota > Acidimicrobiia > Acidimicrobiales > Iamiaceae > Iamia. The sequence goes on from JBBSMQ010000014.1 coordinate 28,565, forward strand.
CGCCGCAGTGGTGGCCAGCGAGGCCGGCGACCCGACCCAGCTCATTACCCTGCGCGCCGTCATGGGCCTCGGCGCGGCGCTCATCATGCCTGCCACCCTGTCCATCCTCACCTCGGTGTTCCCCCGGCCGAGCGGGGCAAGGCCATCGCCGTCTGGGCCGGCTTCGCCGGGGCCGGCGGGGCCATCGGGCCGCTGATGAGCGGGCTGCTGCTCGAGCGCTACTGGTGGGGATCGGTGCTGTTCATCAACGTGCCCATCGCGTTGCTGGCCCTGGTCGCCATCGCGGCCGTGGTACCCAGCTCGCGCGACGAGGAGCGCCGCCCCCTCGATCCGCTGGGCGCGGTGTTCTCGATCATCGGGCTCGGGGGCCTGGTCTTCGGCATCATCAACGGCCCCGAGCACGGCTGGACCAGCGCAGCGACCCTCGCCGGCTTCGTCGTCGGCATCCTCGGTCTGGTCGGGTTCGTGCTCTACGAGCTGCGGATCGAGTTCCCGATGCTCGATCCCCGCCTGTTCCGCCTCCGGCGCCTGTCCCTCGGCAGCCTCACCATCACCGCCGCCTTCGGCGTGATGTTCGGCATGTTCTACATCGTCACCCTCTACCTGCAGTTCGTCCGGGGCTACAGCCCGCTGGCCGCCGCGGTCCACCAGCTTCCCTTCGCGGTGACGATGCTGATCGTGTCGCCCCAGGGCCCGCGCCTGGTGGCGCGCTTCGGTGCTCGCACCATGGTCACCTTCGGACTGGTCGTGCAGGCGGTGGGGTTCGGCGTGCTCGCCACCCTCGGTCCCGACACCTCCTACGGCGTGCTGCTGGTCGGCCTGGTGCTGCTCGGGATCGGCCTGGCCAACCTCATGCCCCCGTCGACCGAGGCCATCGTCGCCTCCCTCCCCCCCAGCAAGGCGGGGGTGGGCTCGGCCATCAACGACACCACCCGCGAGGTCGGCGGCGCCATCGGCATCGCCGTGCTCGGCTCTCTCCTGTCGATCGGGTACCGCTCGGGCATCTCCGATCTGGTGGCGCAGCTGCCGGCCGAGCCGGCGAGCGTGGTCCGCGACTCGATCGCCGGGGCCATCGCCGTGGGGCGCTCGCCCCAGGCCCCGCCCGGGATGGGGGCCCAGCTGATCGACACGGCCAAGGGCGCCTACACCGACGGCCTGAGCCTGGCGTTCCTGGTGGCGGCCGGCATCGGGGTGGTCACGGCGGTCATCGTCAACCGGACCTGGCCCAAGACGCCGCTGGCTCCGGCCGAGGAACGGGAGGAGCTGATCTCCTCATGAGCACGGTCGGCGGTGCGGTCGATCCGCGGGTCGAGCGGACCCGGGCCCTCGTCCTCGAGGCCACCGCTCAGCTGTTGGCCCAGGAGGGCTTCGGGCGCATCACCATCGACGGCGTGGCCGAGCGCAGCGGCGTGGCGCGCAGCACCGTCTACCGCAACTTCCCCGACCGCTCGGCGCTCCTCGCCGAGGCCTTCCGCCACCTCATCGACTTCGACGAGCCGCCCGACACCGGGTGCCTGGCCGACGACCTGCTCGCCTTCGGGCGGCAGCTGGCCGACGGCCTGAACCACGGCGCCTGGGGACAGACGGTGGCCTCGCTGCTGGAGTCGGCGACCCACGACGAGGACACCAGCCGGGCCCTCGACCGCTTCAGTGACGAGCGGCGCCAGGCATGCCGGGTGGTCTTCGAGCGGGCCGTGGCCCGGGGTGAGATCCGGACTGATGCGCCCATCGACGAGGCCCAGGTCCGCTTCGTGGCCCCGCTGTTCTTCCTGCACCTGTTCAAGTCGCGGCCCCTCGACGACGCCTTCGTCTCGGACATGGCCGCCGCCGCCGCCCGCGAGGTCGGTGCGCCGGTCGACTGACGGCGCGATGGGCAGTGTCCTCGTGTCGCTCGGCACCCGGGCACCCGGGCGGTCGCTCAGCCCGGGGTGGGGACGTCGACGGGGGTCTCGCGGGCGGCGGCCTCCGCGGCATCCTGGTCGTCGAGGGCGGCGACGGCGGCGTCGAGCATCCGGGCCGTGCAGCCGGCCATGGCCACGGGCGGGACGGCCTCGGTGACCACCACCTCGGCCAGCGCCCGGAAGGCCTCGGCCGCCGGTCCGTCGCCCAGCGCCGCGGGCCGGCCCGTGTCGCCGCCCGAGACCACCTCGGGCTCGAGGGGGATCTGGGCCAGGAGGGGCGCCCCGGAGGCCTCGGCCAGGGCCTGGCCACCGCCGGAGCCGAACAGGGGGTAGCTCTCGCCGTGGTCGCAGGTGAAGGCGCTCATGTTCTCGATGACGCCGGCCACCCGGAGGTAGCTCTTGCGGGACATGCTGACGGCCCGCTCGGCGACCTTCTGGGCCGCCAGGGCCGGGGTGGTGACGACGAGGACCTCGGCCCGGGGGATCATCTTGGCCACGCCCATCTGCACGTCGCCGGTGCCGGGGGGCATGTCGACGAGGAGGTAGTCGAGGTCGTCGCCCCACTCCACGTCCTGGAGGAAGTGCTGCACGCCGCGGTTGAGCATGAGACCCCGCCACATGAGGGCGGAGGCCTCGTCCTCGACCAGGAAACCCATGGAGATGACCCTCACCACGCCGTCGCCCACCGCCTTCTCGTGGGGGACCATCAGCTTGCGACCGTCGCGCTCCAGGCCGGCCAGGCGCCCCTCGACGCCGAGCATGCGGGGCACCGAGAAGCCCCAGACGTCGGCGTCGAGCACCCCCACGGTGAGGCCGCGTGCGGCCAGGGCCGCAGCCAGGTTGACCGTGACCGACGACTTGCCCACCCCGCCCTTGCCCGAGGCGACCAGGATGACCTTGGTGGTGGGGCCGACCGCCGTCTCCTCGTTGCGCTGGGAGACGTTGAAGCGGGCCTTGGCCATGGCCGAGGACTTCTGCTCATCGGTCATCTCGGTCCACTCCAGGCGCACGTCGGACACCCCGGGCACCGAGCCCAGGCGAGTGCGGATGTCGCGCTGGATCTGCGCTCGGAGGGGGCAGCCCGAGGTGGTGAGGGCGATGGTCACGGTGACCCGACCATCAGCGTCGGCGGCGACGTCGCGCACCATGCCGAGATCGACGATGTCGCTGCCCAGCTCGGGGTCGATGACGCCCCGCAGGAGACCACGCAGCTCGTCGAGGTCGACCGGGGGCCCGTCGGCCCTGCCGGTGTCGGGTGAGGGGGTCGGTGTGGGGGGCACGGCAGGGATTCTACCGGTCTCGGCCGGGAGAACCCCGGGGAGGGAGCGGACCCTCCGGTACCCTGTTCCCCGATGAGCGACGCGAGCCCGGCTGACCAGCGTCTCGATCCCGGAGAGGGGTCCGAGGGCGCGAGCGGCGATCTAAGTCGTCTGGCCGTGCTCAAGGCCCTGGGCGACAACACCCGCTACGCCATCTACCTCGAACTGGCCCGCTCGGCCCGGCCCCTCTCCACCGCCGACGTGGCCGCCGTGCTCGACCTCCATCCCAACACCGTCCGCCCTCACCTGGAGCGGATGCGCGACGTCGGGCTGCTGGCAGTGCACACCGATCCCCGGGGCGGGGTGGGGCGCCCTCAGCACCTGTACTCCCTCGCCCCTGACGCCCCCTCGCTCGGGTTGGAGCCGGCCTCGTTCCCCACCCTCGCCCGCATGCTGCTGCGCCTGGCGGCGGCCACCGGCGCCGACGCCGGCGACGCCCTCGACGTGGGTCGCGACCAGGGTCACGCCGACGGCGAGCGCTTCGGGGCCGCGCGCGGCTGCCTCTCGGCCGTCGTGGCCCAGCTCGACGCCATGGGCTTCGACCCCGCAACGGCCACCTCCGACGAGATCGACGACGACGGACGCGTGGTGGAGCTGGCCACGGTGGCCTTTGCCCACTGCCCCTTCCGCGACCTGGCCGAGCAGCGCCCCGACCTGCTGTGCAGCCTCCACCGGGGTCTCATCGAGGGCGTGGTGGCGGCCTCGGGCGAAGGTGAGGTCGTCGGGTTCGGCTCCCTCGTCGACCGCAGTCCCTGCCAGGTCGAGATCCGGGTGCCGATGGCCCCCGCACCCGTCGCCTGACCGTGTCCTCGCCGCGGTGGGGCGCGGACGCAGGACGGCGGTAGTCTTCGGGGTACTGCGCTGCGGGTCCCGAGCTCGCAGGTCCCCCGAGGAGGAACGCTGACGTGATCGCCCTGACCGACACTGCCGCCACCAAGGTTTCCGAGCTGATCAAGGCCGAGGGCGAGGACCAGCTGGCCCTGCGCGTGGCTGTCCGCCCGGGCGGCTGCTCGGGGTTCAGCTACGACATGTTCTTCGACACCGAGGTCGCCGACGATGACCTGACGGCCGACTACTCCGGCGTCAAGGTGGTGGTCGACGCGTCCAGCGCCATGATGCTCGAGGGCGCGACCCTCGACTACGCCGACGGTCTCAACCAGGCCGGGTTCTCGATCAACAACCCCAACGCCCAGCGCACCTGCGGCTGCGGCTCCAGCTTCTCCTAGACGACGGGCTGCGGCCTCTCAGGCCGTCAGCTCGATCAGGGCGTCGCGCAGCTCCACCTCGTCGTAGATGACATCGAGGCGGCGGATCAAGGTGCCGTCGGCCCCGATCAGCAGCAGAGCGGGCTCGAAGGGCAGCCGGAGGGCGTCGACCACGGGCGCGAGCGGAGCCTGGAGTCCCTGGGCCTCGACCGCCTCGGCCGAGGCGTAGACCTCGGCGTGGATGAGGGTGACCTCGGGGAACTCGCTCTGGGCAGCGACGAACAGGTCCAGCACCGGTCCGCAGATGGCCGTCTGGCAGAACGCCGGGGTCGAGATCAGCAGCGCGACCGGCTCGCGGCCCAGCACCCCGGTCAGCTCCACCTCGTGGAGCGGGCACGGTGGTTCCTGGGTGCAGATCGGGTCCACACCGGCGGCGTCGGAGGTGGTCGGGGTGGTGAGGGTCGGGAAGGCTTCGCCGGGGACAGGGATGGTGATCTCGTCGGCCGCCACCACCTGGAAGGCGGCATCGAGTGGGGCCCCGTCGAGCTCGGACCGAGCGGTGTAGAACCCGGGTTCGTCCACGGTGACGACGAGCGGGTAGTAGGCACGGGGGAGGCCGGCATCGTGGCGGGCCACCTCCAGGTCCGAGGCCACCACCGCGCCGTCCGCCGTCTCGACGTCGAAGGTGAGCGTGGCCGGCGCGTCCTTGACGAGGGTGCCCCGCACATCGCCCAGACCGAGGGCCAGACGGGCCGCGGCCCCCGCCGCCGCGGTGCCCTCGGGCACCATGCTGACCAGGACCAGAGCCTCCTCGTCGGCGGGGCCGTCGGCCGACCCCTCGTCGTCGTCGTCGTCGTCGCCGCCGCCGCAGGCCGCCAGCCCCAGACCACCCACCGTGCCCGCCACGCCGAGTGCCGCGGCGCCGCGGAGCAGGGCCCGGCGACTGAGGACGACGGCATGCCCGTCCGGTGGGGGCGGAGAGGTGGTCACCGCCTCAACCTATGCTCCCGCCGGTGACCGAGCCCACGCGGAGCGCCCGCCTCCCGGCGACGCGAGGGCCATCCGCCGACCCCCTCCAGCTCGAGGTGGACGGCCGCCAGGTGGAGCTGGCCGACGAGGGCATCAGCCTGCTCGAGGCGCTGCGCGACCGCCTCGGGGTCCGCAGCCCCAAGGATGGGTGCTCGCCCCAGGGTCAGTGCGGCTGCTGCACCGTGCTCGTGGACGGCGCCCCCCGGGTGGCCTGTGTCACCCCGTTGCGCCGGGTGCGCGGCCGGGTCGTCACCACCGTCGATGGCCTCGCTCCCGCCGTGCGGGAGGCGTGGGCCGAGGCCTTCTCGGCCACCGGGGCCAGCCAGTGCGGCTTCTGCACCCCCGGCATCATCTGCCGCCTCGAAGGGGCCCGGGTCAAGGGGGTGAGCGCCACCGACCAGGGCGCAGTGGAGCGGGCCCTGGCCGCCCACCTGTGCCGGTGCACCGGCTGGCGGCCCATTGTCGACGCGTGGGATGCCGCGTTGCCGGCGTTGTCCGAGGTCGAGGTGGCGATCCCGCCCGGTGGGTCGGGCCCGGCCATCTCGCCGGCCCGCGACCTCACCGCGGCGGCCCGGCGCGCCGCGCTGGAGGGCCACGCTCCGCAGCAGGTGGGTCCCGAGGTGGCCCTGGGCCGGGGCGGCTTCGCCGACGACAGCGCTCCGCTCGATGCTCTGGTGGCCACGCCCGACGGGATCGGGGGCTGGGCCCTCGGCGAGACCCTGGCCGAGGCCCGAGCCGTAGCCGGCAAGGTCCAGGGCCGACGCACGACGGTGGCCGCCGAGCCGCCGCTGTCGCTGCCGCCCGGAGACTGGGCCGCCACCCTCCGTACCCGCTGGGTCGAGCCGGCCTACCTGGAGCCCGACGCGGCCTGGTGCGTCCCGGCCGGCGAGCCGGTCGGACCGCTGGTGAACGGGGGGGCCTTCGGCGGCAAGCGGAGCTCGCCGGTGGCCACCGCGGCGCGAGCCCTCGCCGACCACCACGGCCGGGCCGTGCGCGTGCTCCTCGCCCGGGAGGACGTGGTGCGGATGGGGCCCAAGCGGCCGCCGGTCGCGGGCGGGGCCCACGCCGACGGCACCGGGGTGCTGCGGGTCGCGGCCACTCCCGGCATCGCCGCGGCCGTGGTCGCCGCGGCCCCCGGGCTCGAGGTCGAGGCGGTCGCCGTCCCCGGGCCACCCACCAGCACCGACCCCCGCGCCACGGGGTGGGCCGAGGCCCACGTCCTGCTGGCCGGCGCCACCGGGCGGGGCGGCCCGGTCGTCGCCCCTGAGGGGGGACGGGCCGAGGTCGCCCTGGACCCCGATGGGTCGGTGCAGGTGCGGGTCCGGGCCGGCGACCCCCTCGACGAGGTGGTGCTCCGCAGCTACTGCGTGGGCGCCGTGCACCAGGGCCTGTCGTGGATCCGCAGCGAGGGGCTGACGGTGACGCCCGACGGTGCCATCGAGGACCTGACCATCCGCTCCTTCGGGATCCTGCGCGCCGCCGAGATGCCCCCGGTGACCGTCGTCATCGAGGCCGACGATGGACCGCCGACACCGGTGAGCGATGCCGTCTTCGTCGCCGCCGCGGCCGCCGCCTGGCTCGCCGCGGGGACCCCCACCGACCTCCCGACCGGCCCCTGAGCCGTCTCTGCGGCACGCGGGCACCCCGGCCCGCCAGCCTCGCCCCGACGTGGTCGCGGATCCGGGTGCGGGAGCCTCAGGGACCGTGTCCGGTTCGCCAGGATGCTCGCCGTCGGGGCGTGGGGGGTCGGTCGGACCGTGGGAACCGGACCGGTAGCCTCGTCCCCTTGCCCCGAACGGCCCTCTTTGGGAGACGTCCATGAGCAAACCCCCTTACACGCCCGCTGTCCGCACCGGTGACTGGATCGCGGTCTCGGGCCAGGTGCCGCTGCGCGACGGCACCTTCCTCAGCGACCGGTCCTTCGGCGAGCAGGTCGACGCGGTGCTGGCCAACGTGCTCGATCGCCTGGCCGAGCACGGGGCCGGCCTCGACGACGTGGTGAAGGCCACCGTCTTCCTCACCGACATGTCGGACTACTCGATGCTCAACGAACGCTGGGTGGCGGCCTTCACCGACCCGCGCCCGGCGCGCAGCTGCGTGGCCGTGGCCGGACTGCCCTTCGACGCGCGCCTCGAGGTCGAGGCCTGGGCCGTGGCCTCTGCGGGCTGAGCCCAAGGGGAGGCCTGAACGTCGACCTGCGGGTCCGGGTGGGAGCGGCGCGCGCTGGGGAGCCATGATGGGGCCGTGGTCGGAGCCATCATCCTCGCCGTCATCCTCGTCGCCGTCTTCCCCATCGCCGTCGCCCTGAGCGGAGCGGTCGCCTCCGGGATCCTGGGCCACTGCCTCACCCAGACCGGTGAGACGGTCAACGAGGGCAGCGAGCTCATCGACCTCAACCGCTGAACGGGGCTCGTCTCCGGCTCGACGCCGGGTCTCAGGACCCCCAGCGCGACTGACCGAAGCGGTAGCCGACGGATCGCACGGTGGTGATCAGCCCGGCGCGCTCCTCGCCCAGCTTCGCCCGCAGCCGACGGATGTGGACATCGACGGTGCGGGCGCCGCCGTAGTACTCGTAGCCCCACACCCGGCTGAGCAGCGTCTCCCGGGTGAACACCCGCCCCGGGTGCTGGGCCAGGAACTTCAGCAGCTCGTACTCCATGTAGGTGAGGTCGAGGGGCCGGCCCTCGATGGCGGCCTGGTAGGTCTCCAGGTTCAGGGCCAGGCCGCCGTGCTCGATCATCTCGGGGCCGGCGCCGGTGCCCGCCCGCCACAGCAGGTGCCGGAGACGAGCTTCCAGCTCACGGGGGTGGAACGGGTCGAGGCAGAAGTCGTCGTACAGGTCGTCGCGCAGCTCGAGGTCGGTCAGCCCGGCGCCCCGCACCAGGAGCAGGACCGGTTCGATCGGGATGTCGCGCTTGCGCAGGGCCCGACACACCGCCAGGCCGGCCTCGGGGGCGTCGCCCAGCAGGACGACTGCGCCCCGCCACACGGTGTCGGCGTCCATGCGCGCCACCCCGGCCTCGTCGGCCACCGCCTTCCAGGCGTGGCCGGACAGCTCGAGGGTCTGCACCAGCTCGGCGGGGGGCGGATCGGGATAGATCAGCCAGGGCTCTGTCATCACCAGGCGGGCAGGTAGCGCTCCAGCTCGTAGGGAGTCACCTGCGCCTTGTAGTCGGACCACTCGCTGCGCTTGTTGCGGATGAACCAGCTGAAGATGTGCTCCCCCAGGGCCCCGGCCACCAGCTCGGAGCCCTCCATCACGTCGAGGGCGTCGGACAGGGACTGGGGGAGCTCGCGGAGGCCCTCGGCCGCTCGCTCGGCCGGGGTCAGGCGGAAGACGTTGGTGGTGGTCTCGTCGGGCAGGTCATAGCCCTCGTCGACGCCCCGGAGCCCGGCGGCCAGGATGACCGAGAAGGCCAGGTAGGGGTTGCAGGCCGGGTCCGGGGCCCGGTATTCGATGCGGACCGAGGCGTCCTTGCCCGACTTGGTCACCGGCACCCGGACGAGGGCGGAGCGGTTGTTGCGGGCCCAGGAGACGTGGGCGGGGGCCTCGGTGCCGGGGATCAGGCGCTTGTAGGAGTTGACGAGCTGGTTGGTCACCGCGGTGATCTCGGGCGCGTGCTCGAGGAGCCCGGCGATGAAGCCCCGACCGACCTTGGACAGCCGGTAGGGATCGGCCCCGTCGGCGAAGGCGTTGCTGTCGCCCTCGGCCAGGGACATGTGGGTGTGCATCCCCGAGCCCTGCACCCCGGCGAGGGGCTTGGGCATGAAGGTGGCGTAGACGCCCCGTTCCATGGCGATCTCGCGCACCACCAGCCGGAAGGTCATGACGTTGTCGGCCATGGTGAGGGCGTCGGTGTAGCGCAGGTCGATCTCGTGCTGGCTGGGGCTGTCCTCGTGGAACGAGTACTCGACGGGGATGCCCATGGCCTCGAGGGTGTGGATGGTCCGCTTGCGCAGGTCCGAGGCCACATCCGCCGTGGTGAGGTCGAAGTAGGATCCGGTGTCGAGGGGGACCGGTTGGCTCGTGCCGTCCCCGTCGGCGAAGTAGAAGAACTCCATCTCCGGCGCCACGTAAAAGCTGAAGCCCCGCTCGCGGGCCCGGTCCAGGTTGCGCTTGAGCACGTGGCGGGGATCGCCCTCGAACGGGGTGCCGTCGAGGTTGGTGATGTCGCAGAACATGCGGGCCGCGGTCTCGTCGGACTGGCCCCAGGGGAGCAGCTCGAAGGTGCCGGCGTCGGGCCGAGCCAGGACATCGGACTCCTGGATGCGGCTGAACCCGTCGATGGCGGACCCGTCGAACTGCATGCCCTCCTCGAAGGCGGACTCCAGCTCGGCGGGGGAGATGGCGAAGGACTTCATCTGTCCCACCACGTCGGTGAACCAGAGCCGGATGAGGCGCACGCCGCGTTCCTCGACGGTGCGCAGGACGTAGGCCTTCTGCGGATCCACGGGTGAATGGTCGCCGCGACCGACCGGGGCCGCAAGCGGATGGGGCCCAGTTCACATTGCGTTCACGACGTCGGGGACCCGAGCGTGACCGTCGATCTCCGGTCGATCCGGGTCCGCCGCTACCCTTGCCCGGGCACCGCAAGGGGCGTTCACACCACGTTCACATTCGGGAAACGGGTGTGACACGGCTGGCTGGCATCGTCCTGCGGTCCCCCTGCTCACCTCTCGAGAGAAGGAAGTCGCCCGTGGCGATCAAGGCCGAGTACATCTGGATCGACGGCACCGAGCCGGCGGCCCGCCTGCGGTCCAAGACCAAGGTCATGGCCGAGGCCCCGAAGGAGTGGCCCATCTGGGGCTTCGACGGGTCCAGCACCAACCAGGCCCCGGGCGACCAGTCCGACTGCGTCCTGAAGCCGGTCCGGGTGGTCCCCGACCCCATCCGGGGCGGTGACAACGTCCTGGTGATGTGCGAGGTGATGCTCATCGACATGACACCCCACCCCACCAACACCCGTGCTGCTCTGCGGGCCGTGGCCGAGCAGTACGCCGACCAGGAGCCGCTGTTCGGCATCGAGCAGGAGTACACGTTCTTCTCCGACGGCCACCCGCTCGGCTTCCCCAAGGGCGGCTTCCCTGCGCCCCAGGGCTTTTACTACTGCGGGGTCGGGGCCGATGAGGTCTACGGCCGCGACATCGTCGAGGCCCACCTCGAGGCCTGCCTCCAGGCCGGCCTCGCCATCTCGGGCATCAACGCCGAGGTCATGCCCGGTCAGTGGGAGTTCCAGGTGGGCCCGGTCGGTCCGCTGGAGGTGTCCGACGAGATGTGGCTGGCCCGCTGGCTGCTGTACCGCATCGCCGAGGACTTCGACGTAGCCGCCACGCTCGACCCCAAGCCGGTCAAGGGCGACTGGAACGGCGCTGGCGCCCACACCAACTTCTCCACCAAGGCCATGCGCGAGGGCTACGACGCCATCATCGCCGCCTGCGAGTCGCTCGGGGCGCCGGGCAAGGTCGAGGAGCACGTCGGTGGCTACGGCCCCGACATCGAGCACCGGCTCACCGGCCTGCACGAGACCGCCCCGTGGGACGAGTTCAACTACGGCGTGTCCGACCGCGGCGCCTCGGTGCGCATCCCCTGGCAGGTAGCCCAGGACAAGAAGGGCTACATCGAGGACCGCCGGCCCAACGCCAACTGCGACCCCTACGTGGTGACCCGGCTGATCACCAACACGGTCTGCTCCGCCGCCCTCTGACCTGACCACCGACGACGAAGGCCGGTCTCCCCCCGGGAGGCCGGCCTTCGTCGCGCCCGGCCGGAGGTGATCGTCGACGTCGTGTGACACGGGGGCCCCGGCATGCATGGAGAGGGTGAGACCACGCGTCATCGCTGATCTCGCCGGGGCCTCAGCTCCTGGTCGGGCCCCGTGCCCGTCCAGCGGGTCCGGGCGGCGGTGACGCTGTTCGGGGCCGGGTGTAGATGCGGTGCGGGGGCCGCATCCGCTCGCCGGATCTGGTCGGAGACCGCACCCATGGCACCCGGTCCGACCGCCGCTGCCGCCGAGGATCGTCTCGTGCCCCGGTGAGCCTCGGGTAGGTTCGCCTCGTCGTCGGCCATGGAGGTCCACGTGGAGCAGCGCACACCGTCCGAGGTGCTCGACACCATCAACGACCAGGACGTCGCCTTCGTCGACTTCCGGTTCTCGGACCTGCCGGGGGTCATGCAGCACGTGACCATTCCGGCCTCGGTGCTCAACGAGGGCCACTTCGAGACTGGCCACCCCTTCGACGGCTCGTCGGTGCGGGGGTTCCAGGAGATCCAGGAGTCGGACATGATCCTCGTGCCCGATCCCGACACCGGCTACCTCGACCCCTTCCGCCCCCACCCCACCTACGTGTTGCACTGCTTCGTGGCCGATCCGGTGACGGGGGAGAGCTACAGCCGCGACCCCCGCCACATCGCCCGCAAGGCCGAGCAGCACCTCTTTTCCACCGGTCTGGCCGACACCGCGTACTTCGGTCCCGAGCCGGAGTTCTTCGTGTTCGACGACGTGCGCTTCGAGACCCGGTCCAACGGCTCGTTCTACGCCGTCGACAGCGACGAGGGGCAGTGGAACACGGGCCGCGACGAGCAGCCCAACCTCGGGTACAAGCCCCGGACGAAGCAGGGCTACTTCCCGGTGCCTCCGATGGACCACCTCCACGACCTGCGCTCGCAGATGACGCTCAACCTGGAGCAGGTGGGCGTGCCCGTCGAGCTGCACCACCACGAGGTCGCGTCAGGCGGCCAGGGCGAGATCGGCATCCAGTTCGACACCCTGCTGGCCATGGCCGACAAGCTGATGACCTTCAAGTACGTGCTCAAGGCCACGGCCTGGGATGCGGGCAAGAGCCTGACGTTCATGCCCAAGCCCGTGTTCGAGGACAACGGCTCGGGCATGCACACCCACCAGTCGCTGTGGAAGGGCGGTGAGCCGCTCTTCTACGACGAGGGCGGCTACGCCGGGCTGTCGGACCTGGCCCGCTGGTACATCGGCGGTCTGCTCCACCACGCTCCGGCCTTGCTCGCCTTCACCAACCCGACGACCAACAGCTTCAAGCGTCTGGTGCCGGGCTACGAGGCGCCGGTGAACCTCGTCTACAGCCAGCGCAACCGCTCGGCGTCGTGTCGCATCCCGCTGGCCAACCTCTCGCCCAAGGCCAAGCGGGTCGAGTTCCGCTGCCCGGACTCGACGGCCAACCCGTACCTGGCCTTCAGCGCCATGCTGCTGGCCGGTCTCGACGGCATCGACAAGCGCATCGAGCCGCCCGATCCGGTGGACAAGGACCTCTACGACCTGCCGCCCGAGGAGCTGGCCGGCGTCCCCCAGGTACCGGCTTCGCTCGAGGCCGCGCTCGACGCCCTCGAGGTCGACAGCGACTTCCTCCGCTCCGGCGACGTGTTCACCGACGACCTGCTGGACACGTGGGTCGCCTACAAGCGCACCCACGAGGTCGACGCCCTCCGCCTCCGCCCCCACCCTTACGAGTTCACCTTGTACTACGACGTCTAGGTCGAGGCTAATGCCTAGACCAATGTCCTCCGGCGCTGAATTGACTTGGCCCTCAAGGATCTCTCGCCACTGTGCGACAAGCCAGGGAGGCACTCAACCACTTCGCGACCAAATAGGAACTCATCGACGTAGCGCATGTGGATCATGTCAACCATTCAACACAGGTAGGCCTTGCCCATGTTCCACCAGGTATGAAACGCGTCCACCATAAGGTAGTGCTTGACATCTATGAGATCGTTGCCGACCGGCTACTGTTGACTCATTGACGGGCGGAGCTCAAGCGGTGCCAGCACGCCCGACTGAGCCGCTCCTGGGTGCACGTCGCGAACACCCTGTCGACGGGGCCGGCGCGCCGTTCTCGGTGCACGAAGCGGCAGACTGCTGCTCATGCTGTGGGTAACGGCGATGGCGACTGTCCTGTCGGCCGTTGCTGCTGCGTCGGCCGCCTGGGCAGCTCGGTCGACTCAGCAGATGGCCAGGACGGAGGCGGAGCGCGTTGAGACGGAGCGGTTGGCCGCCAAGCGCTCCACCATCTCGGCGAGTCTGCGGTCGAGCGGTGCTCTCTGGCTGCGCCTCGTGAACGAGGGCCCTGGCAGAGCCGACGGTGTTGCCGTTGAGGTGACTGCCGCCCTCGGTGGGGTGCTGGAGTTGGTTGCGCTGCCCGGCACCTTCCCTGTGGCGTTGCTCCCACGTCAGACCCTTGAGATGCCGGTCGTGGTAGCAGTCCGCCATCCACGACATGTGGTGGTCGGGTTGAGCGTCTCGTGGGCCGATGGGGCTGGCCAACATGAGCATGCAGTTCCGCTCACGGTCCCCTTCTCGTAGTGACGGCACCCCTTCAGCGCCCAAGCCGGGTCGTTGCCGAAGTCCCAGATCCCGATCCGGACCTGGTCGGCTGCAGCGCCAGGGACAAGGTGGCCGAGCGCAACGCCGGTAACCAGCGGCCTCGCCTACGATGAGAGGCATGGCCAGCTCAGAGCAGGGCGCATATCGGTGGTCAGCGGACGGCCCGCGTCGGCGCCGCCCGGCCACCTACGCCCGGGAACGGCTGGCTCAGCTCGGGGGGGTCGACCCGGTCGAGGACGATGGCTCCCCGGCCCGGGCGCCGGTGCATGAGACCTTCGAGGGCACCGAGGCCGAGGTGCAGCTGCTCATCAGGGATCTGAAGGACCGCACGGACACGTCGCACTACTCGGAGCGGCGGCTCCGCATCAACGCCACGGGGCCCAGGATGCGGGTCACCCCGGAGGAGTGGCGGGAGATGTTCACTGACTTGGAGCCGCCGACGCCCGACGACGTGCCGTGGCGGTTCCCGGGGCGCACTCCGCTCATCGACGATCGCCCGGGTGTTTGATCCCGACGCCTGGATCGAGCACCTCGATCGTCACGGGGTCGACTACATCATGGTCGGGGCTACGCAGCCTCCCTCCACGGCGCCCGGCGCCCGGCGTCCGACGTTTGACATCGACGTCGTTCCCCGGTGGGACACGGAGAACCTGACCCGCTTGTGCGTAGCGCTGCGGGAGGTCGATGCAGTGTCGACCACCGGACCTCGGACCGAAGGGACTGCCATCACGCCCGAAGTCCTCATCGACCGAGAGATCATGACGTGGAACACGTCCCTGGGTCGGATCGACACGATGGTCGGCATTCCCGATGCCGAGGGCATGCCGGTCGACTACGAGGCGCTCGAGCCGCGGACGACGACGGTGACCGATGCCCACCCGGTGGAGGTCCTCATCGCAGATCTGGGTGACATCGTGACATCGAAGATCTTCGCCGGGCGTCGCAAGGACACCGAGGCCCTGCCCGAGCTGCGCCGGCTGCTCCGGGCCGAGGAGGAGGCCGGACAGGATCCTCGGGCGCCCCGGGCGGGGGCATAGCGACTCCAGGCCGCAAGATGGGCCCCGGGCCAGCAGGACGAGACCCCAACCTCCAGTTCACCGCGCGACGTCGGAGTCGGCCGCGATCATCCACCGCCCGAGGCACCGGCCGTCCTGGATGACCCGTTCGGCGTCGTCACCGCGATGGCGAGGTGTAGCCCTCGAGCGCATAGGGGTTGAGGATCTGGCGTCCCCACAGCTGTGATCGTTCGGCGCTCGTGAGCCGGGCCGAGTCGGCGGCGTCGTCCCAGCTGTCGTGGATGACCTCGAGCTGGTGGTCGATGATCGCTCGCGCTTGGGCGTCGGTGAGGTGGTAGGTCGCGGCGTGACCGGCGAGACCAGCGAGCTGGCTGGCCCGGCCCCCGTCGGGCCCGTAGGCCATGGCCTGGGCAGCGGTGTTCCCGGTGCGCAGCTGCGGGCAGAGGTCGTAGGCGGGCGTGAGCGTGAGCTGGGTCCCGCCCCAGAACGCGGCGTGGTTGCGGGCGTGGTCGTCGGCGTTGGAGACGCAGACGTTGAACGATCCGGGCGAACAGCTCACGCAGGGTTGCATCCGGCGCCGTGAAGCCCGCCCGGATCTCATCGGCGAGGTCGTGGTAGGTGGCGTAGCGGGCGAAGTGCTCGTCGAGTCGGAGGATGGTGAGGGCGGACACCATGAGGTGCCGGCGGCCGCTGCCCGGTCGGTCGAACCGGTCGACGAGGAGCACATCGTGGTGCAGAGACGTGGTGACCTCGGTGGCGGCCACATCCAGACGGCTCGACGGGCCAGGTCCATGGCGACACCCTCGGCCTTGACGACGGGGAACGGGTCCCGGGTCGAGGACAGCTTGGCGATGACCTTCCGGTCGCCGTCACTGAGCAGGACCTTGGGGCGGGCGCCACCGACGGAGGTGCCGTGCAACAGCGCGGCGTCGAGGTCGGGAGGCAGTGGCTCACCGGCGTCGAGCCGGTCCGCCGCTTCCACCATCGTGGCGAGCGTCCCGCCGGCCGCGCGCGGCGTGTAGCGGTCCGGGGCGGTCTGGAAGTCGAGCCCCCCGATCCGATCCGACCCGGACTCGAGCAGGTAGGTCAGCAGGTTCAGATCAGCGGTGTCGGCGTCGGCTTCGGGCCCGCCCGTGCGACGACGCAGGATCACCCGCTGGCCCCACGCGTCGGGACCGGCGTCGTCGATGCAGCCGGCGACGCGCAGGGCGCCGACGGGCGACTGCGGGCCGGGCTGGAGTGGCAGCTCGGGGGGCCTCACCGAATGTGTGCGAACATGTGTTTGTGTCCGAAGGGGCGGTGAGCCTGCATGCCGACCTCGATGCGTTCTACGCCTCGGTCGAACAGCGCGACGACCCGGCTCTGCGGGGACGGCCCGTCATCGTCGGCGGGGGCGTGGTCCTGGCCTGCAGCTACGAGGCGAAGGCCCGTGGCGTGGGCTCGGCCATGGGCGTCGGCCTGGCCCGGCGGCTGTGCCCCGAGGCAGTGGTGGTCACGCCTCGGTGGGAGGCCTACACGTCGGCCAGCCGGGCCGTGTTCGCCATCTTCGACGACACCACCCCCTGGGTCGAGGGCCTGTCGATCGACGAGGCCTTCCTCGACGTGGGCGGGCTGGGCCGGGTGTCGGGAACGCCGGTGGAGATCGCCACCCGCCTCCGGGCCCGGGTCCTCGACGAGGTCCGGTTGCCCATCAGCGTCGGGGTGGCCCGGACCAAGTTCCTGGCCAAGGTGGCCAGCGCAGTCGCCAAGCCCGACGGCATGGTGGTGGTCCCGCCCGACGGTGAGCTGGCCTTCCTCCACCCCCTGCCGGTGGAGCGGCTCTGGGGGGTCGGGCCCAAGACCGCGGCCCGGCTGCATGACCGGGGGATCTCCTCTGTGGCCGAGGTGGCAGCCCTGGGGGAGGGGGTGCTGACGTCGATCCTGGGTCCGGGCACCGGCCGCCACCTCCATGCCCTGGCCCACAACCGGGACCCCCGACCCGTCGAGGTCGGTCGGCGGCGGCGCTCGGTGGGCGCGCAGAGCGCGCTGGGCCGAGGCCCGCGCTCGGCCGCCGACATCGACGCCGTCCTGGTCGCCCTGGTCGACCGGGTGACGGGACGGCTGCGCAAGGGCGGCCGCATCGGGCGCACAGTGGTGCTGCGGCTCCGCCTCGACGACTACACCCGAGCCACCCGCTCCCGGACCTTCCCCCAGGCCACGGCGCACACACCGACGATCCTGGCCGCACTGCGCGAGCTGCTGGCGGCGGCCGCTCCGCTCGTCCGCGACCGGGGCCTCACCCTGCTGGGCATCACCGTCGCCAACCTCGCCCCCGACCATCCCGTGCAGCTGACCCTGCCCTTCGACGTGCAGAGTGGCAGCGCCCTCGACTGCGCGCTGGACGACGTGCGCGACCGCTTCGGTGGCAAGGCCGTCACCCGCACCGTCCTGCTCGGCCGCGACGTCGAGCCCTCCATCCCCCTCCTGCGAGAGTGACCCGACCCGAAGCCAGCTCGGCGATCGTGGTGTGGTGGTCACCCTCGACGCTGACGCCCTCTCGCGTCGCGCCCTACGCTCGCGCCATGGCCACCGAGGACGATGTACGGGGCATCGCCCTGTCCCTGCCCGAGACCATCGAGAAGCCCTGGTTCAACACGCCCGGCTTCCGGGTGAAGGACAAGGGCTTCCTACGCATCCGCAGCGAGGCCGAGGGCTGGCTGGTCGTGTTCGTCGCCGACCTGGGGGAGAAGGAGGCCCTCCTCGCCTCGGACCCGGATCGGTTCCACACCACGCCGCACTACGACGACTACCCCACCGTGCTGGTCGATCTCGACTCCGTCGACCTCGACGAGCTCACCGAGCTCATCACCGACTCCTGGCGGGCCAAGGCACCTGTCCGGGTCCGCAAGGCCTTCGAGGCCGCCCACGACGAGGGAGCATGATGGCCCGGCGTAGCCTCGTCGACCGCGCGAGCTGTAGGTGGGGGACCCGTTCCTGGTCGATCCCAGGACACACCCCGATCCCCGGAGGAGACCCATGAAGGTGCACGTCGATCAGGACCGGTGCCAGGGCCACGGCCGCTGCTACGCCCTGGCCCCCGACCGCTTCGAGCCCGACGACATCGGCAACGGGGTCGAGGTCGGCGACGGCACCGTGCCCGCCGGCCGGGAAGACGACGCCCGTCTCGCCGTGGCCAACTGCCCCGAGCAGGCCATCGCCCTGGAGGACGACGGGCGATGAGCGAGCGGACCACGCCCCCGACTCCCTACGGTCACGGCGCGACCGGTCCGGGCGATGGCACCGACCCAGCGCCGGTCGAGGACTTCGCCATCGACTTCGACCACACCGACCCCCGCTGGGTGGGCGACCCCTTCCCCGTCTGGGACGATCTGCGCCAGCGCTGCCCGGTGGCCCACACCGAGCGCTACGGCGGGGCCTGGCTGCCCACCCGCCACGACGATGTGGCCGAGGTCGCCTACGACACCGAGCGCTTCACGTCCCGCTCGGTGGTCGTGAGCCCCAACCGCCCGCCGCTCGAGCGAGCCCCCGCCGGCGTCTCGCCGCCCATCACCTCGGATCCGCCGTTCCACCACGGTGCCCGCCGCCTGCTGCTGCCGGCCTTCGCCCCCCAGGCCATCGCCCGGCTCGAGCCCAGCACCCGCGCCTACTGCGACGAGCTCCTCGACGCCATCGAGGGCCGCGACGTGGTCGACGCCGCCACCGAGTACGCCCAGCACATCCCGGTGCGCGTCATCGCCGACATGCTCGGCTTCCCCCACGAGGACGCAGAGCTGTTCCGCGGCTTCGTCCATGCCGTGCTCGAAGGGATCAACACCCCCCGGGAGCAGCGCACCGAGTCGCTCCTCGCCCTCTTCGGCTACCTCCGGGCCCAGATCGACGACCACATCGCCCACCCCCGGGACGACCTCACCAGCTACCTGGTGGAGGTCACCTCCGACGGTCAGGCACTCGATCCCGACCACGTCGCCGGCACCATGGGGCTGCTGCTCATCGCCGGCATCGACACCACCTGGAGCGCCATCGGCGCGTCGATCTGGCACCTGGCCGGAACCCCGAGCGACCGAGAGCGCATCGTCGCGGATCCCGACCTCCTGGCCCCGGCCATCGAGGAGCTGCTGCGGGCCTACGCCCCGGTCACCATGGCCCGGTTGGTGAAGGAGGACATGGACTGGAACGGCTGTCCGATGAAGGCGGAGGAGTGGGTGCTTCTGTCCTTCCCCTCCGCCAACCGCGACCCCGCCGTCTTCGACCGGGCCGACGAGGTCCTCATCGACCGCGAGGTCAACCGCCACGCCGCCTTCGGCCTCGGCGTCCACCGTTGCATCGGGTCCCACCTGGCCCGGATGGAGCTGCGGGTGGCCCTGGAGGCATGGCTGGCCCGCTTTCCCGCCTTCCACCTGGCCGATCCCGAGGCCGTCACCTGGTCGATGGGCCAGGTGCGCGGCCCCCGCACCCTCTCGGTGGCCATCGAACCCTGACCGACCGCCCGTCGCTCTCGGGAGCAGGTCGCCTTCGGGACCAGGTCGCGGATGGAGCCAGGTCGCCTACGGGACCAGCACGACCCGCCCGAAGGCCTGGCGGTCCTCCATGTGAGCGTGGGCCGCCGCCGCCTCGGCCAGCGGGTAGGTCCGGTCGACGACCACCTCCAGCTCGCCGGCCGCCACCTCACCCAGGAGGCGGGCGATGTTGTCGTAGGCGCGCGGTCCCATGAACAGCTCGGCCCCGAGGAACACTCCCTGGATCGACAGGCTGGCCCCCATGAGGGCGGCAACGTCGATGGGCTGGATGTCGCGGCCCGCGTTGCCCACGTAGGAGATCCGACCTCGGTACGCGAGCGAGGCGATGCTGGCCGGCAGCGTCGAGCCCACGGAGTCGAGGACCAGATCGACGCCCCGCCCGTCGGTGAGCCGTTGGACCTCGCTCGCCACGTCCTGGTCCCGGTAGTTGATGGCGTGATCGGCCCCGTAGTGGCCCAGCCGCTCCAGCTTGTCGGGCCGGGACGAGGTGGTGAGCACCGTCGCCCCGGCCCGGTGGGCCAGCTGGAGGGCGGCCAGACCGACTCCGCCGGCCCCGGCCTGCACGAGGACGGTCTCCCCGGCCTGAAGCCGGCCGAACTCGAACAGGCAGTCGTCGGCGGTGCCGAAGGCGATGGGCACGCACGCGGCCTGCACCAGATCCAGCCCGTCGGGCACGGGCCAGGTCGAACCGCCGGGCACCGACACCTGCTCGGCGTGGGAGCCGTGCATCATGGAGGCCACCACCGCCTGGCCCGCCTGCCGGTCGGTGACGTCGGACCCGACCGCCGTGATGGTCCCGGCGCACTGGTAGCCCACGATGTGAGGCACGGCCGGCATGTCGCCGCCCAGCCGGTTGAGGGTGTCGCCCCCCTCGATGCTGATGGCCTCGACGGCGATGAGCACGCCGCCGGGCCTGAGCTCAGGATCGGGGACGTCCTCGTAGCGCAGCACGTCGGGCGCTCCGGTCTCGTGGTACACGGCTGCCTTCACGTGGGCCTCCTGGTTGTGGACGGCAGGCGACGCTACTGCCGGGTCGACGCGCCCTCGCGCGACTCAGGCTCCGGACCAACCCGGGTCACGCCTCGGTCCCCTCGACCGGGGACGGCGGACCGGACCGCGTTGCGTGCCGCGCCGTCCGGTCCGGGCCTGGGCTCGGTCAGCCGTCGGAGAGCCGGCGTCGGAGCTCGACGTAGACGGTGGTGCCGACGATGGCCTCCAGCTCCTGGCCCAGGGACTCGACGACCGGCCGGTCCCCGACGTCGGGCTCGGGCTCCTCGGTGCAGCACCAGGCCATCTCGTCGCCCTCCTCGTTCCAGTCGGCCCGGGTCCAGCGCCGCAGCGTGGCCACCTCGGTCCCCTCCGTGGGGCCCGGTTCCCAGTCGACCTTCAGCGGCAGCTGCCAGCAGACCGACGGCTTCCACTCCAGCGGAGGCTCGCCGGTGTCGAGGGCGGCCAGGTGCAGGGCGCACCCGACTCCGCCCTCGAAGCCCGGTCTGTTGAAGAAGATGCAGGCGCCGTCGACGATGCGGGTGCTGAGGCGTCGCTCGTCGCCGAAGATGCCGCCCGCCGCCGCATCGGCGTGGTGCGCGAAGCGCTCCGGTTCGAGCATCGCCGCGTAGGCGCTGATGCGCGCTCCCTCCTCCGGCCCGTCGAGCTCGGCGCCCACCGAGCAGCAGCCCTGCTCCAGCTCCGGGGCCCGCTCCGGGAGGATGCCCTGGCAGCCTCGACCCCAGATGCAGGTCCAGCGCGACGTCAGGAAGTCGGCGTCCACGCGCCAGGTCACCTCGCCGTCGACGATCTCCTCCATCGGCCGCTCCACGGGGTCGATCCTACGAACTTCGTACGGATGTGGTCCTCACCGGCACACTTCCGTACGAAGTTCGTGGAGGGGTCAGAGCTCGACGTCGACGTCGACGGCCTTGCCCAGCACGGCCAGCTCCTCGACGATGTGGTCGCACATGTCCCACAGGTCCGGGACCAGCTCGCGGCACGCGACCAGGCCGACGTCGAGGGTGTTGCGGTAGCTCTGCACGGTGATGTTGAGGCCCTGGCCGTCGACGATGGTCGACACCGGGTAGTAGTGCTGGAGCTCGGCTCCGGCGATGTAGAGCGGCTCGCGTGGGCCGGGCACGTTGGAGACCACCAGGTTCACCGGCGAGGTGAGGCGCCCGCTGAGGCGGAGGGCGGTGCGCATGGCCCCGCTGAACACCGCGGGCGGGGCGAACTGGGTGAAGTCGGTCAGGTCCGAGGCCGGCACCGCGTCGAACAGGCCCTTGGCGCCGACCATGGCCTCGTGGACCTTGCGCACCCGCTCCAGGGGCTCGGGCTCGTCGGTGGGCAGCGCGCTGAAGATGGCCGACACCCGGTTGGTCCAGCGCTCGGCCTCCTCGCCGGTGCGGATCGAGACCGGCACCATGGCCACCAACGCCTTGTCGGGCAGGGCGTCGTGCTCCTCCAGCCAGCGGCGTAGGCCGCCGGCGCACATGGCCATGACCACGTCGTTGACCGTGGCCCCCATCGCGCGCTTCACCTCCTTCACCGAGTCGAGCGAGGTGGAGCGGAAGGCGAAGCGCCGATGGGCGGTGATGGTGGCGTTGAACGGGGTCTCGGGGCCCATGCTCCTGGGCAGCGGGCCCGCGATGCGACCCTCGGGGCCGCGATCGCGGCCGAGGTTGAGCACCGTGCCCAGGGGGCCGCGGAGGTTGTTGCGCAGCTGCCCGGCGGCCGCCGCCAGCACCGGGTTGCGGGTGGCCTGACCCACGTCGCGCGCGGTGCGGGCGCCCAGCACGAGGGCCCGGCCGGGCTTGCGCAGGAGGCCGAGGCCTGCTCGCGCCAGCACCTCGGCATCGGTGTGAGATCGATCCGGTGTCCACCGCTCGGCCTCGTCGTCGTCGGTGTGATCGGCCTTGGGGGAGGTGTCGAGCATCATGCTCAACAGCTCGGCCCCGGAGGCGCCGTCGACGGTGGCGTGGTGGATCTTGGTGAGGATGCCGAACTGGCCGTCGGGCAGGCCCTCGATGACGTAGCTCTCCCAGAGGGGACGACGACGGTCGAGGGGCCGACCGATGATGCGGGCGATGAGTGCGCCCAGCTGGCGGTCGCTTCCCGGCGGGGCCACCGCGGTGTGGCGGACGTGGTACTCGAGGTCGAAGTCGGGGTCGTCCTCCCAATACGGGTGGTCGAGCCGGAAGGGCACGTTGCGCACCCGCCGGCGCAGCGGTTCCAGCCGGTGCAGCCGGCGGGCGATCTCCTCGGTCCACGCCACCAGCGGCTCGTAGTCGGGATCATCGGGGCGCTGGAAGATCGAGAGCCCCGACACGTGACCGAACTGGCTGGCCGTCTCCATGTAGAGGAACGTGGCGTCCAGTCCGGTGAGCTGCTTCATGGAGACCTCCAGGCGTGTCTCCAGTCACCCTCGCACCTGGCCCCGACGGCCGCAACGGCACCAGCGACCGGTCGGACCTAGGGTGAGGTCGTGGATCACGAGATGCGGGTCGACGGGGTCGAGCGGGAGCTCGACGCCTTGGTCGCGGCGGTCGCCGACGGGTCGCTCGATGCACCGGTGCCGACCTGTCCCGACTTCACCGTCGACGACCTGGCCGCCCACGTGGGTTCCTTCTGCGGCTTCTGGACGCACGTCCTGTGCGAGGGGTCCGGACGCCCGAAGACACCGTTCACCGACGTTCCCGGCGACGAGGGCCGCGCCGCCTGGCTCACCGGACTCGCCGGCCACCTCGTCTCCGAGCTGGGGGCGACACCGGCCGAGACGGAGACCTGGACGTGGCACCCGGCCGATCAGAGCGCAGGGTTCATCGCTCGCCGCTGCGTCAACGAGCTGGCCGTCCACCGCGTCGACGCCCAAGCGGCCCGGGTTGCGGTGACGCCTGTGGATGCCGACCTGGCCGTCGACGGCATCGACGAGATCTTCGTGCTCATCGAGAACGGGGACCGAGTCGGTGACCGGCGGGGCTCGGGCGAGACGCTCCACCTCCACGGCACCGACCACGACGACGCCGAGTGGATGATCACCCTGGCGCCGGACGGCGTGAAGGTCGATCTCACCCACGGCAAGGCCGACCTGGCCCTGCGTGGCCCGGTGAGCGATCTGGAGATGCTGCTGTACCAGCGTCCCACCACCGGCGAGGTCGCTCGCTTCGGCGACGAGGCCGTGCTGGGCGCCTTCCACCGCCAGTTCACCTTCGACTGAAGGGCAGCGCCATGATGCGACCGCAGCCGTTGCTCGTCCTGAGCGATGTCGAGGCCGGTTCGCAGTGGTTCCAGCGGGTGCTCGGCCTCTCGTCCGGCCATGGCGGACCCGAGTACGAGATGCTGATGGATGGCGGTGAGCTCGTCGCCCAGCTGCACCACTGGGAGGCCGACGAGCACCCGCACCTCGGCGATCGGGACGACCCCTCCCGCGGCAACGGCGTGTTGCTGTGGTTCGCGACCGACGACTTCGACTCGACCCTGCAGCGGGTCGTCGACAGCGAGACCGAGATCCTCGACGGACCGCTCCTCAACGAGAACGCGGGGCAGCGCGAGGTGTGGGTGCGGGGCCCCGAGGGCTACGTGGTCGTGGTCGCCGGTCCCCGAGACGGCTGAGCCGTGACCGGAGTCGTCTGCGTCAGGGCCAGGACCGCCACGTCAGGTCGTCGATGACGATGACCGCCCCGGGCGGGCGCACCTCCCGGTACTGCGGGTACTTGACCGCCAGCGCGTTCAGCGCGGCCTCGCGCGCCGCACCCTCGCCCACCACCCGGGCCCGGCCGTCGACCCGCACCCACCAGAGGGCGGACCAGTCGGCGTCGTCGTAGTGGTCCACGAGTACCGAGGCCGCCGGGTGGGCCTCGATGTTGGCCAGCCGACGGAGGGCGGTGGTGGACTTGGGCTTGCCGTCGACCGCCGAGACCAGGGTGTCGTCGACCAGGGCGAAGCAGCACGCCACGACGTGCGGGCGCCCCTCGGGCGTGACCGTCGAGAGGTGCGCCACCCGGGCCCCGGCCACCCGGCGTCGGGCCTCGGCCTGCTCCACCGCCTCAGCCTGCCCGCTCAGCGGCTGGTCACGGACCAGGTGACGAGGGGCGGCCGGACCGCAGCGCAGCGGGGCTGGCCGACCTCGTCGGTGAGGCCCAGGCGGGCCTCCAGCACCCGGTCGTCGCCGCGGCCCCGGGCCAGCGTGTCGGCGTCGACCGCGTCGAACATGAGCTTGGCCCGACGGAACATCTCGAAGCCGCCGTCAGCGTCGACCTCACCCCAGGTCAGGTAGACGAAGCGGTCGCCCGGTCGGCCCTGCACGCACGGGCCCCGGAGGTCGAGCATGCCGTCCCGGTCAACGACTTCGATCTCCGCGGTGAAGGTGGCCGGGTCGACGTCGGCCGCCACCACCTGGTCGGGGTCCCGACGGATCTGGATCCCGACGTGGACGTTGCTCTGGGGTCCACAGCAGGCACGGCCCGGCGGGTCGGTCCCGACGACGCGGAGCAGGGGCACGCCGCCAGTCTGGCGCGCGGGCTCAGCGGCGGTCGAGGGGGAGGATCGTCTGGGCCGGCGTGGTCAACCGGGCCAGGGTGCCCAGGCCGGTGGCGGTGGCGGCGATGACCACCCCGGCCAGGATCACGTACATCAGTGCCAACTGGGTGCGCACGGCGTCCGCGGGCGAGGCCCCGGCCAGGATGAGCCCTGTCATGGCTCCCGGGAGGAAGACCACGCCGAGACCCGCGGTCTGCTCGATCTGTGGGGAGATGGCGGTCCGCAGCGCCGAGCGCACCACTCGACGCGACGCCATCCGGGGCGTCATCCCCAGGGCCAGGCCCGCCTCGACCTCCGCTCGCTGATCGGCCAGGGCCTCGGCCACCCGTGTCGCGCCCACCACCGCCGCCTTCATGGAGTTGCCGATGACCATGCCCGCCACCGGCACCAGCGTCCGGCCCTCCAGCGGGAAGATACCCAGCCCGTAGATCGTGCCGACGCCCGTCGCCGCGACCAGGGCCATGGCCCCGGTCGCGACCCAGAGCAGGCCCGGAACCTCCGGCGCCCGGCGGGCCACGGTGACCGAGGCGAAGCCGACGATGCCCACGACCCAGAGCCAGGACCAGACCAGCGGCGTGTCGGGGTCGACGATCGGCACCAGCGCCAGCCCGACGACGGCCATCTGCACCAACGACCGGACCAGGGCGACCAGGATCGGACGCCCGAGACCCAGGTGCTCGCGGCCCGTGAGGGCCACGGCCACCAGCACGAACAGCAGCGACGCGCCCAGCGCCCCCCACCCCACCACCCCGTTGCTCACCACGGTGCCCCGTCGCGCAGTGCGTTGCGCACGGCGCCCTCCGCTCCCGGGTCAGCGGCTGGGCCCGACCAGGTGACGGCGCCGGCCCGGGTGACCACGAGCTGGTCGGCCAGACGCTGGGCCTGGGCCAGGTCGTGGGTCACCCACAGCACGGGCATGCCGTCGTCGGCCAGGGAACGGGCCAGCTCCTCCATCCGATGGGTCGCGGTGGCGTCGAGGGAGGAGGTGGCCTCATCGGCCAGCAGGACCTCAGGCCCGGTCGTGAGAGCCCGAGCCAGGACCAGGCGCTGGGCCTCGCCACCGGAGAGGGCATCGGCCGACCGCTCGAGGAGGGTCGGGTCGAGGCCCACCTGGTGCAGCGCCCGGCAGGCGTCGTCGTCGGTCAGGTCGGGTGTGACCGCCCGCAGGTTGTCCACCACCGTGCCCGGAAACGGTGTCGGTCCCTGGAAGACCATCGCCACCCGGCGGCGGTGGTCCAGGGGGTCGAGGTCGTCGAGTGGGTCGTCCCGGAAGCGGATGGTCCCCGCGTCGGGGCACTCGAGCCGGTTGAGGCAGCGCAGCAGCGTCGACTTGCCGGCACCCGACGCGCCCACCAACACCGTGATGCCGGCATCGACGATCGTCAGGTCGACGTCGCACAGGACGTTGGTGCCCCGGCGTGACACGCTCACCCCCTCCAGCGCGAACAGGGGCGGGACCATCGCCGCCCGACGTTACCGCCGCTCACCGATCAGCGGACGGGCCGATCAGCGGACGGGTGACGGGCCGGCCGGTCAGTCCCGGGCGCGGCGGAGGCGGTCGATCTGGCGGCGGTCCCGCTTGGTGGGACGGCCGGCGCCCCGCTCGCGCGCCGCGACCGGCGGAGTGGTGTCCCGTGGGGGTGGCGGCGGGGTGTGGTCGACGAGGGCTCCCGCCGCCTCGGCCGCACCGACCCGCTTCTCGATCACCCGCACGACCTCGACGCGGCGATCGACGCCGTGGCCCCGCACCTGGATCGCACTGCCCGCGGTCACCGGGGAGGCGGCCTTGGCCGGCCGGCCGTCGATCTGCACGTGGCCGCCCCGGCAAGCGGCAGCACTCTCGGAGCGGGTCCGGAACAGCCGCACGGCCCACATCCACCGATCGACCCGGGCCGTTGCCACGCCACCATGATCGTCGCCGGTCGGCCCCGACACCAGCGACCGCTGTGTAGGCCGCGGCCTCGCCGGTCGGCCCCGTCTGCGGCCCCGACGGCGGTCGTCGCCCCCTCACCAGCGAAAGGTCACCGGCACCCCGACGGAAGCGACGGTCATCCGTCTACGCTGTGACCGGCATCACAGCCCCGACCCAGCCCACCACGGTCCCCCCGGAGGTCCCATGAACGTGACGGTCACCGTCAACGGCGTCGAGCGATCGGCCGAGGTCGAGCCCCGGCTGCTGCTCGTCCACTACCTGCGGGAGGTGCTCGGGCTGACCGGCACCAACGTGGGCTGCGACACCACCTCGTGCGGAGCGTGCACCGTGCACCTCGACGGGGACTCGGTGAAGTCCTGCACCGTCCTCGCCGTCCAGGCCGACGGGTCCGAGGTGACCACCATCGAGGGCATGGCCCGCGATGGCGTCCTGCACCCGATGCAGCAGGCGTTCATGGAGAACCACGGCCTGCAGTGCGGCTACTGCACGCCCGGCATGGTGATGGCCGCCACCGCCCTGATCACCGAGTCCGAGGCCGCCGGTCGCACCCTCGACGACCAGGCCGTCCGTGTCGGGCTGGAGGGCAACCTCTGTCGCTGCACCGGCTACCAGAACATCGTGGCCTCCGTCCTGGCCTGTGCCGCCGGGGAGCTCGGTGATGGCACCGGGGTCCAGGTGCGCGACGGACAGGGGGTGCCGGCATGACCGCGACCGAGCCCCGCACCAACGAGTCCCCCGCCGTCACCGGCACCCGCCTCCTGCGCAAGGAGGACCCGGTCCTCCTGACCGGCGAGGGCCGCTACACCGACGACCTGCAGATCCCGGGCGCGCTGCACATGGCCGTGGTCCGCAGTCCCTTCGCCCACGCCCGCATCACCTCCATCGACACGGCCGAGGCCGAGGCGTCGCCCGGCGTCGTGGCCGTCTACACCGGGGCCGATCTGGCCGACCTGTGGGCCGACCAGATGCCCAGCGCCTGGCCCGTCACCGACGACATGGTCAACCCGCCCCACTTCCCGGTGACCCAGGACAAGGCCCGCTACGTCGGCGACGCCGTCGCCGTGGTGCTGGCCGAGTCCAACGTGGCCGCCCGCGACGCGGTCGACCTGGTCGACGTCGACTACGACCCGCTGCCCGCTGTGGTGGACCTGGAGGCCGCCCTCACCGACGAGGTCGTGATCCACGAGGACGCGGGCACCAACAAGAGCTACACGTGGGACCTCGAGATCGACGAGGCCGCGGTGACCAAGGCCTTCGACGAGGCCGCCCACACCGTGACCGGCAAGTTCGTCCAGCAGCGTCTGCTGCCCATGCCCATGGAGCCTCGGGCGGTGGCGTGCGTGCCCGAGCCCTTCGGTGGCGGCGTCACCCTCTACTCGGCCACCCAGATCCCCCACATCCTCAAGGTGATGACGGCGGTGACGCTGGGCATGTCCGAGGCCGACATCCGTGTGGTGGCCCCCGCGGTCGGCGGCGGCTTCGGGTCCAAGCTCGAGGTCTACGCCGAGGAGCTGCTCTGCACCGCGCTGGCCCACAAGCTCAAGCGCCCGGTGCGCTGGCTGGAGGAGCGCAGCGAGAACGCCCAGGCCACCATCCACGGCCGGGGCCAGATCCAGGAGATCGACCTGGCGGCTGACGCCGACGGCAAGGTCACCGGCGTGCGGGTCCGGCTGCTGGCCGACATGGGCGCCTACCTGCAGCTCATCACCCCCGGCATCCCCCTGCTGGGCTCGTTCCTCTACTGCGGCGTCTACGACGTGCCCGCCTTCTCCTTCACCTGCACCGGGGTGTTCACGACCATGACCCCCACCGACGCCTACCGCGGCGCCGGTCGCCCGGAGGCCACCTACGCCATCGAGCGGGGCATGGACCTGCTCGCTCGCGAGGTCGGGGTCGACCCGGCCGAGATCCGGCGGCGCAACTACATCACCACCGACCAGTTCCCCTACACCGCGGTGACGGGCCTGGAGTACGACTCCGGCAACCACGAGTCCGGGGCGGAGATCGCGCTCGACCTGGCCGGCTACGACGACCTCCGCGCCGAGCAGGAGCAGCGCCGGAGCGAGGGCGGCACAAAGCACCTCGGCATCGGCATGGCCTCGTACTTCGAGATGTGCGGCCTGGCCCCCAGCCGGGTGCTGGCCTCGCTCAACTACTCGGCCGGAGGGTGGGAGTCGGCCACGGTGCGGATGATGCCCACGGGCAAGGTCCAGGTCGTCTCCGGCGCCACGCCCCACGGCCAGGGTCACGAGACCAGTTGGTCGATGATCGTGGCCGACAAGCTCGGCGTCAGCCCCGACGACGTCGAGGTGCTGCACTCCGACACCAACATCAGCCCCCACGGCCTCGACACCTACGGGTCGCGCTCGCTGCCCGTCGGTGGCGTCGCCGTGGCCCTCGCCTGCGACCAGGTCCTCGACAAGGCCAAGCAGATCGCCGCCCACCAGATGGAGGCGTCCGCCGACGACCTCGAGTTCTCCGGGGGCGTGTTCTCGGTGCGGGGCTCTCCTGACAAGGAGATGCCGATGGCGGCGGTGGCCTTCGAGGCCTTCACCGCCCACGACCTGCCCGATGACGTCGAGCCCAACCTGACCGCCCAGGTCACCTACGACCCGCCCAACTTCTCCTGGCCCTTCGGCACCCACGTCTGCGTGGTCGAGGTCGACGAGGAGACCGGTGCGGTCGAGGTGCGCGACTACGTCGCCGTCGACGACTGCGGCACGCAGATCAACCCCATGATCGTCGAGGGCCAGGTCCACGGCGGCATCGTCCAGGGGCTGGCCCAGGCCCTGTTCGAGGAGGCCGTCTATGACGCCGACGGCAACCTCTCGGCCGGCAGCCTGGCCGAGTACCTCGTCCCCGCCGCCCCCGACGTCCCCACCATGCGCCTGGGCCAGTCGGTGACCCCCAGCCCCACCAACAGCCTGGGGGTCAAGGGCGTGGGCGAGGCCGGCACCATCGGTGCCGCGCCGACGGTGATCAACGCCGTCGTCGACGCCCTCAGCCACCTCGGCGTCACCGAGATGCGCATGCCGGCCTCGCCGCTGCACATCTGGGAGGCCATCCAGGCCGCCAGGGGCGGCGACGGCGACGGTCTCACCGCCGAGCAGACCACCGACACCGCCGGTGCCGACCGCGACGCGCCGTCGGACAGCGTGCAGGCCGACCAAGGAGGAGCCTCGTGATCCCCGCCCCCTTCGCTTACGACCGGGTCGATTCGACCGACGCCGCCCTGGCGGCCCTGGCCGAGCACGGCGACGACGCCAAGCTCCTCGCCGGCGGCCACTCGCTGCTGCCGCTGATGAAGCTGCGGTTGGCGTCGCCCGAGGTGCTCGTCGATGTGGGCCGCCTGTCGGACCTGTCCTACGTGCGCCAGGACGGCGACACCATCGCCATCGGCGCCCTCACCCGCCACCGCGACCTGGAGACCTCGTCGGAGCTGGCCGAGCAGGTGCCGATCCTCGCCCACGTGGCCGGACAGGTCGGCGATCCGCAGGTGCGGCACCGGGGCACCATCGGGGGGTCCGTCGCCCACGCGGATCCGGCCTCGGACCTCCCCGCGGTCATCCTGGCCCTGGGCGGGTCGTTCCTGGTCCGCTCCTCGGAGCGCGGCGATCGGGAGATCCCCGCCACCGAGTTCTTCACCGGGTTCCTGGAGAGCGCGCTGGAGCCCGATGAGATGCTCATCGAGATCCGGGTGCCGGCGGTGCCTGGAGCCGGGTGGTCGTTCCAGAAGTTCAACCGTCGGGCCCTGGACTGGGCCATCGTCGGCGTGGCCGCGGTGAGCCGCAACGGCTCGAGTGGTGTCGGGCTGGTGAACATGGGCTCGGTGCCCTTGCTGGCCTCGGGCGTGACCGAGGCCCTCGACCAGGGCGGGTCGATCGCCGATGCCGCCGAGCACGCGGCCGACGGGGCCGAGCCCCAGGCCGACATGAACGCGACGGTCGAGTACCGCACCCACCTGGCCAAGGTCCTGGTCCGGAGGGCCCTGGAGGAGGCCAGTGGTTGATCGCCACGCTGCCGACCGCCCCATCTCGCGACGATTCCGACACGAGATCGTGGAGGAATCGTCGCGAGAACAAGGGCATCGGGCTGGTGGTCGAGGGTGACGGCCCCCCCCGTGGTGCCCGACGATCCCGCCGGGTTGCGAGCGGCCCTCGCCGACCACGGGTACCTGGCTGACGAGGGCCTGGCCACGGTCATCTACCTCGCCCTCCGCCTCCAGCGCCCCCTCCTGCTGGAAGGGGAGGCCGGCGTGGGCAAGACCGAGGTGGCCAAGGTCCTGGCGCGATGGCGAGGCAGTGAGCTGCTCCGGCTCCAGTGCTTCGAGGGCATCGACGCGGCCCAGGCCCTCTACGAGTGGGACCACGCCCGCCAGCTGCTGCACCTGCGGGCCGCGGAGGCGGCGGGCGAGCTGGCCGGACAGGGCTCGGCCGCGGTCGAGGACGAGCTCCACGACCCGCGCTTCTTGGTGCGCCGGCCCGTGCTGGCCGCCCTCGACCACCAGGGCGACGGGCCCACCCCGGTACTGCTCATCGACGAGGTCGACCGGGCCGATGACGAGTTCGAGGCCCTCCTCCTCGAGGTCCTGTCGGACTGGTCGGTCACCGTTCCCGAGCTGGGCACGGTGCGGGCACAGGTGCCCCCGGTCGTGGTCCTCACCTCCAACCGCACCCGCGACGTCCACGACGCGCTCAAGCGACGCTGTCTCTACCACTGGGTCGAGCACCCGGACTTCGACCGGGAGGTCGCGGTCATCCGCCTCCGCATCCCCGAGGTCGACGAGGTCATGGCACGGGAGGTGGCCGCGGCCACCGCCGCCCTGCGCGACCTCGGGCTCTACAAGCCGCCTGGTGTGGCCGAGTCCATCGACTGGGCCGCGTCGCTCGCCGCGCTCGGCCGCCGCCACCTCGACGCCGCCTCCGTCTCCGCCACCCTCGGCTCCGTCCTCAAGTACCGCGAGGACGTCGAGCGCACCCGCTCCTTCGGCATCGACGCCCTCCTCGACGCCCTCCGTTCCCGTGCCAGCTGACCCCCGCCGGCCGTCCGACGATGGTGAAGTGGTCCCGGGTTCGGTCGTGGGGGCGGCCGGGATCGGGACCGGTTCGTCTGGAGTAGGTGAGGGGCCGGACGGGGCCGCGCTCGTGGGGGCACTGGCCCATGCCCTGCGCCGTCACGGGGTTCCCGTCGCGGTGCGCTCGACGGTCGCCTGCGCCGAGGCGGTGGCCGCCCTGGGTCTGGACCGGCGCGACGACCTGTACTGGGCCGGGCGGGCGACCCTCGTCCACCGACCCGAGGACATCCCGGCGTGGGACGCGGCCTTCGCCGCGATCGTCGACGACACCGTCACCTGGGCCGCTCCCGCGCCGGCGTCGTCGGCGTCCCTGATGGTCGACGACGCCGAGGCCGGCGACGCGACACCCACGGACGAGTCCGACGACGAGCCCGAGCCCGACCGCGAGGTCACCGTCCTGCGTCACAGCGCCCACGAGGACCTCCGCCACGCCGACCTCGGCACGTGCACCGCGGCCGAGCGGGCCGAGCTGCACCGAGCCGTCACCCGACTGCGGGTCGGTGTGGTCACCCGACGGTCGCGACGACGTCGGCCGAGCCGCTCCGGACGCGAGCTCGACCTGCGGGCCACCGTGACCGCCGCCCTGGCCACCGGGGGCGAGGCCCTGCGGTTGCACCGCCAGGGCCCGTCGGAGCGACCCCGCCGCCTGGTGCTGCTGGTCGACGTCAGCGGGTCGATGGAGCCCTACGCCAGGGCCCTGGTCCGCTTCGCCCACGCCGCCGTCGCCTCCCGGGGTGCGGGGCGGGTCGAGGCCTTCACCCTCGGCACCCGGTTGACCCGCGTCACCCGGTCGCTCTCGGCCCGTGACCCCGACCTGGCCCTGGAGCGGGCCGCGGCGGAGGTCGCCGACTGGTCCGGTGGCACCCGCCTGGGCGAGTCCCTCGGGCGCTTTGCCGACCGCTGGGGTGTGCGGGGGCTGGCCCGGGGCGCGGTGGTGGTCGTCCTCTCCGACGGCTGGGACCGCGGCGACCCAGAGGCCGTGGCCGAGGCCATGGCCCGCCTGCACCGGGTGGCCCACCACATCGTCTGGGTCAACCCGCTCAAGGCCGCTCCGGGCTACCAGCCTCTCGCCCGGGGCATGGCCGCGGCCCTTCCGTTCGTCGACACGTTCGTGGCGGGACACTCGTTGGCGTCACTGGAGGACCTGGCCGCCCTGCTCGCCACAGTGGGCGGGGGCGGCCGCGCCCGAACCGTCGACCCGAGGAGCGCTGCGGCATGACCGGACGGGGGCCGAGACGGTGAGGGATGTCCTCGACGTCGTGGCGCGCTGGCTCGCGGCCGGGCAGCGGGTGGCCCTGGGGCGTGTGGTCGACCTCGAGGGCTCCGGTCCCCGTGACGCCGGAGCGGCCATGGCGGTCAACGACCAGGGCGAGGTCGCGGGGTCGGTGTCGGGTGGCTGCGTGGAAGGGGCGGCCGTGGCCGAGGCCCTCGACCTCCTCGGCGTCGAGCGCCCCGACCTCGGCCTCCTGCCTCCAGGTGACGGGTCCGCCGACGGCGCCGAGGTGGGCGAGCCGCGCCTGGTGACCTTCGGCTACTCCGACGACGACGCCTTCGCGGTCGGGCTCACCTGCGGGGGCACCGTCCACCTCTTCCTCGAGCCCCTCGACCACCCCGGCGGGCTGGGACCGCACCTCGGCCGCATCGGCGACGACCTGCGCGCTCGGCGACCCTTCGCGGTGGCCACCGTCGTCGACGGTCCTGGGCTGGGCCGGTCCCTGGCCGTGGGCCGCGACGGTGAGGTGGTCGGTACGGTCGGCGACGAGGGCCGCGACCACGCCGTGGCCCGCGATGCAGTGGGCGAGCTGGGCGTGGCCCGCAGCGGCCTGCGCCACTACGGGTCGCGCGGCGAGGCCGACGAGGCCGCCGTCACCGTGTTCATCGAGTCCTTCGCCCCGCCCTCGGAGATGCTCGTCTTCGGCGCCGTCGACTTCACCGCCGCCCTCGCCCGCGTGGCGCGGACCCTCGGGTACCGGGTCACCGTCTGCGACGCCCGCGAGGTGTTCGCCACCCCGGAGCGCTTCCCCGAGGCCCACGAGGTCGTCGTCGACTGGCCCCACCGCCTGCTCGAAGCGGTGGGCCACGGACTCGGCCCGGCCGACGCCGTGTGCGTGCTCACCCACGACGCCAAGTTCGACGTGCCCGCCATCCGGGCCGCGCTGGCCACCGACGTCGGCTACATCGGGCTCATGGGCAGCCGCCGCACCCACGACCGCCGCCGGGCCCGTCTGGCCGACGAGGGCGTCACCGACCCGGCCGACCTGGTCCGTCTCCACTCGCCCATCGGCCTCGACATCGGCGCCCGCACCCCCGAGGAGACGGCGGTGGCCATCGTGGCCGAGATCATCGCCCTGCGCTCCGGCCGCCCCGCCCCCCACCTCCGCGACACCGCCGGCCCCATCCACGGCTGACGCCCGACCCCCACCCAAGGAGCCCCCATGGAGCTGACCAACACCTTCACCGTCGACAGCCCGATCGATGTCACCTGGCCGGTGCTGTGCGACATCGAGCGCATCGCCCCGTGCATGCCCGGTGCCCGCCTCACCGAGGTCGACGGGGATGTGTTCAAGGGCGAGGTGAAGCTCAAGGTGGGCCCCATCAACGCCACGTTCAAGGGCACCGCCGAGATGACCGAGCGCGACGACGACGGCCACCGGGCCGTGCTGTCGGCCAAGGGCAAGGACACCGGCGGCAAGGGCAACGCCAACGCCACCATCACCGCCACCGCCGAGTCGGAGGGATCGGGCACCAAGGTCACCATCGCCACCGACCTGACCATCACCGGCAAGGTCGCCCAGTTCGGCCGGGGCGCGCTCGACGACATCAGCAGCAAGCTGCTGGGCCAGTTCGTGGACTGCCTGGAGACCAAGGTGCTGGCCGGCGAGGACGGCGGGTCCGACGACGCCGGCTCGGAGGGGAGCTCCGCCGACACCGAGGACTCCGGCTCGACCAACCCGGTCTCATCCGAGACGGGTTCCTCCGACGCCGGCAGTGCTTCGGAGGCGGCCGCCCCGACGACGGGCGCCAGCGGCAACGGCGCTGGGCCCGGGGTCCAGGCCACTGCCGGTGCCGGCAGCCCGGTCGCCACCGCCCCGGCGCCACCCCCGGGTGGGAT
The DNA here is from genome assembly GCA_038233075.1 of Acidimicrobiales bacterium. Lineage (GTDB taxonomy): Bacteria > Actinomycetota > Acidimicrobiia > Acidimicrobiales > Iamiaceae > Iamia. The sequence goes on from JBBSMQ010000014.1 coordinate 63,548, forward strand.
GCCGGCAGGCACCGTCGCCACCGGCGGCGCTGCGGCCGCCGGCACCCCGGGCGCGGCGTCGGTCACCGCCTCGGGTCCGAGCACCAGCGCCGGCACGGGCTCCGAAGGTCCCGCGAGCAGCTCGTCGGGAGGTCCCCGCAAGACCGAGAGTGACGAGGCCGAGCCCATCGACGTGCTCGACGCAGCCGGTGGGGCCGAGGCGGCCAAGAAGGCGGCCGGTCCCGTGGCCGCGGTCATGGCCGTCTTCTTCGTCATCTGGTGGTGGCGCCGCCGCACCTGAACCAGCTCTTCGAGAAGCGAAAGGACGCCCGCACGTTCGTGGCGCACCGCGATCTTGAGCCTCGACCTCGTGCGCTTGGAGGCGAGGCCAGCTGACGGCGGTCCGTCCCGCTGCCGACATCTCCCTCCGGAGAGCCCAGATCGGGGCGCTGCCGCAAGTAGCGTCGGGTGGGTGTACGCCCGGCTGGTCAACCGCTTCTCGGCCACTCGGGCGGGCTCGTGGTTCGTGAAGCACGTGGTGGCCAAGGTCGATCCGGTGATCTTCCGGGCCACCAACGGCCGGTTCACCATGGGTGGCCCGCCGACGCTGCCGATGCTCGCCCTCACCACCACCGGTTGCAAGAGCGGTCAGCCCCGCACCGTGCAGCTGGCCTACCACCGCGACGGCGAGGACCTCCTGGTGGTGGCCAGTGCCATGGGCCAGGAGCACCACCCCGCCTGGCGGCTCAACCTCGAGGCCGACCCGCACGCGCACGTGCTCATGCGTGGTGAGGAGCACGACGTGGTCGCCATCCTCCTCGACCCCGAAGAGAAGGCGAGAGTCTGGCCCGCGGTCAAGGAGACCGTCCCCCAGATGCACACCTACGAGGCTCGCACCGACCGGGAGATCGGGTTGTTCAGACTCACCCCGGCGGGTTGGTCGGGCGTCAACTGCGAGCCAACTGCAAATTGATGCAGGGATTTGCAGATGGCTGGCGGACCTCTCCGACCGCTCGCCGATCGACTGGGTCGAGCGGCGCGGGAGAGGTGGCCGCTCGACGGGTGAGATCCTCGACCTCAACGACGCCGCGTCCTACGCCCGGGCCCAGATCGAGGTGGCCTGCGTCGAGCTGGTCCGAGAGGGCGAGGAGCGGCCGGCGGGGCTGACCGGCCGGGAGGTGGAGGTGCTGCGCCTCGTCGCCGAGGGCCTCACGACCTGCGAGGTGGCGCGCCGCCTGTTCATCTCGGCCAAGACCGCCGACCACCACATCCAGCACATCTACACCAAGGTCGGCGTGTCGAACCGGGTGGCGGTCACGCGCTGGGCGGTCGAACTGGTGCCGGGCACCCCCCCGGGGCGAGACGACGGGCGGGCGGGCCCGGTGGGCTCACCAGGTGTCGACGTGCGGGCGGCGGGGGCGGTCGTCGGGGACGGGGGCGACGAGGAGGGCGGTGGTGATCCAGTGGCGGGTGTCGGCGGGGTCGATGACGTCGTCGATCTCGAACTGGGCGGCCACGTTGATCCCCTTCCCGTGCTCGTAGGCGGCCGCGACCATCTGGTCGAACAGCTCCTGGCGGGCCTCGGGGTCGGCCTCGGCGGCCAGCTCGTCACGGAACCCGAGGCGCACCGCTCCCTCCAGGCCCATGCCGCCCATCTCGCCGGTGGGCCAGGCCACCACGAACTCGGGCGCCTTGAAGCTTCCGGCCGCCATGGCCTGGGCGCCGAGGCCGTAGGCCTTGCGCAGGATGACGGTGGCGCACGGCACTGAGAGGTTGGCGCCGGTCACGAACAGCCGGCTCATGTGACGCACCGCCGCCGTCTCCTCCGACGCCGGGCCGACCATGAACCCGGGTGTGTCACAGGCGAACAGCACCGGCAGTCCGTGGGCGTCGCACAGCTGGAGGAAGCGGGCCGCCTTGTCGGCGCCGTCGCTGTCGATGGCGCCACCCAGGTGGGCCGGGTCGTTGGCCACCACACCCAGCGGCTTGCCCTCGATGCGGGCCAGCGAGATGACGATCCCGGGAGCGAAGCCCTGTCGCAGCTCCATCCGGGACCCGGTGTCGACCAGGGCATCGAGCACGGCGCGGACGTCGTAGACCTTGAGGCGGTCCTCGGGGACGAGGTGGCGCAGCGTGAGAGGGTCCGCCGGGTCCACCGCCGCGACCGGGCCTTGGAAGTAGGACAGGTAGCGCCGAGCGGCAGCGACGGCGGCGGCGTCGTCGGCCACCCGCACGTCGACCACGCCGTCGGCGCTCTGGACGTCGATGGGCCCGATGTCCTCGGGGGCGAAGGTGCCGAGCCCGCCCCCCTCGATCATGGCCGGGCCACCCATGCCGATGTTGGCGTCCTCGCTGGCGATCACGACATCACAGCAACCGAGCAGGGCGGCGTTGCCGGCGAAGCACCGCCCTGAAGCGATGCCGACCAGGGACACGGTCCCCGACAGCCGGCCGAACAGGTTGAACGCCAGGCAGTCGAGACCCGACACCGTGGTGGTGTCGGTGTCGCCCGGCCGGCCTCCGCCCCCTTCGGCGAACAGCACCACCGGGAGCCGCTGACGCTCGGCCAGCTCGAACAGCCGGTCCTTCTTGCGGTGGTTCTGGTAGCCCTGGGTGCCGGCCAGGACGGTGTAGTCGTAGGACGCCACGACCACCCGCGCCCGCTCGGCCCCGACCACGGCGGTGTTCACCGTGGCCAACCCTCCGACCAGACCGTCGGCCGGGGTGCGAGCGATGAGATCGTCGAGGTCCCGCCGGCGACGCTGGGCGGCGATGACCAGCGGTCCGTACTCGACGAAGGACCCCGCGTCGACGAGGTCGGCCACGTTCTCCCGTGCCGTGCGGCGTCCCCCGGCATGGCGGCGGGCGACGGCCTCGGTCCGGCCCTCGTCGGACCCGGCGGCGTGTCGGGCCCGCACCTCCTCGAGGTCGGCCCGGGTGGCGTCGAGGTCGACCGCCGCGCCGACGTCTTCCGTCGCCGCCTCGTCACCGCCCGGCCCCAGAACCACCATCGTCGTCCCCGGCGCGACCTGGTCGTCGACGGCGACCTCGACGGAGGTGATGACGCCGGCGCCGGGCGCGGTGACGTCGTGGTGCATCTTCATGGATTCCACGACCGCGACCACCTGGCCGGCCCGGACCACGTCGCCGATGGCGGCCCGCACCTCGACGACCTGGCCCTGCAGAGGTGACGGGACGGGGGTACGATCGGCGGGGGCCACGGGCCGAGCCTGCCACGACCGTTGCCCCACCTCCGAGGTCGGCCCAACCGTTCTGGTCGTCCAGAACGCCCGAAAGGGCCTGATCTACGACCAGAAGGCTGCGACCGTCCTCGCGGTCGCCATGGGTCGGCTGCCGGTCAGTCGTCCTGGCCGTAGAAGCGGCGGAGCACCACGCGGCGCGCTCGCCGGGTGAGGCGGAGGAACTCGTCGCGCAGGTCGGGGGCGGGCGTCCCGAGCGAGCGGGCCAGGGTGGTCAGCTCGTCACCCGACGGCAGGGCCTGTCGGGGCCGCCCGGCGATGAGGGTCCACCGGTTCCGGACCCGGTCGCAGAAGGCGTGGGCGGCGCCCAGGTCGACGGCCTCGTCCGCCCCCAGCCACCCGGCGGCGCGCAGCACGTCGAGTCCCGTCTGCGTCCCCGGCTCCCGGCGGCCCCGATCGAGCAGGAGCAGAGCGACGGTGAGCTCGACGTCGGCCAGCGCACCCGGTCCGAGCTTGAGGTGGAACGTCGGATCCTCACCTGCGGGAATGCGCTCGGTCTCGGCGCGCGCCTTGACCCGGCGGATGGCCCGGCGGTCGGCGTCGTCGAGCGGGCGCCACACCGACGGGGCGACGGCGGCGATGACCTGGTCGGCCAGGTCGCCGTCGCCGGCCAGGGGTTCGAGACGGGAGAGGGCGAGACGCCGCCACGGCTCGGCCCACCGCTCGACGTGCTCGCCGATCCCACCCCAGCCCTGGACCAGAGGAGCGCCCCGCCCCCCGGGGCGCAGGTCGAGGTCCACCGCGAAGAGGCGATCGGCCGGCCCCGCGCCCAGCAGCACCCGTCGCACCACCTCGCCGGCTCGGCTGGCCTCCTGACGCCCCGCCTCGTCCTCGGCACCGTGCGCGAGGAGCAGGTCGAGGTCCGAGGCGTAGCCCAGCCGGGCACCGGCCAGGCGGCCCAGGGCCAGCACCGCGAACGGGACCTGGGGCTCGGCCAGCGCCACCGCCGCCTCCACCGCCCCGCGGGCGATGGCGGCCAGCGCCCGGCCCACGCCCTCGGGGTCCGCCTCGTCGAGGACGTCGGCGGTGCCCACCCGGGCCTGCTCCTGTCGCACGACGTGCACCAGGGCCTCGCGACCGGAGGCGATGTCGGGTCGGGAGGTGGCCGACCGCACCAGCCGAGCCCGGATCGCCGAGGCGTGGGGATCGAGCGGTTCGGTCAGGCTGCGCAGCAGCTCGGGTGCCCGTCCCACCGCCCGCGCCAGTGACGGGCTGGTAGCCGCGACCAGGCACAGGCGACGCGCCGTCTCGGGTGAGTCGCGACAGGCGGCGGCGATCGCCCGGGCGTCCGCCGCCACGAGGGTGCGCAGGGCGAGGAGACCGCGGTCAGGGTCGGGTCCCACCGACAGCCAGTCGAGCAGCAGGGGCAGGGTCTGGGCCATCAGCCGCGAGGCCCGGGTCAGTCCCTGGGTCAGCTCGGTGACGGCCTGCCGGGTGCGGGCCGCGTCGGCGAAGCCGAAGGCGGCGAGACGGGTCGCGGCCGCGTCGGGACCGAGGGGGGCGTCGATGCCGGCGAAGGCGTCGAGGAGGGGCCGGAAGTAGATCTGCTCGTGGATGCGGCGGACCGTGGTCCGACAGGCCGCCAGCTCACCATCCAGCTCGTCGACGGCCGCAGCCCGAGGGCGGTCGACCAGCCCCACCACCCGCGCCAGGCGGGCCCGCTCGGCGCGCCTCTCGGGCAGGGAGTGGGTCTGGCGATCGTCGTCGATCTGCACGGCGTGCTCGACCCGTCGCAGGAACCGGTAAGAGGCGCGCAGCCAGAGCGCGTCGTCCCGACTGATGTAGCCGCCGTCAGCGAGGGCGGTCAGCGCCGGCAGGGTTCCCCGCACCCGCAGGCCGGGGTCGAAGGGCCCGTGGACGAGCTGGAGCAGCTGGACCGAGAACTCGATGTCGCGGATCCCACCCGGCGTGCGCTTGATCTCACGATCGCCGGCCCGCCCGACGGCGGCGAGGTGCTCGGTGCGCGCCTTCATGGCCCGCACCTGGTGGATGGCGTCGGTCCCGAGGCCCCGGTCCCAGAGCTGGGTCGCGGCTGCGTTCGCGAAGGCCGCTCCCAGCTCGGAGTCGCCCGCCAGGGGACGGGCCTTCAGCAGGGCCTGGCGCTCCCAGGGTTGGGCCCAGCGGTCCCAGTGGGCGCGGTAGCCCGCAAGGGTGCGCACCAGTGGGCCGTCACGCCCCTCGGGTCGGAGGTCGACGTCGACCCGCAGCGCGGTGCGGGCCGCGTCGAGGAACCGGCGGGCAACCCGCTGGGCGTCGGCGTCGGCGCTGGCGCCGACCAGGACCACGTCGACGTCGGAGGCGTAGTTGAGCTCGGTCCCTCCCGCCTTGCCCATGGCGATCACCGCCAGGCCATCGGCCTCGACCTGCTCGAGGGCCTGGGCCAGCACGGTGCCGGCGACCCCGGTGAGCAGAGCCATGGTCCCCTCCAGCGGGTCCCGACCGGTGAGGTCGCGCGCGACGATCCGCAGGTGCTCCAGGTGGCGCCTGCGGGCCAGGTTCCCCGGGTCCGTGGGGTCGAGCTCCACCGGGTCGTCGAGGTGCTCGAGCACGTCCAGGGCCGACGGGTCGGCCACCACCAGCCGACCCAGCCATCGGCTGGCCGCTGCCACCGCCACCACCGCGGTCGCCAGCTCACCGTCGGCCCGCACGCGCGCGGCCGCCTCGGGACGGGCCTCGGCCAGGCGGTCGAGGACCGCGTCGGCCCGGGCGGGGTCGGCGCAGTGCAGCACCAGGTCGGCGAGGGTGGGGGCGAGGGCCACGGCGAGGCCATGGTGCCCCACGCAGGTCCGTGGCCGGTGGGGCTCGCCTGCGACCCGACGGCTGGGCTCCCCCCGACGTGCGACCGGGGCTCTTCCCGACGTGCGACCCGGCGGCTGAGGAGCCGTGTTCGGCCGACGGAGCGCCCGCGCCGCCGGGAACGGTCAGGCGGCGGGGCCCTCGGAGGCGTCGTCGTCGTCCTGGGCGGACTGCTGGCGCCGGGCGCTGGCCGCCAGGAAGCCGCCGAGGAAGATGACGGGCACGGCCGCGACGAGGGCGATGACGACCAGGGTGATCAGCAGTGCGCCCACGGTCAGCGGGCGACCGACGGCGAGCCGGCCATCGGTCCTCCCGAACCGCCGCCGCGAGCCGACCCGAGGGCGGCGGGGGGCCGCGCTCTCACTCGAGGACGGCGTTGCTCGCGGGGCCCGGCTCGGTCCGGGGCCGGCCCTCCTCGCGTCTCCTCGCGCTCCTTCACCGCCCAAGGCTACCCCAGTCCTGCAGTGGGGAGCCGGGGCCCGCCCGGTCGGTACCCTGGCCCGGTGGCTCGCCTGCGCATCGCCGCCTGTCAGATCGACACCCGCGTGGGCGACCTGGACGGGAACGTGGAGCGCATCCTCGACGCCTACCGCGTCGCCGCCGGAGCCGGGGCCGACATCGCCGCCTTCCCGGAGCTGGCCATCACCGGCTACCCGCCCGACGACCTGCTGCTGAAGCCCGGTTTCGTCACCGCCAACCTCGAGGCCCTGCAGGAGGTCGCCGCCACCACCGGTGACTGCGTCGCGGTCGTCGGCTTCGTCGACCTGGCCCGCGACCTCCACAACGCGGCCGCCGTCTGTGCCGGCGGGGAGGTGCGGGGCACCTACCGAAAGTGCGAGTTGCCCAACTACGCGGTGTTCGACGAGCTCCGGTACTTCGGTCGCGGTCGCCAGCCCGACACGCTCTACTCGATCCGGGGCGTCCCGGTGGGCGTGTCGATCTGCGAGGACGCCTGGAACCCAGTCGGGCCCATCGCCGACCAGGCCGACAGCGGGGCCGAGGTCGTGATCAACATCAACGCCTCGCCCTACGCCGAGGGCAAGCTGGCCCGCCGGGAGCGCATGCTGGCCACCCGGGCCACCGATGCCAGCGCCGCCCTCGTCTACGTCAACCAGGTCGGTGCCCAGGACGAGCTGGTCTTCGACGGCGGCTCGATGGCCTTCAGCCCCGACGGCGACCTCCTGGCCCGTTCCCCCCAGATGGTCGAGGACGTCCTCGTCGTCGACATCGACATCGGACCCGTCTACCGCAAGCGACTGCTCGACCCTCGGGGCCGACCGGTCGACGAGCAGCTGCCCGTGCTGGAGGTCACCCCGACCGCCGTCACCGACGGGGAGCTGCCCGCCCACGCCGACGGTCCTGTCGCGGTCATCGCGCCGGTCCTCCACCCCGACGACGAGGTGTGGGAGGCCCTGGTGGTGGGCACCCGGGGTTACGTGGAGAAGAACGGCTTCTCCGAGGTGGTCGTGGGGCTGTCGGGCGGCATCGACTCCTCCATCGTCGCCGCCCTGGCCGTCGACGCCATCGGGCCCGACCGCGTCCACACCGTGGCCATGCCGTCGCGCTACTCGTCGGGCCACTCCGAGGCCGACGCGGCCAAGCTGGCCGCCAACCTGGGTGTCGACCACCGCACCATCGCCATCGAGCCCGCCCATGCTGCCGTGCTCGAGATGCTGGCTCCCTCCTTCGCCGGTCTCGACGCAGATCTCACCGAGGAGAACATCCAGTCCCGCATCCGGGGCCAGATCCTGATGGCGCTGTCCAACAAGATGGGTTGGCTGGTGCTCTCCACCGGCAACAAGAGCGAGGCCGCGGTCGGCTACGCCACCCTCTACGGCGACACCGTCGGCGGCTACGCCCTCATCAAAGACGTGCTCAAGACCCGCGTCTTCGCCCTGGGCCGGCGCCGCAACGAGCGGGCCGGGTACGACCTGATCCCCGAGTCGGTGCTGACGAAATCACCGTCGGCCGAGCTGCGCCCCGACCAGCGCGACGACGAGAGCCTGCCGCCCTACGAGGAGCTCGATCCGATCCTCCACGCCTACATCGAGGCCGACCACACCGCGTCGGAGATCATCGCCGCCGGCCACGACGCCGAGGTCGTGCGGCGGGTGACGCTCCTGGTCGACCGGGCGGAGTACAAGCGCCGCCAATCACCGCCGGGACCCCGGGTGACCACCAAGGCCTTCGGCAAGGATCGGCGTCTGCCCATCACCAACGGCTTCCGAGGCTGACCGCGGTGACCACCTTCGACCAGCTCCACACCACGCTTCTGTCTCGGGCCGCGACGCGGCCCGAGGGGTCGGCCACGGTCGTCGCCCTCGACGAGGGCATCCACGCCATGGGCAAGAAGGTGCTGGAGGAGGCGGGCGAGGTGTGGCTGGCGGCCGAGCACGAGGACGACGATGCCCTGGCCCTGGAGATCTCCCAGCTCCTGTACCGGCTCGGGGTCGTGATGGTGGCCCGCGGCCTCACCCCCGCCGACGTCTACCGACACCTCTGAGAGCGATGGCTCCGGTGGCGCAACCGGCCGTGGTGCCCATCGCCACCGCCCTCGCATCTCCCCCTCACCCTCGCCCATGACCTGAGGAGCGCTCGCCTGTGACACCGCCCGCTGACCGACCCTTCGACGCCGTGGTCTTCGACCTCTCGGGCGTGGTCATCACCTCGGCCTTCGATGCCATCGCCGACATCGTCGCCGGGGCCGAGAGCCGGGAGGCGGCCCTGGCGCTGCTGCTCGGCCCCTATGACGCCGACACCGACCACATGTGGCACCGGGTCGAGCGGGGCGAGGTGCCGATCACCGACTGGGTCGCCTGGGTGACCGAGGAGGCCGCCGCCGCCGGTGCCACCATCGACTGGGATGCGTTCGGCGGGATGATGGGACGCCTCACCGTGCACGAGGTGGTGGTCGACCAGGTCCGCTCGCTGCGGGACGAGGGCTACCGCACCGCCCTCTGCACCAACAACGTCCGGGAGGGGTCGCAGTCGTGGCGGGAGCTGGTACCCGCCGAGGACCTCTTCGACGCCGTCGTGGACTCCTCGGCGGTGGGCCTGCGCAAGCCCGACCCTCGAATCTACCTCCACACCCTCGAGCTCCTGGGCGTCGCCGACCCCGGTCGGGCCGTGTTCCTCGACGACCACCCCGGCAACGTGGCCGGCGCCGAGCGGGCCGGCCTCGTCGCCCTGCTGGTCGCCGACCCCGTCGACGCCATGGCCGCCCTCGACGCCCTCCTGGCTGGCTGAGCCGGTGCGGCCCGTCGTGGCCCCCGGGTCGATGCGCGGGGCGGACGGTCCTTGAGCCGACTGACGCAGGGTGCCGGCCTCCTCGCCCTGGCGGGGTTCCTGTGGGGCAGCACGTTCCTGGTGATGCAGCGCGCCATCGACACCGCCGAACCAGTCCCGTTCCTGGGCGCGCGGTTCCTGATCGCAGCCGCGGCGCTGGCCCCGGTGGCCCTGCGCCGGCCGTCCCGCGGCGGTGAGGTGCGCCTGGGCGTGCTGGCCGGTCTGGTGCTGGCGTCGGCCTACCTCCTCCAGACCTTCGGCCTGCGCGCCACGACGACCTCGACCTCGGCCTTCGTCACCTACCTGCTGGTGGTCATCGTCCCCCTCATGGTCGGCGTGGTCGACCGGGAATGGCCCGGTCGACGCCTGGTGGTGGGCGTCGGGCTCGCGGTCGGCGGCCTGTGGCTGCTCTCCGGCAGCGGGGGCGATGCCTTCGACCGGGGCGAGGTGCTCACCCTCGGCTGTGCGGTCGCCTTCGCCGGCCATCTCGTGGTGGTGGGCCGGATCACCGGTCGCCTGGACGCCGTGCGGTTCACCTTTGTGCAGATCCTCACCGTCGGGGTGGTCTGCGCCGTCCCGGGGTTCTTCCTCGGCGGCTACGACCTCGGTACCGGAGCCTGGAGCGCGGCCGCCTTCACCGGGGTGCTCGCCACCGCGCTGGCGTTCCTCTGCATGGTCGCTGGACAGCGCATCGTGCCCAGCTCCCGGGCTGCGCTCGTGCTGCTCATCGAGCCCGTCTCGGCTGGCATCCTGGGCGTGGCCACCGGCGAGCAGCTCGGAGTCCGCGGCCTGGCCGGGGCCAGCCTCATCCTGGCGGCGATCGTGCTGGTCGAGGTGGCCCCGCTCCTGCGGGGCGGCGTGGTGAGCGACCCAGCCATCGAGCCCACCGTCCGTGGCTGAGAGGGCGTCAGCTCACGCCGTGGCCAGGACGACGTCCAGCTCTCGGGCGAACCCAGGTCACCCCCGACGAGTGGGGCGCTCCCGCCGATCTCGTCTCCGCAGCGACCCGCGACGTCCACCGCCGCCTCGACTCCGAGGAGCGGACCGGCGGTCACGGCCCGTGGTGACCCGGGGCGAGGTCTGGTGGTCGGAGAGCCCTGACTGGGGCGCCGACCGGTGCTGGTGCTCACCCGAAATGGCACCCTACGCTGGTCGGGCCATGGCCGCCGACCCGCCCCCGACCGTTCCCGGACCGGCGCCACCGACACCCCCCCGCGCGATGCTGGCTCTGGGTGCGGTGCTCGGCGCCGGAGCCTGGTGGTGTGACCAGGTGTTCCGCGTCGCCGGAGGGTGGGTGCCCTCGACCCCCGAGGCCGCGGCCCGGGCCCACCTGGCCGAGCTGTCACGGGTGGTCGGTGACCACGGCGTGGTCCTGCGCCGTCACCTGCCCCGCCCCACCGGCACCGATCCGGAGACCTGGGTCGCACCGCCGTTCCCCACCTCCTCGGACGTGGCCGGGCTCCTGGCCGCTCTGGACACCTCACCGGCACGGTTGGCAGGTCTGCACCGAGCCCTCGTCCCCCGGTTGCTGGTGGCCTGGAACACCCTTCGCCACGACCCGAGCCCGACCCACCGCGGTGTGGCCCGCACCGTCGGCCACGCCCACCACGACCTGGTGGGCCTCTGGCACGAGGGGGAGGCCATCCTGCAGACCTCGATCGATGCCGATCCGGAGGCGGCCGAGGCCGTCCTCGGCGCGTCGGGGGCGGTCGAAGCCGCTCTCGTGGGCTCGGGCGGGCTCATCGGGCCGACCCCCCCGGCGCCGCCGCGCTGAACCTCGAAGCGACCCCTGACCTGGGGTGTCGCCCGTCGGGCGGCCATCTCGTGGCGCCACGTCCAGGTCTGCGGTGCGGGTCCCGGAGAAGACGCGGTCGACGAGGGGTGGGGAGGGTATTGACCAAGCCGGTACCCTGAGAGATCAGAGATCGTTGGCCAGTGGGCGCAGTGGCGCCCCGTAGAGGTCGCCAGCCCCGTCGATCGTCGACCTCACCGGGGATCTGTCCGTTCACCCACCGGCCCACCGGCCACAAGAGCAGAGGATGACAGCCTTGGCAAAGGAGCGCGTCGAGCGCGACGAGGAGGATCTCGTTCGCCTCTACCTCACCGACATCGGGCAGTACCCCCTGCTCACCAAGGACGACGAGGTGCGTCTGGCCCAGGCCATCGAGGCCGGGGCCGAGGCCCGCACCACCCTGGAGTCGGGCACCAAGGTCACCCCGGCCAAGAAGCGCGAGCTGCGCCGCACCGCCCGGGACGGCGAGAAGGCCGAGCGCACCTTCGTGCAGTCGAACCTGCGCCTGGTCGTCTCCATCGCCAAGAAGTACCAGGCCTCGGGTCTGCCGCTGCTGGATCTCATCCAGGAAGGCAACCTGGGCCTCATGCACGCGGTCGAGAAGTTCGACTGGCGCAAGGGGTTCAAGTTCTCCACCTACGCCACCTGGTGGATCCGCCAGGCCATCACCCGTGGCATCGCCAACACCGGTCGCACCATCCGCCTCCCGGTCCACGCCGGTGACACCCTGGCCCGCTTGCAGAAGGCCCGGGCTCGCCTCGAGCTCAAGCTCGGGCGCCCGGCCACCCTCGCCGAGCTCTCGGCCGAGGTCGAGATGCCCGAGGACAAGGTCACCGAGGCCCTGCGCTTCGCGGCCGAGCCCCTCTCCCTGTCCGAGCCCTTGCGCGAGGATGGCGACGCCGAGCTGGGCGACGTGGTCGAGGACCGCTCCGCCGAGTCCCCCTTCGAGGTGGCCGCCACCGCCCTCCTGCCCGAGGAGATCAACCGCCTCCTCGGTCCGCTCGACGACCGCGAGCGCGAGATCCTGAAGCTGCGCTTCGGCCTCGATCGCGGTGAGCCCCGCACCCTCGAGGAGGTGGGGGAGCACTTCAACCTCACCCGGGAGCGCATCCGCCAGATCGAGGCCCGGGCAATGTCGAAGCTGCGCCACCCCTCCTCCGACACCGGCGCCCGCGACCTCCTCGCCGTCTGAGGCACCGCCGCCCCGCGGCGCGGCACAGGAACATCGGCGGCATGGCGCCGTCGTCGGCGATGGCTCGGATGACGCCCGGGGTGTCGCCGAGCCTGACGGCGCCCGCATCGCGCCGGACCTCCATCGCGCCCTGTCGTGGCAGAGGCGGGGTCAGTGCGTGCGCTCGCGGCGGGGCAGGTGGGCGGCATCGCCCAGGCCGCGCAGCGACCAGATGGCCGCGCCCGCGAGGGGGGTCGTCTGCAGCACCGCCACCGAGGCGTGGCCCATGCGGAACCGCTCCCAGTCCCAGGGCTCCTTGTCGACGCCCAGCAGGTGGGCGACCAGGGTGCTGTTGGTGCCACCGTGGGCCACCGCCACGACCCGCTCGGGAGCCCGGTCGGCCACGTCCCACAGGCCGTGGTCGGCGGCCGGGGTCACGCCCAGAGACGCCAGGGCGGCCTCGGCGCCGGTCACGATGCGGTCGTGGAAGGCGCGCAGCGGTTCTGCTCCCGCCAGCCCGTCCCACCAGCGCTCCCGCGGCCAGTCCCGCTGGCTCGCGAAGGCCTGCTGCACCACCTCGATGGGACTCTCGTCCCAGTCGTCGGGCATCTGCAGCTCGAGCAGCCAGTCGTGGGTGACCGGACTGAGCCCGACGGCCGCAGCGACCGGTGCCACCGTCTCCTGGGCCCGGCGGGCGGGAGCCACCCGCCGGGGGCCGCGCGCCCCGTCGCCCGGCTCGGCCTCGGGATTCGCGATGCGGCTCGCGACCCGCTCCGCCTGGGCCCGGCCCCGCGCGGTGAGGGCGGGATCGTTGCGGTTGCGGCCATCGACGACCCACTCGGGCTCACCGTGGCGGATCAGCACCAGCTCCATCGGACGACCGTAGGCGGCGAGGGCTGAGGGGATGCACCGGGGTGAGCCTCAGGTCGGGCTCATCATCGGAGACGCGCTCGCGAACCGATCCCGCGACCAGAGGAGCCGACACCAGTAGGGTGCGGCCATGCCCAAGAAGATCCTGATCCTGCTCGTCGTCGCGGTGCTGGGTGGTTTGGCGTTCAAGAAGCTGCGCGCCGTCTGACCAGGGGCGATCGCCGGGCGGCCTGCCCGCCGGCGTCAGCGCCGCCCGAGGCGGGGCCGGCGTGGCGTCGGAGCTCGGCCGACGGCGCGGCGCACCGGCTGGCTCCAGTCGACCACGGTGCGGGCCAGGTCCGAGATCTGTCGCGCCGTGGCCGTGACCGATCGCTCCCGGTGCAGCCACCACCAGGCGGCTGCCCCTGCGGCTGCGGTGGCGGCCAGCCCACCCCCCACCACCGCGGTCGGCCCCGGCGGAGGCATGCTCACCCGCTCCCGCAGCGGCACCTTGTGGGTGAACCACCGCACCTCCCACCCCCGGTCGGCCGCCACCTTGGCCAGGTCGCGGTCCGGGTTCACCGCCACCGGGTGGCCCACCGCGGCGAGCATGGGCTCGTCGGTGATCGAGTCCGAGTAGGCGAACGACTGCTCCAGGTCGATGCCCCGGGCCGCCGCCACCTCGCGCATGCGCTCGGCCTTGGCCGGACCGTAGGCGTAGAAGGCCACCTCCCCGGTGTAGCGACCGTGGGCATCGAGGTGGGCCCGGGTGGCGATGGCCTCGTCGACGCCCAGGTAGCGCGCGAGCGGAAGGACGATCTCCTCGGGTGAGGCGGAGATGATGTAGGCCCGACGCCCGGCCGCCTGGTGGGCCCGGATCAGCTCCACCGCCTCGTCGTAGACGATGGGCTCGATGACCTCCTCCAGGGTCTCGGCCACGATGTCGCGGACGTGGGCCTGGTCCCAGCCCGCGGTGAGGGCGAGCACCTTGGTGCGCATGCGCGCCATGCGCTCGGCATCGGCGCCCAGGTAGAGGTAGACGAGCTGGCCGTAGAGGGCCCGCAGGAGCAGCCAGCGGTTGAGCAGACCGGCCCGATAGAGGGGCTTGCCGAAGGCGACCATCGACGCCTTGGCGATGACCGTCTTGTCGAGGTCGAAGAAGGCGGCCTCCATGGCCTCACCCTACGGATGTCGACGGTCGTCACGAGGTGGGCATCGGGCACACCGGGAGCCGATGTCGCCGGACCCCTTGCGCCCGGGCCCCGGGCGCGCGATGGTGGCGGCCTCGCTTCCCCCGCTGAGACCTTCTCTCTTCGCGCCCGGGAGGCACCCGTGCTCCTCACCTGCTGGTCGGTGAAGGGCGGCGTCGGCACCACTGTCGTCACCGCCGCACTCGCCACCACCCTCGCCCACGCCCATGCCGACGAGGGCGGCGCCCTGGCGGTCGACCTCGCCGGCGACCTGCCGGCGGCGCTGGGTCGACCCGACCCTCGGGACCCGGGCCTCACCGGCTGGACGTCGGCCGGTCCTGACGTGGCCGCCGATGCCCTGGCCCGCCTCGAGCTGGCGGTCGGGCCCCACCTCTCCCTCCTGCCTCGCGGGCGGGGTGAGCACGGCCCGTCCGCTCGTCACCACCTCCTGGCTCGCATCCTCGACGCCGACCCACGACCGGTGGTGCTCGACGCCGGGGTGGTCACCGCCGGCAGCCCGGTCCTGCCAGTGGTGGCCCAGGCCAGCCGATCGCTGCTGGTGGTGCGGGCCTGCTACCTGGGGCTCCGCCGAGCGGTCGACGCCCCGGCCCGCCCGACGGGCGTGGTGCTCGTCACCGAGGAGGGCCGCACGCTCCGGCGGGCGGACGTGGAAGCGGCGATCGGCGCGCCGGTCGTGGCCGAGGTCCCTCACGATCGCGGCGTCGCCCACGCCGCCGACACGGGTCTCCTGGCCCGCCGGGTGCCACGCAGCCTCGAGCGCTCGCTGCGGGCCGCGGCATGAGCGAGCGCAGCGAGGGAGCCAGGCCGCCCAGCTCGACCCCGGTCGGCCGGGCGGGCGGCGCCGACGGCGGCGGCGGCATGGTCCTGGCTCTGACCGAGGTGACCGACGAGGTGCACCGACGCGTCCTGGCCGCCGCCTCCATCCCGGCCGCCCTCGAGCCCGGCGCCCTCGCCGATCTGGTGCGTGACGTGGCTCCCCTGCTGGCGCCGGCCGATGTGGCCACGGTGGTGGCCCAGGTCCGCGACCGGGCCACCGGGCTCGGTCCCCTCGAACCACTGCTGGCCGACGAGACGGTCACCGAGGTGATGGTGAACGGTCCCGGCCCGGTGTGGGTCGAGCGCCACGGTCACCTCGCGCTCACCGGCGTGGAGGTCGACGAGCGGGCCGTCGCCCAGCTCGTGGCCCGGGTCCTCGCCCCCGTCGGAGCTCGCGCCGACCGGGCCAGTCCCCTGGCCGACGCCCGCCTGCCCGACGGGTCGCGAGTGCACGTCGTGGTCCCTCCCCTCGCCGTGGACGGGCCCTGCATCACCATCCGCCGCTTCGGCACCCGCGTGGTGCCCCTCGGTGCCTTCGTCGACACCGAGGTCGAGGCGCTCCTGGTGCGGGCCGTCGCCGAGCGCCGCCAGGTGGTGGTCAGCGGTGGTGCCGGGGCCGGGAAGACCACGCTGCTGAACGCCCTCGCCGGGCTCATCCCCGGCCACGAGAGGGTGGTCACGGTGGAGGACGCCGCCGAGCTGCGCCTCCCCGGCGACCACGTGGTCCGGCTCGAGGCCCGTCCCGCGAGCGTGGAGGGGACGGGTGCCATCACCATCCGCGACCTGGTCCGGGCCGCGTTGCGGATGCGACCGGACCGCATCGTGGTGGGGGAGGTCCGTGGCCCGGAGGCGCTGGACATGCTCCAGGCCATGACCACCGGCCACGACGGCTCGCTCAGCACCTGCCACGCCAATGGGCCCGACGATGCCCTCCGTCGGCTGGAGACCATGGTCCTCATGGGCGCGGACCTGCCCCTGCGCGCGGTGCGGGAGCAGATCGCCAGCGCCATCGATCTGGTGGTGCAGGTCGCCCGGCGCCCCGACGGCTCCCGTCGGGTGGTGGAGGTGGCCGAGGTCAGCGACGATCCTGATGCCCCGGTGCGCACCACCACCCTCGCCACCGGCAACGGCTGGCGTACCGCCCCGAGGCGCCGAGCCCGGCGCCCCGGACCCGACGACGGTCGGTCGCCCGTCGGTCCCGCCTCGATGGACGGCGCTGGCGGCGTGGGCGAAGGTGTCGACCGTGGTGGTCGCGGGCCGGGGGCCGATCCTGCGGGTGCGGTCGCCAGCGGCGCCACCGGGGCCGCGAGCACTCTCGGCGGACGGAGGTGACGGCGGTGGCCGCGGTCGGGGTGGTCCTTTCCCTGGCCTGTGCGCGCGCCGGTCGACGGGTCGGGGGGACCGACCAGCTCGATCCGGACTCGAGGGCGCAGACGACCGTCGGGGCCCACGCCCGTCGACGCCCACCGACCCGGGCCCTGCTGGGTGCGTGGTCGGGCGCTCTCGCATCGGCCGGCATCGACGGTGACCCCCGGCGTTGGCTCCGGGTGGCGGCGGGGGTGACGGCGGTGGGTAGCGGGCTGGCGGCCCTGAGAGGTGGACCGGCCGGCGGCGTGGTGGTGGCCCTCGTCATCGGCGTGTCTCTCGTCCTCGGCCTACGGGCCGTGCGGGGACGCGGCCCTCGTCGGGCCGACGCTGCGCTGCCCGACCTCCTGGAGCACGCGGCGCGGGATCTGAGGGCCGGTCTGGACCTGCCCACCGCCCTGGCGTCGGCCGGGGCGACGGTCGGTGGCGTCCACGGGCGCGAGGTCCGGACCGTGGTCGATCGCGTCGATCGGGGATCGACGCTGGTCGGCGCCCTCCGGCCCTGGACCGACGCCCATCCTCGGTCCTCGGTCCGGGTGTCGGTCGCGGCCCTCGAAGTCGCCTCGGAGGCGGGGGGAGCCCGCGCCCGGGCCCTCGACGGCATCGCCGCCACCCTGCGGTCGCGCGCGGTGGTGGCGGAGGAGGCGCGGGCGCTGGCCACCCAGGCCCGGGCATCGGCTGCGGTCATGGTCGCGCTCCCGATCGTGGTCGCCGCCCTGGGCAGCGCCGCCGATCCGCGCCTGGCCCGGACCCTCCTCGGCACCCCGATCGGCCTGGGCTGCGTCGTCGCCGCCGGTGTCCTCGACGGTGCTGGCGCCTGGTGGATGCAGCGGGTCGTCGACGGAGCGCAGCACCGATGAGCGTCGCGAGCGGGTTGGCGGTCGCCTGGGGCCTCCTCGTCGCCGTCGCCCTGTGGCCCCGACGACCCCGCCGCGCCCTCCGACCGGCCGCAACCGGCCCCGGCCCCCGGTCGGGGCCCCTCACCCGGCTCGGCCGGCGGGCTCGGACCGCCGTGGGGGCGCGGGGCGACGGCGAGGGCGACCGCCAGCTCGGCGCACTGCTCGTGCTCGCGGTGGTCCTCATCCCGGTGGCGCCGGTTCTCGCGCCCATTGCACTGGTGGGGGCCGCGCTCATCCCCTGGCTGGCGGCGCGCCGACGCCAGCGGTTCGAGGCCGATGCCGCCGCTGAGGCCGTGCCCGACGCGGTCGACCTCTTCAGCCTGGCTCTCGCCAGCGGCTTGCCGCTCCCCTCGGCGCTGCCGGTCGTCGCTCCCCGGGTGCCACCCCCGCTCGGGCCGGACCTGGTCGACGCCGAGATCCGCTCCCGTCACGGCGAACCCCTGGCCGAGGCCCTCGACCGGGTGGCAGAGGCCCGGCCGCCAGCCCGGCCCCTCGTCCGCCTGCTCCTCGCCGCCCACCGTGACGGCACGCCGGTGGGTGAACCCTTGGCCCGCCTGGCCGAGGAGCAGCGCCTGGCCCGTCGTCGAGCCGCCGAGGCCGAGGCCCGCCGGGTGCCGGTCCGGCTCCTGTTCCCACTCGTCTGCTGCACCCTGCCCGCCTTCGGACTGCTCACCGTCGTGCCCCCGGTGGTCGTCGCCCTGGGCGACCTGCGCACCTGACCGCACTCGCCGTCGGGCGGGCCCCTTCGCGGCGTCGCGCCGCCGTCCCGGCCCCAGGCCGGCTCGTGGCCTCGGCCGCCGCGTCCACCCCGGCCCGGGGCAATCCGCCTCGCGCCCGACCCCGGAGGTCCCCATGTCCACCCCCGTCATCCTCACCCTGCTCGGCGCTCTGCGCACCGCCACCGCCCGTCTCCGGCTCCGCTCCGAGGACGGCCAGGCCACCGCCGAGTACGCCCTGGTGCTCCTCGGCGCTGCCGTCGTGGCCATCGCCCTGGTCACCTGGGCCACCAGCTCGGGTCGCATCGGCGACCTGTTCGACCGCGTCTTCGACGAGATCCAGAGCCGCCTGTGACGTCGACCCGCCTCTCGGCGCCACCGACACGCCGGACCGGCGGCCGGCAGCGCCAGCGGGGCCAGGCCACCGTCGAGCTGGCCCTCGCCCTGCCCCTGGTGCTGGTGGGCATGCTCTTGATCGTGCAAGCTGGCCTGGTGGTCGCCGACCACATCGCCACCGTCCACGCCGCCCGCGAGGCGGCGCGGGCGGTGGCGGTCGACGGTCGTCCTGGCGTCGCCGATCGGGCCGCCGCTGACGCCGGGCGCCGTGGATGTCGGACCTCGGTGACCCGTCCGGCGGAGGTGGGCGCGGTGCTGACCGTCACCCTCACCTGCCCGGCGCCGACCCGGGTGGCGCTGGTCGGAGCGTTGCTGCCGGACCCCAGCGTGTCCGCCGCTGCGGCCATGCGGGTGGAGCGGTGAGAGCTTGGCGCCGGCCCTCGCCGGCGTCGCCGACGGGCTAGGTCGGCCTGGTCCAGACGGTGACGACCGACACGCCCAGGTGGCGCAGCGGGGTGCCCTCCAGGGCCCGCATCGGCCGGCGCAGGTGGCGCCCGGGCCCCCATCGCTCGAGCGGCGGCATCATGAAGGTGGTGCCCACCTCCCGCAGGCCGGCGCCGGCGAGCAGCTCACGGAGATCACGCGGTCGATAGTTGCGAGCGGTCGAGAGCCGACGGTGCAGCGGCTTGATCCACGGCACGAACGGGTACCACTTCGAGCGGCGCTCGCGACCTCGGACCATGAAGGAGTGGGTCTCGAACGGGAACCCGCGGTTGGGCACGGTGACGTAGAAGTGCCCTCCGGGCCGCAGCACCCGAGCGACCTCGGCCACTGCGGCCGGCGCGTCGACGATGTGCTCCAGGGTCTCGACCGCGATGGCGGCGTCGAACGTGGCGTCGGGGTCGGAGAGGGTCTCCGCGCTCTGCATCCTGAGGTCGAAGCGGGCCCTGTCCTGACGGGCCGACACGCGCGCGCGGAACTCCTCAAGGCGGGCCTGCTCGACCTCGACACCGACCACTCGGTGGAAGGTCTCGGCCAGCCGCTCGGTGTAGGCGCCGTTGCCGCAGCCCACGTCGAGCACAGCCTCCCCCTCGAAGGGAACGATGCCGGCGAGCAGCTCCAGGCGACGGTCGATGCCGAGCGAGCCCAGCGGCTCGGGCCAGCCCAGGCTCAGCTCTCGGCCGTGGCCCCACTCCGGTTCGACCAGATCCTCCATGCCCGTCCTGACCCTCGACGTCGTCTCAACCGCCCATCTTGACGCCTCGGAGCCCCTCGGTGTCCGCCGGGCCGGCCCGGCCGCCTCGACCAGAACGGCAGGCGCCCAGTGGCGGATGCTCGCTCAGGCCAGGTCCGGACGGCTCACCTCGAGGAGGGCGATGGCCCCCGCCTTGTCGAGGGGCTCGTTCAGGTTCCCGCACTTGGGTGACTGCACGCACGACGGGCACCCCGAGGCGCAGGGGCAGTGACGCAGCACCTCCAGCGTGGCGGCCAGGTGGCGGTGGGCGGCCTGGTAGCCCAGCTCGGCGATGCCGGCACCGCCTGCGTAGCCGTCGTAGACGAAGATGGCCGGGCCCCCGACATCCTCGGCCCAGGGTGTGGAGACGCCGCCCACGTCCCACCGGTCGCAGATGGTGAACAGCGGCAGCATCCCGATGGCGGCGTGCTCGGCGGCGTGGAGCGTGCCCAGC
Organism: Acidimicrobiales bacterium; assembly: GCA_038233075.1. GTDB lineage: Bacteria > Actinomycetota > Acidimicrobiia > Acidimicrobiales > Iamiaceae > Iamia. The sequence continues at coordinate 83,711 of JBBSMQ010000014.1, forward strand.
CAGGCTGAGGGCGCGAGCCCTGCCCGGCGTAGCAGCCCGATGTCGATGGCGTACCAGAAGGCCCGGGTGATGAGGCGGTTGGGGGGCAGGTCCAGGGCAACGGTGCCCAGGGTCTCGCCACTGGCCACGTCACGGCGCTGGTAGCCGGTCACCTGGGAGGTCACCTCCACCGCGCCCAGGGAGAGCCGCGTCCGGCCCACCCGACGCCACTGCTCCTCGGCCAGGACCCGGATGTGCACCGTCGAACGGGCCTGGGTGGCCTCGGACCCGTCGGTGCGCTCCACCTCGGCCACCCCGTCGTCCAGGTCCAGGCCTCTGACCCGCCAGGCCACCCCCTGGTGCAGGTACACGGCACCAGGGTGGACGACCTCGGGGGCTCGTCCCTGGTCGACCGTCCCCACCAGTGTCCCGTCGCACTGAGCGATGCGCACCTCGCCGCCCCCGCCGTTGCGCAGGCCCACGCCCCGCGAAGGGAACCCCCGCGCCGCCCACACCGCGCGCGGCCCGTCGCCGGGGACCTGGCGCATCCGGGCCCCGGAGCGGATCCGGAGCCGGTCGGCGCGCACCAGGCGGCGGACGCCCTCGTCGAGGTCGTCGCCCCACCACCGCTCGTCGGCCGCCGACAGGGGTGTCTCGTAGGCGGCGCAGGCCAGGTGGGCATCGACGACGTCGGGGTTGGCCGGGTTGACCACGGCTGGTTCGGGCGGTCGGGTGAAGACCTCCTCGGGGTGGGCCATGAGGTACTGGTCGAGAGCGTCGTCCCCGGCGACGAGCACCGCTAGGGAGCGTTGTCGGGCCCGCCCTGCCCGGCCCGCCTGCTGCCACAGTGAGGCGATGGTGCCGGGAAAGCCGTCGAGGACGCAGGCGTCGAGGCCGCCGACGTCGACACCCAGCTCGAGGGCGGAGGTGGCGACCACCCCGCGGAGCCGACCCCCGAAGAGCTCGGCCTCGATCTCCCGGCGCTCCCCGGCGAGGTAGCCACCCCGGTAGGGGCGGACCGCCCCCGTCAGGTCCGGGGCCAGGCGGCTCTGTGCGTCGGCGGCCACCACCTCGGTGCCGCGTCGGCTGCGGCAGAAGGCGATGGTGCGGTGTCCGGCGGTGACCAGCTCGGCCACCAGCGAGGCCGTGACCCGGTGGGTGGAGGCCCGGGCCCCGGTGGCGGCGTCGACCAGCGGGGGGTTCCAGAGGGCCACCACCCGCTCGCCCCGGGGGGAGGCGTCATCTGTGACGGCCTGCACCGGCGAGCCGCACAGAGCGCCCGCCAGGGTGGCGGGCTCGCCAATGGTGGCCGAGGCGAACACGAAGGTGGGCTCGGCTCCGTAGCGGGCGCACAGCCGCCGCAGCCGGCGCAGGACGTGGGCGACGTGGCTGCCGAACACACCCCGGAAGGTGTGGAGCTCGTCGACCACCACGTAGCGGAGACGGTGGAGGAAGGTGGCCCAGCGCTCGTGGTGGGGGAGCAGCCCGCAGTGCAGCATCTCGGGGTTGGTGAGCACCACGTTGGCGTGGGTCCGGGCCCAGGTCCGCGCCTCGGGTGGGGAGTCGCCGTCGTAGGTGGCGGGGACCAGCCCATCGACGCCCAGCGCGCCCATGGCCCGCAGCTGGTCCTGGGCCAGGGCCTTGGTGGGGCCCAGGACCAGGGCGGTGCCGCCGCGCACGGGCTCGGTGGCGGCCTCGGCGATGGGGAGCTGGAAGCAGAGGGACTTGCCCGAGGCGGTGCCGGTGGCCACGGCCACGTGGACGCCCCGGCGGGCCAGGTCGATGGCCTGGGCCTGGTGGGCCCACAGGCCCTCGGCCGGGAGGTGGGGGGCCAGCCGGGCGGGGAGCGGATCAGACAGCTCGGCCACCCGGGCGGGCCGGGGAGCCAGGTGCTCGACGTGGACCAGCCCCTCGGCGCGACCGTCGAGGACCTGCAGCAGGGTGTCAGGGGGGGTGGTGAGGAGGGTCATGGGCTCGAGCGGGGATGGATCCCGACGGAAGGGCCCAATGCTAACGACAGGCCCGTAACTACACTCGTGTCGGAGTCGTCCGGGTCAGGCCGTGTACCGTGCCGGGTTGGACCCGTCGCCGGTCGGACCGGAGGAGACCACGTGATCGAACTGGGTTTGGAGCTCTCCGAGCGCGACGGGTGGGCCGTCCTGGCGGTCTCGGGCGAGGTCGACGTCGCCACCGCGCCGCGGCTGCGGGAGCGGTTGGTGGCGCTGGTGAGCGAGGGGAGATCCCGGATCGTGGTCGACCTGGAGAAGGTCGAGTTCATCGATTCGACGGGTCTCGGCGTGCTGGTCGGGGCCCTGAAGCGGGTCCGGACCAACGACGGCGACCTGGCCCTGGTCTGCACCGGGCCGCGGATCCTCAAGGTCTTCGAGATCACCGGGCTCACGAAGGTGTTCGCCATCCACCGCACGGTCGATGAGGCGACGGTGAGGGGCTGACCCCGTCGCGCTTCCTGTGACTGCCTCCTCGACCCCGACCACCGTGCCGTCCGAAGGGGTCGCGCCGAGGGTTGATGTCGTGCGCCTCCAGGTCCCCGCGGTCCCCGAGTACCTCGCCCTGGTGCGCATGGTGGTGGCGGGGACGGCCCGGATCGATCCGCTGCTCGACGACGAGCGCGTCGACGATCTGCGGGTCATCGTCTCCGAGGCGTGCACCAACGCCATCGAGGCGTCGGCGCGCCGGCAGGCGGACGACGAGCCGGTGGCGACGGTCGAGGTCGAGTGCCGTCTCACCCCGTCGCGGGTCGAGGTCATCATCGACGACGTGGGGGGCGGCTTCGATCCTGAGCAGCTCGAGATCCTCCCGCCGGTGACCGATCCGGCCCGCATGCGGATCGAGCGAGGTCTCGGCCTGCCCCTCATCCGGGCCCTGTCCGACGAGTCCGAGATCCGCTCGGGCCCCGAGGGCACCCGGGTCCGCGTCGCGGTCTACGCCGCCGCCCAGGTCCCCCCGGGCGTCCCGTAGCCAGGCCCCGGTCCTGTCCCGGCCCGGGCCACCCCGGTTCGGCCTTGTCCCTGAAGTGGTCCCGTGTTCGGTTGCGGGGGCGACCAAGACCGGGACCGGTTCGGCGGGTTGCCGACCCGGAGCGGACCGGTCAACCGGTCGCGGGAGGGTTGCGCCGGGAGCGGAGGAACAGGCTGGCGGCGAGGGCGATCACGACGAGGTGGAGCCCACACGCCGCGAGGGCGGCGGGGAGGCCGTCGTGGTCCTCGTCGTTGATGGCGGCCAGCAGGAACGCCGAGGGGCGGACGAGCAGGGCGATGCTGAAGGCGAGCAGCACGCCGGTGAGCACGCGACGGGCCGTGGCTCCGGCCCGGGTGCGCAGCGACGAGCGACGGCGGTCCACCACCCGACGGTATCCACCTCGGGGCGGGGGACGGGTGAGGGCCGGACACCCTCGTCCTCTGCGCCCGACCGGGATGCGACGATGGAGCCGTGGCCTCCGACGATCTGCCCGTGAGCGGCCGACTCACCGTGCCCGGCTGGGAGCTGGTGGAGACGTTCTCGACCTCAGGCGGACCCGGGGGTCAGCACGCCAACAAGGCCAGCACCCGGGTGGAGCTGCGCTTCGACGTGGCCAGCTCGTCGGTGCTGACCAGCGCCGAGAAGCGCCGGGTCAGGGACCGGGTCGGACCGGCCCTCCGAGTGGTGGCCGACGACGAGCGCAGCCAGGCCCGCAACCGCGACATCGCCCGAGACCGGATGGCCGACGCCCTGCGTGAGGCGCTGGTGCCGCCCCGGCGTCGGGTGCCGACGCGACCGTCGCGGGGCAGCCAGCGTCGCCGTCTGCAGACCAAGCGCCAGACCGCCGAGCGCAAGGCCCAGCGCCGCAAGCCCCGCCGGGACGAGTGACGGGGCCGCGCCGGATCAGCGCTTGAGGAACTTCTTGGCCATGCCGGCCAGGCCGCTGCCCCCGCCACTGCCGCTCGTGCCCGTGGAAGAGGGGGATCGGGTGGTGGTGCCGCGGCTCTGACCGCCGCCACTCATTGCTGCCTTGGCTCCTCGGATGAGGCGATGGGCCATGCTCATGGTGCGTGTCCTGTCGGTAGGAGGTCTCCCGACGGATGCTCCCCGGTGGGAGCCGCCCCAACCAGACCCGGTCGCTCGGCCATGAGGATCACCCCGACGGGTGGGAGTGCGACCGGGCGCCTCAGCGGTCGGGCTCGGGGAGCTCGAACACCCAGGGTGCCCACTGGCGGAACGCCTGGCCGATGGTGCCCCACTCCCACTCGGGCTCGAAGGAGCCGATGGGGATGATGCGATCCCAGCCCCGGGCCTCGATCTGGTGCCGGGTGGCCTGGTCGAGGGCCCAGTGCAGGTGGCCCTCGGCCAGCACCAGGGCCTCGACCTCCCCGTCGGGTAGCTCGACGGGGCCGAGGGCGTCGACGTCGGCCCAGGTGCAGCGCAGGTGGAAGGTCCCCGGCTCGTAGGAGAGCCCCTCGGGCGAGAGCCGCAGCACCGGGGACTGGCGCCGGCGGATGCCGAACCAGAAGAAGAGGGTCCAGGCCACAACGAAGAGCAGCGCGATCGGGATGCTGCTCAGGATGAACCAGAGGATCACAGCCAGGGGCAGGGCGGCGACCACGAAGATCACCAGCATGCGGGCCTCGTGGCGTCGGCGGACGGCCGGATCGGTGCCCACGACGACCTCGTCAGGGTGGGGGCGGGGCACGGGCACGCCTGCTTCCTAGCGCAGCGCCCTTCCGGCGCGCACCCTGTCGGAGCGGACGACACCTCGGTCCGCCGAGGACCGTGCTTGACAGAGTGGACGCGCCGACCCATACCCTTCCCCGCGATGGCCAGGTCTCTCGTGATCGTCGAGTCCCCCGCGAAGGCGCGCACCATCGAGGGCATCCTTGGCGACGACTTCGTCGTGGAGTCCTCGGTGGGCCACATCCGCGACCTCCCGGCCAAGGGCCTGGGGGTCGACGTCGACGATGACTTCACCCCCACCTACGAGGTCTACGCGGGCAAGAAAGACGTCCTGCGTCGGCTGAAGGCGGCCCTGAAGGGCGCCGACCAGCTCTACCTCGCGACCGATGAGGACCGCGAGGGGGAGGCCATCAGCTGGCACCTCATCGAGGAGCTCAAGCCCACCATCCCCTACAAGCGCATGGTGTTCCACGAGATCACCCCCGGGGCCATCCGCCAGGCGGTGGACGACGGGCGCGACATCGATGAGGGCATGGTCGACGCCCAGGAGTCACGGCGCATCGTCGACCGCCTCTTCGGCTACCCGGTCTCCAGCGTGCTGTGGCGCAAGGTCAACCAGGGCCTCTCCGCAGGGCGGGTGCAGAGTCCGGCGATCCGCCTGGTGGTGGTGCGCGAGCGCGAGCGCATGGCCTTCGTGTCGGCCGACTACTGGGACCTGAACGCCGGGTTCGCCACCGACCCGGCCTTCACCTCGGGGATCACCAAGGTCGACGGTGCCCGGGTGGCCCAGGGTCGCGACTTCGACGCCGCCGGGGTCAGTCGCGACGACGTGGTCGTCCTCGACGAGGCCCGGGCCGGAGCCCTGCGGGCCGGGCTGGAGGGGTCCACCTTCACCGTCACCTCGGTGGAGGAGAAGCCCTTCACCTCCCGTCCCAAGGCGCCGTTCATGACCTCCACCCTCCAGCAGGAGGGGGGCCGCAAGCTGCGCATGTCCTCGTCCCAGGTCATGCGGGTGGCCCAGGAACTCTACCAGGGCGGCTACATCACCTACATGCGCACAGACTCGACGGCGCTGTCGGAGACCGCGGTGGCGGCGGCGCGCAACCAGATCGAGGGCCTCTACGGCCGCCAGTACCTGCCCGACGCCCCCCGGACCTACGCCAAGAAGGCCAAGGGTGCCCAGGAGGCGCACGAGGCCATCCGCCCCGCGGGCGAGACCTTCCGCACCCCCGACTCGCTGCGGGGCGAGCTGCGGGGTGACTCCCTCGCCCTCTACGATCTGGTCTGGAAGCGGACCGTGGCCAGCCAGATGGCCGACGCCCGAGGCCGCAGCCTGTCGGTCCGCCTGGCCGCCGATGCGACCGAGGCCGGGGTTGCCGCTCCGACGCCCACCGAGTGGTCGGCGTCCGGACGCACCATCACCTTCCCCGGCTACATGCGGGCCTACGTCGAGGGCGCCGATGACCCCGATGCCCAGCTCGACGACCGAGAGAGCCTGCTGCCACCCCTGCAGGAGGGTCAGACGCTGACGGCATCGGAGGTCGAGGCCCGGGGCCACACCACCTCGCCCCCGGCCCGCTACACCGAGGCCTCGCTGGTGAAGCAGCTCGAGGAGCTGGGCATCGGCCGGCCCTCGACCTACGCCTCGATCATGCAGGTGATCCAGGACCGGGGCTACGTCTGGAAGAAGGGCACCGCCCTGGTGCCGTCGTGGACCGCCTTCGCGGTGGTGAAGCTCCTGGAGGAGCACTTCTCCGACCTGGTCGACTACGAGTACACGGCCCGCATGGAGGACGAGCTCGACCAGATCGCGGCCCGCTCCCTGGAGCGGGTGCCCTGGCTCCAGCGGTTCTGGTTCGGCGTGGACGAGGGCACCGGCGAGGTCAGCCCTGGCCTCAAGCGCCTCGTCGACCAGGCCCCCGAGGCCATCGACGCCGCCGCCGTCAACTCCATCCCCATCGGGGTCGACGAGAACGGTGAGCCCATCGTCGTCAGGCCCGGACGCTACGGGCCCTACGTCAAGCGGGGTGACGACACCGCCTCGGTGCCCGACGATATCGCTCCCGACGAGCTCGACGTGGCCAAGGCCGTCGAGCTGCTCTCGGCCCCCAAGGGCGACAAGCCCCTCGGCACCGACCCCGACACCGGCCTGGAGGTCTTCGCCAAGCCCGGTCGCTACGGGCCCTACGTGCAGCTGGGCGAGATGGTCGACGGGGCCAAGGAGAAGCCCAAGACCTCCTCGCTGCTCCAGACCATGACCCTCGACGACGTCACCCTCGAAGACGCCCTGCGGCTCCTGTCTCTGCCCCGGGTCGTGGGCAGCGACCCCGAGTCGGGGGAGGAGATCACCGCCCAGAACGGGCGCTACGGGCCCTACCTCAAGAAGGGCACCGACAGCCGCAGCCTGGAGACCGAGGAGCAGATGTTCTCGGTCACCCTCGAAGAGGCCCAGCGGATCTTCGCCCAGCCCAAGCGGGGGCGGGGTCAGCGGGCCCCCGCCGCGCCGCTCCGTGAGCTGGAGGGCACCGACCCCGTGTCGGGTCAGCCGGTCGTGGTCAAGGACGGCCGGTTCGGGCCCTACGTCACCGACGGCGAGGTCAACGCCAGCCTTCGCAAGGGCGACACCGTCGAGTCGGTCACCATCGAGCGGGCGGCCGAGCTGCTCCAGGCCCGGCGGGAGCGGGGCCCGGTGAAGAAGAAGCGGGGCGCCAAGAAGGCGGCCAAGAAGAAGGCACCGGCCAAGAAGCAGGCGCCGGCCAAGAAGGCGGCCAAGAAGAAGGCGCCGGCCAAGGCGACCGCCAAGAAGAAGGTGGCGGCGAAGAAGGCATCGGCCGACCCGTCGCCGTCCGACCGCTGATAGGCCGGGCGTGACCGCAGGGCGGTTCCTCGCCTTCGAGGGCGGCGAGGGCAGCGGCAAGTCCACCCAGGCCCGCCTGCTGGCTCAGCGACTGGGCGCGGTCCTGACCCGGGAACCGGGAGGCACGCCCCTCGGTGTCCGGATCCGCGACATCGTGCTGGCGGCGGAGGAGAACGGCCTGACCGACCGGGCCGAGACCCTGCTCATGGCGGCGGACCGGGCCCAGCACGTGGACGAGGTCATCGCCCCCGCCCTCGAAGGCGGTCGCCATGTGGTCACCGACCGCTTTCTCGGGTCCTCCATCGCCTACCAGGGTTTCGGCCGGGGATTGGCCACCGAGGAGGTGCTCCGCCTCTCCCTGTGGGCGACGGGTGGGCTCCAGCCCGACCTGGTCGTGCTGCTGGATGTGACCACGGCTGAGGCCCGGGCGCGCATCGGTTGGGCCCGCGACCGCCTGGAGAAGGCGGGCCCCGCCTTTCACGAGGCCGTGGCCGACGGGTTCCGCGCGCTGGCGGCGGCGGATCCCGACCGATGGGTCGTCATCGACGGCGGCGGCAGGGTGTCCGAGGTCGAGGCCCGGGTCCGGGCAGTGGTGACGGCGCGCCTGGGTCTGCCAGGGTGATCGGGTGACGTCCCCGCCCGCCGCCGATCTGGCGGACCCCTGGTCGGCGGTCCTCGGCCAGGAGCGCGCCGTGGCCCAGCTGCGCGCCGCGGCCGTCGACCCCGTCCACGCCTACCTCGTCCTCGGCCCCCCGGGCAGCGGGGCCCCGACCGCGGCCCGGGTGTTCGCCGGGGAGGTGCTGGCGGCCACCGCCACCGATGAGGAGGGGGTCGCCCGCCACCGGGCCCTGGCCGCCGCCGACCAGCACCCCGACGTCAGCGTCGTGCGTCGAGAGGGGGCGAGCATCCTGATCGAGCAGGCGGCCGACATCGTGGCCCTGGCGTCGATGAAGCCTGTCGAGGGCGAGCGCAAGGTGCTGATCCTCGAGGAGTTCCACCTGGTGGCCGACCGCACCGCGGGCAAGCTGCTCAAGACCGTCGAGGAGCCTCCAGGGGGCACGGTCTTCGTGATTCTGGCCGAGGACGTCCCCGACGAGCTGGTGACCCTCGCGTCGCGGTGCGTGCGCGTCGACTTCCCTGCGCTCACGCCCGCGGTCGTCGCCGTCGCCCTCGAGGCCGACGGCATGGCGCCCGATCGGGCCCAGCAGGTGGCCGCCGCGGCCCACGGCGATGTCGAACGGGCCCGCCTCCTGGCCGCCGATGAGCGCTTCGCCCTGCGCGTCGCCGGGTGGCGGGCTGTCCCGGGGCGCCTCGACGGGACCGGCGCGCTGGTCGCCGAGGTGGTCGCCGAGCTGCGCGCCGGCATCGACGACGCGGCCGAGACCCTGCGCCAGCGCCACGAGGCCGAGGTGGCCGAGCTCGAGGAGCGCATCGAGCGCTACGGCCAGCGGGGTGCCGGGGCCCGCCACCTCGACCAGGCGCACCGGCGTCAGCTGCGGCGTCTGCGCACCGATGAGGTCCGCATGGGCCTGGGAGAGCTGGCTCACGTCTACCGCGATTCCCTCCTGACCGCCGCCACCGACGGCTCTGGCGCTTCGGACGGGGAGCAGGGCTCGGCGGAGGCGCTGGCGACGATCAATGATGCCGTCGACGCGCTGGTCCGCAACCCCAACGAGGAGCTGCTCCTCCAGGCGTTGCTCCTCCGCCTCCCTGCGGCTCGCTGAGGGAACGGGTCAGGTCAGGCCCGTGCTGAGGGCATCGGCGAGCACGGGGACCGAGAAGAGGTGGCCCTGCCCCCGGCGGCAGCCCAGCCGACGGAGGGCCTCGAGCTGGGTCGGGGTCTCCACCCCCTCGGCCACGGCCTCGAGGCCCATGGCGTCGGCGATGCTGAGCACGCATCTCGGTGAGCTCGAGGCAGAGTCGCTCGGCCGGCCAGTCGTGGCGCCGCAGCCGCTCCAGGACCTCCGACACCAGGCTCGGATCGTCGAGCTGGCGGGGCGACAGGTTGGCGGCGGGGTTCCAGGCCCGGACCCGGCCCTCGGCGGCGAGGCGGACCATGCTGTCTCCGCCAGGCTGTCGTTGACCGCCACCAGGCGGTCCTCCTCGTCGAGCACGGCCAGCTCCGACGCCGTCCGGTCGAAGACCCACGACCTCGCACCGTCTACCACGGCGGCGTCGGCGGCCTGGGTGGTCCGCGTCGGGGCGGCGGATCGTGGTCGTGGCGGGGGCATGGCGCCTTGGGCCAGGGAACGTCGGACACGAGTGTCGCGCCGTCGGCCCGCCTCTCGCACCTGGGTCGGCCCGCTCCTCGCGCCTGGTCCGACATCGGGCCCGCGGGCAGGTGCTCCGACCCGACCTAAGGTGCGCCCATGGGCCCCTCCACCGCCGCGCTCGACGGCTTCTCCCGGACCGATTTCACCCACGCCGGCGTGAGCCGGACCGTGTACCGGGCGGGTGAGGGTCCGGCGGTGGTCGTCATCGCCGAGATCCCCGGCATCACCCCGGACGTGATCGGCTTCGCCCGGCGGGTGGTGGAGCTCGGATGCTCCGTCGCCCTGCCCCACCTGTTCGGTCAGCCCGGCCTCGACCCCGAGCGGGGTGGGGCTCGCACCATGAGCCTCGACGCCGCCCGCAGCATCCTGCCCGCCTGCGTGTCCCGAGAGTTCACCGTGCTCGCGTCGGGCCGGACCTCGCCGATCATGGACTGGCTGCGTGCCCTCGGTCGCGACCTCCACCAGGAGTGCGGCGGACCCGGCATCGGTGTGGTCGGCATGTGCTTCACCGGCGGCTTCGCGCTGGGCGTGGTGGCCGATGCCCCCGTGCTCGCGCCGGTGCTGTCCCAGCCGTCGCTGCCCTTCGCCACCACGGCCCGGGCCCGGGCCGACGTCGGCCTCTCGCCCGAGGACCTGGAGGCCGCCCTCGATGTGTGCGCGGCCCGGGACCTCCAGGTCCTCGGACTCCGCTTCACCAACGACAAGCTGTCGCCGCCGGAGCGCTTCGCCACCCTGCGCCGACTGCTCGGCGACCGCTTCGTCGGCGTCGAGATCGACTCTTCCCCGGGCAACCCGTGGGGTCACGGCCAGGCGGCCCACTCCGTGCTGACCGGTGACCTCATCGACGAGGAGGGCCAGCCCACCCGGGGGGCCCTGGACTCGGTGCTGGAGCTGTTCCGCACCCGGCTCCTGGTCGCGCCGCAGGACGCCGGCGGCGCAGACCTCTGACCGCTGCGGCGCCGCCGGCACCGGCCACTAGGGTTTCCCCCTCGCCCGAGTAGCTCAGTCGGCAGAGCGTCTCACTCGTAATGAGAAGGTCCGGAGTTCGATTCTCCGCTCGGGCTCGTTCCAACGGACGCAAGGGTTTGCGGGCTGACCGGCTCACGGCGAGAAGGTGGGAGTCGAGGACCTCCACCCGCACCGGTCCCACCAC
>JBBSMQ010000015.1:0-84687 GCA_038233075.1 Acidimicrobiales bacterium
CGCCGCCATCCGCAGCTACGCCCACACCGCCGCCAAACACGGCCTCGACCAGCTCGACGTCCTCACCCAACTCTTCGAAGGCCAACCCTGGACCCCACCCCCCACCGGCCCACCCTGACCCCCAAGACCTGAACAGTTACGTCCTTCGGTGCCACCTGGAGCCGCGAGCGCCCCACCGCCAAGGTCAGGCAACGACCTGCGTCCTGGTCGCTCAGAGCGTCCTACGCCGGGCGCCGATAGCGGCCCGGATGATGAGGGGATGCCCGACGCCAGCGAATCGGGATCAGGCGGCTGGGGTCGTGTTCGAGGTCGTGTCCGAGGTCGTGCCCGAGGTCGTGCTAGAGGTCGTGCTGGAGGTCGTGGGCCGGGCAAGAAGCCCTGGTCAGCGCGGCCCTGGGAGCAACTGCTGTCACATCGATCGTGGAGAGAGCTTCGCTCCCGAGTGAAGGACGCAGACAATCGCCCTGTTCGCATATTTCGTTGGCGAAATAGGCTCGGCGGCATGCCTGCGCTGACGGCCGAGGAACGGGATGGAGCCTGGCAGGCCCTCGGTCGGGTCGGCGGCCGTCCTCGGATGATCGGTGGTGATGGGAAGCCGTCGACCTGCCCGATTCGATCGCCGAGGCGCTCGCGGAGGTCCTGGAGGCCTTCGCTGAAGGCGATCGACCCCATGTCGTGCGCTCGTCCTGCGATCTCACCACTGAGCAGGCCGCCGCCCTCCTCGGGGTCTCCCGCCCAACCGTCGTCAGGATCATCGACAGCGACAAGCTTTTAGCGCGCAAGGTCGGCACCCACCGTCGGCTGGCGCTGAGAGATGTACTCGCGTATCAGGCGCTGTCGACCAGCCGCCGCCGAGATGCCCTCGAGAGGATGACCCGCCAAGCCGAGGCGCTTTTCTCTACGACTGACGGCGCACGACCTCGCGCAGGTGTCCCGCAGGGAAACCTGCAAATGTGTGCGCGCCGGATCTGGCCTTCTGCGGGCGCGAGGTCGTGCGTCGAGAGGGGGGCTTCCGGGCGGCGCTGCCGGCACCCGAGGCGCCGTGCGACCGTTCGTGCGAGGGATCGTGCGCCGGCAAGAAGCCCTTGTCTGCGGGCATCGAGGCGGTCGGCATCGCAGTGACCATGAGAGGCGCGTCCCGCCCATGCCGAACGTCGCCCGAGCCCAGTCGCTCAGGCGCCAACCGCCGCTGCAGGTTGCGCTCGGCGCTCCTCGTTCGCGCTGATCACCAGAGCCGCGCCCGGGATCCACCCCGCACCTCAGGGGGTTCGGTCAGACCGTTTCGAGTCGTTGAGCGTCCATGGCCTCGGCGTAGGCGGCCTCGAACAGCGGCACCTGCGAGGTCCAGGATAGGTTCGCGACCGCGTGGCGATGGGCGGATCGGCCTCGCTGTGCGAGGCCGTTGGGATCGTCGGCGACGTGCACCAGGGCGGCGGCGAGGGCTTCCAGGTCGTCGGGGGGAACGAGCCAGCCGGTGAGTTCGGAAGGATCGAGGTTGACCATGGTTGGGAACCCGCCGCTGAGGGTGGCGAGCACGGGGAGCCCCGTCGCCATGGCTTCGAGTGCGGTCCCGGGGAACGAGTCGTTCACCGAGGCCATCACCAGGGCATCGGCGGCGGCGAGGCCCTCGGGAAGGTCGTCATGGCCGCGCCAGCCGGCGAAGAAGATGCCGTCGCCGCCGACCTCGTGCGCCACGTCGACGGGGTGCTCGCCTTCCCACTCGCCGGGGTGGCCTCCCCAGATCAAGAGCGAGATCGGGCGGGCGCTTCGGTCCCGGGCCCGGGCGAACGCCCGGATCATCAGCGGTACCCGCTTGGCTTCGGTGAAGCGGCCGACGTAGATGAACACGGGATTGTCGCCGTCGGGGCCGAGCAGACGGTCGAGGTCGGCATCGGTGTAGGCCATCGAGCCCGGGCGCCCGCTGGTGTCCCAGCCGTGTGGGTCCTCGACCAGCCACCGGCGGAAGAGCGCTCGTCGACGGTGCCGCTCGAGGTCCGCCGGATGGAACCGGTGGGTGTCCACCCCGGTGGCGATGGCGGTCACCTGGGAAGGGGCGACCCCGAGCAACCGAATGGCGGTGACCCGATCGGACGGAGACACGGTGACGAGGTGATCGGCCTGCCGGGCTTGGCGGACCAGGTGGTTGCGCCAGTGTTCACCGAAGCGCCACTGGCTCCAGCGGGTCGAGGCCAGGACCTTTCGTTGGCCGTCGTCGAGTTGCCCGAGGTCGAGGTCGAGGTCGGCGTCGCCCTCGGCTTGGCCCATCGTGTCGAGCGTCTCTCCGAGCCGGTGGGCGATCTCGGCCCGTTCGTCCACCGCTTCGATGAACTTCAGCTCGGTCCCGTGGAGGTGCGCCAGCACCGGTATCTGTGGCCAACGGGTGGTGACCGCGTCGAGCTGGGCGGTGAGGTGGTGCAGGTGGGCCACCTCGGTCCGGTCGTCGATCGCCCGAGCGAACGGTTGCGACCAGGACTCGGCGAGCTGGGCTGCGTGCTGTGGCGCGACCGCGGCGAGCAACTGGTCAGGGACGTCGGCGCGGTCCTCATAGGACGGGTGCATCGGATCGGCGACGGAGAACACGTCGCCGCCGGCCTCATAAGCCGTCCGCGACGGGGTGTAGTCGACATCGACGACATCGAGGCCCTCGAAGAACGTGCGGGCATGGGTGTCCTCGCCCGGAGAGCCGAGCGACCCCGCCACCAGTGACCCGGTCCAACCGTCCTCCGCCAACGCTGCCATGAGGTAGCGGGCCACCTGCGCCGATCCACCTCGCGGATAGAACTGGAGCCCCATCACCAGCTTCCGGTCCGACACCACCCCACGGTAGGTGACCGTGGTTCTGGTGGACCCAGCCGACCGTGCCCCGGTATGGCATCCCGCGAAGTTCCCGAGGGACGCCCATGTGATAGGTGATATGTCTGATTCGCGATGTCACCCTACGAACTGCGCTCGGCGCGACAAGAGAGTGGCCTCGGCCTGGCCGCAGTGGCCGCCTCCACCGCGGGCTGAGCCTGGATCGACCGAGCAAGTGGCGGTCTGACGCCCCGGCGCCCACGGCCGAGGTCGATCGCCTCGCCGGAACCGGTGGCGTCGTGGATACGTTGCCCGCCATGGACCATCGCAACCTCGGCCACACCGGCATGCACGTCAGCTCGCTCTGCCTGGGGGCGATGATGTTCGGCGCCTTCGGCGAGCGCGACCACGACACCTCGATCGGCATCATCCACCGCGCCCTCGATGCCGGGATCAACTTCGTCGACACCGCCGACATCTACTCGCAGGGCGAGTCGGAGGTCATCGTGGGCAAGGCCCTGGCCGACGGGCGCCGTGACGACGTCATCCTCGCCACCAAGTTCCACGGCCCCATGGACGTGCCGCTCGGTCAGGAGGGCGACCCCAACAAGCGCGGCAACTCCCGCCGGTGGATCATGAAGGCGGTCGAGGACAGCCTGCGACGGCTGCAGACCGACTGGATCGACCTGTACCAGGTGCACCGGCCCGACACCGGCACCGACGACGGCGAGACGATCGCCGCTCTCACCGACCTCCAGCGCCAAGGCAAGATCCGGGCCTTCGGGTCCTCCACCTTCCCGGCCCATCGGGTCGTCGAAGGCCAGTGGGTCTCAGAACGCCGCGGGCTCGGCCGGTTCGTGACCGAGCAGCCGCCGTACTCGCTGCTGGTGCGGGGGATCGAGGCCGACGTCCTCCCGGTCGCCGAGCAGTACCGGATGGGGGTCATCCCGTGGAGTCCGCTGGCGGGCGGGTGGTTGACGGGCCGGTTCCGCAAGGGCCAGGAGGTCCCCGAGACCCACCGCGGCCGGCTGATGCCGGACCGCTTCGACCTCGACGCTCCCGCCAATGTGGCCAAGCTCGACGCGGTCGAGGCCCTCACCGTGCTGGCCGAGGAATCGGACATGTCGCTCATCCACCTGGCGATCGCCTTCGTGAGGCAGCACCCGGCCGTCACCGCGCCGATCATCGGCCCGCGCACGATGGAGCACCTCGAGTCCCAGCTCGGTGCCGCCGAGGCGACCCTCACCGCCGACGTCCTCGACCGAATCGATGAGATCGTCCCCCCGGGCGTGAACGTGTCCCACGACGACGGCGGCTACGTGCCCGACGCCCTCCAGGACCCGTTCCTGCGGCGCCGCCGCACCGCCTGAGCCGACCCCCCGACTCGCTCCGGCGACGAGGGCGAGGTCCACGTCGGTCGAAGCACGACCCGCGGCCCGCCGCAGGTGGCGCGCGACGCCCTCGACACCGCCGGGCTGAGCCCTGGTCACGGGGCCTGACCCCGGCAGCATCGGGCATGCCCCAGGTCTGCGCGCGCCCTCCATCGCGCCGCCCCACGAGGTCACGCTCCGGGCCGCGGCCGAGCCGCGTCGGAGGGCTCAGGGTCGAGGGTCGGCCCATTCTCGCCACCGACGCTGATCTTCGCCGGTGACCCGGTCGAGCCGTTCCTCGCTCTCGTGGTGGATGTCATCGACGGGCCGCACGGCGACTCGATCGTCCACCTTGACGTCGTCGGGGTGCCAGACCAGGCGATCGATGAGCTTCGCCTCGCCCGACCCCTGCCGGGATGGCGTCGCACCAAGGCGCCCCGGCGGAGTCCGGTTCGGTACGACTCCGGTACCGGGCGGCGCCCTGTGTCGCATCGGCGCGCGGAGCGTTGACGACCTGGTTGCGGCCTTGCTGCTTCGCCTCGTACATCGCGGCATCGGCGCGGGTGACCCAGGCGGCCACGGTGTCCCCGGGCCGCACCTCGGCGACGCCGACCGAACGTAGCCCGCGGACTCGAACGCCAGCTGCTCAGGACTGGATTGCAGCAGCAACGTCCAGCCGGTGGTCGTGGCCACCGCCTGCACCAGGAACACCCTTCCGGCGCCGATCGGGCTCAACCGGTCGGTGCGCAGGGCCCACAGGGTTCCGGCGAGGACCCCCCAGCGAAACCGGCAAGGTCGTCAGCACCGGGAGGCTGCCGTCCGCGGACAGCGCTTCCACGGGGGCGGCGACCAGCACCGCGATGAGCAGCCAGGACATCGTCCTTCGGGTGAGTCGCCCGGACATCAGTGCGTCGGCGACGGCCATCGGTCCTTCCGATCGGCAGGCGCGGTCTCGACTTGAGGGTCGCAGTGGCGCGTGGACGTCGGCGCCAGGCCCGGCTGACCACGGGGACGACTCGCCGTGGCGATGGGCGGGTGATCTCGTCCCCCCCGGAAGACAGGTAGGTTGCCGGCATCGAGCACGTCAGCCCCGGCACGCTGGTCGATGCCCTGCGCTCCCACACGGCCGCGGATCGCTTCGCGGTCCTCGGTGAGGGCGACGGCGCCGGCGCCGTCGAGCTCGATGCCGGCACACCGGCCCCCGACGAGGCCGGGACCTGGGCCAGCCTTCCGTTTGTCGTGGTCGGCGTGGACCGATCGGGCGCCGGTGGCGATCCCGCCGCCGTGGCCCCGGGTTGGTGCGATCTCCTCGACGTCGTCGTCGACGCGTCGGGTCCTGACGTCGATGAGGTGGCGACGACGATGCGAGCGAACCCCATGGCGACCACCACCCTGGCGCTGCTCCTCCGAGGCGCCGAGCGACGCCCGGTCGCGGAAGGCCTGGCGGCCGAGTCGGCCGCTTTCTCCACCCTCCAGGGCGGGCCCGAGTTCGCTCGCTGGCGATCGGGCCATCGCCGCCGCCGCCGTGGCCGTTCCGACGGAGATCAGCCTCGCGTTCGCTGCACCCGCGCCGGCACCACCCTGGAGATCACCCTCAACCGGCCCGACGCCCGCAACGCCCTCGACGCCCGCATGCGCGACGCGCTCCACGAGGCTCTCCTGGTGGCTGCGCTCGACCCCGACGTGGAGCGGATCGACCTCCGAGGCGATGGCCCCTCCTTCTGCGCCGGCGGGGACCTCGACGAGATGGGCAGCCGGCCCGACGTCGCCACCGCCCACCTGGTCCGCCTCCTCCGCTCGCCCGCCCGGGCCTTGGCCACCGTCGGCGCCCGCACCACGGCCCACCTGCACGGGGCTTGCGCCGGCTCCGGCATCGAGCTGCCCGCCTTCGCCGCTCAGGTCCGGGCCGCGCCCGACACCACCTTCGCCCTGCCCGAGGTCCACCTCGGCCTCATCCCCGGAGCCGGCGGGACCGTCAGCCTCCCGGCCCGGATCGGCCGCCACCGCACGGCGTGGCTGGCCCTCACCGGCCGGTCCATCGACGCGACCACCGCCTGCGCCTGGGGCCTCGCCGACGCATCGTCGGTGCACTGACCCGTCGGCCACGACCGGCCACTCCGGGAGCTGTCGGGTCCGACGCCCACGACGGGCGCGGCCGTGCTCGACGGCAGGGGTCAGGCGAGGCAGGCTGGACGGCACGACGCGCCTGCGGGCACGGCGGCGACTCACCCATCGACACGAGCGGACCCCAACGTGGACCTCACCGGCCAGGCCATCATCGTCACCGGCTCTTCGAGTGGCATCGGTGAGGCCGTCGCGCGGCGCCTGGCCCGACTCGGCGCCGGCGTGGTGGTCAACTCGGCGACCTCGGTCGAGGCGGGCGAGGCCATCGCCGCGGAGCTCCCCGATGCGACCTACGTCCAGGGCGACATCGGCGAGCCGGCCACCGCCACCGCCCTCGTCGACGCCGCCCGGAAGCGTTGGGGTCGCCTCGACGGGCTGGTCAACAACGCGGGCGTGACCGTCGAGGTCCCCATGCCCGACATCGCGGCGGTCACCCCCGCCCACTGGGACACGGTCCTGCGCACCAACGTGATCGGCACGTTCCTGGTCAGCCAGGCCGCCCTGCCCCTGCTGCAGGATGCGCCCGACGGCTGGATCACCAACATCACATCGATCGCCGGGGTCCGCCAGACCGGCAGCTCCCTGCCCTACGCCGTGTCGAAGGCGGCGCTCGACCACCTCACGGCCATCCTGGCCAAGCACGCCGGCGGCCACGTCCGGGTGAACGCGGTGGCCCCGGGGCTGGTCGCCACACCCTGGACCGAGGACTGGGACGAGCTGAAGGCGGGCGTCTCGGCCATCGCGCCGCTCGAGCGCGTGGCCACGCCCGACGACATCGCCGAGGCCTGCCTCAGCTTCGTCGCCACCCGCTACGCCACCGGCCAGACCCTGCTCGTCGACGGCGGTCTCGGCCTCGTCATCTGATCGGTCAACAGCCGTCTCAGAGGCGGCGCGGATAGGTGGGCGTCCACAGAGCGTCGGAGCGCAGCCTCTGAGCAGCCTCGGCT
Source organism: Acidimicrobiales bacterium (assembly GCA_038233075.1). Classification (GTDB taxonomy): domain Bacteria; phylum Actinomycetota; class Acidimicrobiia; order Acidimicrobiales; family Iamiaceae; genus Iamia. Next base: position 7,235 of record JBBSMQ010000015.1, read on the forward strand.
GGCGCCTCGGCACCGTGCTGTCGCTGAGAGGCCTCGGGAGCGTCTCGTGCGACTTTGCCCCGTTGGCGCCCATCCGCTCGGCCTCTCAGAGGGCGGTGGCTACGGGCCAGGCGGTGTAGAAGGCGCCCTCGATGTAGCCGACGGCGGCCCCGTCGCCGACGACGTGCACCTCGATGCCGAGCGCTCTGAGCTCGTCGGCGAGCGTCGAGCCGGCCTCGACCTCGCTGGCGATCACGACCGTGTCGGCGCCGACCCGTCGCTCCGACCCGTCGACCCGGTAGGTGACGTGGTCGCGGGTGATCTCGATGATGATGGCGTCGCGCACCAGCGTCAGCACCGACGCCGAAGACGTCGGCGACGGGGTCGTCGACGCGCTCGGCGAGTTCGGGGTCGAGCCCGTCGCCAACCTGGTCAGCGATGCCGCCGTCGGTGACATCACCGCCGAGGACAACGTGTGGGCCACCTTCGCCGAGCGCATCCGCCCCGACGGGGCCGACACCGTGCTCTTGGTGGGCAACGCCAGCGCGGGGACCCGCAACATCGCGGCCCAGGGCCTCGACGTCGACACCTGGGTCCTCGACTCGGAGACCCTGACCAACCTGGGCTCGTCGGTGACCCTCGAGGACGCCCGGGGGGCCTCTCGGCCGCCTCCCTCACCGGCCAGGACCTCGGGGACGACGACACCACCACTCTCGACCGGCACGCGCCGCATCGTGGAGCTGGCGGGGCTGCTGGCCCTCGATGCCCGGGTGCTGTGCCTCGACGAGCCCACCGCCGGCATCGCCCAGCGCGAGACCGAGGCCTTCGGCCCCCTGCTCCGCGAGATCCGGCGGGAGCGCGATGCGGCCATGATCGTCATCGAGCACGACATGCCGCTCATCATGTCCATCTCCGACCGGGTCTACTGCCTGGAGCTGGGACGCGTCATCGCCCGCGGCAGCCCCGCCGAGGTCCGCAACGACCGGATGGTCGTGGCCTCCTACCTCGGCACCGACGACCGGCCCTTCTTCGACCCCGACCGCCCCGTCACGATCTGACGATCCCGAACCCCCGGGTACGGGGGCGTCAGGCGCCGGGCGTGGCCGCGGGGCCGGGGACGGCGGAGGGGATGCGCTGGGAGCGGTAGACGGTCCAGCCGTCGTTGGGGTCGCCGACACGCAGGTCGAACACGATGTCCCCGCCGTCGGTGTCGCCCTCGCGTGCCACCTCGATCACCCGTCCGGTCAGGGAGCCCTGTGCGTCCATGATGGCGCCGTGGGTCACCAGCACGTTGCGGTTGGGGAGCTGGTCGGCGTCACCGAGGAAGGCGGTGAACACCGGTCGGCCCCCCTCGCCCTCGACCCGGTGCTCCCACACCTGCGTGGCCGACCACTCCGACGGGTCGTCGCTGCTGTCGTCCACCTCGTAGATCACTGCCCGGCTGAACGGGGGCTGGTCGCCCTCGACCCCGAGTGACGCGCCGGGGTGCTTGTTGCCGTTGTCGTAGATGAGGATGTTGCCGTCGTCGAGCACCTCGGCGGCGTGCTGGTACGAGGGCGCCAGACCGTCAAGGGATAGGTCCCCGTCGGGGCCGAGCTCCCACAGCAGCTCGCCGGCGGGGCCGTCGGCGTCGTCCTGGTAACGGATGGCCAGCACCGAGCTGAAGTGGCGCAGCGACACGATCAGGGCGTTGCGCTCCTCGTCGAGGACCACCGAGTTTCCGTGGGTCCAGTCTCGCTCGTCGAAGGGGTAGAAGAAGTTCGGCGGCGCGAACGCCGGCCCCACCATGCACAGCTCCGAGCCGGTGCGGGTGAAGGGATCGAAGATGTCGCCGATGGGCCACTCGCCCACGATCTCGCCCGTCTCGGGCACGACCTCGACGACGGTGTCAGCGATGATCGGGTAGGTGACCTCGTCCTCGGACTGATCGTCCTCGCACTGAGGGGGACCGCTCAGCTGCTTCAGCTCGGTGGAGAGCACCAGCAGGTTGCCCGATGGCAGCGGCTGGGCGTCGTGGTGGGCGCTGTCGGTGTCCATGACCGCGGTGGGGTTGCCGGTCGTGCGCGGGTCGCCGTTGATGTCGTTGGGCTGGAGCTCGGCCGCCACCTGCCCGGCCAGCTCGAGGGTGAGGTTCCCCAGGGCGTCGACCTCGCGCACCACGGTCTCGTCGTAGGTGAACAGGTAGCCGTCATCGGTCTGGCGGGCGTCGAGGACGCCGCGGTCGGTGGCGTGGTACCAGACCACGAAGCCCTCCTGGTCCACCAGGGCGATGTAGCCGTCGGCCTTGTTCGAGTCCTGGGTCGGGATCGACTGACCCTCCTCGTTCGGAGGTCCCCAGGGCTTGAGGCTGAGCAACGTCAGGCCCGGCTCGGTCCGCTCCGGGTCGACGTCGGCCAGCTCGATGCGCGGGAATCCCTCGGGCAGCGACCCCGAGGCGAACGTGGTCGACCCGCCCCCGTCGACGGCGCCCCCGTCGGCGTCGACGGCCTCGACGGTCACCTCATACTCGGTCTCGGGCCGCAGCCCCACCAGGGCCAGCTCCTGGTCGGTGCTCGGCTCGGCGGCCGCGGGGATGTCCACCTCGTGGCCATCGTTGGATGTGGCGGTGAGCCCGGCCGTGGTGGGGACGTCGGACCGGACCTGGACCCGCGCGCTCAGCGTGCTGTCGGGGTTGCTGGTGATCGTCACCGCGCCCGCCTCGCCCTTCACCACGGTGGTGGTCGAGGTGGCCGGGGTGCTGGTGGTGGTGGTGGTGGTGCTGTCGTCAGCCTCGTCGTCGCCCCCGTCGCCGCTGGAACAGGCGGACAGGATCAGGGCCAGGGTGGCGACCGGCGCACCCCACCGGAGTCGGCGGGACCGGTGACCGCGGGGCAGGCGCGGCGCTCGCGATGTCGGAGAGGTAGGCACGGCAAGGATCCCCCGGGTGAGACACGTGAGCCCGGACGGTACCACCCTCCGGGGTCCCACCGCGGGGGTCGACCACCCGCCGCGACGGTCGGTGGAGACCGCCTCCACCCGCCGCGGCGGCCTCGCGACAGCCTCTACCGTGGCCCGATGGACCTGCTGCTCGCGTTCGCGGGCTTGCTCCTTCTGGCGGTGCTCGTGTCCAGCCTGGCCCACCGCACGGTGCTGTCGACCGCCGCGCTGTTCCTCGTGGGCGGTTTCCTGCTCGGCGACGGGACGCTCGGGGTGCTCGACATCGCACCCGACGACGAGATCGTGGCCGGCCTGGCCGAGCTGGCGCTGTTCAGCGTGCTGTTCACCGACGGGATGAGGGTCGGTGTGGGGGAGCTCCGGGGCGCCTGGCGGCTCCCGGGTCGGGCCCTGGTCCTCGGCTTGCCGTTGACCCTGCTGGTGACGTCGCTCATGGCGCACTACGTGGCTGGTCTGCCGTGGGTGGAGGCGTTCCTGGTCGGTGCCGCGCTCAGCCCGACCGACCCGGTCTTCGCCGCGGCCATCGTCGGCCGGGAGGAGATCCCCTTCCGGCTGCGGAACCTGCTCAACGTCGAGAGCGGCCTCAACGACGGCCTGGCCCTGCCGGTGGTGGTGATCCTGATCGCGGCCGCCGGCGCCGGGTCGGTGGGCAACCTCGAGCTGGTCACCGAGGTGATCTCCGGCATCGCCCTGGGTGTGGTCGTCCCGTACGTGGCCATCCGTCTGGAGCGGACCCGCTTCTTCTCCGCCGCCACCGCCTACGAGCCCCTCAACGGCTTCGCCATCGGGCTCCTCGTGCTCGCCCTGGCCCTGCTCACCCACGCCAACGTGTTCCTGGCCGCCTTCGCGGCCGGGATCACCGTGGCCACCATGAGCCCGGCCATGCGGGCCTCGTTCCACGAGTTCGGCGAGCTGGTGGCGGAGCTGCTCAAGCTGGGGGCGCTCCTCGTCTTTGGAGCCCTGATCTCGCTCTCGTTCCTGGGCGACATCGGGATCCGGGGCTACGTCTTCGCCGCCCTGGCCCTCCTGACGGCCCGCCCCCTGGCCCTCGGTCTGGCCCTGCTCCGCAGCAGCCTGAGCCGCAAGGAGAGCCTGGCCGCAGCCTGGTTCGGGCCCAAGGGCTTCGCCTCAGTCGTCTACGGCCTGTTGATCCTGGAGGCCGACCTGGTCCGGAGCGACGAGCTGTTCCACCTCGTCGCCCTCGTCGTGGTGGCCTCGATCCTGGCCCACTCGTCGACCGACGTTGTCGTGGCGCGGTGGTTCGAGCCCGGGCCGGCCCCGCCCGAAGAGCCCGAGTCCGCTCGACCCGGGGATGGCAGCACCGAGGGGGCCGACCCCGCCACCCGACCCAGGGAGACCACCACCGGAGAGGCCCGGTCCGCCCGTCGACCGTGATCGGCTCCCGCCGACGAGGAGATGTCTGGTGGACGAGGTCTCGTGGGACTGGCGACCGACGACCCTGTCGATCTGAAGGGCGGGCCGGCGACGATCGCGGCCTCGGCTGTGGGACCCTTCGGTGATGGACAGCGACGAGCATCCGCCGGGCGACCCCGCGGACACCCCGCCCCCGTCCTCGCCCGCTGAGGCCCCCGAGCCGGCGGACCCAGGGGCGCAGGGGGACCGCCCGCACGGCGCCGGCGAGGCGGCGGAGGCGCCGTCAGCGCCCCCGCCCCCCCGTGACCGCCGTGCCTTCCTCGTCGGCGGGGCCGGGCTGGCCGGAGCGGGCGTCGCCGCCGCCGGGCTGGCTTACCTCTGGCGGGACGAGGACTCCCGTGACGGGGCCGCCACCGCGGCCACCACCAGCACCACCACCACGACGCCGCGCCCCGGGACCACGGCTCCGGCGGGGACGCCGCCGGGGGGCTGGCGCGACGTCACCCGCGACCACGGCGCCCGCGGCACCGGTGAGGGCGACGACCGCGGTGCCATCCAGGACGCCATCGACGCTTCCGCGGCGGAGGGCGCGGGCGGGGTGCGGGGCGGGGTGGTGCACCTCGGCCCCGGCCTCTACCCCCTCGGTGGGAGCCTGCTGATGCGCACCGGAGTCACCCTCCAGGGCGCCGGTCCCGGCACCATCCTCCAGCTGCAGTCGGGGGTCGACGTCTCCGCCATCGTGATGGAGACCGATGCCGACGGGTCGCCGGTCGCCTACGCCACCATCCGCAGCCTCACCCTCGACGGTGCCACCGGGTCCCAGAGCAAGGGCCGCCACGGCATCGCCATCCGCAGCAACAACTCGGGCTCGCAGACGCCCTACACCGGGAGCGACTCCTTCCCCGTGATCTCCGACGTCCTCGTGGCCTACTTCGGCGGTCACGGCGTCGCCCTCGGTCTCGACCCGGAGGGGGGCGAGGCCAACGTCCGCGGCGCCCGGTGCATCAACGTCGTGGCCTTCGAGTGCGCCAAGGCGGCCACCGACGGCGACCGGTCCGGGTTCCTGGTGCGCGGCACCGACGGGGCCCTGATCGCCTGTGAGGCCGCCGGGTGCGCGGGGCCGGGCTACGACGTGGTCCGGGCCAACAACCGCCTGGAAGCGTGCAAGGGGTACTTCAACCAGACCGAGTTCCGGATCACCGGTGAGCGCAACCAGCTCAACGGCTGCCAGGCCCAGGACGGCTTCGGCGACGGCTTCGCCCTCGGCTCGCCCGGCAACGAGATCGCCGATCTGTCCCTCGTCGGCTGCCAGGCCGACACCAACGCCGGAGCCGGGTTCCGGCTGGTGGGGGTCACCGCGTCGGTGGTGTCGGGGCTCACCTCCTTCGTGCGAGGTGACCTGCGTTCCGACGGCCCGGGTGTGGTGCTGCGGGACACGTCTCGGTGCCTGCTCTCGGGCACGGTGCGGGGGTTCCCCACCGCCGTCGACGGCACCAACCCCGGCGGCCTCACCCAGCTGGTGATCTGAGCGTCGGCTGACCTGAGCGGCGCGGGCGGCCCCGGACGCGGAGAAGCCCGGGTCCGAAGACCCGGGCTCCTCTCAGGCTGTGTCACCCCTCCGAGGAGGGTTGACCGTACGTCAGCTCACGCAGCCGGCATCAGCAGGGTGTCGATGAGGTGGACGGTGGCGTTGGCGGTGGTGACGTTGCCACACACGACCGTGGCCGGATCGCCCGAGTCGCCGACGACGGTGAAGGTGTCGCCGTCCTCGGTGATGGTGTCGGTGCCCTCGTTCAGGGCGGTGACCTCGCCAGCGGCGATCAGGTCGTCGATGCTCATCTTGCCGTCAGCAACCACGTGCTGGGTCAGGACGTTGGCGAGCATGTCCTTGTTCTCCGGCATGAGGAGGGTGTCCACGGTGCCGGCCGGCAGGGCCTCGAAGGCGCTGTTGATCGGGGCGAACACGGTGTACTCAGCGCTGGGGTCGTTGAGGGCGTCGACGAGGTCGGCGGCCGTGACGGCCTGGACCAGCGTGGAGAGCAGCGGGTTGTTGCTGGCGGCGGTGCCCACGGGATCCTCGGCCATGCCGGCACTGCTGCCGGCACCGTCAGCGGGGATCATCGAGCAGGCCTCACCGATGGGCATCTCGGCGTCGCCGCCCGCCTCGGTGGTGGTGGTGGTGTCGTCGCCGGCAGTGGTCGTGCTGTCGCCGGCCTCGGTGGTCTCGCTGCTGGCTTCGGTCGTGTCGGAGCTGCTGCTCTCGTCATCGTCGCCGCAGGCGGCGGCGATGAGCGACAGCGCGGCCAGCACGGCCAGCAATGTCAGGAAGGGCTTCTTGGTACGCATCTTCTTGGGTGTCCTCTCAGGGTGGGGGAGGCGGCCGATGTTCCGGCCGTTCCGGCAGACCCGGTTGGGGCGCCGACATGTGTTCGGGGCTCCCCCGTGGGGCGGATGGGTCGGGCCCGGAATTTCTGCCACGCACTGCGAGGGGGCGCGCGCGGTCGGTCGACGGGGCCGTCGCGGCCGTTCCTGGGTCGGGGAGGGCGGGTGCGGGCCGAACATCGGGTCCGGCGTCGCCGGGGCCGGGGCGTTTCTCGGCCCGGCGGCGCGACGTCGGGCTCCGGTGGGACCGACCGGTGCCGTCGCTCGGGGCGGTCAGCCGTTGATGGTGACCCGCACGGTGTGCCAGCCGGTGGCGCCGTCGGGGAGGGGCTCGGTGCGCTCCTCGGGCTGGGTCTCGCCGGTCCCGTCGGTGGCCCGGACCTTGATGGTGTGCATGCCGGGCTGGGCATCCCACCCGTAGACCCACTGGCGCCAGGTGTTCTTGTTCAGGGCCTCGCCCAGGGTGGCCTCGGTCCACTCGCCGTCGTCGATCTGGACCTCGACCTTCTCGATGCCCCGCGTCTGGGCGTAGGCGACGCCGCCGATCATGACCGTGCCGGCCGGGAAGCTGTCGAAGCTGCTGGGCACGTCGATGCGGCTCATGGTCTTGATCGGGGCCTTCTCGGCGTAGCCACGGGGCACCCAGTAGCTCTGGAAGTCGGCGAAGGTGGTGAGTTCGATCTCCTTCAGCCACTTGATGGCCGAGAGGTAGCCGTAGATGCCGGGGGTCACCAATCGCACGGGGAACCCGTGGTCGATGGGCAGGGGTGCGCCGTTCATGCCGATGGCCACGATGGCGTCGCGGTCGTAGGCCGCCTCGAGGGGGAACCCCCCGGTGTAGCCGTCGACCGAGCGGCCCACGATCTGGTCCACGCCGTCCTTGACACCGGCCTCGTCGAGCAGCTCCTTGAGCGGGAAGCCGAGCCAGCGGGCGTTGCCGACCAGGTTGTCACCGATCTGGTTGGACACACAGGTGAGGGTGATGTCGTACTCGTTGAGGTCGCGGTCGATGATGTCGTCCCAGGAGATGGTGAGCTCCTGGTCGACCATGCCCTTGACCGTCAGCTCGTAGCCCTCGGTCTTGACCTGGGGCACGGTCAGGTTGATGTCGATGCGGTAGAAGTCGTCGTTGGGCGTGATGAAGGGGGAGACGCCGGGAGGGTTGATGGCGACGGCGGCCGGGATGGGCGCCAGGGGCTCGACCGGCTGGGGCAGCACCAGGTCGGCGCGGCTGGCGGCGGCGCTGTTGCGCCCGGCGAGGAACCGGCCGGTGCCGGCCACTGCACCGGCCAGCACGATGGTGGTGCCGGCGCCGATGAGGAACTGGCGGCGGGGGGCCATGGCGTCGCGCTGTCCGCTGGAGGCCAGCGCGGGCTCCCCCGCGGAGGAGCCATCCTCGCTGGTCGCACCGCCGAGCGCGACCACGTCTGGGGGGTGGAGGAGCAGCAGGAGCGTGCCGACCGCGGCGGCGGCGCCGAGCAGCGAGGGCCAGGGGGCGGCCAGCAGGCTGACGCTCATCTGGTCGCGGGTGGCGAAGATGCCTGCCAGCGACACCAGCACCACGACCCCGGCGGCCACCTGGGGCCGGCGCCGGGCCAGGGGCCCGAGGGCCATGCCGATGAGGGCCAGGGTGATGAGGGTGCCGACGATCAGGGCCAGCTTGTCGTTGGTGCCGAAGGTCTCGATGCCGAAGTCCTTGGCGCCGGGCGGCACGTTGTCGATCGCGAAGCTCCCCACCGCGACCACCGGCGAGCCCGCCGAGGTGAGGATCCCGCCCACCAGCTCACCCACGGCCACGCCCATGGCGGCGGCGAGGAACCCGGCGATCACCGCCAGGCGGGTGTCGCCCCCCAGCAGGAACAGGCCCAGCCCCAGGAGCAGGGCCGCGGTCACGGCCAGGGCGACCCAGGCTGCACCCGCGGGCATGCCGTCACCGACGGCGATGGCCACGACCTGGCCCAGGAACACCAGCCCGAGGACCAGCCACGCCGCCAGAGCGACCTGGTCCGTGGACGGTCGGTCTCGGAGGTGCTGCCAGGCGGTACGGAGGGGGTTCACGGTGGGTGTTCGGCGCCGACCCCCTCCGCGGTTGGTCTCGCCCGCGATTGTGGCCTCACGCCGCCCGGTGGGAGGCGACCCAGTCGTCGACGATCGCCCCCAGCACCGGCAGGCTCACCGTCGACGATCCGAGCACCACGTCGTGGAAGTCGCGGATGTCGAAGCCGTCGCCCAGGGCCTCGGTGGCTGTGGCCCGCAGGCGCAGGATCTCCCGCTGGCCGACCTTGTAGCTGAGGGCCTGGGCCGGGATGGCCACGTAGCGGTCGACCTCGACCGCGATCTCGTCGACGCCCACCGGCATGTGGGCCACCATTTGGTCGATGGCCTGCTGGCGGGTCCAGCCGAGGACGTGCATCCCGGTGTCGACCACCAGGCGACAGGCCCGCCACGCATCGTTGACGAGCATGCCGATGCGATCGAGGTCTGAGGCGTAGAGACCCATCTCGTCGGCCAGTCTCTCGGTGTAGAGGGCCCAGCCCTCGACGAAGGCGGTGTGGCCGAAGCTGAAGCGCTGGAACGCGGGCAGGTCGCGGAGCTCCGAGGCGATGGCCAGCTGCAGGTGGTGGCCCGGGATCGCCTCGTGATAGGCGACCGAAGCGGTGTCGAAGCGGTTGCGCTCGCCGGGATCGTGGGTGTTCACGAAGTAGGCGCCGGGGCGGCTGCCGTCGGCCGCGGGCGGGAAGTAGTAGGCGGCGGGGGCGTCGGCGGCGAGCACGGCGGGCACGGGCTTCACCTCGCACGGGGACTCGGGCAGACGCCCGAACCATCCCCCCATCTCCGCACGCGCCGCCTCGACGCATCGCCGGGCGTCGTCGAGGGGCTCGTCGGGGCGGCCGGGGTCGTAGCGGAGGCTGGTGTCGGTGCGGAGGCGATCGAAGATCTCGTCCCGGTCGGTGGTGCCGAACAGGCGCGACCCCACCTCCGAGATCCGCTCGTCCACCTGGGCTACCTCGTCGAGGCCGATCTGGTGCACCTCGGCGGGGTCGAGGTCGAGGCCGGTGTGGGACCGGACGAGGAAGCGGTAGAGGTCCTCGCCGCCGGTGACGTGGCCCAGCCCGGGCGGGTCGTCACCGCGCGCCTCGGGCAGCAGCTCGTCGCGGAGCGCGGCGCCGTAGCGGGTGAAGGCGGGCCGGATGACCTCCTCGGCGGCGGTGCGCAGGTCGGCCCGCCAGGCGACCTCGCCGTCCCAGTCCTCGGGGCCGGCGAAGGTGGTGAAGGGGTCGTCGTCGAGGGGGGAGGCCAGGTAGCCGTCGATCTGGTTGAGGGCCCGGTCCAGGACCAGTCGGGGCGGGGTGCGCCCCGCTGCCAGGCCGGCGCGGAACCGCTCGACGGCGCCGCCGAGGAGCTGGTCCACCTTGCGGTGGCGGGTCACCAGGTCCCGGGCGTTCTCCGGCGCCGGCGCGTTGATCTGCGGGGCCGCGGTCAGGAGACCGGCGTGCACGCCGTCCATCTGGTCGTAGGCCAGCTCGGCCGTGCGGTAGGCGAGGTGGCCGAGGGCATCGTCGAGCGTCTCGGCCAGCAGGTCCCGGGTGACCCGCTCGGCCCGGTCGGCGGGCTCGGGCAGGTTGGTCAGCCGGGTGCGCAGTGTCCGCCAGGTGCTCTCCTGCTCGGCTTCGGCGGCGGGGGACACATCCTCGACCTCGGCGTCGAAGCGCCGATCGCCGAGGAAGGTGGCGTAGCTGGGGCTGGCCCGCAGCAGGGCCTCCCAGTACTCGTCGGCCAGGGCGCGGGTGGGCGAGGACTCGGGCATGGCCCCATCATGGCGCTCCGATGCCCGTTCGGGGGTCGATCGGTGGTGGGGGGCCCGCAACCTGCCCCCGGATGGGTCTCAGCCGTCAGCGGGTCCCCGGATGCCGCGGAGGCCGGCCCAGGCTAGGCTGGCCACCCGGTGGGCGACGGCGTCAGGGTCGGGGGAGGTGGCGCCGAGGGACTGGCGGCTGGTGGCCTCGGCGATCCCGACGATCCCGCGGGCGAGGAGCAGCCGGTCCTGCTCGGCCAACCCCTCGACGTCGATCAGCGCGGCGATGGCCTGGGCGAAGGTCTCCTCCACCCGCAGGACGGCGTCGGTCAGCTCGCGGTCCCGGCGGGTGTCGGCACTGAACAGCAGCCGGTAGGCGTCCCGGTGCTCGGTGACGAAGCGGAAGTAGACGCGGAACCCGGCCTCGACCTGGTGGCGGGGTGAGCCGACGTCGGTGGTGGCCTTGACCACCGCGCTCTCCAGCCGGTCGGCCACATCGTCGACCAGCTCGAGGTACAGGGCGCGCTTGGACCGGAAGTGCTGGTAGAGCACGGGCTTGGTGACCCCGGCGGCCTCGGCCACGCGCTCCATGGACACGCCGCTGTAGCCCTGCTCGGCGAACTCGGCCAGAGCGATGTCGAGGAGCTGCCGGCGGCGGGCGGCGGCGGGCAGACGAGGAGCCACCCGGCGACGTTACCGTGCACGCGTCGGCCCGGGCCGGGGCCCCCGCCCGCCCGAAGACCCAGCCCCGTGGGCCGGTCGGGCGGGGAGCGCATCCGGACGAGCCCGGGCCCCGGGGGCGGGGGGAGGGGTGACCCCAGGACCCGAGCTCGTCGCGGTCTAGTGGGAGTGACGGATCACGGACCGGGCGACCTCGCCCGACTCCATGGCCTCGAAGGCTCCGTTCACGTCCTCGATCGCGATCTCACGACTGATCAGCTCGTCCAGCTTCAGGGCCCCATCCTGCCAGAGTGAGATCAGCTTCGGCACATCGCGCTGCACATCGGCCGATCCGTACCAGCACCCCTTGATCGTCTTGTTCAGGTACAGGAAGGTGAAGGCCGCGTTCAGGCTGAGCATGACGTCCATGCGGGGCACACCCACGATGACGGCCTCGCCACCGGGGCGGACCATGTCGATGGCGGCCATGATGGTGGGCTCCAGCCCGATGGCCTCGAAGGAGACGTTGACCCCCTTCTCGGTGAGGGCCATCACCTGGCCGACGGTGTCGCCGTCGTCGGGGTTGACCAGGTCGGTCGCCCCGAACTGCTTGGCCATGTCCAGCTTGGAGGCGAACTTGTCGACGGCGATGACCCGCGATGCGCCCGCGATGCGCGCCCCCTGGATCACGTTCAGCCCCACGCCTCCGCAGCCGATGACCGCCACCGTGTCGCCGACGCTGATGGAGGCGGTGTTGAGGGCGGCACCGACGCCGGTCAGCACCCCGCACCCGATGAGGGCGGCGATGTCGAGGGGCACGTCGGGGGCGATCTTCACCACGCTGATCTCGGGCACGATGGCGACCTCGCCGAAGGTGCCGAGGCAGGCCATCTGGTGCAGTGCTCCGTCCGGGGAGCGGAGGCGGGTGGTCCCGTCGAGCAGACCGCCGGCGGCCTGCATGGCCGCCTGCTCGCACAGGAAGGGCTGGCCCCGGCGGCAGTTGGCGCACTCGCCGCAGCGGGGGACGAACGAGAGCACGACGTGATCGCCCTCGGTCACCGAGGTGACCCCGTCGCCGACCGCTTCGACCACTCCTGCGCCCTCGTGGCCGAGCACGATGGGTGTGGGCAGGGGGATGGTGCCGTTCTGGACCGACAGGTCCGAGTGGCAGACGCCGGATGCCGCGACACGGATCTGGACCTCGCCGGGACCCGGGGGCGCGATGTCGATGTCGTTGCGGATCTCGAGGTCGGATCCGACGTCGGTGAGGACTGCCGCCTTCATGGTGGGCTCCGTCGTACGTGGTGTGGTGGTCACAGTAGGGCACGGAACTGACTGGGTGGTCAAGTCCCCCTCGTCGCCGGGACGTAGGGTCCCCTCGTCGTCCCCAGGAGGTCCCCACCGTGCCCGTCGTCGCCGAGATCCAGGCCCTGCTCGACCAGATGGCCGACACCCCGGTCGACTACTCGACCATCACCCCCGAGGAGCTGCGGCGGCTCATGGCGCTGCTGTCGGCCGGCGAGGAGGTCGTCGAGGTGGGGTCGGTGGAGGAGCGCGCCATCCCGGGCCCGGCGGAGGACATCCCCGTGCGCATCTACCGACCGGTGGACGCTCCCACCCCGAGCCCGGTCCTGGTCTGGTTCCACGGTGGCGGCTGGGTCATCGGCGACGTCGACACCGCGGATGCCACCGCCCGTCGGCTCTGCGAGGGAGCGGACGTGGTGGTGGTGTCGGTGGGGTACCGGCTCGCCCCTGAGCACCCGTTCCCCGCCGGCCCCGAAGACGCCTGGGCTGCGCTCCGCTGGGTCGCGGCCGAGATCGACGCCCTGGACGGCGACGCCGCCCGCCTCGCGGTGGGCGGCGACTCGGCCGGCGGCAACCTCGCCGCCCTCGTGGCCATCCGGGCTCGGGACGAGGGCGGCCCCCACCTGTGCCACCAGATGCTGGTCTACCCGGGCACCGACCTGACCATGGCGTACCCCTCCATCGAGGAGAACGGCGAGGGCTACTTCCTCACCCGCCCATCGATGGAGTGGTTCGCGGACCACTACCTGGGCGCCGACCGTCGCCACGGCGACCCCGCCTCGCCCGCGGTGTCGCCGCTGTTCACCCCGGACCTGGCCGGGGTGGCCCCGGCGCAGGTGCTGACCGCCGAGTTCGACCCGCTCCGCGACGAGGGCGGGGCCTACGCCGCTCGCCTGGCCGAGGCGGACGTCAGCGTCGACCTGGTGCCCCACCCGGGCCTGGTCCACGGCTTCTTCTCCTTCGGCTCCTTCTCGCCCGACGCCGCCTCCGCCGTCACCGCCGCCATCACCCGCCTACGACACGCGTTCTCGTCCTCGGAGCGGAGCAGAGCGCCTGGCGGGGGAGTGTGAGGGGCGTCGTCGTTCGCCGACCCCCCCGGCGGGGGAGTGTGAAGGGGCAGAGGCTCCGCCCTGAGCTCGAAACTCACCAGCCCCCCTCGCGGTCGGCGCGGTCGGCGGCGCGGACGGCGTAGCCGAACACGATGGCGGGGGCGAGCACGATCGAGCCCACCACCAGGCTGACGACGATGAGGGTCACCGCCCACGGGGCCAGGCCCACGACGAAGCCGACCACGAACACGACGATGGCCAGCCCGAACAAGCCGTAGCCCACCTTCTGGCCCCGGTCGACCCACCCGGCGATCCGCCGGCGCTTCGCCACCACGGGGTCGGCCTCCGCTCCGCCGGGGCGGGAGGGGTCGTCGGCCACGGCGACAGCCTGCCGGTCCGGGGCGTCGCGCCGCCACCCCGGCTGACCGTCCGGTCGCGGTGGGCAGCAGGACAGCATCGGCCGCATCGTGTGGGCACGCCAGGCGGGCCGGTTGTCGGGGCCCGGTGGGGCCTCGGTGGCGTCGTGTCGGTGCACGACACGGCATCAGGTCGGCCGCCCTCTCGGCGCGCTGCGCTCTGCCCGTGACGGTCCGGGCCGGCGCCCTCAGAGCGACCCGGTAGGTTGCCCCCGTGGCCAGCGATCCTGCGACCGCAACGGCCGTCGACGACGCCATCTCCCGAGCCGCGGCCCTGCGGACCTACAGCCACCAGGACTTCTCCGTCGACGATCTGGTGACCCGCAAACGGGCCCTGGGCACGACGACGTCGCTGGTACTGCCGGCCCACGACGAGGAGGCGACGGTGGCCGACGTGGTCGCCGCCTTCGTCCCGCTCCAGCGTGCCGGGTTGCTCGACGAGGTCGTCGTCCTCGATTCCCTCTCGGGCGATCGCACCGCGGCGGTGGCGCAGGAGGCGGGAGCCCGCGTCGTCCACGTGTCGGAGATCCGCCCCGAGCTCCCGGCCCGGGCCGGCAAGGGCGAGGCCATGTGGAGGGGTCTGGGGGCCACCCGGGGCGACCTGGTCGCCTTCTGCGATGCCGATGTGCTCGATGCCGGGCCCCACTACGCGGTCGGCCTCCTCGGGCCCCTCCTCTCCGAACCGGAGGTCCAGCTGGTCAAGGGGTTCTACCGCCGCCCCATCGTCGGCGGTGACGGCCGGGTCGAGGAGCACGGCGGTCGGGTGACGGAGCTGACGGCGCGTCCCTTCCTCAGCCTCTACCGCCCCGAGCTGGCCCAGCTCGTCCAACCGTTGGCGGGGGAGTGGGCCGGTCGCCGGGGGATGTTGGAGTCGGTGCCCTTCCCCCTCGGCTACGGCGTCGAGATCGGCGTGCTGCTCGATGCCCACGCCGCGGTCGGGCTCGCGGGCCTGGCCCAGACCGATCTCGGGTGCCGGACCCACCGGCACCAGTCGCAGCAGGCCCTGGGCGTGATGGCGGCCGAGGTGCTGGGCACCGCTCTGCGGCGCCTCGGGCTCGAGCCGGTCGGGCCGAGCATGCGCCAGTACTCCGTCGACACCCACCTGCCGGTCGAGACCCCGGTCGCGTTGCTCGAGCGCCCCCCGTGGGGCCTCACGCAAGACTGATCACTCCTCACCGCCGAGGTCGAGGGAGCCGGGATCCGCGGTGTGCGCCCGCTCGACCGCACGCACGCGATCGGGGTCGTGCGAGCGGCCGTACTCCGGACGCTGGTCCACGATGATGTCCAGCAGCTCGGCGTGGTCCCGCGTGTCCTTCCACGGCAGCGGGATGTAGAGCGGCCGACCGAAGGAGCGCAGCCGATCGAGGTGGGAGTAGACGTGGCGTTGGTAGGCGTAGCGATCGGCCCACTCCCACCCGTCGGGTCCGAACCCGGTGCCCGGGTCGAGGATGCACCGGTCACGCAGCCCGTACCGATCGGCGACGCGCAGCCTGTCGTCGAAGAAGCTGCCCATGGCGTCGAGCGGGTCCCCCACCACGTGGGTCACCGCGCTGGGGTTGGGGCCGTTGAGGAACGGGACCACCACCAGCGGCCGGTACTCCGCCGCGACCTCCCACGAGGCCGGGTTCGACATGCCGTCGGCGGCGTTGAGCACCTTGACCCCGAGATCCATGGCCCGCCGCATCACCTCGGGGCGCCAGGTGTCGACGCTGACGAGGTCGGCCGAGGCGACGGCCAGGTCGAGCACAGCGCCGATCCTCTCCCACTCCTCCTCGGCGTCGATCACCGAGGCGGCCTCGGTGCTGGCCTGGCCCCCGACATCGATCCCCTCGGCCCCGTCGGCGTGGAGCTGCTCGATCTTCGCCGCCGCCTCGGGCACGCTGGTCGCGATCGAGGGTCGGTGCAGCGAGTCCGGTGAGCAGTTGACGACCCCGAAGAGGTACACGGGTTAGCCGTTGAGTCCGGCGTGGATGTCCTTGGTCGCCTTGTAGGTGGCGAGGAACGCGGCGTAGAGCTGGTCGTAGGTGCCCTGGGTGCTGCGGTCCGGGGTGAACTCCCGATCGACGGCCACCAGACCGTCGATGTCCTCCGGGGCCAGCCGGCCCAGCGCCACCGCCGCCACCAGTGCCGCGCCCCGGGCCCCGGCGTGGTGGTAGCCCTCGACCCGCCGAAGGGGGCGGTCCATCACGTCGGCGTGGATCTGGCACCACAGATCGGAGTGAGCACCGCCACCGATCACCGCGATGGGTCCCAACGGTGACTTGGTGAAGCCCTCGACCACCTCCAGCAGCCACCGGCTGTTGTAGGCGACGCCCTCGAGGATCGAGCGCAGCAGGTCGGCCCGGTCGTGACCGAGGCCCAGGTTCGTCCACCCGCCCCGGACCGTGTGGTCGTCGACCGGGGTCCGTTCGCCGTTGAGCCAGGGCAGGTAGATGAGCCCGTGGCTGCCCGGTGGCGCGGTGGCGGCCACCTCGTTGAGCTCGTCGAGGTCCGCCACCAGGCGGAGCTGGTCGCGGGCGTGGAGGAGGCAGGCCCCGGCGGACTCGTGCTCGTTGGCGAGGAAGTACTTGCCGGGCAGGGCGGAGGGGAAGGCGGCCATGTTGTGGCGGAGGTCGGTGCGCTTCTCGGGCAGGTGGAAGCTGAGCCACGACGAGGTGCCCAGGTACAGGTGGGGCTCGTGGTCGCGCACCGCACCGCAGCCGACCACGGCGGCGTGGACGTCGCCCATCGCCGTGGTCACCGGCAGGCCGGCCGCCAGCCCCCACTCGTCGGCCACGTCGGCCAGCAGCGCGCCCACCACCGAGGCCGAGGGGACCAGCGGCGCCAGCTTGGCCTTGTCGACACCCGTCCACGCCAGCAGCTGCGGGTCGTAGTGGATGTCGTCGCGGTCGCGGTTGTCGGTCAGCCAGTGCAGCATGGCGCAGTCGTGGGAGGTCACGGCCCGACCGGTGAGGCGCAGGTTGAGGTAGTCGGCCGGCTCCAGGAGCCGTTCGGCCCCGTCGTAGACCTCGGGGCGTTGGTCCTTGAGCCAGAGGATGTGGGCCAGAGAGTCCTTGCCCGAGTGGCTGGGGGCGCCGCCGGTGAGCTGGATCCAGCGGGCCAGGCGGCGTGGGTCGTAGCCCATCACGTTCACCCGTCCGCCGACGGCCCGCGCCACCTGGGGCGCACCCCGACTGTCCATCCACATGATCGCGTTGCCGATGGCGTGGCCCTCGTGGTCGACGGCCACCGTCCCGCTCCAGTGGCAGGTCACCCCCACCGCGATGAGCGACCGGGCCTCGGCGGGGGCGGAGGCCACCAGGCGGGTCACCGCCGCGGTGATGGCCCGCCACCAGTCGTCCGGGTCCTGCTCGACGCCGTCGGGCGGCTCCAGGATCAGCCGGGTGGTCTCCACCTGGTGGGCCACGATGCGCCCCCGCAGGTCCACGAAGGCCGCCTTGGGGCCGCCCGTACCCAGGTCGATGGCGAGGATGTGCGGATCGGTCACGGCGTCTCCCCGGGCTCGCTCTGGCCCGGCGACCCTAACGGGATCCACCGTCCCGGCCTGCGGGTGTCAGCCGCTGTTGGCCCGGGTCGACACGTTGGGGAGCGGTAGGGTCCGCGCTCGTGGAGTCACCGTCACCGGACATCCGCGTCGAGGTGACCGACGGCGTCGCCCGGCTGACCATCGAACGTCCCGAGGTGCGCAACGCCCTCTCCTGGGATGCCATCGGCGCCCTGCGCGCCGTCGTGGCCCAGGCTCGGACGGACCCGTCGGTGCGCGTGCTGGTGCTGACCGGCGCCGGCGACCGCGCCTTCTGCTCCGGCGCCGACCTCGGCGGCATGGCGACGGGGGCCGAGGATCCGGCGTCGGCCCACGATGCCCGGGGCGAGCTGGCCCGGCTGTTCACCGACCTGTGGGCGCTGGGCAAGCCCACCATCGCCCGGGTCCGGGGGTACGCGCTGGCCGGGGGCTTCGGGCTGGCGCTGGCCTGCGATCTGGTGGTGGCGGCCGATGACGCCACCTTCGCCACGCCCGAGGTGGACGTCGGGCTGTGGCCCCACATGATCACCGTCCCGCTGGTGCGGTCCATGCCCCCCAAGCGCGCCCTGGAGCTGATGATGACCGGCCGCCGGGTGGATGCGGCCGAGGCCGAGCGCATCGGCTTCGTCACCAACGTGGTCCCCGTCGACGGCCTCGACGCCGCCGTCGACGCGCTGGCCCAGGACCTGGCGACCAAGTCGCCGACCGCCCTGCGCCTCGGCCGCGACGCCTTCTACGCCACCTGGGACATGGCCGCGGCCGAGGCCCTCGCGGCGCTCCACCCCCTGCTGACGGTCACCGCCTCCACCGCCGACGCGGCCGAGGGCCTGGCCGCCTTCCGCGAGAAGCGTCCGCCGCGCTGGTCCCACGGCGAGGAGTGACGGCGGCGGCCCGGTCGGGCTCCAGCCCGCCATCGCACCACGCGCTCTGGATGCGCGGCCCGCCGGTGCTGGGCCGCGACGGGCGCGGGCGCGCGCCGCGATGGAGGTCGCCATCCCTCCAATCGGGACAGGTCGTGCCGATGGTGCGGCGTGACCTCTCAGGAACGAGAGCCGGCCGACTCCTCGCGCCCCTCCGCAGTCAGGCTCGACGGACGGGCGCCGGAGGTGACCCCGGCCCCCCGGCCTCCCGCTCGCGGCCCGGAGCCGAGCTCGGTCATGCCTCCGGTCCCCATGCCCGCCAGCGCCGCCTCGGACTCCATCGCGGCTGCCCCCGTCGTCCCGGCCGCTCGATCCACCGAGTCGACTCGCCCCGGGTCCGACGCGGCGAGGGCCCCGGCCGACGCCGCGCTCTCGACGGACGAGATCGTCCCGAGCGGCGGCGGCGATGGCACGTGGCCGGCGGAGGCTCCGTCACCACCCGGCCAGGGTCCGGGCGCCGCGGCGCGCCCGACCGAGGCTGCTCTCGCAGGCGCCGCATCCTTCGACCTGGACGCGATCCGGGGGGTCACCGCCGGCCCACTGGAGGAGGAGGTCTCGGATGCCCCGGCGCGCGCCTCGGCCAGGCGGGGTGCCACCGAGGACGGGTCCGACCTGTGGTCTCCCGAAGGCGCCGGAGAGGGCGCGGTGTCGGTCCCCGCTGCCGCCGCTGATGAGGGGGCCACAGCCACCGTCGCCGAGGCCCGGGCGGATCTCGTCATCCCTCCGCAACCTCCCTTCGTGGCTGTCGACCGCGACTCGTGGCGGGTCAACCTGCCCAGCGCGCTGTTGCGCACGGTGACCATCGGTGTCGAACCCGACGCCCTCACCCTGGCCGGCCAGAGGGTCCCGTTCGACCAGATCGAGCAGGTGCGCTTCAAGGTCGAGGTCGGCGATGCCATCCTGCGCCGGGCTGCGTCGGCCCGCATGACCGTGCACCTGATCACCGCCGACGGGTCCTCGACGCGGGTGGCGGCGCGGAACGCGGCGTCCGCTCGGCGAGCCGAGGCCATCGTGCGCATCTTCGACCACCTCTGGCACCTCCTCGGCGCCGCTGCCGGCGACCGCCGTCGGGCCGACCTCGTCCGCCGCATCAGTCGGGGCGGCGAGGTGCGGGTGGGGGCCCTGCGCCTGACGGCCATCGGCATCGCCTGGAAGCGCAACGTCATCGTGCCCTGGAGCGGCGTCGCCGACCCTGAGGTGGGGGACCTCTCGGTCGTGGTCCCGGCCGAGGGCGCGCCGATGACGGTGGCGATGGCCGACGACGACGCCTACCTGCTCCCGAGGCTCATCCCGACCCTTCGCCAGCGCCACGCCTGACCACGGCTGGCTCGCACCCTGCGAGGGTGACGCTCCCGGAGGAGCGGAGCGGGCGCGCGAGGGCCCTGGGCTCATCGGGCGGCGGACTCGTCGGCCCGCAGTACGGTCCGGTCCGTGTCTGTCCACGTCGTCCTCCTCGGCGAGGCGGTGCGCGGCCTCACCATCGACCGGCCCGAGCGTCGCAACGCCCTCGACGCCGCCCACGTGGAGGCCCTGCGCGATGCGGTCACGGATGCGCCCGACAGCACCCGGGCCCTGGTCCTGCGCGGGGTCGAGGGGACCTTCTGCGCCGGAGCCGACCTCAAGGGCATCGAGGGGCCCGAGTTCGCCACCCTGCTCCGGGGGCTGCTCCACGCCCTCCGCGACGCCCCCTTCCCGTGCCTGGCGGCGCTCGAGGGTGCGGTCCTGGGTGCGGGGGCGCAGCTGGCGATCTCCTGCGACCTGCGCACCACCACCCCCGACGCCACCCTCGGCATCCCCGCCGCCCGGCTCGGTCTCATGGTCGACCCGTGGACGGTCCAGCGCCTGGTGTCCATCGCCGGCCAGGGCGTGGCCCGCACCATGCTCCTGGCCGCCGACCCCATCTCGGGGGAGGACGCCCATCGCCTGGGCCTGGCCCAGCGGCTGGGGTCGGCGGAGGAGGCGGAGGCCTGGGCGGCGGACATCGCGGCCAAGGCCCCGCTCACCATCGCCGGCCACAAGCTGATCCTCAACGCCCTCGACGGTGTTCCCCCTGACGATCCTGCCGTCACCGCCGCCTTCGAGCGGGCCTGGGCCAGCGAGGACCTGATCGAGGGCAAGGCTGCCTTCGCCGAACGCCGGGTCCCCACCTTCCGCGGCCGCTGACCGTCCGCGAGCCCCGGACCCCCGGACCGTTGGGCGGGGTTGGGGGGGTCAGCCGATGCCGACGGTGCGGACGAAGCCCTCGAAGCTGAAGCTCTCGAAGAACAGGTAGAGGACCAGCAGGCACACCGGGGTGCCCAGCAGGTAAGGCAGGAACCGCGGGAAGCGACGGGTGCGGTGGCCGACGTAGGCGAGGAGTCGCACCAGGCCCCAGAGTGCCATGCACACCAGACCCCACCAGGCGCCCGGGAAGGTGAGGGCGGGTTCGGTGGCGAAGACGTCGATGGTGTCGCGATCGCCGCCGCCCCGGCTGGCGTCGAGGGCTACCGCCGCGGCCTCGTCCTGGCCGGCCAGCTTCTCCACTGGGTTGCCGACCAGGCGGGCCGAGATGATGATCCGCTCGCGGGCCGAGAACTCGGGGTGGCAGGCGGTGAGGGTGAGGCGGTCGTCGCCCTTGTCCTCGAGGACCGAGACGTCGTCGGGCGAGACGATCTCGGTGCCGGTCACCTCGTAGGTGAACTCCCCCTGCAGTGTGGCGAAGAGGATCTGGTCTCCGGGCACGAGGTCGTCGACGTCCTTCAGCGGAGCGCCGTAGGTGGTCCGGTGGCCGGCGATGGCGGCGTTGCCGGCCTGGCCGGGGAGGGGGGTGCCCGGGTAGTGGGCCGAGCCCCGCTTGAGCTGGTCGGTGCCCGTCCCCTCGACGGTCCACTGCTCGCTGTTGAGCCCGATGGCTGGGATCTGGTAGCTGCCCACCACCTCGCCCAACGCCGGCGGCGGCAATGTCGGCGCGACCTGGGGCGACGCCGTCGTCGGTGGTGCCTCGGGCGTCGGGGCTGTGGTGGTGGGGGCCGGCTCCGAGGCGGTGGGGGTTGGGTCATGGGCCGTCTCCGTCTCCAGCGCCTCGTACTCGTTGGCCAGCTCGTCCTGCGAGCGGGCGGTCTGGATGTTGGTCCCCCACAGCTGGTAGCCGACGAGCAACAGCACGACCACGCCGGTGGTGATCATCAGGCGACCGACCGCTCCCACCACCCTCGCCACGCGGTGGCGCGACCCGGTCGGGCCGAGCCGGGAGGCGTCGCCGCCAGGGCCCCGCGACGAGGCCCCGGCCACCTCGGAGTCGGACGTCAGCACCCCGGGATCCTAAGGGTCTGAGCGGATGGGACCGGGTCGCGCCTGAGATTTCTCCTCGGCTGCGCCGAGGTGTGGGCCCGTGCTTGCTGGGTCGCCTCGCCTATCGGCTCGGCTCCTAAGCCAGCACGGGCCTCCGGTAGCCTGCGGCCCTCGCATGGAGCCCGTCGTCGACCTCCGCGGCGCCGTCGCCCTCGTCGGCCGCTTCCCCGCCCTCGCCGGGGCCGACCTCGCCGTCGACGCCGGTGAGGTGGTGCTGCTCCAGGGCCCCAACGGCGCCGGAAAGACGACGCTGCTCCGGTGCTGCGCAGGCCTGGTGCCCGTGGTCGACGGCCGGGCCCGGGTGCTCGGCTGCGACCTGCGGGCCGACCGTCGTCGGGTCCGTCGTCGGGTCGGCCTGCTCGCACACGCCAGCGGCCTGTACGACGCGCTCACTGTCGAGGCCAACGTGGCGTTCTGGGGGCGGGCGTCGGGGTGCGAGCCCGGCGATGTGGACGCCGCGCTGGCGCGCATGGGGTTGGCGGGCCGGTTGCGCTCGGTCGACGTGGGACGGCTGTCGGCCGGGCAGCGCCGTCGCACCTCGCTGGCGGTGCTGCTCGCCCGGCGCCCCGAGCTCTGGCTCCTCGACGAGCCCCACGCCGGTCTCGACCAGTCCGGCCGAGACCTGGTCGACCGGCTCATCGCTGATGCCTCCGCCGCGGGGGTGACGGTGCTGCTGTCCTCCCACGAGCTGGAGCGGGCCGCCGCCGTGGCGCACCGCCAGGTGGAGGTGGTCGGGGGCCACGTCCGACCGGTCGACCCGGGCCCATCGCCGGGCTCGCCGACCGACCCGGGCCGCGGATCCGCCCCATCGGGCGGGGCCCAGGGCCCGCCGGCCGACGCGGGGAGCGGATCCGCCCCATCGGGCGGGGCCCTGGGCCGGCCGGCCGACGCGGGGAGCGGAACCGGCCCTGGCCGAGACGGACGTCGTCCACCCGGAGCTCGGATCGCCACCGAGACCGAGCCGTCCGACGGAGAGGCCGACGGCGGAGATCACGATGTGGCGTGACGCTCTGCTGGTAGCGGGCAAGGACCTGCGCATCGAGGCCCGCACCCGCGTCGCGCTCAACCAGGTGGCCCCCTTCGCCGTGCTCGTGCTGCTGTTGTTCGCCTTCGCCCTGGACTCGAACCGACTCGTGCTGCGCGACGCCACGCCGGGCCTGTTCTGGGTCGCGGTCCTGCTGTCCGCCCTCCTCGCGGTCCAGCGGGCCTTCGCCCTGGAGGCCGTCGACGGGGTCCCCGACGCCCTGCGGCTCTCGGGCCTCCGTCCCGCCGGGATCTTCCTGGGCAAGGTGCTGGCGGTGTCGGCCCAGCTGGCCGCCCTCGAGGTCCTGCTGGGCCTGGGCGTGGTCGTCCTCTACGACGCCCCGCTGGCCTCGCCGGCGCTGCTGGTGGCGGCCTCGATCGGCGCGACCCTCGGGTTGGCCGCGGTCGGTTGCCTCTACGGCATCCTCGCGGCCGGCCAGCGGGTGGCGCAGACCCTGCTGCCCCTGCTGCTGCTGCCTGCCCTCGCGCCGCTGTTGCTGGCGGCGACCCAGGCCTGGTCCGCCGGGGTGGACGGCGTGGCCTCGGAGGGCTGGCGGTGGCTGGGGCTGCTGGTCCTCTTCGCGGCGGCCTACCTCGGAGCCGGCGTGGCCACCTTCGGGATCCTCCTCGACGACGCCTGAGGTCAGGGAAGGTCAGGGCGTGGTCGCCTTCGGGGCCCTGCTCGATGACGACAGGTCAGGTCAGGGCCCGGGGGTTCGGCGGGTTCGGCGGGTGCTGATCAGGTCAGGGCCGGGCCGTGAGCGTCGCCGCGGAGGCGGGGTGGCCCCGCGCCCGTCAGGCCGGGGCCTGCTCCCGGAGGCGCTCGAGGATGGCCTGGGTGAGGGGTCGGGCCTGGTCGGTGTCGAAGATGTTCTGGGCGTGGCCGTCGCCCGGGAGGAGCAGGGAGGTGTTCTGACCACCGGGAGCGGTGTCGGCCAGCTCGGTCGCCACGTCGGCCACGGACTCGTCCTCGCTGGCGATGAACAGCTTGGGCTCGGTGCCCAGTCCCTCGACCGTGCTGTTGGGCGAGATGAGGATGAGCCCGTCGGGCAGGTCGGGTTGCTCGGAGGCGAGGTCGAGGATGGCGTCGGCGCCCGAGCTGCCTCCGATGAGGATCACCTGCTCGGCGCCCTCCTCATCGCGGAGTCGGTCCGCCGCCGCCTCGATGCTGTCGGGGCTGGTGTCCTCCACGGCCACGACCGTGGCGTCCTGCTCGGCGATCTGGGTGGCCTGCTTCTCCCAGCTGGCGGCGTCGAAGGCGGAGCCGTGGGCGAGGACCACGCCCTGGGCCCCCCCGCCCCAGAGCAGGGCCCCGGAGTCGCCCAGCTCGATGCGCTGGCCCGTCGTGTCACCCGCGGGCTCGACCGCTTCCTCGCGGGCCCCTTCCGGTCGCGACCCGCCAGCGCTCTCCTCGTCGATCGTGGCGCACAGGCCCCCATTGTCATCACAGTCCTCGGAGGCGTCGTCGGACCCTCCGCAGCCGGCCAGGGCGATGAGGGTGACCAGGGCGACGAGCAGGGCGAGGATGCGTCGGGACGACATGGACCCCGAGGCTAGAGGTGGCCGTCGGAGGACCCACCGCGGTCCGGACTCGCAGTGGCGACCGCGGATCGCCCGTCCAAGGAAGGAGATCAGGCGGAGCGGAGCTCGGCCACGACGTGGTCGACGCTGCGGGTGAGGGCGGCCACGTCGGCCGGGTCGATGGCGGGGAACAGGGCGAAGCGGAGCTGGTTGCGGCCCAGCTTGCGGTAGCTCTCGGTGTCGAGGATGCCGTTGTCCCGGAGGACACCGGCCACGACGGTGGCGTCGATCTCGTCGGCCAGGTCGATGGTGGCCACCACCTGGCTGCGCAGCTCGGGGTCGGTGACGAACGGGGTGGCGTGCTCGGACGCCTCGGCCCAGTCGTAGACGGTCCGGGCGCTCTCGGCGCAGCGTCCGGCGGCGAAGCCGAGGCCCCCGTTCTGGTTGACCCACTCGGCCTGTTGCACGGCGAGGAAGATGGTCGCCAGTGCCGGCGTGTTGTAGGTCTGGTCCTTGCGGCTGTTCTCCAGGGCGATGCCGAGGTCGAGGCTGGCGGGCACCCAGCGGTCGCTCGCCGCGATGCGCTCGATGCGCTCGATGGCGGCGGGGGAGCAGGCGGCCAGCCACAGCCCGCCGTCGGAGGCGAAGCACTTCTGGGGTGCGAAGTAGTAGACGTCGACGTCCCCGGCATCGAAGCGCAGGCCCCCGGCGGCCGAGGTGGCGTCGACCAGGACCAGCGCGTCGTCGGCGCCGTCGGGGCGCGTGGGGGTCACGGCCACGCCGGTCGAAGTCTCATTGTGGGTGAGGCAGTAGGCGTCGGCGCCGTCGACCGCGGCCAGGGTCGGCGCGCCGCCGGGGTCGGCCTTCGCCGTGGAGGGCTCGCCGAGGTGGGGGGCCGAGCGGGTGACCTCCGCGAACTTGCCCGAGAACTCCCCGAACACGAGGTGGTGGCTGCGGGCGTCGATGGCCCCGAACGACAGCGCGTCCCAGAACGCGGTGGTGCCGCCGTTGCCCAGCAGCACCTCGTAGCCGTCGGGGAGGGCGAACATCTCGGCCACCGCGTTGCGCAGGCGCGAGACCATGAACTGCACCGTGGGCTTGCGGTGCGAGGTGCCGAGGTAGTCCCCGGCCTCGGCGGCCAGGGCGGCGACGGCCTCGGGGCGGACCTTGGACGGACCACAGCAGAAGCGGCCGTCCGCCGGGAGCAGGTCGGCGGGGATGCGGATCTCGGGCAACGGCGCGCTCATCGCGTGCCACTATCGCGGCCGACCCCATGGAGGGGAAATCGCTTGCTGCCCGGCGAGCCCCGTCAGGAGAACCCGAGATGCCCGAGTCCCCGTCCGACCGTCGCGTGTCCGAGCGGGTGGCCGCCATCACCCCGTCGGCCACCCTCGCGGTCGATGCCGCGGCCAAGGCCATGAAGGCCGAGGGGGCCGACGTCATCGGCTTCGGCGCCGGGGAGCCGGACTTCCCCACCCCCGACCACATCGTCGAGGCCGCCGTCGAGGCCTGTCGCGACCCCCGCAACCACCGCTACAGCCCGGCTCCCGGCCTGCCCGAGCTCCGCGACGCCCTGGCGACCAAGACCGCACGCGACTCCGGCTACGAGGTCGACCCCGCCCAGGTGGTGGTGACCAACGGCGGCAAGCACGCCGTCTACAACGCCTTCGCAGCCCTTCTCGACCCGGGCGACGAGGTGCTCCTGCCTGCGCCCTACTGGACCACCTACCCCGAGCCCATCCGCCTGGCCGGTGGCGTGCCGGTGGAGATCGCCACCGACGAGACCACCGGGTTCCGGGTCGGCGTCGAGCAGCTGGAGGCGGCCCGCACCCCCGCCACCCGAGCCCTCATGTTCGTCTCCCCGTCTAACCCCACCGGCGCCGTCTACCCCCGCGACGAGGTGGCGGCCATCGGCCGATGGGCGGCCGAGCACGGCATCTGGGTGGTCACCGACGAGATCTACGAGCACCTGACCTACGACGACCACGAGTTCAGCTCGATGCCGGCGGTCGTGCCCGAGGTGGCCGAGCGGTGCCTGGTGCTCAACGGCGTGGCCAAGACCTACGCCATGACGGGGTGGCGGGTGGGCTGGCTCATCGGACCGGCCGACGTGGCCAAGGCCGTGGCCGGGCTCCAGTCCCACCAGACCTCCAACGTGGCCAACGTGAGCCAGCGGGCCGCCCTGGCTGCGGTCAGCGGTGGACTCGACGACGTGGCTCGCATGCGCGAGGCCTTCGACCGTCGGGGCAAGACCATGCACAAGCTGCTCAACGCCATCGAGGGCGTCTCCGCCCTTGCCCCCCAGGGTGCTTTCTACGCCTTCCCCTCCTTCCGCGACATCCTGGAGCGGGGCACCGTCGCCGGCCGGTCCGTCACCAGCACCGTCGAGCTGGCCGAGGTGATCCTGGAGGAGGCCAAGGTGGCGATCGTCCCCGGCGAGGCCTTCTCCGCTCCCGGTTACGCCCGGCTCTCCTTCGCGCTGGGCGACGACGACCTGGGCGAGGGCATCCGCCGCATCAGCGACCTGCTGGCCCGGTGACGGCGTGAGCCGGGACCGCGCCAACTCCGTACGGACATGGCCCTCACGGGCACACATCCGTACGAGGCTCACGACGCGCCGCCAGCTCTGGACGGATGTTGCCCTCACCGGCACTCATCCGTACGAAGGTGTCGGGCCGGTGGGACGGGACGGCGAGGTGGTCCGGTGACGCGCAGCGTCCGCCCCTACGGCTCGTGGCCGTCGCCCATCAGCCCCGAGCGGCTGGTGGCCGGCGCGGCGGCGCCGGGCGAGGCGGCGGTCGACGGCGACGACATCTGGTGGTCCGAGAGCCGCCCGTCCGAGGGCGGGCGCACCGCTCTCGTGCGCCGCCGCATCGACGGCACCAGCGACGACGTCCTGGGCTCCCGCCCCGCCCCCGAGGGACGCACGTGGAACGCCCGCACCGGGCTCCTGGAGTACGGCGGGGGGTCCTGGTGCGTGGAGAGCGGGGTGGTCACCTTCACCCAGTGGGACGACCAACGCCTCCACCGCCTGGTGGCCGACGATCCCGACGCCCTTCCCGTCCCCCTCACCCCCGAACCGGTCGAGCCCCGGGGCCTCCGCTACGGCGACCTGGTCGCCCTCAACCAGGGGTGGCTGCTCGCGGTGCGCGAGGCCCACCCCGGCGAGGATCTTCCCGAGGCGTCGGCCGCGAGCGAGCCGGTGCACCAGATCGTGGCCGTGCCCACCGACGGATCCGCGGTCGACGACCCGACGCAGATCCGGGTGCTGGTGTCGGGACCGGACTTCCTCGCCTTCCCCCGGCCCGGCCCGGCCCGCCTGGCCTGGGTCCGTTGGGACCACCCGCAGATGCCCTGGGACGGCACCGAGCTGTGGGTGGCCGGTCTCGGCACCGACGACGACGGCGCCCCGATCCTGCGGGACGAGGGCACGGTGGTGGCCGGCGGCCCGGAGGAGTCGATCGTCCAGCCCGAGTGGGGCCCCGACGGCACCCTCTGGTTCTCCTCGGACCGCTACGGGTGGTGGAACCTGCACCGCATCCTCGATCCCGACCCCGACCCCGAGGCCGACGGCTCCGGACGGGTCCCCGAGGCGGTGGCGCCGGTGGAAGCCGAGGTCGGCGGTGCTCGCTGGGTAGCCGGCATGCGCTGGTTGGCGCCGCTGGCCGACGGGCGGGTGCTGGTGTCGGTCACCGCCGACGGTGTCACCGGCGTGGGCCTGGTCACCCCCGGGCCGCCGGGATCGGGCGGTGAGACGCCGCTGGCCAGAGTGGCGCTGGAGCTGGGCGGTGCCGCCGTCTCGACGGTCAGCCAGGTCGTGGCCGGTCCGGGACCGGGCCAGGCCGTGATCATCGCCGGGTCGGGGCGGGCCGAGGCCACCCCCGTGCTCCTCGACCTGCCGCCGGGCTCCACCGGCCCGCGCTCCGACGGGGGCCGGGGCCGGCGGGCGGTGCCGTCCACGGTGGGGATCGGGGCCCTCGACGTGGCCGCCACGGCCGGCTCGCGGGTCCTGCGCCCGGCTCGCGACATCGGGCTCGGCGCCGACGACATCTCGGTGCCCGAGGCCATCTCCTTCCCTAGCGCCGGGGGCCGCACCGCTCACGCCCAGCTGTACCGGCCCGCCAGCACCACGTCGATGGCGCCCGACGGCGAGTGTCCGCCCCTGCTGGTGATGATCCACGGTGGGCCCACCAGCGCGGCGCGACCGGTGCTGGAGCTCTCCCGCCAGTTCTGGACCACGCGGGGGGTGGCGGTGGTCGACGTCGACTACGGCGGGTCAATCGGGTACGGGCGGCCCTACCGCCGCCTGCTTGACGGGGCCTGGGGCGTCGTCGACGTCGAGGACTGCGTCGCCGTCGTCCGCCACCTCGCGGCCGAGGGCGACGTCGACGGCGACCGGGTCGCCATCCGGGGGGGCTCCGCCGGCGGCTTCACCACCCTCGCCGCCCTCTGCACCTCCGACGTGTTCGCGGCCGGCACCAGCCTGTACGGCGTCACCGACCTGGGCGCCCTGGCCACCGACACCCACAAGTTCGAGTCGCGCTACCTCGATGGGCTGGTCGGGCCGTGGCCGGAGGCGGCCGACGTCTACGCCGCCCGCAGCCCCCTCAACCTCCTCGACGGACTGGCGACTCCGGTGCTGGTCCTCCAAGGGGTCGACGACGCGGTGGTGCCGCCCTCGCAGGCCGAGGCGGTGATCGTGGCCGCGGCCGAGCGAGGCCTGGCGCACGAGTACCTGCTGTTCGAGGGCGAGGGCCACGGGTTCCGCCGGTCCGAGACCATCGTCACCGCCCTTCGGGCCGAGCTGGCCTTCTACGGCCGAATCCTCGGCTTCACCCCGGCGGAGGAGGCGCCCACTCCCTCGCCACCTTGACCGCAGTGCCTTCTGGTCCCGAGTCTGGTCGTGCGGGCGACCATCTTCTTCGGGACCGGTTCGGGGGAGGGCGGGTTCTGGTCGCCGCAGCGGTTGGTCGGGGCGGGGGGTCAGGGGCCAGACTCGCCGGATGGCCCGAGTGCTCGTCACCGAGAAGATCGCCGACGGTGGGCTCGACGCCCTGCGCGCCGCCGGCCACGACGTCGACGTCCGGACCGGGCTCGACCCGGAGGCGCTGCGGGAGGCCATCGCAGGCGCCGAGGCGCTGATCATCCGCTCATCCACCCAGGTCACCGCCGAGGTGCTGGAGGCCGGCACCGACCTGATCGTCGTGGGCCGGGCCGGCATCGGCCTCGACAACGTCGACGTGGAGACGGCCACCCGACGGGGCGTGATGGTCGTCAACGCCCCGCAGTCGAACATCCTCTCCACCGCCGAGCACACCATGGCCATGCTGCTCTCGGTGGCCCGGCACATCCCCCACGCCCACGGCGCCCTGGTCGAGGGTCGGTGGGAGCGCTCCCAGTGGGTCGGCGTGGAGCTGGCCGACAAGACCCTCGGGGTGGTGGGCCTGGGCCGCATCGGCAAGCTGGTGGCCCAGCGGGCCAGCGCCTTCGGCATGCGGATCATCGCCCACGACCCGTTCGTCGCCCCTGAGCGGGCCCGCCAGCTCAACATCGAGCTGGTCGACCTCGACACCCTGGCTGCCACCGCCGACTTCGTCACCCTCCACGTGGTGAAGACCCCCGAGACCCTGGGCATGATCGGCGGCGACTTCTTCGCCAAGGCCAAGCCCGGCATCCGCATCGTGAACGTCTCTCGGGGCGGGGTCATCGACGAGGAGGCCCTGGCCCAGGCCCTCCTGGACGGTCGGTGCGGGGGTGCCGCCCTCGACGTGTACGCGGAGGAGCCGCCGATCCACTCGCCGCTGTTCGCCCTCCCGGGCTTCGTGGGCACGCCCCACCTGGGCGCCAGCACGCGCGAGGCCCAGGACAAGGCCGGTGACACCATCGCCGAGCAGGTCCGCCTGGCCCTGGCCGGCGAGTTCGTGCCCTTCGCCGTGAACATCGCCGCCGCCGAGGCATCGGAGACCGTCCGCCCCTTCCTCGGGGTGGCCGAGCAGCTGGGCGGCATCTTCGCTGGTCTCTCCGAGGGCGTGCCGCCGGTGCTCGACATCGAGTACCAGGGCGAGCTGGCCGGCTATGACACCCGCATCCTGACCCTCTCGATCCTGAAGGGCGCGTTCGCGGGCACCACCGAGGAGCCGGTGAGCTACGTGAACGCTCCCCAGGTGGCGGCCGACCGGGGCATCGAGGTGCGCGACACCACCACCGTCACCACGCGGGACTGGGTCAACCTGGTCACCGTCTCGGGAGGGGGTCACTCGGTCTCCGGCACCCTCGTCGGCCTGCGCTCCGAGCCCCGGCTGGTGCTGGTCGACGGCCACACCGTCGACGTGCCCCCGTCGCCCCACATGGTCATCGTCCGCAACGACGATCGTCCGGGCGTCATCGGCCGGGTGGGCAGCGTCCTGGGCGATGCCGGTGTGAACATCGCCGACATGGACGTGGGCCGCTCCGAGGAAGGCGCCTCGGCGCTGATGGTCATCTCCACCAGCCAGGCGGTGACGGGGACCGTCATCGCCGCCCTGGAGGAGTCCGACGGGGTCGCGTCGGTGGCGGTGGTCGACCGGGTCTGATCCGGGGAGCAGCGGACCGATGGGCGCGGCACCTCCTCCGCAGGAGGTGAGGTGCGCTCAAGTCGAGGTCGCGACGGTCGATCGGAAGCCGGTGACGGGGACGACGTGGGCGCGGAATGGCACCAACCGACTGTGGCTGGCGCTGGTGGCGCCCGGGGCGATCGTGCTCGGGGCCAGCCTGCGCGGGCCGTTGGCCCGCGCCACGTGGGTGGACGAGACCGTGCTCTTCTGGTTCGTCCTCGTGGGTGACGGTGCTGTGCGCGGTGGCCGCCGCGGTCGTGATGGTGATGGGCTGGCGCCGCCGGCTGGCCGAGATGGCGCTGCTCGGCGCTCTGCTGTGGCCGGTGTCGATCCTGCTCCTCGTCCACGGCCTGTTCACGCCCGGCATGATCGTCGACGCCCACCACGCCGCCTTCGAGGTGGCGGCCTTCATCTCGGTGCCCCGTCGGGCTGGTGGTCGGCGACGCGTGGGACGCGATGACCTACGACCGCCACTACCGAGCGGGGCTCGGGCCCGAGCGCGCTCGGGAGATCCTCCGGCGCGGCGCAGGCTCCCAGTGGCGGTCCGACGCCGTGGACCTGGTCCTGGCCGAGCTCGACGAGGGTGGAGGCGTCGGCGCCGGTGTGTTCGACGACGTCGGCCCACGGCGCGAGGGGGTGGCCCAGGAGGTCGAGGGCCCCGGCTGCCGCCTCTGCGACGACGCCGTGCCGGCTCACCTGGTGGACGACGACGCCTCTGTGAGCGCCTACCGCTTGGAGGCGCGTAAGCCGTCGGCCTCGGCGGCCTCCGGCGTCGGGTAGCAGCGGTCGGCCACCGTCCGGCCGTAGAACGCTCCGTCGGGAACGTGGAAGATGCGGCTGCCCTCCTTGGCCTTCACCGGGTAGCCCTCGGGGCAGACGTCGTCGACCGGGGGGACCCAGACCCCGGTGACCTCGGTCCCTGCACCCGGGTCGGCCGTGGGCGGGGTGTCGGGCACCGGGTCGGCGACGACCGGAGCGACCACGTCGGGGGGAGGCTCGGACGCAGGTGCCGAGGGCCGGGCCCCGGGTGCGAGGTCGGCGGGCGCCTCGGCCGTTCCCCTGGCCGGGACCCGCTGCGCCGCGGGTTGGCCGCGCCCGGCGGCGGGAGGGAGCGAGGCCGCGCCGGCGCCGACCTCACCCGAGGACCCCTCGGCGCGCAGCGCTCGCACCAGGGCGATGGCCACGCCCACGATGAGACCGAGCAGGAAGGCGGTGCGGACCGGACGTCGCATGGGTCCAGAGGGTAGGGCCTCGGGTGAGGCCGGGCCGGGAACAGCGGCGCGACGGATGTCCTCGACCGGGACGTTGAGGACGCGACCTGCTCAGGTGAGAGCGCGGGTCGGGGCCGTGTGGTCGGCCTCGGGCCCGGAGCTCGCCACGATCTTGTGGCACATGCGCCTGAAGATGAGCACGTGGAACGGGACGAGGAGGTACCAGTAGAGGCGGCCCAGCAGTCCCCGCGGGTGGAACAGGGCGCGCTGGCGGACCCGGGTGCGGCCCTCGTGGGTGTCGATTCGCCACTCCATCCAGGCCTCGCCCGGAAGGCGCATCTCGGCCCGCAGGCGCACCAGGGTGGGCGGCTCCATCGCTTCGACCCGCCAGAAGTCGATGGCGTCGCCCACGCCCATGCGGTCGGGGTGACGCCGGCCCCGACGCATGCCGACCCCGCCCACCAGCTTGTCCATCACCCCCCGAACGCTCCACAGCACTGGCGTCACGTACCAGCCCCGGTCGCCGCCGATGCCCTCGACGGTGGCGAACACGGCCTCGGGCGGGCGGGTCGTGATCACCTCCTGCTCGTCGCACAGGAGCCGGCCCCCTGACCAGGCGGGATCGGTGGGGAGGGGGTCGGCCGGCGTCGGACCGGGGAGGGCGGCGTCGGACCATCGGGTGGTGACCTCGAGGTCGCTGACGCGCCGCAGGGCCAGCTCCAGGGCCCGCGCGAAGCCGATGGGTCGGTGCTCGATGACGGCGCCGATCGGTCGGTCGGTGACGACCACCTCGCTGATCAGGCTCTCGACGAGCGGCCGGGCTAGGGCGGCGGGTAGGGGGGTGACCAGGCCGACCCAGCGCGACGAGAGGGTCGGGGTCAGGACCGGGACGGGCTGGATGACTCGTGGCGACAGACCGGCCGCCTCGGCGTAGGTCCGCATCATGTCGGCGTAGGAGAGGACGTCGGGCCCGCCCACCTCCAGCACCCGCCCCTCGGCGTCGGGGGTCGCGATGACGTGCACCAGGTAGTGGAGCACATCGCGGATCGCGATGGGCTGGCACCGGTTCTCGACCCACCGGGGCGTGACCATGGCGGGCAGCACCTCGACCAAGGAGCGCAGCATCTCGAAGCTGGCTGACCCCGAGCCGATGATGACCGCGGCCCGCAGCTCGATGACCGGCACCGGGCTGTCGGCCAGCACCCCTCCGACCTCGTGCCGGCTCTTCAGGTGGTCGCTGAGGTCGGGATCGTCCTCATCGCCCAGGCCGCCCAGGTACACCATGCGAACCACGCCCGCCTTGGCGGCCGCGTCGCGGAAGGTGGCGGCGAGCTCCCGGTCCTCCGCCGCGAAGTCCTTGGCGCCGCCCATGGAGTGGACGAGGAAGTAGGCGCTGTCGACGCCGTCCATGGCGGCACTGACCGAGCTCGGGTCGCCGAGGTCGCCCTCGACCACCTCGACCCGGTCGTGCCAGTCGGCGTCGGCCAGCTTGGCCGGGGTGCGCACCAGGGCGCGGACCCGGTGCCCGGCGGCCAGCAGCTCGGGCACCAGACGGCCTCCGATGTAGCCGGTGGCGCCGGTGACGAGGACGGTCTGGGGTGCGGCCATGACCTTGCCCTACCTCACCAGCGCGGGGTGACACGGATCGGAGGGTCGATGCCGGGTCGGTGTCCCCGGCCGAGAGCGGCCCGGGCGAGGGATACTGTCGGCCGCGCATCGAAGCGGAACGGAGTCGACATGGGACTGATGGACAAGATCAAGGGCGAGCTGGTCGACATCATCGAGTGGATCGATGATTCCCGTTCGACGCTGGCCTGGCGCTTCCCCCGCTACCAGAACGAGATCAAGAACGGGGCCCAGCTCATCGTGCGCGAGGGCCAGGAGGCGGTGTTCGTCTACCGCGGCTCCCTGGCCGACCGGTTTGGCCCCGGGCACTTCGAGCTGACCACCGAGAACCTGCCCCTCCTCTCCACCCTCCAGGGGTGGAAGCACGGCTTCGACAGCCCCTTCCGCAGCGAGGTCTACTTCATCAACACCCGACCGGTCACCGACCTGCGGTGGGGCACCCCCCAGCCGGTGACCGTGCGCGACCCGGACTTCCGCATGGTGCAGGTGCGGGCCAACGGCCTCTGCGTGGTGAAGGTGGCCGACACCGAGATCTTCCTCAAGGAGGTCATCGGCACCGACAGCGCGGTGGAGATCGACGAGATCGCCGAGCTGCTGCGGCGGGTCGTCACCCTGGCCTTCTCCGACCTGGTGTTGGAGACGGGTCTGGGTGTGATCGACCTCCAGGGCCGCCAGGTCGAGCTGTCGGCCAAGCTGCGGGACTTCGTGGCCGAGCGGGTCGACGACGAGTACGGCCTCGAGATCCCCGACATCACCATGAACATCTCGCTACCTGACGAGATCACCCAGGCCATGACCCGGGGTGTGGCCCGAGGCGTCGAGGAGGGCGGCTTCCTCGACAACGTCGGCCCCATGGACCGCTTCCAGCAGGCCAAGGCGGCCGAGGCCATGGTCGCGGCGGCCGCCAACCCCGGTGGCGGCGCAGCCGGCGACTTCATGGCGGCCGGGCTCGGCCTCACCATGGCCGGCCAGATGGCCAACCAGATGCAGGGAGCGCAGGCCCCCTCGGCCCCGGCCGGTGGGCCGCCGCCGCTGCCCGGCCAGGGCGCCACCTTCCATGTGGAGATCGGCGGGGCCGCCTCCGGTCCCTTCAGCGTGGCCCAGGTCCAGGCCGGCGTGGCCAACGGCCAGGTGAAGCCCACCTCGCTGGTGTGGACCGCGGGCATGGCCGCCTGGGCCCCGGCCAACACCGTGCCCGCGCTCGAAGGCCTGTTCTCGGCCCCGCCGCCCCTCCCGCCCTCGGGTCCTCCGCCCGGGGGCGACCCCGCCCCCGGCGGCGCCCCCACCGGCGCGGCTCCCACCGGGGCCGCCCCTCCGGCCCCGTCGGCCGATCCACCGATCCCGCCTGCGGCCGATCCGCCGGCGCCGGGCTGACCGACGCCGGGCCCTCGACCGCACCATGTCACGCCCCCGATGAGCGACGGACCCCCGCCTCCCCCCGGCGGTGGGCAGCCCCGGCCCGGTGAGGAGCCGGCGTCACTGCCGCCTTCCGACGTCCCGCCCCCGCAGCCGGCACCCCCCCCGCTCCCGCCGGTGGCCGATCCGCCGGTGCCCCCACCGCTGCCGCCCGCGGCTCCGACGACCGACGATGACGACGAGCGGGCCCTCTTCCACGTCACCGAGTCGACGCGCACCTACCCCTGCCACCAGTGCGGCGACCAGCTGGTGTTCGACATCACCACCCAGCGCCTCGCCTGCCCCAGCTGCGGGGCCAGCCAGGAGATCGCCGAGGACGAGGGCCCCGGGCCCGCCGAGCGCGACCTCCGCACCGCGCTGGCCGATCTGCGCCAGCGGGGCGAGGCCGCCGTCGCGACCACCCAGGTCGAGGGCGAGAAGGAGATCGTGTGCCAGAGCTGTGGGGGTCACACCACCTTCAGCGGCACCCTCACCGCCACCCGGTGCCCCTACTGCGCCACACCCATCCAGCGCGATGACGTCCACGACGCTCCCGATCGCCTGCCGGTGGACGGTGTGGTCCCGTTCCGTGTGGATGAGGACCACGCCCGCGCCGTGGTCGAGGAGTGGGTCAGCGGCCGGTGGTTCGCCCCCAACGAGTTCAAGAAGTACAAGCGGACCGGGTCTTTCACCAGCCTGTACGCGGCCTACTTCACCTACGACGCCGACACCGTCACCGTCTACCGCGGTCGTCGGGGTGACCACTACACCGTCACCGTCGGCTCCGGTCAGAACCGTCGCACCGAGACCCGCACCCGGTGGCGGTCGGTGTCGGGGACGGTGGGCAACCGGTTCGACGACCTCGCGGTGCTGGCCAACGACGGGCTCGACCGCCAGCGGGTCACCGAGCTGGAACCGTGGCCGACCCAGACGGCCCGGTCCTTCTCCCCGGAGTACGTGGCCGGTCACCTGTGCCGCACCTACGACAACGACGTGTCGGAGTGCTTCGGCGAGGCCAACCGACGGATGGACGACGTGATCGCCACCACCGTCAGGCGCGACATCGGTGGCGATGTGCAGCAGATCCACTCCTCCTCGACCGACTTCCGCACCCTCGCCTACAAGCACCTGATGCTGCCCATCTGGCTGCTCACGGTGATCTACGAGCAGCGACCGTTCCAGGTGTTCATCAACGGCGTGACCGGCGAGGTCCAGGGTCGGCGACCGTGGAGCAAGGTGAAGATCGCCGCTGCGGTGGTGGCCGCCATCATCGCGGTGATCGTGGCCGTGGTCATCTACAACGCCGTGTCGGGCGGCTCCAGCACGACCGGCACCGGAGCATGATCGCCGCCCTGCTCATCGTCGCTCTCGTGGTGGTGGTCGTCGGCCTCACCGCGGCCACGATGCTCACCCTGCGCCGCCAGCGGGAGCGGTTCGCCTCGGCCAACGAGGTCGTCCCCGGTGTGCCGACCACGGCCCCTGCGGCCTGGGCCGGGTCCCACGACCCCGAGGCCCGTCTCCACCGGCGGCTGCGCGATGCCATGACCGCCCTGCGGTCGGCGCCCGCGGCCCTCGACGGCGCCGGCTTGGACCTACGGGTCGAGCTCGAGCAGCAGGCCCTGGCCCTCGACGAGGGCCTGGTCGCCATCGCCGCCGCCCCCGCCGCGCACCGGGAGGCGCCCCTGGCCCGCGCCACCGGCGCCGTGGAGCAGTTGGAGGCGGCAGTGGCCGAGGTCGCCACCGCCGGGGTGGGGGAGACCGCGGACCGCCTCGAGCAGGCGCGGGCCGACGTCCGTCGCCAGCGGGTGACCCTGGAGGAGATCCGAGCCGAGCTCGACGGCCCGTCCACGCTCCCGCGCCTCGACGACACATCGTCTCCGCCCGACCCCGAGGCGAGCCCCGGCGTCTGACCGCCCCCGACGAGAGATGGGACGCACGCCGACGGGTGGCGCGGTGCCCATCGACCCCATCCTCGGTCCACGGGGCCAACTGCGCTGGCCTCGTGACGCCGGGCGCGGCACCACGTCGGCTCAGGTCGGGATGATCGTGCCCATGTTCATGATCCCGTCGGGGTCGTACGCCCTCTTCAGAGCCTCGAGCATGGGGTAGGACGTGCCGTACTCCTCACGCACCCACGGCGCGCGCGCCTTGCCGATCCCGTGGTGGTGGACGATCGAGCCCCCGAAGCGCAGGTCTCCTCGCAGATGACAGCGATGATGGGCAGGTAGCACGCCTCGGTCTCGTCCTCGGGCGCGCAGTCGAGCAGGTCGTAGAAGTAGTTGAAGTAGAGGTTGGTGCCGTTGATGTAGCTGTGGCTCGAGTGGCCACCGAGCATCGTGAGACTCGGGATCTCCGCCCGCAGGCGCGCCATGACAGCCACGTAGATGTCGTGGATTGGACCTCGGGCGCTTCGAGCGGAGTCTGTTGCTCTAGGGCCTCCGTGGTGTCGGCAAGACGGTGCTGCTCAACGAGTTCGGACAGATCGCGGAGCGCCAAGGCTGGATCCATGCCCATGTGGAGGCCACCGATGACATCAGGGTGGCCAATGCCATGGCGCCGCTCCTGCGGCGAGTCTTGCTGGACCTCAGCCTGAGGGAACGGGTTGCCGAGCGCGCCCGGTCCGCTCTGGGCGTGCTCCAGACCTTCGTCAAGGTCCACGTTCCCACCGGTGATGGTGGCTCCCTGACGATCGACTTCGAGCCCCGACCCAGCCTCGCCGACTCCGGCGAGCTCGATGCGACCTCGGCGGCGTGCTCTGCGAGGTGGGCGCCACCGCCAGGGAGGGAGGTACGGGTGTCTTGGTCACCGTCGACGAGCTGCAGTACTTGGCGCGCGCCGAGCTCAGCGCCCTCATCGGCGGCCTTCACCGCGTCTCACAACTTGGCCTGCCCCTTCTCGTCGCGGGGGCTGGCCTTCCCTCGCTCCCCGGCGAGGCCCGGTCGTACGCCGAACGTCTGTTCAGCTATGTGGATGTGGGGACCTTGGGCGCCGACGACGCTCGACGAGCCCTGGTTGGGCCGGTCGAGGAAGAGGGTGCCGCGTGGAGCGGCGACCCCGGCGTGAGCCGGGTGATCAATGACACCGAGGGCTATCCGCACTTCTTGCAGGAGTTCGGGAAGCAGGCCTGGAACGCTGCGGAGGGACCCGTGATCACGGCCGAAGACGTGAGTGCGGCCGCTTCCCTTGCTCTCGATGACCTCGATACCGGCTTCTTCCGGGCACGAATCGACAAGACCACTGATGCCGAGCGAGAGATTACCTCAAGGCCATGGCCAGCCTCGGTGGCCCGGGACCGTACCGCTCCGGCGAGGTATCGGCGGCCCTGGGCAAGAAGACAACCCAGACGGGGCCGGTGAGAGACAGCCTGATCAAGCGGGGCCTGTGCCATTCGCCCCGCCACGGCGACCTCGCGTTTACCGTCCCGATGTTCGACCAGTTCATCAGGCGCACGCTGACGTAGCCGCGGCACATGTCGTCACCCCGTCACTGCCCAGTGGCGGTGATTGGTGGTTCGAGCGTCGTCACCCCGGCATCGCTGACACTGCGGCGGCGACCAGCCGCCGCTCGGGGATCAGTCCTGGGTCAGGTCCAGATCTTGGGCGGTGTTGAGGGCGCTGCCGCCGACGGACGGGAGGCCGAGCAGGTCGGTGACCAGGTTGGCGGCGTCGCCGTTGCGGATGGGTGGGGTGGCGGTCCCGTAGGCGGGCTGGGAGGTCCCGGGGTCGCGGCGTTCGGGGTTGAGGGCGTAGAGGTCCGCTCCGGGTGCGACGCCTGCTCCCCAGGCGTAGAAGGGGATGGTGTAGTTGCCCGGGTTGGTGACGTCGCCGTGGAAGTCGCCCACCCCGCCGTGGTCGGCGGTGACGATGACGACGGTGTCGAACGCGAGCGCGGGGTCGGCGGCCACCGCGTCGAGGACGTCGCCGATGTGGCCGTCGATGCCGGCCAGGGCGTCGAGGTACTCGGGCGACAGGAACTCCTGGGCGTGGCCCGCGGCGTCGGTGGCGCTCAGGTGGAGGAAGCTGAAGGTCGGCGGCGTCGTCCGGAGGCGGGCGAGGAGGGCATCGGTGGTGGTGGCCCCGGCGCCGCTGGCGCTGGTGTCGACCTTGTCGCGGCCGTCGTCCGGCCCGGTTGTGTCGGGCGCGCCGTTGGTCGCGTCCCAGCTGCGTTCGAGCAGGAGCAGCTTGGGGCTGCCGAAGTACATCGCGGTCGACCCGCCGGCGTCGTGCACCACGTCGAAGACGCCGGGCACGTAGCTGCCGGCGTTGGCGGCGATGGTGCTGCCGTCGTCGTCGCTGAAGGTGATCTGGTGCCCGCCGGTCCCGGTGACCCGCCGTCCGGTGAGCATCGAGGTGTGGTTGGGGAGGGTCCGGGTGCGCTCCACCGCGCTGCGGGCGTTCAGGGTCGACGCCCCCTCGGCCCGGAGGCGGGTCAGGTTCGGGGCGCGGTCGGGCCCGAGGAGGGCCACCCCATCGGGGTTGAAGCCGTCGACCGACACCAGGATCACGTGGGTGACGTCGTCGGCCGGTGGGGGCGGTCCGGCCCTGCATTCGCGAGCCGCCCAGTCGGCGGTGCCGGCGAGCATCGCCGCGCCGGTGGCGGTCAGTTTGGTGGGTCCGTTGGAGTAGAGGGGGAAGGTGAGCCGACAGCCCGGCGCCCGGCTGCCGTCGGCCAGGGTGGCACCGGCGGCGATGGTGTACGCGGTGGCGCGGGCGGGGCTTGCGGCGGTGGCGACGACAGTGGCGCTGGCGGGGGGCGCGCCCCAGGAGACGCTGCTGGCGGTCTGGAAGGCGACGGTGCCGGTGGCGCCCCCGGCCATGGGGTGGCCCGGGGCGGTGATGGTGACGCTGGCGCCCGAGACGAGGCCGACGTCGGTGTTCCAGACCGGTCCGGCCAGGCCGAAGTCGTCGAAGAGGCTGGGCTTGGCCACCCAGATCGGTGCCGCCAGCGACGAGAGGGCCAGGACCTGCGGGGTGGCGTCAACGGTGTGGGACAGGATCGTGAAGGCGCTGGCGCTGACCTGGGCTCGGGTGACGCGGTCGTCGTCGGCCACCACCACCTCGTGGCGCGCGCCCTCGAGGCGGTTCTGCACCGATGCCTCGCCCGCGGTCAGCGCGGCGGCGTCGGCCACGACGATCACGACCGGGGGTTCGGACGGCGACGGATCGCAGCCCGCCAGCGCAGACACGAGCAGTGCGGCGATGGCCAGGCCCACGAGCCTGGCATGTCGTGATCCCATCGCCTTGCCCCCTCAGTCGCCGGCGGACGTGCCGTCGGCGCGACCGCGACGATGATACGCACCGTGTGGGCACCTGTCACTGGCCCACGCGGCGTGATCGGTCCGCTCGACCCGATGGGCCTACCTGCCCCCGGGACCCGGCCGAGGCGGCCGCGAGAGGTTCGGGATCAGGCCGTGGTGGGCAGCCAGGCCGGGCGGGTCGACTCGAAGGAGTCGATGGCGGCGTCGTCGCGCAGGGTGAGGGCGATGTCGTCGAGGCCCTCGAGGAAGCGGTGGCGCACCGAGTCATCGAGGGGGAAGTCGACGGCCAGGCCGATGGC
The DNA here is from genome assembly GCA_038233075.1 of Acidimicrobiales bacterium. Classification (GTDB taxonomy): domain Bacteria; phylum Actinomycetota; class Acidimicrobiia; order Acidimicrobiales; family Iamiaceae; genus Iamia. Next base: position 47,828 of record JBBSMQ010000015.1, read on the forward strand.
CGGCGCCTCGAGGGTCCGGCGCTCCACGTCGATCGTGATCTCGAGGGTGGGGTCGGCTTCCGCGGCGCGGAGGAGCTGTTCGCTGACCTCCGGATCGACCACCACCGGCACCAGTCCGTTCTTGGTCGCGTTGTTGCGGAAGATGTCGCCGAAGCGGGGGCTGACCACCGCCGCGAATCCGTACTGCTGGATGGCCCACACCGCATGCTCCCGGGACGAGCCGGTGCCGAAGTTGGCCCCGGCCAGCAGGATGGTGGCCCCGGCGTGCTCCTCTCGGTTCAGCACGAAGTCACGGTCGTCGCGCCACTCCGAGAACAGGCCCTTCTCGAACCCGGTCCGGCTCACCTGCTTGAGCCAGTCCGAGGGGATGATCTGGTCGGTGTCGACGTCGGAGCGGTCGAGCGGCACCGCGGTGCCCGCGACGATGTGGACGGCATCCATGGCTCAGGCTCCGATCGGGGCGGTGGCGATTCGACGGTGGGGACTCATGCACGCGCTCCGATCGGGGTGAGGTCGGACGGGGCCGCGAGGTGCCCCGTGATGGCGGTGGCGGCGGCCACCGGGGGCGACACCAGGTGGGTGCGCCCGCCCCGGCCCTGACGACCCTCGAAGTTGCGGTTGCTGGTGCTGGCGCAGCGCTCACCGGGCTCCAGCTTGTCGGGGTTCATGGCCAGGCACATCGAGCAGCCGGGGTCGCGCCAGTCGAAGCCGGCGTCGAGCAGCACCTGGTCGAGACCCTCCTCCTCGGCCTGGGCCTTCACCTTCCACGAGCCGGGGACCACGAGGGTGCGCAGGCCCGAGGCCACCCGCCGGCCCCGGGCGACGTCGGCCACGGCCCGCAGGTCCTCGATGCGGCCGTTGGTGCAGGATCCGATGAACACGGTGTCGACCGCCACCTCGGCCAGCGGGGTGCCCCCGTCGAGGCCCATGTACTCCAGGGCCCGCTCGGCCGCATGGCGCTCGCTGGGGTCGGTCAGGTCGTCGGGCCGGGGGATGGCACCGGTGAGGGGAGCGACCTGGCCCGGGTTGGTGCCCCAGGAGACGTGGGGCGCGATCTCAGCGCCGTCGAGGCGAACCTCCTTGTCGAAGGCGGCGTCGGGATCGGTGACCAGGCCCCGCCAGTGGGCGATGGCCTCGTCCCAGGCGGCTCCGGTGGGCGCATGGGTCCGGCCCTGCAGGTAGTCGAAGGTGGTCTCATCCGGGGCGATGAGCCCGGCCTTGGCTCCCGCCTCGATCGACATGTTGCACACCGTCATGCGGCCCTCCATGGAGAGGGCCTCGATGACCGATCCGCGGTACTCGGCGATGTGGCCCATGCCGCCGCTGGTGCCGATGCGGCCCAGGATGGCGAGGATCACGTCCTTGGCCGTGCTGCCCGCCGGGAGCACGCCGTCGACGGTGATGGCCAGCGTCCGCGCCGGCGACTGGGGCAGGGTCTGGGTGGCCAGGACGTGCTCGACCTCGCTCGTCCCGATGCCGAACGCCAGCGCTCCGAAGGCCCCGTGGGTGGAGGTGTGGCTGTCGCCGCACACGATGGTCATGCCCGGGAGGGTGAGGCCCTGCTCGGGGCCGATGATGTGCACGATGCCCTGGCCGGGGTCGCCCATGGGGTGGATGGTGATGCCGAACTCGGCGCAGTTGGCCCGGAGGGTCTCCACCTGGGTGCGGGAGACGGGATCGGCGATCTGCAGGTGAGTGTCGGCGGTGGGGACGTTGTGGTCCTCGGTGGCCAGGGTGAGGTCGGGACGGCGGACGGTGCGGCCCTCGAGGCGGAGCCCGTCGAAGGCCTGGGGGCTGGTCACCTCGTGGACCAGGTGGAGGTCGACGAAGAGCAGGTCGGGCTCGCCGTCACCACGGGTGACGACGTGGCCATCCCACACCTTCTCGCTCAGGGTCCTGGGCTGGGCCATGGGGCCTCCTCTGCGCTCGGCTCGTCCGTCTCATCAGATGAGACAGTAGTCTTGCCTTGTGGAACGCAGCGTAGGCACCGTGGGCGTGCTCGACAAGTCGGTGGGAGTGCTGCGGGCCCTGGTCGACGGGCCTCTGCCCCTCGCCGGCCTGGTCGCCGCCACCGGTCTGTCCCGCGCCACCACCCACCGGCTGGCCGCCGCCCTGGTCGACCACGGCTTCGTGCGTCGCACCGACGACGGCCGCTTCGCCCTCGGCGCCGAGCTGGTGGGCCTGGGTCGGGCCGCGGCCGCGGGCTGGCCGTGGGGCGAGGCCGCCGGCCCCGCCCTCGCGGCGCTGGTGGAGGCCACGGGGGAGAGTGCTCAGCTCTACATCCGCGAGGGCGATGCCCGTCGCTGTCTGCTGTCGCGCGACTCGGCCCACGAGCTGCGGACCATCGTCGCCGAAGGGGTGCGCCTCCCCCTGGAGGTGGGCTCGGCGGGACGGGTGCTCCGCGACGCGGCAGCCGTCGACGGCGCCACGTGGGTCGCCTCGGTGGAGGAGCGGGCCCCGGGCGTCGCCTCGGTCAGCGCCCCGGTCCGCGACCCCGCCGGCGTCGTCGTCGCCGCCGTCGGCATCAGCGGCCCGGTCGACCGCCTGGGCCCCGCGCCGGGCGAGCACCACGGCCCCGCGGTCGTGGCCGCCGCCGCCCGCATCGAGGCCGCCCTGCCCCGCTGACGGCACGCACCGGGCACCGTCCCGTTCCGGCGACGTTGATAGCGGTCATGTTGGTTGGGTGTCACAGGATGTGGTGGGTCGGCGCTCCTGCGGGCGCGCCGGGTCTCAGCCGACGAGGTGGAAGCGGGCGCCGGTGGGGTCGGCGGCCACCGCCAGGCGGCCGTACGGGGTGTCGTCGGGGCCCATCACCTTGGCCCCGCCCAGCTCCACGATCCGGGCCAGCGCGGCGTCGGTGTCGGCCACCTGGAAGTAGGTGGCCCAGTAGGCCGGCGGGCCGTCGGGGCCCATCACGGTGTCGTCCATGATCCCGGCCAGCGCCGCCTCCTCCTCGCCCATGGTCGTGTAGCGGAAGTCCTCGGTGTCGCTGGCGACGTGGGTGTCCCAGCCGAACACCTCCTCGTGGAAGGCGACGCTCTCCTTGTAGGAGCGGGTGTGGAGCTCGAACCACCCGGGGCTGCCGGGCTCGGCGAGGACGCCGAAGCCTTGGTGGCCGGTCGGCTGCCAGATGCCGAAGGCGGCGCCTCCGGGCTCGGTGAGCACGGCCATGTGTCCCATCTCCGGCACCTCCATCGGGCCCATGACGAGCTGGCCGCCGTGGGCGGCCGCGGCGTCGACGGTGGCCTGGGCGTCGGCGGTGGCCAGGTACACCGTCCAGGCGTCGGGCGCGCCCGAGGAACCGTCGTTGGTCATGGCCCCGGCCACCATCGTCCCGTCGCGCTCGAAGCTGATGTAGCCGCCGTACTCCTCACCTCCGACCACGGAGGTCCAGCCGAACAGGTCGCCGTAGAACGAGCGGGCCGCCTCGGCGTCGGAGGTGAACAGGTCGATCCAGCAGGGTGCGCCCAGGGGGGCGGAGTCACGACGGGGCATGGGAGGTCCTCTCGGTCAGCGGGGTTGCTACCCGTACCGACGGACCCGCCACCCCGAACTCATCGCTCCACCCCGAAACTGCAGTGATGAGGGACCGGAGACGTCCCGGATCACTCCCGTTTCCGTGGCTCGCCCGGCGACCCGCAAACGGCAGTGATGAGGGACCGGAGGCGTCCGGGATCACCGCCGTTTCGGGGGAGGGGAGTGGTCAGGCGCCGGTGAGGCGCGCCTTCACCAGGGTGCTCACCGCCTTGCCGTTGGCCCGGCCGGCCACCTCGGCCTGGGTGGCCTTCATGGCCGCGCCCATGTCCTTCGGTGAGGTGAAGCCGCCGTCGGCCAGGACGCGGTCGACCAGGGCGGCCAGCCCGTCGCCGGTCAGCCGGGCCGGGAGGTACCGGGCCAGGACCTCGCCCTCGGCCCGCTCCCGCTCGGCCTGCTCGCCGCGGCCCGCCTCGGCGTACGCCTCGGCGGCCTCGTCGCGCTTCTTGGCCTCCTTGCCGATGAGGGTGATCACGTCATCGTCGGTCAGCTCGTGGGCCCCGTCGCCTGCCACCCGGGCCTCCTTCACCGCGGCGAGGGCGGATCGCAGGACGGCGACGGTCAGCTCGTCGCGGGCCTTCATGGCGGTGGTCAGGTCGGTCTGGATCTGGTCGGCGAGCATCGGGTCCTCCGCGGGGTCGGCAGATCCACTCTGGTCGATTCCGGCGGTGGCGCCCTCACCAGAACGAAGTGGTGCAGGGTCTGGTGGTCAGGGCCACCGGGCTCCGCGCCAGCTCGCGGTGGGCGGGGGCTCCGGTCGGAGCGTCGGTCTCGCGCCCGACCGGACCGGTGTCAGGTCGAGGGGGACCAGCCCTCCAGGTCGGCCATGCGGGAGAAGAGGGTCACGATGTCGGCGCCCTCGTGGGCGGGGTCGAGGTGGCGGAAGGCGGTGTCGACGTTCACGGCCATGCGGCCCGCCTCGCTCCACGTCCCAAAGGGTGAGCCGTCGAGCTCGGTGGCGATGTCGCGGGCGGCCTCATCGGCGCTCATGCCTCGGGCGTGGCGATCGCGCGCTTCGACGTCGACCCAGGTCAGGTAGTCGCGCACCCGCAGGACGCCGGCCTGGTCGGTCACCGGGCCGTGGCCCGGCACGACGACCGCGGGATCGAGGCCGACGATCAGGTCGAGGGCGTCGATCCAGCCCGACAGCGGCCCGGCCCAGACGATGGGCGTGCCCTCGATGAAGCAGATGTCACCGGTGAAGACGACACCGGCGTCGGGGACGTGGACGATGGTGTCTCCCCGGGTGTGGGCCGGGCCGACCTCGACCAGCTCGACCCGCGCCCCGGCCACGTCGAGGCCGAGGCGGTCGGAGAAGGTGCGGGTAGGTGGGGTGACCGTGATCCCGCCGAAGTCGAACGCACCGAAAAAGTGGCGGAAGAGCTCGCCGGTGGGTCCGTCGTCGGCTGCCAGCGCCCCCAGCATCTCGGGGCTGACCTCCGTCATCTCCTCGGCGGTGGCCTCGGAGGCGACGATCTCGGCCTGGGCCACCAGCTCGTTGCCGTAGCAGTGGTCGCCGTTGGCGTGGGTGTTGACGAGCGTGGCGATGGGCGCACCGGCGGTGAGCGGGGCCAGGCCGTCGAGCATGGCCTGGGTCAAGGGCAGGTCGAACAGCGTGTCGACGAGCAGCGAGGCACCGTCGCCCACCACCAACCCTGCGTTGGACCAGCCCCAACCGCCCTGGCCCTGGAGCCAGGCGTGACACCCGTCGGCGACCTGTTGGTGACGTCCCGGCGGCGCGTGCTCGTCCATCGGCCCGACCATACCGACGCCGACGACGGGCCGCCGCCGTGGGCGTTCGCTCTGTCCTGGTGTCGATCGCCGCTGCGGCGACCGCTTTGCTCACCAGGGGCTCAGAGCTCGGTGGCGGCGCAGGCAGATGGGCGTCCATTGGCCGGTCGGCCTCGGCTGACGCCTCGGCATTGCCCCGTCGCTGTGTGAGGACCATCCACGAAGGGCCCGGTCACGGCATTCAGCGAAGGAGCACCGCATCGTCGCTGAGAGGCTCGGGGCGTCCCGCGCGACTCGGCCCTGGTGGCGCCCCTGCGTTCGCCGGGGTCAATCGAGGCGCAGACCGTCCAGCGCTCGGCGGAAGGTGGGCACCCACACGTCGGACATGGTGACCACCGCGTTGTGGGGCCCGGGCACCTCGTAGGCACGGGCGCCGGGGATGGCGGCGGCCAGACCCCGCTGGCGGCGGGTGGGGACGGTGCGGTCCTGGGTGGTCATGATCACCGCTGTCGGCACATCGACGTCGCCGATCCAACGGTTGGAGCGGAAGCGCCCCAGCGCCGCGCCCACGTGGAGCAGGGCGGACGGGTCGCTCCGCAACAGCTCGCGCCGGAACCACTCGGCATAGGGGCCGTCGGTGATCTTGCCGTTGACGGCCTGCACCATGCGGGCCCGAGCCGGGCCCGGCCACGCCCGCACCGCAGGGGCGACCCAGGCCTGACCCCGGTACCAGAGGTCGCCCACCGGACCGGTCTGGAAGTTGCGGGCGGTGGAGCACAGCACCAGTCCCTGCACCCGCTCGGGGTTGCGGTGCCACAACAGCTGGGCCACGGCGCCGCCGAGCGAGTAGCCGACGACCACAGCCTGCTCGGAGCCGACCGCGTCGAGGACGTCGACCATGTCGTCGGCGAGGGACTCCAGACGCACCCGCTGCCGGCCGTGAGAGCGCAGCCCGCGGCCGTGGCCGCGCAGGTCCGGGGCGATCACCCGGTAGTCGTCGGCCAGGGTCGGGTAGCTGGCGGCGAAGGTGGTGTCGGCGGTGACGGTCCAGCCGTGGATCACGAGCACGTCGGTGCGTCCGGCCCCGTCTGGGTCGGCCCGGAGCCACGATGGCCCGCGATCACCCAGCTCGACCATGCGACCGGGAGGCAGACCGGGGGGCGCCGGCACCCCGTCGTCGAGGGTGCCGGCCACCTCGCCGTCGGCGTCGATCGCCTGCTCGCTCATCGTCTCCTCATCGGCCGCTTCGGCGTCGCGGACAGGATCGCCAGGGAGCAGCCATCGGCCACAGTGTGCCCTCCACCGCAGCCCATCCGTCGCCGTACCGCATGCTGAGTGCGCCCTCCAGAGAACGCTGGACACTCAGAACGGTGGCCGGCTCGACCCATCGCGCTTCTGACTGCCGAGCCCCCCGGTGAACGCTGGACACGCAGAATCGAGCGCGCCCTCCAAGGAACGCCGGGCACACAGAACCGAGAGGGTCCGTCGATGGACCCAGGTCAGTCGACGTCGACCAGCTCGACGGAGACGGTGGCGCCGGTGGGCGTGTCGTAGGCGACCGTGTCACCGGGGACGTGGCCGAGGAGGGCGGCGCCCATGGGGGATCCGGGCGACATGACGTCGAGGTCGTCGTGGCGCTCCTCGATGGAGCCGAGGAGGTACCGCTCGGTGTCGTCGTCGCCCTCGAAGCGGACGGTCACGACCGACCCCGACCGCACCTCGCCTCCGGTCTCGGCCTCGACGATCTCGGCGTCCTCGAGGATGCCGGCTAGGTGCATGATGCGCCCCTCCATCTTGCCCTGCTCCTCCTTGGCGGCGTGGTAGTCGCCGTTCTCGGAGAGGTCGCCCAGCTCGCGGGCCGTCTCGATCTTGCGGGCGATCTCGACCCGGCCCCGGGTGGTGAGGTCGGAGTGCTCGGACTTGAGCCGGTCGTAGGCCGCCTGGGAGAGCTGCGTGGTCGCGGGCATCCCCGGAAGGCTAGCGACGTCGGGCCCGGCGCCACCCGGTGCGGAGCGAACCGGGGCGACGGGTGCGCTCGGGGTGACCTATGCTCACGAGATGACGCTTTCGCCGAGCCCCGTAGCGATCATCGCCTAGCGCACGTCGACATCCCGGCGTGCGCCCCGACCGTCCACCTCCCGGTGGGCGGTTTTCTGTTTCTCGGGGGCGGGTGACCGTCCCCCCGACCCGAAAGAGCGAGGCGACGTGGCCCACCAGGTGGCAGTCATCGGAGGAGACGGGATCGGCCCCGAGGTCGTGGCCGAGGCCCTGAAGGTGGTGCGCGCCGCCGGCGTCGAGCTGGCCACCACCGACTTCGAGCGGGGCGGGGCCCGCTACCTGCGCGACGGCACGGTGCTGCCCGACGAGACCCTCGATGAGCTGCGCGCCTTCGACGCCATCCTGCTGGGAGCGGTCGGCACCCCCGAGGTGCCCCCGGGGCTGATCGAGCGGGGCCTGCTGCTGAAGATGCGCTTCGCCCTCGACCAGTACATCAACCAGCGTCCCTTCACCGACCCCGCTCAGGGGATCGACATGGTCGTGATCCGGGAGAACACCGAGGGGACCTATGCCGGCGAGGGTGGCTTCCTCCGTCAGGGCACGCCGCACGAGGTCGCCACCCAGGGCTCGGTCAACACCCGGATGGGCGTCGAGCGCTGCGTCCGCTACGCGTTCGGCCTGGCCCAGCAGCGACGCGGCCACCTCACCCTGGTCCACAAGACCAACGTGCTGAACTTCTCCGGCGACCTCTGGCAGCGGACCTTCGACGAGGTCGCGGCCGAGGTCGCCGACGTGGCGACGGCCTACAACCACGTCGACGCCGCGTGCATCCACTTCGTCGCCGACCCCCGCCGCTACGATGTCATCGTCACCGACAACCTCTTCGGCGACATCCTCACCGACCTCGGGGGGGCAGTGTCGGGCGGCATCGGGCTGGCGGCATCGGGCAACCTGAACCCGGATCGCACCAACCCCTCGATGTTCGAGCCGGTGCACGGCTCCGCTCCCGACATCGCTGGCCAGAAGAAGGCCAACCCCCTGGCCGCGATCCTCTCCGCGGCGCTGATGCTCGACAGCCTGGGCGAGGACGAGGCGGCCCCGCGCGTCCGCGCCGCCTGCACGGCGGTCGCCGCCGAGCTCGACGGGTCCGGTGACGCCTCCGGGCCCCGCCCCACCACCACGCCCGAGATCGGCGACGCTGTCGCCGAGCGGCTTTGATCACCTGAAGGAGATCCCGATGCCCATCACCCCCACCGAGAAGATCTGGATGAACGGCGAGATGGTGCCGTGGGATCGGGCTCAGATCCACATCCTGACCCACTCGCTGCACTACGGGATGGGCGTGTTCGAGGGCATCCGCGCCTACGAGACCTCGGCCGGCGCCGGCATCTTCCGCCTGACCGACCACATGCGCCGGCTGCACGAGTCGGCCCGCATCATGGGCATGCCCATGCCGTACTCAGTCGACGAGCTGGTGAAGGCGACCAAGGCCGTCGTCGCCGCCTCGGGCCTGCCCAGCTGCTACATCCGCCCCATCGCCTACTACGGCTACGGCGAGATGGGCCTCAACACGCTGCCCTGCACCACCGACGTGGCCATCGCCTGCTGGCCGTGGGGGGCGTACCTGGGGGACGACGCCCTCACCAACGGGGTGCGCATGAAGGTGTCGTCGTGGACCCGCCACGACCACAACACCATGCCCCCGGCGGCCAAGACCACCGGCAACTACGTCAACTCGTCGCTGGCCAAGGTCGAGGCCCTCAACGCCGGCTACGACGAGGCCGTCATGCTCAATCCGCAGGGCTTCGTGTCCGAGTGCACCGGCGAGAACATCTTCGTGGCCCGCCACGGACGCTTCCTGACCCCGCCGCTGTCGTCAGGCGCGCTGGAGGGCATCACCCAGAACACCGTGACCAACATCGCCCAGGACCTGGGCTTCGAGGTGGCCGAGGGCGTCCTGGCCCGCTCCGACCTCTACGTGGCCGAGGAGGCCTTCGTGTGCGGCACCGCGGCCGAGGTCTCCTCGGTGGCGTCGGTCGACGACCGCGAGATCCCCATCGGGCCCATGACCCTGGCCATCGGCCGCGAGTACGGCCGCACCGTGCGGGGCGAGGTCGACCGCTACAAGGACTGGGTCGAAGGTGTTTCGTAGTCACTCGCTCGCTGGCGCTCGCTCCGTTCCTACGAGCCTTCGTTCGAGCTCGCTGCGCTCGCGCCCATGCTCGCCGACCAGCAAGCTGGATCGGCTCGCTTCTCCTGGGGGCTGCGCCCCCAGGCCCCCAGCGGCTGCGCCGGCCACCACGTCCGCTGTGGGGGCGCCGGTCTCCCTTGCCACGGGTTCTCTGCGCCGGGCCGGAGTCAGTCGCCGCGTCGCATGTGGGTAGGTGCGGACCGTGACTGATCATGGCTCTCATCCGCGGCGGCCGGGGTCGGCGCCGGCTGCGGTTGACATCTTCGATACGACGTTGCGGGATGGGGCGCAGTTCGAGGGGATCTCGCTGACCGTCGACGACAAGCTGCGGGTGGCCGAGCAGCTCGACTGGCTGGGGGTGCGCTGGATCGAGGGCGGGTACCCGCTGGCCAACCCGCGCGACGCCGAGTTCTTCCAGCGGGCCCCGACCGAGCTGACCCTGGAGACGGCCGAGCTGGTGGCCTTCGGATCCACCCGGCGCCCGGCCGGCAAGGTCGACGTCGACCCCACGCTGCGCGCTCTGGTCGCGGCCGGGACAACCACCGCCTGCATCGTGGGCAAGAGCTCGGCCTTCCACGTCACCCAGGCGCTGGGCACCACCCTGGACGAGGGCGTGGCCATGGTGCGCGACTCCGTCGAGTTCCTCCGGGCCGAGGGACTCCGCGTGTTCTTCGACGCCGAGCACTTCTTCGACGGCTACCGGGCGGACCCCGAGTTCGCCCTCCGGGTCCTCGAAGCCGCCGCCATGGGCGGAGCCGAGTGCGTGGTGCTGTGCGACACCAACGGCGGGGCCCTGCCCCATGAGGTGCAGGAGGCGACGACGGCGGTCGTCGCCCACCTCGGTGTCCAGATCGGCATCCACACCCAGAACGACGGCGGCTGCGCGGTGGCCAACTCGCTGGCGGGCGTGCTCGGGGGCGCCACCCAGCTCCAGGGCACGATCAACGGCTACGGCGAGCGCACCGGCAACGCCAACCTGATGACCGCCATCCCCGACCTCGAGCTCAAGCTGGGCATCGCCTGCCTGCCCGAGGGTCGCATGGAGCGCCTCACCGCGGTCAGCCGCCACGTGGCCGAGCTGGTCAACCTGCCCCCGCACCCGGCTGACCCGTACGTCGGCTCCTCGGCCTTCGCCCACAAGGCCGGGCTCCACACCTCCGGGCTGGGCAAGGCCGGCAGCACCACCTACGAGCACATCGACCCGGCCGTGGTCGGCAACCTCACCCGGGTCCTGGTGAGCGACCTCGGGGGCCGGGCCAGCATGGCCATGAAGGCAGCCGAGCTCGGCGTCGATCTCGACGACGGGGCCGCCGCCGCCCTGACCGACGAGCTGAAGCGGCGCGAGGCGCTGGGCTTCGTCTACGAGGCGGCCGACGCCTCCCTCGAGCTGCTCATGCGCGAGGCGGGCGGATGGCGCCAGGACCACTTCGGCCTGGAGGGCTACCGGGTGACCACCTACCACCGCCACGCCACCCGGGGCGGTGCCCCGATCCGAGAGGGCGAGGCCATGATCGACACCGAGGCCTCGGTGAAGGTCTGGGTGGGCGACGAGCGGTCGGTGGCGATCGGCGAGGGCAACGGGCCGGTCAACGCCCTCGACCACGCCCTGCGCACCGCCCTCGACGGGCGCTACCCGGCGCTAGCCCGCATCCACCTCATCGACTACCGGGTGCGGGTCCTCGACTCGTCGGCCACCACCGGCGCGGTGGTGCGGGTGTTGGTCGACTCCACCGACGGCGCGCACACCTGGACCACCATCGGGGTCGACAGCAACATCATCGAGGCCTCGTGGCAGGCCCTGGTGGACTCGATCGTCTACGGCCTGGTCCACGCCGAGGCCTGACCAGCGACCGACAGCGGCAGGCGTCGTTGCTCTGCTTGGGGGGCGCCGAAGCCTCCGGGGGGGCTGTAGCCGGGTTGGGGCGCGTCATGGCCGCCCGACGGCGGGGGTGACGGGGGGCTCTGGTCCGACATGGGTTCGACCTCCATCGCGATGGGGGAACCCGCTCGAGCCCGCCCGGCGCGGCGTGAACCTGGCCTGCCGCCGCGACCAAGGTGGGCGACCCACCGCTCCCTGCGGACCCTCATCGTCGGGCCGCTGACCCTCGGTCTCTGGTCCGTCGTCCCGTTCGTCTGGGTGCTGGTCGACTTCGTCCTGATCCTGACCGGAGGGGTGCGGGACCGGGACGGCCCGGCCCCTGCTCTGAGCCGGGTGCCTTGCGGGCAGCACCGGCACTAGCGTCGGCGATGATGGCTGCCCCGGACTACGTCCCCACCGACCCGATGGCCCGCCTGCGGTCCTACTCCTCGAGTCCCCGGCGTCCCGAGTCGTGGGTGGCCGACCGGCCCGGGGACCTCGACCACGGCCAGCCCCGGGGCGAGGGTTTCGGCGCCCCCGGTCCGGATCTCGGCTTCGCCCTCAAGATCGCTCGCACCTTCGACGATCGCCTCCACCTGGCCGAGGGCGAGGATCACCACGATGTGGTCGGGGGCTGCGTGGCCATGGCCATGCGTCGGGCGTCGCTGTTCGGGCGGGCACCGGTCGTGCACGACCTGACAGTCGCCTTCACGTTGTGGGGCTTCCTCGATGGCGGGGCCCCGGACGAGCTGGTCGCCCGGCGGCGCACGGCCTTCGAGGGGGTGGGTCACGCCGCCCACCACTACGTCGAGCTCCGGGCCCTGGTCGACTCCGTCCCCGAGGCGACCCTGCAGATGACCCCGGCCCGGGTCACCGAGGCGCACCAGGCCGACTGGCGCGGCCCGCTCGGCCTCCACGTCACCTGAGGTTCACCGACAGCCTGAGCCGGTGCCGGGGACGCCGTCAACGCGGTCGGTCCGGCGTTGAGAGAGTGTCGAGAGCACGACGTTCGAGTGCCCACCTGACGTGCAGAGGCTCGCACCTGACGTGCAGGCAGCCGGGCTGTGGCACGTGGGTACGCTCGGGTCAGTGACCGATGCGCCCGTCGTCCGCTTCGCACCCTCACCCACCGGCTTCCTGCACGTGGGTTCGGCCCACTCCGCCCTGGCCAACTGGCTGGTCGCCCGTCAGGCCGGTGGTCGCTTCCTGCTCCGCATCGAGGACACCGACGCCGAGCGCAACCGCCCCGAGCTGATCGAGAACGTGCTCGAGATGCTCCGGTGGCTGGGCCTGGGGTGGGACGACGAGCCGGTGCACCAGAGTGATCGCACCGACGAGCACCGGCGCGCCGCCCTGGAGATGGCCGAGGCCGGCACCGCGTACTGGTGCGACTGCGCCGGCGAGCAGGTGCAGGCTCGGGCCCAGGAGCGGGGCGGTCCACCGGGCTACGACGGCCACTGCCGTCGCCGCGGCCTCGACCGCAGTGACAGCACCGCCCTGCGCTTCCGGGTGCCGGAGGGGACCACCCGCTGGACCGACCTGGTGCGGGGCGAGGTCTCCTTCGAGAACACGACGCTGGAGGACTTCGTGCTCCTGCGGTCGAGCGGGGCGCCCATGTTCCTGCTGGTCAACGCCCTCGACGACGCCCACATGGGCATCACCCACGTCATCCGGGGCGAGGACCACGTCAACGGCACGCCCAAGTACCTCCTGATCCTGCGGGCCCTGAGCCTCGACGAGCCGACGGCCTTCGCCCACCTGCCGCTGCTGGTCAACGAGGGTCGCAAGAAGCTCTCCAAGCGGCGCGACGACGTCTCGGTGGCCGACTACCGGGCCGAGGGCCTGCTCCCCGAGGCCATGGTCAACTACCTGTCCCTGCTGGGCTGGGGTCCACCCGACGGCGTCGAGGTCCGGCCGGTGGAGGAGATCATCGAGCTCTACGACCTGGCCGCGGTGAACCCGTCGCCTGCCTTCTTCGATCGAGACAAGCTCCTCCACGTCAACGGGGAGTGGATCCGCTCCCTCGACCCCGCCGACTTCGTGGCCCGCGCCAGTCCGTTCCTTCCCCCGGGCGACGAGCCTGCGCAGGCCCTGGCCGCCATGGCGCCACTGGTCCAGGAGCGGGTGAAGACCCTGGCCGAGGCGCCGGCCATGGTCGATTTCCTCTGGATGGAGGAGCCGCCGCTCGACGAGGCCGCGTGGGACAAGGCGCTGGTGCGAGGTAGGGCCGCTCGCGAGGTGCTCGACGCCAGCCTGGACGAGCTGGGTCGGCTGGCCGAGGCCGGCGACGGCGCGTGGGTGGCGGCCGACGTGTCCGACGCGGTGGCGCGGGTCGCCACCACCGCCGGGCTGGTCAACGCCGAGGGTCGACCCCAGATGGCCAAGGCCCAGGCACCCATCCGCGTCGCCACCACCGGTCGAGCCGTGGGCCCGCCGCTGTGGGAGTCGCTGGCGGTGCTGGGACCGACCCGGACCCTCGCCCGCCTGGGCGCGGCCCGGGAGCGCCTGGGCTGATGGCCCCTCCCACCTCGACCGAGCTGCCCGCGGGGCTCATCACCAGTGGCGAGCACCAGGCCCTCGAAGCCGAGCCCGCCCCGCCCCGCCGGGTCTGGAGGGGTCGCGTGATCCGCATCCTCGCCCTCGTGGCCGTGCTGATCATCGGTTACGTGACGGTCACCTTCCTCCAGGTGTGGCGGGCCTCCAGCCAGGACAGCTCCCCGCCGTCGGACGCCATCGTGGTCCTCGGCGCGGCCCAGTACGGCGGGCGGCCGTCACCGGTGCTCGAAGCCCGTCTTGACCACGCCCTCGGGCTCTATCGACGGGGGGTGGCCCCGACAGTCGTCGTCACCGGTGGCCGCCGGGTCGGCGACACCTTCACCGAGGCCACCTCGGGTTACAACTGGCTGCGCGACAGGGGAGTGCCCGATGAGGCCATCCGCAAGGAGGTGCAGGGGAAGACCACCTTCGAGTCCCTCGCTGCCACCGCCCGGTTCCTCCGCGAGGACGGGGCCGCCGAGGTGGTGCTCGTCACCGACGACTACCACGCCCTCCGGGTGGCAGGCATCGCCGGGGAGGTGGGACTCGATCCGCACCTCTCCACCGTCGACCAGCCCGGGGGCTCGGTGACCGAACTGGGGAAGGAGACCGCCGCCGTCGCCGCCGGGCGGGTCATCGGGTACCGGCGCCTCACCAACCTCACCGGCTGACACCGCGGATCGGGGTCTCGGGCCCAGGGCCGTCGTGGCCCCCCGTCGTGCCTCGAACCGGGTGGCTGATCCGGTGTGCGACGCTGCGAGGGCCTCGTCTAGGGTGCAACCTCCACCTTTCGGGGGTGGTGTAATCGGTAACACAGCTGGTTCTGGTCCAGTCGTTGGGGGTTCGAGTCCTCCCCCCCGAGCGGACCTGCGCCTGGCGCAGCGTCACCCATAGGCCCGGCCCCGGCCGGAGCCGCACACAGGCCCCCATCGTCTAGCGGCCTAGGACACCACCCTCTCAAGGTGGCGGCACGGGTTCGAATCCCGTTGGGGGTGCTCGCAGAGGAGCCCTGGTGAGAGCGCAGAAGTGCGCCCTGGCCAGGGGTTTCGTCGTTTCCCGGCGCGGGACGCCTGTCCCGGTTGGTGACAGCCCGTGTCGTCCTGAACCGACCCGTGGCGCGCCATTTGTGCCAGATTTGTGCCAATCGGACCCGCTCCGAGTGGTGATGTGCTCTCGCTGTGTAACCACCCTGAGCGGACGCCTGCACCTTGCGGAGCGGGGCGCTTCGTCGAGGGCCCCCGGCGGGGGCGGCGGCCGTGTCGGCCGCCGTCGTGGGGGCTCAGCGGAGGGGCGAACCGGTTAGAAAACGCGGCGCAGCCGGTCCGTCTGGTGCGGTCCGGTACCGGAAGGTCTTGTTCGGTATGGGTTCCCGCTGGCCCGGTGCCCACCGGTGCCGGTCCGTGTCGACGAGTTCATGGGACAAACCATTGGGACAGGTGACCAGGATCCCAGGTCTGGGTGGGACCCGCCTGCCCTCTCGACCGACCGTACCCCTACCGTGGGGCGGTGCTCGCCAGGGTCCTTGCCATCGGTCCGTCGTTCATGCAGCCCGAGTTCTGGCTCAGGAAGGCGGGCAGCAGCGTCTTCCTCGTCGTGGTGGCCATCATCTTCGCCGAGTCCGGCCTCTTCTTCGGCTTCTTCCTGCCCGGTGACTCGCTGCTGTTCCTGACGGGGTTCCTGACCTCTGAAGGTGCCGCGGCGTTCGCGCGGGACACCCCGGGACTCATTGACGCGGTCAACGCGTTGCCGCCCCTCCCGGTGCTCCTTGGGGCGTTCTTCCTGGCCGCCGTCGCCGGCGACCAGGTGGGCTACCTCTTCGGGCGGCAAGGTCGGTCCCGCCCTCTTCTCTCGACCCGACTCTCGGCTGTTCAAGCAGGCCCACGTGGCCAGGGCCCACTCCTTCCTCGAGAGGCACGGCCCCAAGACCATCTTCCTCGCCCGGTTCGTCCCCATCGTGCGCACCTTTGCCCCCATCGTCGCGGGCGTGGGCAAGATGCGGTACCGCATCTTCCTCACCTACAACCTGATCGGCGGGTTCGTCTGGGCCGTGGGGGTCACCTCGCTCGGTCACGTCCTCGGCAACGTCACCGTCGTGCGCGAGAACATTGAGTACACGACCATCGGCGTCGTCATGTTGTCGCTCACCCCGGTGTTCGTCGAGGTCTACCGCTCTCGACGCCACGGCGACGGTCCGGCCGAGGCTCAGCCCGCCCCTGCCCACGCGGCCGAAGCCGGGGCCGCGGAGGTCCCCGAAGCCTGACGTGGCCGGAGGCGGATGCACTGCGGATCGTCGGTGGTGCCGCCGGCGCGCGTCGCTGGAGCGAGCAGCTCCGGCCAGGCCGGCGCATCCCGTCGACACAAGGGAGATCCCGACCGAGGGGGGCCCGGCGGGGCATTCTTACCTCGTCGTCGGGTCCATCGGTCGAGGCACCGGCCGTGCGAGCCGCGGCCCGGCGGGGCCTGGTCAGCTCGCGATGGGCCGCCCGGCCGGCGCGACCGGCGTCCTCGGGACTCGGGCGGCTCGTCGGCTCGGGTGGCGGCTCGCCGATGCGATGCGGTGGAGCCGGTTGGCGGAGTCGTGGGCGCGGACGATGTCGGCGACGAGTGCGGTGACGTCGTCGCTCGCGTGAGCGGCGATGGCGGTGTCGACGACGCGCGGCGCGGTTCGGCCGTCATCGGGGCCGGCCAGCAGGGTTGCGAGGGTGGAGTCGTCGAGGACTCCGCACACTCCGTCGCTGCAGAGCAGGAAACGATCGTCGGGCCGCAGGTCGAGGATCCAGGCGTCGACATCGATGGCGGCGGTGGAGCCGAGGCACCGGGTGAGGACGTGGCGGCTCCGCCGGCTGATGGTCGAGTCCACCCCGGCGCGGATGAGGGCGGCTTCCCAGGTGTGGTCGGTGGTGATGCGCCAGAGGTCACCGTCGCGGAGGCGGTAGGCCCGGCTGTCGCCGATGGACACGACGGCGATGCTGTTCTCGGACGTGAGCATCTCGATGGCGACCAGGGTGCTGCCCATCGAGTGCAGGGTGGGCTGTTGGACGGCCCGGTCGAGGATGCTGGTGTTGGCGGTCCAGAAGCCGTTGACGAGGTCGTTGGCCGACGGCGGCCCGGCGGTCGGCCGTGAGGGTGCGGTCCTGGTTGTCGGTCCGTCGGGCTCCGGTTCGAGTGGCGACGGATGTGTGGAGTGTGAACATGTTGCCCTCCTTCGGGCGCTGGACTTGCTGATCTGGGGGAAACGTACGACTGTGGGACTGAGGATCTGCTGAGCATCGGGTGCGGGTTCGTTCAGAGGTAGAGGGCGCCTCCGAGGAGGCCGCCGCAGGCGAGTCCGCAGAGGGGCAGCACCCGGTCATGGGTGAGGAGCTTGAGGGGGTCGGCGCCGCCTCCGGCGCGGACGAGGTGCCAGACGCGCTCAGCGGCGGCGAGGAAGGGGAGGATGGCCAGCGAGGCCAGGGTGATGGCCCCGAGCTGGATGGCGGAACGGTCGCCCGGTTCGGCGGCGGTGAGGGCCCATGCGGAGAAGGCGGCGACGGTGGTGCCGAGTGAACAGGCGAGCAGCCGGCGGCAGCGTTCCGGGCTGTACCAGTCGAGGACCCGTCGATGTGCCTTGGCCGCGGGGCCGAGCTCGATGACCTCGCCGAGGCGCTTGCCGATCACGATGAACAGGGCGCCGCCGGTGGCGGCGGCCAGGAACAGGGGCGAGATGCTGATCCCGGTGGCGATGCCGCCGGCGAGGGCTCGGAGGAGGAATCCGGAGGCCACGGCAACGACGTCGACGATGGGGATGCGCTTGAGCCACCGGGAGTAGCAGGTGGTGGTGGCCAGGTAGAGCGCGGTGATGGCGAGCATCCCGGGTTCGAGCGCCGCCGCGGTTGCGATGGCAGCCACGAGCAGGAGGACTGCGGCCTGGCGGGCCCGGGGGACGGTGAGGGCGCCGGAGGCGATGGGCCGCAGCCGCTTGGTGGGGTGGCGACGATCCGCCTCGACGTCGCCGATGTCGTTGATCAGGTAGGTGGCGCTGGACGCCAGCACGAACACGACGGCTGCAGCCAGCGCCGCGAGGGCGATGGAAGCGGTGAGGAGCTGACCGGCGATGAACGGGACGGCGAACACCAGCCCGTTCTTCACCCACTGGTGAGGCCGACACGCGTCGAGCAGCGGGTGTCGCGACGCCCGCACCCCGGCGGTGTGGACTGACGGTGTGGGCGTGTCGATCCGGGGTGGGGGATGCATCAGCGAGGTCATGGCGCGACGGTACGGATCGCAGTGTCAGCACTTGGCCTGGCTCAGGTCACCAATCGGCAAATCCTGCCCGGGTGGGTGACGGCTTGGATCAGGGGCTGCGGCTTCAGCCACGTCCGGCCGCTGGTGCCGGAGGCGTCGTCGGGCTGCGGAGGTACAGGGCGAGCACTCCGGCCAGGTAGGCGAGGTAGGTGGCGACGCGAATCCGCTCGGGCTCGGGGCTCCAACCGAAGAGCCCGGCCAGGAAGTCGTGCACCTGGTGTCCGGCCGCCAGCGGTCCGGAGGTGATGGTCCACACCGGGGTGGCCAGGAGGCTCCACTCGATGCCGAACAGCTCGCGGTACTCATGCACTCCCTTGGCGAAGAGCCCGGCGGCGAAGACGAGCAGGAGGAGGCCGGTCCACCAGAAGAAGCGGCCGATGTCGAGCTTGGCTCCTCCCCGGTAGATCCCGACCCCGAGGACCGCGGCGACCGCCAGTCCGAGCAGTCCGGCCGCGGTCAGGGCGAGCGTTCCCTCGACGGCCTGCTCGACCTTGCCCACCAGCTCGCCGACGAGGAGGTCGAAGGCGACGCTGGCGACCACGCACGTGAGGGCAGCCAGCGCGGCGCCCCGCCACGCCGCAGGGAACAGACCGTCAACAGCGCCTCGCCTCACCAGAGGCGAAGGTAGAAGCGGAGGTAGTCCTCGGTGTGCTCGCTCCAGTAGCGCCGGTCGTGGCCGCCGGGTGGGCGCAGCACCATCGGGTCGACCCCGGCGCCGTGGAGCATCGACTCGATGTCGGTCACCCGGTCCGCGAGGCCGTCGTCGTCGCCGACGTCGAGCCACACCCGGACGTCCTCTGCTGCGAGGGCCCGGGCCTCGTCGTCGGAGACCCGGGCGGCCGCGCTGTGGCCGCCGACGGCGGAGAACAGGTCGGGGCGGTGGGCGGCGATGGTGAGAGCCCACCCGCCTCCGATCGAGATGCCGCCGATGCTGGCGCCCTCCCGGCCGGCGAGGTTGGGGTGGTCTTGCCGGACGGCGGGGAGCACCTCGTCGGTCACGAGGCGCTCCATCGGTGGGGTCGCTGCGCTTCGGTCGCCCTCGACGGCGGAGCCATCGACGAGGACGATCATCGTCGGACCCAGCTCCCCGGTGGCGGCGAGGCAGTCCGCGGCGGAGGTGATGCCGACGTCGAGCCATTGGGTCTCGTCGGCTCCTGCGCCGTGGAGCAGGACGATCAACCCCGCGGGCTCGGCCGGATCGAACGTCGGCGACTGGTAGGTCTGGTAGCGCTCGCGGCTACCGGTCGCCGCACTCTGCAGGTCGTGGACGGTCACACGGCCCTGGGGGACACCCTCACAGACCTGGGGGGTGGCTGGTCGTGGCCCGGATCGGGAGTCGGAGGTCGCGGGGCTCGAGGCCGGCGCGCTGCAGGCGGCCAGGGCGGCGGCGATGGCGGCCGCGGTCAGGCCCGCCCGTCGGATCCGGGCCCGCACCCGACGAGCGCCGAGGTCCGGTGTCTTCGGCGCGGGTACTGAACGCGGGGCTTGGGCTCGGTGGTGCACATCGCCGAACCTACGGAGGCGCCGGTCACCGGAAGGCCGTGGCGGGGTAAGTGTGGGGCAAACTCCGGTGGGTCAGGCGGTTGGAGAGCTCAGGAGCAGGGTGAAGGTGGCCCCGGGGCCGGGATCGGTGAGCACCAACCGGCCTCCGTCGGCCTCGGCGAGGGTGCGGGCGAGTGAGAGCCCGATGCCGTGGTCGGGGCGATCGCCCGACCGTCGCACGAAGATGGCGTCGGGATCCTTGATCATCTCCGCTCCCTCGTCGTGGACGTCGATCCCACACCCGTCGCCGATCTCTCGGACCCGGACGGTGACCGGGCCTGCGCCGTGGTGGAACGCGTTGTCGATCAACACGTCGAGGATCTGGCGCAGCGCCGGCGCCGAGGCCCGCACGGTGGGACGATCCTCAGCTCGCACGACGAAGGGCCGACCCACCGAGGCCAACGTGGCGTGCCATCGTTCCTCGAGCCCGCCGACGAGGTCGCTGAGATCGATCTCGTCATGCTGTTCGCCGCGGTCGCGGGCGAGCTGGAGCAGGTCCTCGGTGGTCTGCTCGACGCGATCCAGGTCGGACTCCAGGTGGCCGAGCGCGGCCTGGGTGTCCCCGGCCGGGTCGGTGGCCTGGTGGAGGTGCAGCCGCATGGACGTGAGGGGGGTTCGGAGCTGGTGGGAGGCATCGGCACTGAAGGCCCGCTCCCGTTCGACGATGGCCCCGATGCGCGCCGCGGTCGCGTCGAGAGCCTCGGCCGCCCGGTCCAGCTCTCCGATGCCCGAGCGTTGGGCGCGTGCCGAGAAGTCGCCGCGGCCCAGGATCGTGGCCGATTCGACCAGGCGGTCGACAGGGCGTTGGAGCCGGCGGGCTAGGCCCACGGCGACGGCGAAGGCAACCGCTGCGACGACCAGGGCCAGCGCGCCCATGGCGGCCCAGGCACGTTGCACCCGACCGTCGAGCTGGTCGGTGGACTGGGCGGCGCGCACCACCGCGAAGACCCGTTCCTGGCTGGTGACCGGAACGGCGACGACCAGCTGTGATCCGACCTGTCCATCGGCCACATCGCCGCGCGCCGCGTCACTGACGATGCCTGCAAGGCGATCTGGGCCCGAGCCCGCCACCTTGGTGCCGTCGGGCAGGTACACCCCGAGCCGGGCGCCGTCGGTGCCTTCGGGGACCTCGAGGGGGTCCCGGTCGGCCTGGAAGGTCGAGGGGACCTCGATGGTCGCGGCGGCGGCCTGGCGCTCGAGCTCGAGGATGGCCTCGGCGCGGTACTGGCGCTGGATGACGACCCCGAGAGGGAGCCCGAAGGCGGCGACGGCGGCGATGGCCACGGCCGTGATGGCCGTGACGATCCGCCGGGTCATGTGCGCTCGAACCGGTAGCCGACGCCGCGGATCGTGGTGAGGGTGGCTTCGGAGCCGGCATCGGCCAGCTTGCGGCGCAGGGCGGAGACGTGCATGTCGAGGGTCTTGGTGGATCCGAACCAGTGCTCGTCCCACACCTCGGACATGATCCGCTCCCGGGTGATGACCGCTCCGGCCTCGGTCATCAGGAGCAGGAGGAGGTCGAACTCCTTGGGGCGTAGCAGGATCTCGATCCCCGCGTGGTGCAGGCGTCGTGCCGGTCGATCGACGGTCAGGTCGCCGACCGCGATCAAATCGGGAGCGTCGGGTGCGGTGTCGCGACGCCTGAGGTGGGCGCGGACCCGCGCCGCCAGCTCGGCCACCCGGAAGGGCTTGGCCACGTAGTCATCGGCGCCGGCGTCGAGGCCGACGACGATGTCGATCTCCGAGGAGCGGGCGGTGAGCATCACGATCGTGGTCGTGGGGGTGGAGCGGCGGAGCCGGCGGCAGACCTCGATGCCGTCCATGTCGGGCAGGCCGAGGTCCAACAGGACCAGGTCGAACGGCGCCGGGCCGGCCGCGTCGATGGCGGCTTGGCCGGTCGTGGTCCAGGTGACGTCGTAGTCCTGGGTGCGCAGCACCTGGTCGAGTCCGGCGCCGATCTGTTCGTCGTCCTCGACCAAGAGGATCCGGCTGGGCATGGCGGGATCGTAGGACGAGTCCGTCATGGCGGCGGGCTCGTCTGAGCCGTCGCGGTCCGGGACGAGCGATGCGAACGGGGCGCTCATGGGGTGGTGACGGCGATGAAGTCGCGCGTGTCGGGGACGAGGTAGCGGTCGGACGCGGCGGTCATGAGGTCGAGCAGCTCACGGGTGGGACCAGGTCCGGGGCCGTCGCCGGGATCGAAGATGTGGAAGGTCTCCATGTTGGTGTGGATGTCGAGCTGCATGCCTCGTACCGCGTGCACCGACACCAGGGCATCAGCCAGCTGCTGGAGGTCCATGTCGGGGCCGGCCACGTAGACCAGCGCCCCATCCTGGAGCTGGCCGAGGGCGGATCGGGCGGTGCGCTGGGTCTGCCAGCGCTCCTTGCCCCAGGAGTCGTCATGGCGGGTCAGCAGCCCCGCCACTGCCCGCCCGTCGGCCACGATGGGTTCGAGGTTCTGACGGACCGCAACCACGTCGGGCGCGGGTCCGACGTCGTGGCCCCACTCGCCCACCGACGCGGTGCCATCGGCGCGGACGACGAGTGAGGCCTGGCCGTCGACCAGGGGCCGGGCCTCGCGGCCTTCGGCCTGGAAGCCACCGGTGATGTCCCTGTACTTGAACCCTGAGTTGAACACGGCCACCAGGCCGGGACGCAGCGCCGGCGGGACCTCCCCCTGCGTCGTCCACCGATCGCCCGGCTGTTGGGTGCCCGGGACCAGCGTGAAGCGAAGGTCGGTCCTTGACAACCATGCGGCACCGACGAAGCTGCGCTGGCCGCCGGGGTCCGGGTGGACGAGTGACGTGGCCACCAGCGGGGCCCCGCTGTCGGATGACCGGACGACGGACCAGCCGGCGGGTGGCTGCGCCGCGGAGGGCTGGGGGGAGGGCTGGGCGGCGGGGGCGATGGTCGCCGGTTGCGTGGGAGCCGGGGTGAAGGCGCCCCCGAATGAGACCGGGGGTGCGTCGTCGGCCCGTAGGGCCACGGCCGCGGTGACGGTCAGTCCCCAGGTCACGGTGACGAGGAGCAGCGACACCAGGACCGGGTGTCGCCGGGGCCAGCGATGGGGACGGCTCATCGGAGACCCACCGTCACGAAGTCCCGCTGGTCGGCGGCCCGGTAGCGGGTCGCGGGTTGGCTCATCGACGGCAGCAGCTTCACCGGTGCGGTCCTCGGGTCGCCGGTGCCGAGGCGAAACAGGTTGGCGGTCACCATGTTGGTGTGGATGTCGAGCTGCATCCCCCTGACCGCTCCGGCCTGGGTCAGGGCGTCGGCCAGGGTGGTGAGGGTGAAGTGGTCCCCGGCGACGTAGACGAGGTTGCCCGCGGCGTCGATGCCGAGGCCCGAACGCCAGGTCCATTGGAGCTGGCTCTTGCGAGAACCCCAGAGTCGATCGGCGTTGTCGACCAGGCCCCGCACCGGTCGGGACCCGTCCACGATGAGGTGGAGGTTCTGACGCACGGCCTGGGTGCCCGAGGTCATGCGGACGTCACGGCCCCACTCGCCGAGCGATGGTGTGCCGGACCGGTCGATCACGAGAGAGGCCATTCCGGGCTCCAGCCGCCCCTTGGTGGTGCCGTCCTCGTAGAAGCCTCCGCCGCTGTCGCGCAGGAGGAAACCGGAGTTGAACGCCGCGACCGTTGATGACCGAACCCCGGTGGGGATCCGTGCCTCCCCGGGCCACGGGCCCCCTCCCGGCTCCTTCGTCCCCGCCACCAGATCGAGGGTTGCCGCCCGGGGGTCGATCCACAGGGCGCCGGCCACCAGGGTCGGGTGCCTGGGGTCGGGTCGGTACCAGGCGGTGTAGGTCGAGGTTCGCCCATCGCGGGCCGATGGTCCGGGGATCAGCTGGCCCTCGCCGGGGCCCGAGAGGGCGACCGCGGGGGTCACGGTGGGCGCGGTGCCGGCCTGTCGTGCCGCTTGGACCTGCGACACCTGGGCGGCTGTCGGCGCCGGTGGAGGCCCCGAGGGCGCCCCTCGGATCGGTGGCTCCTGCTTGGAGTAGTACCAGACCTCCGCCTGGTTCACGATGCTGGCGCCGCCGTGGGAGCGCAGCCAGTCCACCGAGCGCACCGACGCCGAGGCCGACCCCGGATAGGTGAGGGCGTTCCCGTAGGACCAGCCGACCGGGACGAGCAGCACCAGGACCACGGCGACGACGGTCCGCCACCGCCGGCGGCGGGGCTTCTCGCCCTGGGCGGTCGGGGGGTCGTCCGGCGCGTCGGCGTCGGATGACGCATCGGGGACCGGTAGGGGCCGTTCGAGGGTGGCGGTCATGGCGGTCCGTTCGGTCGAGGCGGTCGCCGGAGACGGTACGAACCCTCAGGCAAGGCCGCGCCCGGCGCAGGGTCAACCGCGGGCAAACGATGCCTGCCGCAGGTTGGGCTCAGGTCACGTCGTGCACCGTGGCGCGATGGCAACGGGTCGAGCCCTGACGGCTCGTCGGCTGAAGACATCTTCAGGATCGCTCAGGGACCCCTCAGCGCCGTGCCGCGACGCTGTCCACCTCGCCTGGCCCGACCACCCGACGGGCCCGAACCGAAGGGACCCACCAATGTCCATCCGCACCCGTTCCAAGGTGATCATCGCGGGCGGCGCGACCGTCGCCGGTCTCGCCCTGGGGGTGGGCGCGCTCACCGGCGCGGCGACCCCCGGCCAACAGGCCGCCCCCCAGACCACCGAAGCCGACGAGGCCCAGGACCCGACCCTGGACAGCTCGATCCAGGCCCCCGAGGACGAGTCGGCCTCCGAGGCCGACGAGACCAAGGCCCTCGAGGGCCTGGCCAAGGTCTCCGCCGCTGACGCGGAGAAGGCGGCGGTGGCTGCGGTCCCCGGCGGCACCATCAACAGCACCGAGCTCGGCAACGAGAACGGCAGCGTCGTCTACGAGGTCTACATGACCGACGCCAACGGCGCCGCCCTCGAGGTCAAGGTCGACGCCGGCAACGGCAAGGTCCTCGACCAGAGCGCCGACGATGAGGGATCCGAGGCCGACGAAGGATCCGAGGGCTCGGAAGCCGATGAGGGCCCCGAAGGTGCCGAGGGCGCCGAGGGTGCCGAGGCCCAGCAGGGCGCGGAGAACACCGGCGGCTGATCGGGAGGCGACGCATCCTCCCCCGGTGCCGGGCCTCTCCGTGGCCCGGCACCGTCGCGTCCTTCAGGGACCTCAGGCCGAGGGCGCGACCGTGCCCCTGGGGGAGCTGATGCTTTGATGCACCGGGAGCAGGCGATGATCACGAGCGACGAGCACGAGATGAGCTGTCGATCCGGGCGCCGGCATGAAGAGCTCAGTTCTTGCCCGCAGTTGACCTTCTGGGGAGCCTTCGCAGACGCGGAGCCGGTCATGGTGGGCCTCACCACCCACCCAAGGAAGGTCCCCATGTCCCGACGTCGCCTCGTCCTCGCCAGCGCCGCTGGCCTCCTCGCCCTCACGCTCACCGCCGGTGCGTGCTCGAGCGGAGACAGCACCTCCTCGTCGAACACCACCGACAGCACCACGGTCCCGGCCGGCGCGGCTGACCCCAACGCGGCGGAGGTCAACCCCCCGGGCGACATCCCCGACAACCAGGCCTTCGTGACCTACACGCCCCCCGCCGGTGGCTACCACGTCGATGTGCCCGAGGGCTGGGCCCGCACTGAGAACGGCGGGGCCGTCACGTTCACCGACAAGCTCAACAGCGTGCAGATGGAGACCACGAACACCTCGGCCGCGCCGACGGTCGCCTCGGCTGAGGCCGATGAGGTGCCCGCCATCGCGACCGCGGCCGAGAGCTACGAGGCGGGCAAGGTCGAAGCCGTCACCCGCACCGCAGGCGACGCCGTGCTCATCACCTACCGGGCCGACGGATCCCCCGACCCGGTGACCAGGAAGGTCACCCACCTCGACGTCGAGCGCTACGAGTTCTGGAAGGACGGCACCGAGGTCATCCTCACGCTGTCGGGCCCTCAGGGCGCCGACAACGTCGACCCGTGGAAGATCGTCACCGACTCCTTCGGGTGGCAGTGATGCTCGCAGGAGCCGGTGATGCGGCCATCGACGCGCAGGACCTCTACCGCTTTTACCACGCCGCGGATGAGGAGACCCTCGCCCTTCGAGGGGTCTCGGTCACCGTCGACCGCGGTGAGGTGGTGGCGGTGACCGGCCCCTCAGGCTCGGGCAAGTCCACCCTGCTGGCCTGCCTGGCCGGGCTCGACGAGCCCGACGGTGGCGTCGTGCGGATCGCGGGGGAGATCATCTCCCGTCGCCCGGAACCGGTCCGCGCCCAGGTGCGGGCCCGCCACATCGGGATGCTGTTCCAGACCGACAACCTGCTCGAGCACCTCGACGTGGACGCCAACCTGGCCCTGGCCCAGCGCCTGGCCGGCTCGCCGTCACCGGATCGGAGACGAGAGGTCCTCGAGCGCCTCGGGCTCGGCGATCGGCGTCGGGCCCGGCCCTCGCAGCTCTCCGGTGGGGAGGCGGCCCGAGCGGGGCTGGCGGTGGCCCTCATCAACGACCCCGAGGTCATCCTGGCCGACGAGCCCACTGGCGAGGTCGACTCCGACACTGAGGCATCGGTGCTGGACCTGCTGCGGGAGCGGGCGAGGGCCGACCGGGCCGTCGTCGTGGTGACCCACAGCCCCTCGGTCGCCGGCGCCGCCGACAGGATCGTGCGCCTGGCCGACGGGAGGGTCGCGCCGTGACCCCGACGTCCCTTACCGTGGCCACCGACGCGGCCCGCACCTACGGCACCGGCGCCACCGCGGTGGTCGCGGTCCACGGGGCCACCTGCACGGTCGATGCCGGCGCGTCGATCGCCATCACCGGACCCTCGGGATCAGGGAAGTCGACCCTGGTCCACCTCCTCGCCGGCCTCGACCGGCCCACCGCCGGCCTGGTCACCTGGCCCGCCTTCACCGACACCCCGCTGCGTCCGGGTCCGGTGTCGGTGATCTTCCAGGGGCCGAGCCTGCTCCCCGCCCTCGACGTGACCGAGAACGTGGCCCTCCCTCTGCTCCTCGATGGCACCGACCCGGCCACGGCCCGGGCCCGGGCCCAGGCCGCGCTCGACCGCCTCGACCTCGGGTTCCTGGCCGCAAAGCTCCCCGAGGAGCTCTCCGGTGGCCAGGCCCAGCGGGTGGCGGTGGCCCGCACCCTCGCCGGGACGCCCCGCCTGATCCTGGCCGACGAACCCACCGGCCAGCTCGACCACGAAGCCGGGGCCACGGTGATCGACGCTCTCCTCGACACCGTGGCCCACCTCGGTGCCGGTCTCGTCCTCACCACCCACGACCCACTCGTCGCGGCGCGGGTCCCCACCCGCTGGACCATGCGCGACGGCGAGCTCACCACCGTGGAGGCGATCTCGTGCTCAGCCTGACCTGGATCCGAGGCCTCCTCACCCGCCGCCGCGGGCGTCTCCTCGCGACCGCCGCGGGCGTCGCCATTGCGGTGGCACTCCTGGCGTCCATCGGCGCCTTCCTCTCCACCTCCAAGGCGACCATGACCGACCGGGCCATCGCCGATGTGGCCGTCGACTGGCAGGTCGAGGCCCAGGCCGGCGCGGATCCGGCCCAGCTGGCCACGACGGTGACCGCCGATCCCCGTGTCCGGGAGGCCCGCACCGTTCCCTTGGCCGACACCACCGGCTTCGGAGCCACCACCGGAGGCTCCACCCAGACCACCGGACCCGGCGTCGTCCTCGGCCTGCCGTCGGACTACCGGGCCACGTTCCCCGATGAGATCCGCGACCTGTCCGGCAAGAGCAACGGCGTCCTGCTCGCCCAACAGACCGCGGCCAACCTCCGGGCCGCGCCCGGCGACACCATCACCATCGGGCGCGCCGGGCTCGACCCCACGACGGTCCAGGTGGACGGCGTCATCGACCTCCCCCAGGCCGACTCCCTGTTCCGGAAGGTCGGCGCCCCGCCCCAGTCCCAGCCCCAAGCCCCGCCCGACAACGTCCTGCTCCTCCCGGCCGGCCAGTGGCACACCCTCTTCGACCCCCTCGCCGCCGGCCGGCCCGACCAGATCCACACCCAGATCCACGCCACGATCGACCACTCCCTGCCCTCGGACCCCTCTGCCGCGTTCACCGAGGTGACCGGCCAGGCCCGCAACCTCGAGGTGCAGCTGGCCGGCAACGGCCTGGTCGGCGACAACCTCGGCGCCACCCTCGACGCGGCCCGCTCCGACGCCCTCTACGCCCAGGTCCTCTTCCTCTTCCTCGGTCTCCCCGGCGCCGTGCTGGCCGGGCTGCTCACCGCCACCGTGGCCAGCACCGGCCGCGACCGCAGGCGCAGGGAGCAAGCACTCCTCCGCGCCCGGGGCGCCACCACCCGCCAGCTCCTCCGCCTCGGGACCGTCGAGGCCGTCGCCGCCGGGGTCCTCGGCGCCGCCGCCGGGCTCGGCCTGGCCTTGCTCGTGGGCCACCTCGCGTTCGGCACCGGCGCCTTCGGGGCCACCACCGCGTCCGCCCTCGGCTGGGCTGCGGGGTCCGCACTGGCCGGCATGGCCATCGCCACCAGCGCAGTCGGCATCCCCGCCTGGCGCGACGCCCGCGAGGACACCGTCAGCGCCAGCCGGCAGACGGTCGGCCGGACCGCCACACCCCGATGGATGCGGGCCGGGCTCGACATCGGCCTGCTCGCCGCCAGCGTCGTCGTGTTCTGGCTGACCAGCCGCAACGGCTACAAGCTGGTCCTCGCGGCCGAAGGCGTCCCCACCATCTCCGTGTCCTACTGGGCCTTCGCCGGACCGGCCCTGCTCTGGACCGGAGCCGGCCTGCTCGCCTGGCGCTTCGCCGACACCCTCCTCCACCACGGGCGACGCCTCGTCACCGCCGCGCTCCGGCCCCTTTCGGGCACCCTCGCCAGCACCGTCGCCGCCTCCATGGCCCGACAGCGGCGCCTCCTCGCCCGCGCCCTCGTCCTCGTCGCCCTCACCACCTCCTTCGCGGCGTCGACCGCGGTGTTCAACTCCACCTACCGCCAACAAGCCGAGGTCGATGCCCTGCTCACCAACGGCGCCGATGTGACCGTCACCGAGTCACCCGGGATCGTCGTGGGCCCCGACGCCGCCCCTCGACTGGCCCAGGTCCCCGGCGTGCAATCGGTTGAGCCGATCCAGCACCGCTTCGCCTACGTCGGCGCCGACCTCCAGGACCTCTACGGCGTCCAGACCGACACCATCGTCGACGCCACCCGCCTCCAAGACGCCTACTTCGTCGGCGGGACGGCCAAGGACCTCATGTCCACCCTGGCCGCCAAGCCCGACAGCGTCCTCGTGAGCCTGGAGACGGTCAAGGACTTCCAGCTGTCCCCCGGCGACCCCCTCACCCTCCGCCTCCAAGACGGACGCACCAAGCAGTACACCGACGTTGGGTTCCACTACGCCGGAGTGGCCAAGGAGTTCCCCACCGCCCCCTCCGACAGCTTCCTCGTCGCCAACGCCGACTACATCGCCCAAGCCACCGGCAGCAACGCCGTCGGCAGCTTCCTCCTCGACACCGGGAGCGCCAACATCCCCGCCGTCGCCGACCAGGTCCGATCCCCGGTCGGCGCCGACGCCCAGGTCACCGACATCACCACCAGCCGCCGCATCATCGGCTCCAGCCTCACCTCGGTCGACCTGGCCGGACTCACCCGCGTCGAGCTCGGCTTCGCCCTCGTCCTCACCGCCGCCTCCACCGGGCTCGTCCTCGCCCTCGGCCTGGCCGAGCGCCGCCGCACCTTCGCCATCGCTTCCGCCCTCGGCGCCAGCGCCCACCAGCTCGGCAGCTTCATCTGGGCCGAGGCCGCCTTCGTCGCCCTCGGAGGGCTCGCCGCCGGGGCGCTGGGCGGATGGGCCCTGACCGGGATGCTCATCAAGGTGCTCACCGGGGTCTTCGACCCCGCGCCCTCCGCCCTCGCCGTCCCATGGGCCTACCTCGCCACCGTCGCCGGCGTCGGACTGGCCGCAGTGGCCGTCGCCGCAGTGGCCACCATCCGCTCCACGCGCCGGCCCGCCATCAGCGTCATCCGCGACCTGTGATCCCCCCGCCAGGCCAAGCCCGCCGACGAACACGACGATGTCCACTCCCGGGGCAAGCCAGCTGGGAACGCTGTTGAGGTCGCCACTGGCCCGGCCGAACACCCCTGGAGGACCCACCGTCACCAGCGCAGCAACGGTTCCGGTCGCCACCAGACCGCAGGATCGCATCGGCGTCGTAGAGCCCTTCGAGGAGCCGCCATCCGAGGACGGCCGGCGCCGTCGGCCGACGTCACCGACCGGAGCACGGCCCCAGGTTGAGTGGGGCTGAGCGTGCCGGTCCTCGCCGGCGGCGGCATCGATGTCGCCGTCCCTGTCGACCCCGGCCGTGCCTCGGCGGAGGAGAACGGCATCGGTGGCCACCACGGCCGTCAGCCACGCGGTCCCGAGCAACCAGCCTCCGATGACATCGGTGACCCAGTGGGCGCCGAGGTACGCCCTGGAGAAGCCCACCGCCGCACCCACGAACACGGCGACCGCCCCGGCCGTCACTTGCTGGCGCCACGGGCGCCCCTCCGCCACCAACCACGCCACCGCACCGGCGGATGCGACCGCCACGGTGGTGTGACCCGACGGAACGCGAACCCGGCAACCACCTGGTCGGCGAGAGCCGGCCGCGGTCGACCGGTCAGGTGCTTGATCGCCTGGGACATGGCCACCGCACCCCCGAGAGCCCCGACCATCACCAGCAGCGGCCGCCAGGACCGTCCCCGCCGCCACCCGACCAGCCCCACGATCGCCGCGACCACGACGGCACCGGTGCCTCCGCCCACGGTCGAGACGACCTGCATCGTCGTGGTCAGCCAACCCGTCCGATGCGACGCGAACCAATCAGCCACCGGCCGGTCGAGGCGGGCGATGCCCTCGGCGCCCACCACCGCGTCGAACGTCTCGGCGAACGCCCATCCGGTCACGCCGATGACGACCATGGCCGCGGCGATGACGGCGACGAACGCCCGATAGGGGCGAAGCCGGGCAGCTACGGGAGCGACCAGGGGCTCCACCGCAGCCTCCACCCGCCGGACCACAGGTGTTGCCCGCAGGCGCCGACCGGCGCCCACCACGCGCTCGCGATGCGCGATCGCCCACCGCGCCGCCAGCCACACCCCGATGCCGAAGACCGCAACGGCTCCGATCACGAGGCCGGCCTGACCCAACCAGCGCTCGACGCGGCGGAAGCTGTTCCCCGCCAGGTACCCGCCGATCACCACCGTCGGTGCCCACACCAAGGCTCCGAGCACGTTCCAGGCCAGGAACGTCCGATACCGCATCCGCGTCATCCCGGCCACTCCAGGGACGAGCGCGCGCAGCACCCCGACCCAGCGGCCCATCAGCACCGCCGGCCCGCCCCGGCGCTCGAACGGCCCCTGACGAGGGAGGGGGGTGGGGGCGTCGCCAGGTGCACCGAAAGGTACGGACCGTTGGCTGAGGAGATGCTGAAGAGGTGGACCGGGTGGGGACGCGGGAGTGCCGGGCCCATGTGGGCCCGGCACTCGGGGAGAGGTGTTCTGTGTTGGGGGTGGGTGGGTCAGCGGGTGGGCGTCACCTCCGGGGCGCCGGTCTCGGTGCTCTCGTTGGCCTCGGGGCCCTCGGGCCCTTCGTTGGCCTCGGAGCCCTCGTCATCCGCGCTCTGGTCGAGGACCTCGGCGTTGCCGGCGTCGACCTTGACCTCGAGGGCCGTGCCGTTGGCGTCGGTCATGTCGACCTCGTAGACGACGCTGCCGTTCTCGTTGCCGAGCTCGGTGCTGTTCACGGTGCCACCAGGGACCGCAGCCACGGCCGCCTTCTCCGCGTCAGCGGCGGAGATCTTGGCCAGGCCCTCGAGGGCCTTGGTCTCGTCGGCCTCGGAGGCCGACTCGTCCTCGGGGCTCTGGATCGAGCCGTTGAGGTTCGGGTCCTGGGTCTGGTCCTGCTCGGCGGCCTGGTGCTGCGCGGGGGCGGAGGGCGGGGGAGCGGGTGTGGTGGCCGCGCCGGAGAGGGCGGCCACCCCGAGGGTCAGACCGACGGCTGCGGCACCGCCGAGGATGATCCGCTTGGTGCGATCCTTGATGGACATGGTTGGGGGTTTCCTTCCGTTGGGGCTCGGTCGGGGTGACCTCGCCGGTTGGTGACCCCACCATCGCAACGGCGCCCTGAGGATCTCCTGAGCGCCTCTGAGGACTCCTTCAGGTGCGTCGCATCCGGGCATCCTCAGGGTGTCTTCAGCAACGGATCGAGAGGGTGGCGCGGTGCTCGGTCCCACCCCGCTTCCGCGGCGCGCTTCCGCGGGGAGGCTCGATCCCCTGGACCCTGTGCTCAGGGCACCTTCAGCGGGAGCTCGGGGCCAGCGGGTGAAGGTGCAAGCACAACCCCGTCGTAGAGGGAAGGATCTGTCCCGTGCGCGTGCTCGTCGTGGAGGATGAGAAGAGGTTGGCTGCGGGCCTCAAGAAGGGGCTGGAAGCCGAGGGCCTGGCCGTCGACGTCGCCCTGAACGGCACTGACGGCCTGTGGATGGCGACCGAGAACCCGTATGACGTGATCGTGTTGGACATCATGTTGCCGGGGATCAGCGGGTTCAAGGTGTGCGCCACCCTTCGGGAGGAGGGCATCTGGACGCCGATCCTCATGCTGACGGCGAAGTCCGGGGAGCTCGACGAGGCGGAGGCCCTCGACACCGGCGCAGATGACTACCTCACCAAGCCCTTCTCCTACGTAGTGCTGGTGGCCCACATCCGTGCCCTGCTGCGGCGAGGCGGACGGGAACGGCCCACGGTGTTGGAAGCGGGCGATCTCCGGATGGACCCGGCGTCGCGCAAGGCGTGGCGCGGTGACACCGAGATGAACCTGACCCCCAGGGAGCTGGCCATGCTCGAGTTCTTCCTGCGTCGGAGGGGCGAGGTGGTGTCGAAGCGGGAGATCCTCGACCACGTCTGGGACTACGACTTCGAGGGCGACCCCAACATCGTTGAGGTCTACGTCCGAGGACTCCGGAACAAGTTCGACCGTCCCTTCGAGCGTGAGGCCATCGAGACCGTCCGCGGCTCCGGGTATCGGCTCGCCGCCGACGGTGGGTGAGCTGGTGACGCCCCGGGCGTCCCGGTTCAGACGCCGGTTTCGGTCGGTGCGGGTGCGCACCACCGCCGTTGCCGTCGTCGTCGTCGGGGTCGCGCTGGCGATCGGCGGCGTCACGCTGGTCCGGTTGCTGGAGAGCTCGCTCACCGACCAGGTCCGGACCGCGGGCGAGCTGCGAGCCGCCGACGTTGCGGGCGTGCTCGAGTCCGGCACCCCGCCCCGTCGCCTCGCGGTGGGTGACGACGAGGACCTGGTGATCCAGGTCATCGACTCTGACGGCGGCGTCGTGGCCTCCAGCGAGAACATCAACGGTGAGGGCCGCCTCGCAGATCTCGAGCCCGGACAGTCGCGAACCGTCGGTGCGACGGCGGTCGGCGAGGAGCACTCGTTCCTCCTGACCGCGACGGGGGCAGATGCCCCCTCGGGTCGGTTCGTCGTCCTGGTCGGGCGATCCAACGAGCTGGTCGACGAGTCGACTGGCCTGGTGACAACGGTCCTGGCCGGCGGTGTCCCGCTCCTCCTGATCCTCGTGGGGGTGACGACGTGGATGGTGGTCGGGCGGACCCTGGCCCCGGTCGATGCCATACGTCGGGAGGTCGACGAGGTCTCGGGCCGCGAGCTGCACCGGCGGGTTCCGGACCCTGACACCGGCGACGAGGTCGCCCGCCTGGCGGAGACGATGAACCGGATGCTGGACCGGCTGCAGGCGTCGCAGGCCCGTCAGCAGCGGTTCATCTCCGACGCCTCCCACGAGCTCCGGTCTCCGGTGGCGACCATCCGTCACCACGCCGAGATCGCCTTGGCCCATCCGGGCCAGGGGACCGACGCCGAGCTGGCCGAGGTCGTCCTGGCCGAGAACCTCCGCGTCGAGCGCCTCGTCGAGGATCTGCTGTTCCTGGCTCAGGCCGACGAGCGCACCCTTCAGGTCAGCCGCCACATCCTCGACCTCGACGACCTCGTCTTCGACGAGGCCGGCCGGCTGCGAGCGACGACTGATCTTCGGGTCGACATCTCCGGCGTGTCCGGCGGCCGGGTGCGAGGCGACGCAACCCAGCTACGGCGGGTCCTGCGCAACCTGTGCGACAACGCCATCCGCCACGCCCGCTCAACGATCTGGCTCGCCCTGGACGGGACCGACACCCAGATCGAGCTGAGCGTGACCGATGACGGCGACGGGGTCGATCCCGCAGAGCGAGAGCGCGTCTTCGAGCGGTTCGTGCGCCTCGACGAGGCCCGAGCCCGCGACGACGGGGGCAGCGGACTGGGCCTCGCCATCACCGCCGAGATCATCGCCGCCCACGGTGGAACCGTGACCGCGACCGACGGGCCCCGAGGCGGGGCCCGGTTCGAGGTCGGGCTCCCCGCCGCCGACGACGTCCCGTCGGGTCACGCGGCCACCGACAGGAGCGGGACCTGAGGGTGGAAACGGTCGGGCAACGTCAGGGAGGGGTGCTCAGCCAGGCCCAGGGGCACGCGAGAAGAACGGCCGACGACTCGCTCGATCTGGCCGACGTGATTGCCGCGAGCCTGTCCCAGGCGGGTCCGCACTGATTTCCCGGGCCCGCTCCGGCAAGCGGCCGCCCTGAGCCAGGAACACCGGGTGAGGGCGCGGTTGCGATGGCCGCCAACCGGCTGAGCCAGTGGGGTCACCGGCGATCTGCTGGCTCG
Organism: Acidimicrobiales bacterium; assembly: GCA_038233075.1. Lineage (GTDB taxonomy): Bacteria > Actinomycetota > Acidimicrobiia > Acidimicrobiales > Iamiaceae > Iamia. The sequence continues at coordinate 82,229 of JBBSMQ010000015.1, forward strand.
GGTGGCAGCGGATGGACTGGAGGTAGCGGAGCCGGTCGGTCGCGGCCCTGTCTGGTTCGCCCTCCGGTGGGCTCCGGTGCGGGTCGCAACGGTGCACCGGGACAGCTCCCCTCCGCCCACCCGCCGTGAGCCAGCGGAGTCGATGACGGGGACCAGGTACGACCCGCTGACCGGCCCGAACGTGGAACCGGGACCATGGGCGGGACCGGTAGTGGGACCCTCAACGGGACCGTCAGCGGGACCCTGGCGGCCACCGAAGGTGGCGGCCCGGCCCAGGACCACCGCGGTCCCGACACCGACCACGCGGGCCAGCTCGTCCTTGGTCACCCCCAGCACGGTGGCCGCGTCGCTCTCGTCATAGAGCGCCCGGCCATTGTGACCGTGGCGGGTGGGGGCACCGGCGCCCAGCCCGGGCCGGCACCCGGCGGAGCCCCGGGCGGTGATGGGGGCGTTCGCCAGTGGGATCCCGACCGGACAGGACAGACGCAAGGTCGTCCCGGCCGACCTCGCCCCCCAGCTCAGCAGCCCCGGCCGCCCGGCCGAGTCAGCGGCCCGGTTCCTCCCCGCGGTCGGCGTAGTAGGTCGACGGCCCCCCGGTGCCCGACGGTGTCGGACCGTCCGGACGGGGGCCGTCCTTGATCGGCGGTTGGAGGTAGCGGACGATGCCATCGACGATCCGGCCCACGTCGCGCCGGGCCCCGCCCAGCGGGGTGACAGTGAACCTCACGACACGGGTTCCGCGGGAGGCCCGCAGGTTTCCCGGAGGGGAACCTGCAAGCGTGTGCGCGCCGGATCTGTGCTTCCACAGCGACGTGAGCGGACCCGGAACGGGACCGTCCGAGGCGGCCGGGCTGGGCTCCGGGGACCCTCGGAGGAGGGGCTGGGGCGCGGGGTCCGAGGGCCGCGGGCGAGGGTCGGGTGCTCATCGGTCGATGGCCGCGGTCGGACCGGGTGGTGCGGGGTCGAGGCCGCGGGGATTCTGGAGGCGGTCGAGGTGGGCGGTGATGTCGGCCACCCGCGGCCCGCTGTCCGACCGTCAGTGACGCGCTCCGCATGGACGGTGAGGAGCCCCTCGCGGGCACGCTGGTTCCACTCGGGCAGGCGGCCCCGTGGACGCCGGGTGAGCCCGGGCACCTGGCCACAAACGCCCAGAGGTCCCCCCTCCAGGTCCCACGAGGTCGATGGCGCCCATCAGACGGCTGTTCACCCCGCCGGCGGAGCCCAGGCTCACCGAGCCGGCCATCTCGGTCCGGCTCATGGGGGCCGGCACCTCCTCGGCCCACAACGGGGACATGCGCGGCAGCAGCATCGCGGCGCTCGGGCCAACGACCGCACCCGCCCAGTGCTCCGCGTACGGGTCGGTCAGCTCGAAGCCCACCTGGCGCACCCCGGGGCTCGGGTGGTCAGTGGGCGCGAAGGACAGGACATCGTTGCTCTCCATGGCCACCTCGGCCGCTGAGCCCTCGTGAGTCGCGCGAGCAACTTCCGGCCGGACCGCCAAGGCCACCTCGTGGGCGGATGCCGGCGATGGGGCGCTCGCGGCACCGGCCGTCGAGTGTGGCCACCAGGGTTCACCTCTGGACCCACCGTGAACCCCCGGCCACGAACAGCGAGACGGGACCCTGAGCGGGACCGATGGCGGGACCCTCAGCGGGACTTGATCCTCCGCCGACGGATTCGGGTGCACGCCCCGCCGATCGGGGCAGCGAGGTGTTGACCTCGGCTACCAACGATCCGTTGCGGACGTGGCGGTTGCGGCGAGGTCGCCTCGGACGCCGACGTAACGGCTGAGGGTGAAGGCGGCGTTGGCGTGGCCGAGGAGCTGGCTCGCCGAGGCCGGATCCAGGCCAACGTCGAACAGGAGCCAGCAGGCGGCGACGTGGCGGAGGTCGTGGGGGTGCCAGATCGCCGACGTTTCCGACTTCATCGGCCATCGGGCGGCAAGAGCGGCACGGGCCCAGTACCGCTGGAACGTCCGCCGGTTGGCGAAGCCGCCGTCGGTGCCGGGGAAGAGGAGCGCATCGGCTCCTCCGGTGGTCCTCGTCGTTTCGCACAGCGTGTTCAGCTCGTCGGCGAGGCTGGCCGGGAACACCGACGCACGGCGCTGGCGGTTCTTGGTTGCCTTGATGGCGAGGCCCTGTCGCGATTGCTCGACGGCCCGGTCGATGCGCACGACGCGTCGAGCCGCGAAGTCGAGGTCGCACGGTCGCAGCGCAACGAGCTCACCCCACCGAGCGCCGCATCGGTGCTTGAGTCGCATGGCGGTGGCCCACTCGGGATGACCTTGGTCCGCGAGGGCCCGGAACAGCCGCTCACATTGCTCGTCGGTCGGGAGCGACGACCGCTCGACGAAGCCGAGCGCCTCGCTCTGGTGGTCTGGCACGGGGCTGTAGCGCACGAGCCACATCGGGTCGTCGGCTCGGGCCAGCCACCGGTTCTTGAACGCGAAGGTCACGAGC
>JBBSMQ010000016.1:0-84623 GCA_038233075.1 Acidimicrobiales bacterium
AGAAGGCGTAGTCGTCGACGAGCGCCGCGGCCGGTTCGACGAACGCCTCGGCGTCAGCCGCGCCCATTCCCGTCGCCACCAGCTTTTCGGTGGCTTCGGCGGCGAGGTTCTTGAGTCGGATGGGGTCTTGGCGGATCTCGCGGCCACGGATGTGGGTGGGCAGGAAGATCGAAACTCCCAGCGGCGGGGCGGCCGACATCAGGGCGAGGAGATCGGCTCGGGTGAACATCGTGTCCGTCTCAGCTCTGCTCGGCGCGCCGCACCGTGGCGCCGCCCTTGCGGTTGTCGAGCCGTCCGAACCGGCTGTCGAGCAGGCTCGTGAGCTTGCGAAGCGCCCCGCTGCAGGCCTCCTCGACGGTGGCGCCGTGGTTGGTGACCGCGACCGGCTGCTGCCCTGCCGGCCGGGCCTCGATCATGCACCGCTTGTCGGCGGCGCCGCCCTTGTCGGCGTTCTCGTCGCCCAAGTGGACTTCCACACGGGTGAGCTGATCACTGAACCGCGACAGCCCGGCAGCCACGTCAGCGTCGACCTGGCTGGTGAGCTCGTCGCTTCCGTCCACGTTGTGGTCAGTCGTGACCTCGATCTGCATGCGGACCTCCGTGTTGCGGGAATCGCGGTCTCGACGGAAGCGTCGCCGAAACGGCGGTGGGGCGTCCGTTGGTGTTGACGCGCCACCCAGGTCCGGAGCACCGCTCCGAGCCGGTCGATGCCGGCTCTACACCTGTGGGATCTCGTCGTGCTGGTGCCAGCGTAGCCGGTTCTCGACCATCGCCGGCCACCAGCCCGGGCGGCTGCGGGAGCCGACCTCCCCGGTGTGCGCGATGAGGAGGCTGTATCCCGAACGATCCCGAGAACCCGACTGCGGTCATGTGGCAGGTGATCCCGACGATCGCGCCTCAGGTCCGACCTGCACAAACCCAGGTGAGCACACCGTTCAGCCCGGCAGGCTTGCAATGCAGGTGCTCTAGCCAGCTGAGCTACGTCCCCGAACCCGGGCGGGTGTCCGGTGGGGGCAGCGTACGCGGTGGGCGCGACCGGTGGGCCAGACGATCCTTCCGGGGGAACGGGTGTCGGCGCCGAGGGTCTACTGAACGCTCACGGTGGGGACGGTGGGCCCCAGCCGGTGAAGGTGCCGTCGGCGTCGCGGCGTGCGGTCCTCACCTCGCGGACGGCGGCGATCGGGAGGGGGCCGTAGAGGTGGGGGTACAGCCTGGGCTCAGCGTCGAAGCGGACCTCGTCGGTAGCGCCCCGAGGTCCGGTGAGGGCCACGTAGGGCCGGGAGTCGTCTGGGTAGTAGGCATGGCCGGCACCAACAGCTGATCGAGACCAAGGGTCAGGTGGACGAAGCCCTCCTCGGCGAAGCGCTCCGGCACCAGCGTGCGGGCGCGTCGCGCGAGATCCAGACCGACCACGGAGAGAGGTGGAAGGCATACCGCAAACACGGAGGGTGTTGAGATGTGCCAGGATGGGCAGACCGGGCAGGGGTGCTGCCTCGTCCTCCTGCACCCGTCGTCTCACCACCTGTGTCCTCGTTCCGTCAGTGCCCTGCCGATCCTCGCGCCGGGACCCCGGCGCGCCCGGCGCGCCGTCGCCTCCGGCACTCGGCGACGACGCTCAGCCTGCCAGGGACCAGGAGCATGACAGGATGGACAGCACCATGAGCGGGCCCTCCGGTCTGTGGGACGGGCGCTGGGTGGTGTGTCGCGCCCACACGCTGTCGCGCCAAGACCACGAGGGCGAGGGGGACGACGACCCCATCGTCGGTCTGACCCACCTGCCCCCTCGCGCCCAGCCCCCGGTCCGTGCCCTCGTGGGCGATCTGTCGCGGCCGGTCGATGCCCAGGTCGCGCTGCCCCTCCCGGCCGGCGGACACGCTCTGCTCACCGTCCGGGGTGACCCCGCCCACGTCGAGGTCCTCGTGCGCGGCGCCGGGCCCCGGCAGGACCCCCACCCCGGCGACGACGTCGTGGCCCTGCTCCCCGACGGCCGCCGGGCCACGCTGGCGGCGGTGGCGGCCTGCACCATCGACCCCGACGGCTCGACCTCGTCGGTCTCACCCGCGCTGGCCGAGCTGGCCGGTGTCCCCGTCCGCCAGCTGATGTCCGAGGGCCTGACCAGCGCGGTGGCCGAGGAGGATCGCGGCCGGGTGCTGGCCGTCGCCCGCCGGGTGGCCACCATGGCCGACGGCGTACGCCTCCGACCCGGCGACGGCGGCCCCGAGCGTTGGGTCGCCGTCAGCGGCTTCGACCTGGACCCTGACCCTGCCTCCATCGCCGATCCCCCGCCCACCGACCACGGTCGCCTCCTGCTGATCACCGAGCTGCACGCCCGAGCCGCTGAGCTGGCCCGTGCCGCCCACCGAGCCACCGCCGCCTTCCACCAGGCCCCGGCCGGACGGGCGCGCCTCGACGCCGAGGGAGGGGTGACCGCCGCGAACCCCGCCCTGGCAAGCATGGTCGCCACCCGTCCGGAAGAGCTCACCGGTCTGTCCCTCACGGCCCTCGTGGACCCCGACGACCGCCTGCCCCTCGAAGCCCTGCTCCAGGCGGTGCTGCACGGGGACCTGGGCGGCTTCGAGCACGAGGTGCGGATGCGGGCCTCGCTGCCCGAGGCCGCGACCGTCGAGGCCGAGGCCCAAGACTCCGACGACAGCAGTCGCCGATCTCGGGTCCCACCGGTCCCCGTGTGGCGGGCCCGGATCCAGGTCGACGCGGTGCGCGCCGCCGGGCGCGACCCCGAAGTCGACGTCGAGGTCCACGACGTCAGCGACCGCCGCCGGGCCGAGACCCAGAACCACGACACCATCGACACCCTGCGCTCCGCCTTCATCCATGCCCCCACGCCCATGGCCGTCATCGAGGCCGATGGCACGGTGCGGGAAGCCAACTCCGAGCTGCGCGCCCTGCTCGACCTCGGCGCGGTCGACACCGATCCCGTGCGTCTCGCCGATCTCGCTCCGGACGAGGACCACGGCCTCCTCGAGACGGTCCTGACGGAGATCGCCGTCGGCGGACGGGCCCGGGTCGAGTGCCGCCTGCGACGACGGGACGGAACCCAGGGGGTGGTGGAGCTGGCGGTCTCGGCCGTCACCTCGGCCGAGCACTCCAGCCCCTTCGCCATCGCCCAGATCAACGACATCACAGCCCAGCGCAGCACCGAGGAGAAGCTCCTCCACCAGACGCTGCACGACCCCTTGACCGGGCTCGGCAACCGCCTCCTCCTACGCGAGCGCCTGGAGCGAGCGGTCGCGCAGCGACACCACTCCCCCGTCGCCCTCATGTTCATCGACCTGGACCACTTCAAGTGGACCAACGACACCCACGGCCACGAGGTCGGCGACGCGCTGCTGGTGGAGACCGCCCGTCGCCTCCGCCAGGTCGTGCGGGGTGACGACACCGTGGTCCGCCTCGGGGGAGACGAGTTCGTGATCCTCGCCGCCCGGGTCGCCGACGAGGTCAGCGCCGGCGCCCTGGCCGGGAAGGTCCGCGCCGCGGTGGCCGAACCGGTGCCGCTGGGCCCGCACACCCTCACGGTCACCGCCTCGGTGGGCGTCGTCCTCGCCGGAGCCGAGCACACCACCGCCGACGCCCTGCTACGCGACGCCGACCTGGCCATGTACCGAGCCAAGTCCACCGGCCGCGATCGCCACGAGGTGACCGTGGCCGCAGCCCCCGGCACGGTGAGCGGGGTACCGGTGTCCAGCGCCCTTCGCCTCGCCCTCGACACCGACAGCCTGCGCCTGCACCACCAGGCGGTCGTCGACCTGCGCACGGGCCGGGCCATCGGCACCGAGGTCCTCCTGCGCGTGCACGACCCCATCTCGGGCTCCATGCCCCCGGGACGGGTCCTCGACGGGGTCACCGACCCGGAGCTGCTGATCGACCTAGCCGGGTGGGTGCTCGACCAGGCCCTGGAGCAGATGCAGGGCTGGGACGAGGCCGGGATCGGTCCCCTCGGGATCTTCCTCAACCTGAGCGGCGCCGAGCTCCAGAGCGACTCGCTCCTGGAACGGGTGAGCGCGGCGCTCACCGCGACCCGCCTCTCCGCCGACCGCATCCACCTCGAGATCCCCGAGCCGGCGTTGCTCCTCTCCGACGGGGCGGCGCTGGATCGCCTCCGGACCCTGGCCGCCCTGGGCATCCGCCTCGGCATCGACGACTTCGGCACCGGCAGCACCTCCCTGGCCCACCTGCGATCTCTCCCCGTCCACTTCCTCAAGATCGACCCATCCATCGGTCGGCGCCTGCAGGAGCCCGGGGGACGAGCCGTGGTCGAGGCCGTGGTGGCCGTGGGCCGGGCCCTCGGCCTCGACGTGATCGCGGAAGGCCTCGAGGATCGGGCCCAGATGGAGGAGCTGGCCCAGCTGGGCGCCACCCACGCCCAGGGCCACCTGTTCGGGCTGCCGTCCCCGGTCGAAGCCCTCACCCTCCCGAGCGCCTGAGGCTCCGACGACCCGCGTCTGGGCCCTTTGCGCCACTGGTCGCGTCCGACACCCATCGGGCAACGGGTCGAGGACCTTCCCGCGACCATCCGCGATGGGACCGAGCCAGGTCCCTACCTTCGGGTGGGTCCGCGGCTACGCCTACTGGGGGTCCGCGGGCCGGGGAACCACCGTCGCAGGAGAACACCACCGTGACAGAGAGCGGGACACCCGGCTACCGCCCAACCCCTCCCGTCGATCCCGAGGACGAAGTGATCGACCTGCGCGACGAGGTCGTCGAGCGCAAGGTCCGCGCCGCCAGCGGACGACCGGCCGAGCTGCTCCCCGGGCACCGGCTGGAGATGGTCACCGGCGGGGACCGTTGGCTCCAGCTCGAGGCGTTCGTCTACGACATCTACCGACAGATCGGCTACTGCGACGAATCACCCCGCCACCGCGTCGAGGAGCTGGCGCGATGGGACGAGCGGTCACGGTTCCACGCCGTCTTCGACGAGGCCGACGAGGCGGTGGGCGTCGTCCGCACCATCTTCGGCGCCTACGACGAGCTGCCCGTCGGGAAGTTTGCCCGCACCGACTTCCGCGATCGCGACCCGGTGTGCGAGCTCTCGTCGTTGACGGTCCGCACCGACGTCCGCAGCACCGGGGTCATCGAGCACCTCTACCGCGCCGGCTGGCTCGACGCCCTGCGGGCCGGAAGCGAGGCCGTGGTCGCCCTCATCGATGAGTGGCTCCTGGATGTGTTCGTCGACACCTACCACCTGCCGTTCAGGGTGATCGGCATCAGTGAGGAGTACATGGGTGGGGTGCCCGTCCCTGCCGGACTCCCGCTGGCTGGCGCTCACTACGCCCCCATGGCGGCGTCGAACGCAGACTTCTGGGCGTGGACCCTCGAAGCGGTCACCGCCGAGGAGGCCATCAGGTGGGGCCTGCCCGAACCGGCAGGCGTCCGGGACGAAGCTGCCGAACCGCGCTCTGCGGGGTCGACGACGCGGAGGTGAACACGCCTTGTCAGGGACCAGTGGCTACGAAACGACTGGTCAGGACGACGAGCTCGACACGAGCGGTCGGGACCCCTGCTGGCCAAGGTCGGACCGAGCGGCCCGCACCCGGCGCCGAACCCCGATCACCGCGTTGGCGCCGAAGCAGACCAGGCAGACGACAAGCGCCACGTAGACGACGAGCGGGAAGCCCCCGTCACGCCCAGCCCATCCCAGCCACAGATAGGGCGCGAGGAACGAGAAGGAGGCGACGGCGCCCCACCGGGCCGCGCTCTGGGGTCGGTGGTCGACCAGCCCGGTCACCAGTCGCGCCGTTCCCATGGCGTACGGGATGGCAGTGCCGATGTCGATGACACCGAAGACCCAGACCACCCAGCGATCATGATCGGCGAGCGCGCCCCAGGCGGCGCCGAAGCGGGCCAGCGTGAAGAGGACGACGCCGACGATCCACGTCAGCTCCAGGTTCCGGCGCCGCTTGGTCCGCAGGGCCGATCCTCGTTCTGCATGAGACCTAGCCGACACCAGCGCCTCCTCTTGTGGACGGACAGAGAGTATCCTGTCACCCTGAGCGGCGCTGGGGCGCACCGACAGCCCGAGTGAACGAGATGCGGTGCTCGCAGGCCGGCGATCCCTATTGTCGCCCGGGTGTCGGCCGATGAGGAGGGGCATGCGACGACAGCCATGGCGCGGCTTCCTCATCGGGGGACTGCTGATGACCGCCGCCGCCGCCCTGACGGGATCCGAGCTCACCGTCTCGATCGTCCTGCAGGTGGTGGGCTGGGCGTCGGTCGCCATCGGGGTCAGGACCATCCGGTCGAGCGCCGGATCCTCTCGACAGGCATGGGTCCTCTTCGTCGGCGCCGCCATCGCCTTCCTGCTGGGGGGCATCGTCCGAGCGGCTCACGCCAGCGCCGCAGGTGTCGATCGTCCCCTGCCCTCACCTGCCGACCTCCTCGTGGTGCTGGGCTACCTGTTGCTGATCGCCGGGAGCACCCTGCTCGGCCACCTCCGCTCACCCGATCGCGATCGCGCCGCCATCATCGACGGCGCCATCGTCGCCGTGGGACTGGCGACGATCGTGTGGTCCACCCTTCTGTGGTCGCACGTGACCGACTCGAACCTCAGCGTCGGCGAGCGGGGTCTCAACGCGACCTACGCCATCCTCACCACCATTCTGCTGGCCACCATCACCCGGCTGGCGGTCGGGCCTGGCGCTCGGACGATCGGGTACCGGTTGCTCGCAGGCTCGGTCACCTTGATCTTCGTCCAGGACGTGCTCGTCACCATCGGCGCGGTGGACGGGAGCGAGACGCCGGCAGCCCAGATGGTGGCGCCGCTCATCTTCGTGCTGTTCGGGGCCGCCGCCCTCCACCCGGAACGGAAGCGCATCACCGAGGGGGCGGACTCCTACGACACCCGACTCACCTGGAAGCGCATCCTGTTGCTGGTCGGGGCTCTGCTCATCAACCCTGCGATCATCACCTTCCAGGCCACGGTGCAGGCCGAGTCCACGCCCTGGGTCGCGGCCATTAGCTCTTCGTTGCTCTCGGTCCTTGTCCTCTCCCGCCTCGTGTCGCTGCTACGGAACCAGGAGCACGCCACCGACCAGGAGCAGGCCCTGCGTCGAGCCAACGCTGACCTGGCCGTCGCCCCCGATCGACCGGCGATGCTGCAGGCCACCCTGGCCGCGTCGGTCCGCCTGATCGACGCCCGAGGGGGCTCGACCAGGGTCTCCATCCTGGACGACGACGGGAAGAGGCTGACCGTCACCGCCTCGACCGGGTGGCGGGCCCGGGAAGCCCGAGGCCGGACCCTGGAACGACCTGACGGGGCGTGGTGGACCCCCGGTGACCCGACCCAGGCCCACCGCCCCGCCGAGCGCCGCGGTGATCCCCTCGACGTCGCCGCCCACGCCGCCGAAGAGGTGTGGTCCTACGTGGTGTCACTGAGCAGCAAGCGCATCGACGGGGAGATCCTCGTGGTGACGACCCAGGAACTGCTGCCGCTCGTCGTGCGCCACGCCCTCGATGCCCTCGCCACCACGACCGGACTGGCCCTGGAGAGCGCAGCGCTGTCCGAGGCGCTGCAGCGAGGACGCAGCGAGCGCCGCTTCCGGGCCCTGGTGGAGAACTCATCGGACCTGGTGGTGGTGGTACGGACCGACGGGACCATCACCTTCGTCAGTGCTCCCAGCCGGCGCCTGCTGGGACGGGACGAGGCCTCGCTCGTCGGCGCCTCGGTGGCCGTGCTCCCCCACCCCCCGGACCAGGGCCTCATGACCGACCTGCTGGAGGAGGCCGACGCCAGCCGACCGGTCGAGGTCCGCCTCCAGCACGCCGACGGCACCCCGCGGTGGTTCGAGCTGGCGGCCCGCGACCTCCACAACGATCCCGAGATCGACGGGGTCGTCCTCAACTGCCGCGAGATCAGCGACCGCAAGGACGCCGAGGTGCGGCTGTTCCGCAGCGAGGCGCGCTTCCGTGCCCTGGTCCAGAACGTGAGCGACGTCGTCACCATCATCGACGAGTGGGGACGCTTCACCTACGTCTCCCCGGCCGTCACCGAGCTCCTCGGCTACCGGCCGGAACAGCTGCTCGACACCCCGGCGACGGCCATCATCGTCAACGAGCAGCGCCACGACATCCAGAGCACGCTGCTCCACGTCCTCCGCGACCCCGACACGCCGGCCACCGCGCAGAGCCTCGAGCTCACCGCCGTGGCCCTTGACGGGACCCGTCGAGCCCTGGACGTGACCGTGAGCGACCTCCGCCACGATCCGGCCGTCCTCGGCATCGTGCTGAACGCCCGGGACATCACCGTGCGCAAGCAGCTGGAGTCGACGCTGCGCCACCAGGCGCACCACGACGCCCTCACCGGTCTGGCCAACCGCGCCCACTTCACCCAGCTGGTGGAGACCAGCTCCCACGACGGCGAATCCAACGCCTGCGTGCTGTTCGTCGACCTCGACGACTTCAAGACCGTCAACGACAGCCTGGGCCACGCCGTCGGCGACGAGCTCCTGGTCGCGGTGGCGTCCCGGCTCGAGGCCGGCCTCCCCTCAGAGGCCACCCCCGCCCGCCTCGGCGGCGACGAGTTCGCGGTCTTCGTCCGGCCGACCGAGGACGACCTCGGACCGGTGGGCGTGGCCCTGCGTCTGCTCCACGACCTGCGCGCCCCGTTCGACATCAACGGCTGGGAGATCGTCGTCACCGCGTCGATCGGCATCGCCGCCGTCGGCGCCGAGGGCACCACCGCCGAGGTGGTCCTCCGCAACGCCGACATGGCCATGTACCTGGCCAAGGAGCGTGGCAAGGATCGGGTCGAGCTGTTCGAGGAGGCCATGCACGTCAGTGCCTTCGAGCGACTGGAGCTCAAGGCCGACCTGGCTCGGGCCATCACGTCGGGCCAGCTCGCGCTCGTGTACCAGCCCGTCGTCTCGCTCCAGACCGGTCGCATCACCGGCGCCGAGGCGCTCGTCCGCTGGGATCACCCCCGCCGGGGACGCCTGGCGCCCGACGCGTTCATCGGCATCGCGGAGGAGACCGGCCTCATCGTGCAGCTGGGCCACTGGGTGCTGGAGGAGGCGTGCCAGCAGCTGCGGACCTGGCAGCTCACCCTGCCCCCCGACGCTGCCCTCTCCATGAGCGTCAACCTGTCGGTCCGCCAGCTGGAACAGGCCAGCATCGTCCAATCGGTCCGCGACGTCGTCGACCAGTTCGGCCTCGACCCCTCCACCCTCACCCTCGAGATCACCGAGACGGTCATCATCGACCACATGGAGACCGACCGCAGCCGCCTCACCGCCCTGAAGGAGCTCGGGGTGCAGATCGCCCTCGACGACTTCGGCGTGGGGTACTCCTCGCTGCGCTACGTCGATGACCTCCCGGTCGACGTCTTGAAGGTCGACCGCAGCTTCGTGGGTGGCATCATCGGTGACGAGCCCACCCCGGTGCTCGAGGCCATTGTCGCCCTCGGCGGGCGGCTCGGGGTCCATACGACGGCCGAGGGCATCGAGCACCCCAACCAGCTCTCGGCCCTCAAGGGCATCGGCTGCGACCTGGGACAGGGCTACTGGTTCTCGCCCCCGGTGCCGCCGGCGGACTTCTTCGAGCTGCTGCTGCGCAACCTCGAGCACGGCGGCTTCGACACCAGCTCCCGGAGCGACCACGAACAGGACTCCGACCGCCCGGACCCTCGCTGAGGCGTCCTCGCCGAGGTCGGCACAAGGGCTCCGGTCTGCGCTCGACCGGACGGTAGCGTGCCCGCGTGCCTGGTCCGATCTTCGTCTCCCGCGTGGCGCGCTTGGCGCTCCTCGACGCCGACGGACACCCGTTGGGGCGCGTCGACGACGTGGTGGTGGTCCCCTCCGGAACCGACCCCGCCCGGGTGCTCGGCCTGGTGGCCACCGTCGAGAGGCGCCGCATCTTCGTGAACGAGGCCCGCATGGGCTCGATCGAGGCCAGCGGCGTGCGGCTCGGCTCCGGGACCATCGACGTGCAGCCCTTCGCCCCGCGCGCCGGCGAGAAGCTGGTCCTGGGCGACATCCACGGGACCAAGGTGGGCGACGACTTCATCGTCGACGTCGCCATCGAGGAGTCGACCCGGACGGGGTTCTGGTTCGTGGTGGCCGTCGCCCTCGGTACCCGGGGCCCGCTGCGGCGACGACGGACGCGCGTCGTGGAGTGGGGCGATGTCGCCGCCCGCTTCGACACCGGACCGGAGTACGCCGAGTTGGCCGAGCTCCGCAACATGCACCAGTCCGACGTGGCCCAGCGCATCCGGACCCTGCCGCCGGCCAAGCGGCGTCGCCTGGCCGAGCTCATGGAGGACGATCGCCTGGCCGACCTGCTCGAGGAGCTCCCCGAGGACGAGCAGGTGCGCCTCATCGGTGGCCTCGACCTCGAGCGCGCCGCCCACGTGCTGGAGGAGATGGAGCCCGACGACGCCGCCGACCTGCTGGGCGAGATGGATGAGGCCGAGCGTCTGCGGCTGCTGGCCGCCATGCCCCCGGAGGACTCCACTCCTCTGCGCCGGTTGCTCGCCTACGCCGAGGACACCGCCGGGGGGCTCATGACCCCGGAGCCCATCGTGCTGCGCGGCAGCGCCACCGTGGCCGAGGCCCTGGCCACGGTCCGCCAGCCGGACCGACCGATGGAGCTGGCCGCCCAAGTGTTCGTGGTCCAACCGCCCACCTCCACCCCCACCGGGCGCTTCATCGGCAGCGTGCCCTTCCAGCGCCTCCTCCGGGAGCCTCCGGCCACGCGGCTGGAGGACTGCGCCCACGACGACCCCGAGCCGGTTGGCCCCGAGCTGCCCCTGCGCGACGTGGCCGAGCGACTGGCCACCTACGACGCCCTGGCCGTCCCGGTGTGCGACGGTGCCCACCGCCTCGTGGGCGCGGTCACCGTCGACGACGTGCTCGACCACGTCCTGCCCCAGGGCTGGCGCCGACGACGCCGGCCCCACCTGACCGGCGAGGGCAGCTGACGTGGCCCGCCGAAGCCCCGACCTCTCGCGCCCCCGACGCCGCCTGGAGTGGAGCGGGGTCTACGACCCCGACGCCTTCGGGCGGCTGTCGGAGGGCATCGCCCGGTTCCTGGGCACCGGGCGCTTCCTCATGGGCCAGACCGTGCTCGTCATCGTGTGGATCGCGGTCAACTCGCTGGCAGTCGCGCTGCGCTGGGACCCCTACCCGTTCATCCTGTTGAACCTGGCGTTCTCCACCCAGGCCGCCTATGCCGCCCCGCTCATCCTCCTGGCCCAGAACCGCCAGGACGACCGGGACCGCCGCCAGGCCGAGATCGACCGGGAGGTCAACCAGCGCACCCAGGCCGACACCGAGTACCTGGCCCGGGAGCTGGCCTCGGTCCGCATCGCCCTGGCCGACGTCGTCACCCCCAAGGACCTCCGCGACGCGGTGGAGAGGGTGACCAGCGCCCTGGAGACCCTCACCACCCGCCTCGACGCCGTAGACTCCCAGTCCAGCGAACCTCCGTCGGGTTGAGGCGATCAACACCGACCGACGGGCCCGGCGCAGCCGCTGGGGTCTGGGGCGCAGCCCCAGGAGAAGCGAGCCGATCCAGCTTGCTGGTCGGCGAGCATGGGCGCGAGCGCAGCGAGCACCGCTCGAGCGCTCGTCGGAGTGGAGCGAGCGCAGCGAGCGAACGACGACGAAACCCCTACCCGGATAGTTCGTTGCCGACGAGGGGATCGAGGACCAGCTCGGGCTGCTCGGCCAGGACCCGGTCGAGCCAGAACCGGCTCTCGAACAGGGCCAGGCGGGTCCCGTCGGCGCGCTGGAGGACGGTGACGCCGCGCATGGTGCGCAGCGTCGCGGTGCTGGCCGCGTCGGTGAGACGGGCCACGGTGTAGTGGGTGGGGCTGAGCTCCACCGGCGCCCCGAACTCGGTCTCCAAGCGGTGCATCGCGACCTCGAACTGCATGGGGCCCACCGCCGCCAGCACCGGCGCCTGGTCGCCGAGGTCGAGGTCGCGCAGCACCTGCACCACTCCCTCCTCGTCGAGCTGGATCACCCCTCGGCGGAACTGCTTGGCCTTGGCGGTGTCGCGCACGCGGACGACCGAGAACTGCTCGGGAGCGAAGCTGGGGATCTCCGGGTAGGCCACGTGCTCGTCGAGGTAGAGCGTGTCGCCCACGCGCACCTCGGTCGCGTTGACCAGGCCGATCACGTCGCCCGGCCAGGCCACCTCGATGGTCTCGCGCTCCTGGCCGAACACGGAGTGGGCGTACTTGGTCGCGAAGGGCTTGTGGGTGCGGGCGTGGGTGACGACCATGCCCCGCTCGAAGCGGCCCGAGCAGACGCGCAGGTAGGCGATGCGGTCGCGGTGGGACCGGTCCATGTTGGACTGGACCTTGAACACCAGGCCCGAGAACGGCGCGTCGAGGGGACGCTCCTTGCCGGCCTCGTCGAGGCGGGGGGTGGGTGAGGGGGCCAGGTCGACGAGGGCGTCGAGGAGCAGCCGCACCCCGAAGTTGGTGAGGGCGGAGCCGAAGAAGGTGGGCGACGTCTCACCGGCGCGGAACAGCTCGTCGTCGTGCTCGGCCCCGACCTCGTCGAGGAGGGCCAGCTCGTCGGCGGCCCGGCTCCAGGACCCTCCCTCGGCCTCGGCTGCTGCCTCGGGGTCGAGGATCTCCTCGGGGGCCTCGGTCGCCCCCCGGGCCACCCGGGTGAACCGGACGTAGCGACCGGAGCGGCGGTCGACCACGCCGCGGAAGTCGCCGGCGAGCCCGACCGGCCAGGTGAGCGGGGTGGGGACCACACCGATGCGCGCCTCGACCTCGTCGATGACCTCGAGGGGATCGCGGCCGGGACGGTCCCACTTGTTGATGAAGGTGAGCAAGGGCAGGTTGCGCTGACGGCAGACCTCGAAGAGCTTCAGCGTCTGGGGCTCGATGCCCTTGGCTGCGTCGAGCACCATGACCGCAGCATCGGCCGCGGCCAACACGCGGTAGGTGTCCTCGGAGAAGTCGCGGTGACCGGGCGTGTCGAGCAGGTTGACGACGTGGTCCCGGTACGGGAACTGCAGGACGGTGCTGGTGATGGAGATGCCGCGCTGGCGCTCCATCTCCATCCAGTCCGATGTCACTGCCCGCCGGCCCTCGCGCGCCTTGACCGCACCCGCGCCGGTGGTCAGCGCCCCCCCGTAGAGGAGGAACTTCTCAGTGAGGGTGGTCTTCCCGGCGTCGGGATGGCTGATGATGGCGAAGGTGCGCCGGCGCGCCGCCTCCGCCGTGGCCTCGCCGTCGAGGTCGGTGGCGGGCATCTAGGAGCAGTCGGCGCAGCGCCCGACCAGGTCGAGGCGGTGGTCATCGGCGATGAAGCCGGCGGCGGTGGCGACCTCGCGAAGGGCCGACTCCAGGCCGCGCTCCACGGTGGGCGGGACGGTGAAGTCGGCCACCACGCCACAGTCGGTGCAGATCAGGTGGTGGTGGTGACCGGCGAGGTCCTCGGCCAGCTCGTAGCGGGTGAACTCGTCCCCTCCGGCGATGCGGCGCACCGCACCGACAGCAGCCAGCACGCTCAGATTGCGATACACCGAGCTCTGGGGCAGACCCTGACCGTGCTCGACCAGCTCGGCCGTGGTGAGGGGCCGGTCGGTCTCGGTGAGGATGCGGATCACGGCTCGCCGGTTCGCGGTGTAGCGCTGGCCCTCGGCGCCGAGGCGACGCTCGACCTCGAGGTCGAGATCGGTCGCAGTGACGGGGGGAGCGGGCGCCGTCGTCATGGAATCCTCAACTCTACTGGAGTGCGACCGATTGAGAACGGGTGAGAGTCACGGCGGATCCTGTTCCCGGTGGCCTCTCGACTTCCCAACGCCAGCGCACACCCGTAACATGACCGCAACACAGCCGGCACCACCTCGTCACACCTGGTCCCAGGGAACCGGGTTCGGGGCCCCGGCCTCTCACCGTTCCGACCTCGAGACCACAAGGCACGAGACGATGCACATCGATCCCTGCTGCGGCGGCCCGGCCGACGGCACCCCCGAACACGACCGCCGCCCCGCTCTCACCCGCCGCCGGATGCTCGTCGCCGCCGGCGCCGGTGCCGGGGCGCTGGTGCTCCGGGGTGTGCCGGTGGGCGCCGAGCCGACCGGACCCGACGGCACCCTCGGCCCGACGAGCAGCACCACGACCACCACGACCCCGCCATCGACCACCACTGCGCCGCCGACCACCACCTCGCCGCCGACCACGACCACCGCGCCGCCGACCACCGAGGCGCCCCGCCCCGCCCCTCCGGGGAGCGACCCGTTCGAGGGCACAGCCGAGGGCGTGCCCGAGGCCACCGGCCGGGACTTCGGCTTCGACCCGCCCCGCCCGGCGGGCGAGCGCCACGTGCGTCCCATGATGTTCCCGATCCTCGGTCGGGTGCAGTGGTCCGACACCTACCTCGCACCCCGCGGCGGCGGTCGGCGCCATGAGGGCCAGGACCTCCTGGCGAACAAGATGCAGAAGCTCCTGGCCTGCGTCGACGGCGTCATCGTCGAGCTCCGGTACGGCTCCGGCGGCAACTCGCTCTACCTCAGGGGCGACGACGGCTGGTACTACTGCTACCTCCACATCAACAACGACACACCCGGCACCGACGACGGAGCCAACCGCTACAGCCAGGCGTTCGGACCGGGCATCTCCGAGGGGGTGCGGGTCAAGAGGGGCCAGCACATCGCGTTCGTGGGCGACAGCGGCAACGCCGAGGCGACGGTGTCGCACTGCCACTTCGAGATCCGGATGCCCAACGACCGCTGGTACCGGGCGGCTGCGGTCAACGCCAAGTACGCCCTCGATGCCGCCGCACCGGCCCGCGAGGGCACCCAGGTACCGTCGGACACCTTCGCACCCTGGGGCAGCTCTCGGGACCTGATCCGACGTCAGTACACCGACCTGCTGGGTCGCACCGCCTCGGCCGCCAACCTCGCCTACTGGGGCGACGTGCTCGACCAGGGTCGGAAGACCCCCCAGGCGATGATGGAGTACTTCCTCAGCTCGCGGGAGAGCGACGACAAGACCCACTCCGTGGCCCGGCTCTACCAGGCCTTCTTCCTCCGCCGTCCGGACATCGACGGCTTCGCCTACTGGACCGGTCGACGCCGGTCGGGAGCCTCGCTCAGCGCCATCGCCGACTCCTTCGCCCGCTCACCGGAGTTCGCCAAGCGCTACGGCTCGCTGAGCAACGCCCAGTTCATGGACCGGATCTACCGCAACGTGCTGGGCCGGGCCCCCGACGCCCGGGGCCGGGCGTTCTGGACCGGGGAGCTCGAGAAGGGTCGCTCCCGCGGCGCCGTCATGGTGCAGTTCAGCAACTCGCCCGAGAACCGGCTCAAGCAGCACTGGGCCATGCAGGTCATCGTCGCCCACGGCACCATGCTGCGCCGCATGCCCACCGGGGACGAGATCCGGCTCTGGGTCGACCGCATCACATCGGGCCAGAACAGCCTCGTCGACCTGGTGGCCCTCATCCGCGCCAGCGACGAGTACGCCTTCATCGTCTACGTCACTCGCTGAGGACCCACACCCGGGGCGGGTCCGGCCCAGACGGCGTGCGAGGCTGACGGCCATGCCCGGCTCCGCGCCCGCCCCACCCGTCGACCCCGCCCTCGTGTCCGAGGCCGTGGCGCTCACCCGCATGGCCGGCGAGGCCACCCTGCGCTGGTTCCGCAGCGATGCCCTCACCGTCGACAGCAAAGGCGACGGCACGCCCGTCACCCAGGCCGACCGGGAGGCCGAGCGCCTCATCCGATCCGCGCTGGCGCGCAGCCACCCAGAGGACGGGGTGCTGGGCGAGGAAGAGCCCGAGACCCACGGCACCAGCGGGCGGCGCTGGATCCTCGACCCCATCGACGGCACCAAGGCCTTCACTCACGGGGTGCCGCTCTACAGCAACCTGCTCGCGGTCGAGGACGAGCACGGCATCGCCCTCGGGGTGATCAACATCCCCGCCCTCGGTGAGACGGTGTGGGCCGGGCGGGGTCAGGGGTGCTGGTGCAACGACGTCCCGGCGCGGGTGAACGAGGGTGCCGACCTGTCGCGTGCCTACATCAGCACCAGCGGTCTCAGCCCCTGGTCCGACGAGGCGATCCTGGCCATCGGGGGCTCCGGGGCATCGATCCGCACCTGGGGCGACGGGTACGGCTACGTGCTCGGCGCCACCGGCCGCATCGACGCCATGGTGGACCCCCGAGCCGAGCTCTACGACCTGGCGCCCATGCCCGTGATCATGGCCGAGGCCGGCGGGCGGTTCAGCTCGCTCGACGGCGAGGAGGCGGATCCCTCGCGCGGCAGCGGGCTGGCCTCCAACGGCCGGCTGCACGACTCGCTGCTCAGCGTCCTCGGCGGCGTCGACCGGGCCGCCCGCGCCTGATTCCACCCGACCACGGCCCGGCCCACGCGATCACCACCGGCTGCGACCCGGCTGCCAGCATGGGCCCGTGGCCGTCGCTCGACCTCGCCTCCTCCTCCTGACCGCCCTCCTCGTCGGGTCGGTCCTGATCCTCACGCCGACGCCCGCGGCAGCGGACCCCCCGGGCCCCACCGACTACCGCTCCGAGGTCACATCCGTCGTCCCTCCCGTGGCGGGCGTCGAGGTCGAGGTGATCGGCGGGGACGGCTTCCTGCAGGTCACCGTGGACGAGGGCCACACCCTCGATGTCCCCGGGTACTCCGGCGAGCCCTACGTGCGCATCCTCGACGACGGGACGGTCCAGGAGACCCGGGAGTCGGCTGCCACCTACCTCAACCAGAGCCGCCAGGGGACCGACCTGGACCGGACCTTCGACCCCGCGGCCGAGCCCCGGTGGGAGATCGTGGCCACCGACGGCCGCTGGGCCTGGCACGACCACCGCATCCACTACATGGGCCAGGGGACCCAGCCCCGGGCCCGCACACCGGGCGGGGTCACCTGGGAGGTCCCGATGACCGCCGACGGCACCGAGGTCGCCGTCGAGGGGCGGTACCGGCTCCTCGACAGCCCCTCCCCCGTCCCCTGGCTGCTCGGGGCCGGCGTCCTGGCCGCTCTTGTCGTCGTCGTCGCCCGGGCCCTCGACGCGGTGACGGCGGGGGGCCTGGTCCTCGGCGTCGCCGGCGTCGCCGGCGTCGCCGCCGGCGTGGCCCAGCGCGCCGTCGACCCCCCTGGTGCGCCCACCTCGCCGCTCGTCGTGGTCCTGCCTGCGGTCGCCCTGGTCGCCGGCGTGCTGGCGGTGATGCAGCGAGGTCGGGTGCTCCGAGCCGTGGCGGTGCTGGCCGGCGCGGCGGCGGCCGGAGGCTGGGCCGTGCTCCGCCTCGCCGTGCTCTGGAGCGCAGAGCTGCCGACATCCCTCCCCGCCCCTGTCGATCGAGCCGCCACCTCGGTGGCGCTGGGCGGCGCGATCGGCGCCGCCGTGGTCACGATCCGCTCCGGTGCCCTGGCTCCCCCGATCCCCCTCATGCCGCCGGACGAGGCAGAGACGGCCCCCGGGTGATCGTGTCCCGGGACGACCACCGTGAGTGCTCAAGCCGTTGACCGAGGCGCCGATGGATGCCCCAGCCGAGGACGGGATGGAGGAGCAGCGGGTGGACGAGCTGGTCGAGGTGTTGCAGCGGGAACGAGACCTGCTGGAACGGCTGCGCTTCCGCTTCGTCGGCCTCGGGCTGATGCTCGATGCCGCCGAGGTCCGCTTCCTCGACTGGACCGTCCACGATGTCCAGCTGGCCCGGCACCGCGCCCGTGAGGCCGACCTCGTCCGCGCCGCTCTGGTGGGCAGCCTCCGTCTCGAGACGGGTGACGCGGCGCCGTCGCTGCGGGAGGTGGCGGCGGCCGCCCCCTCTCCCTGGGCCGGCATGCTGCGTGACCACCACGAGGGCCTCTGCCACGTCGTGGCCGACATCGAGATGCACAGCCACCACATCGCCCAGAGCTGCCGCGATGGCCTGGCGACCCTGGCGCGCACCGGATCCCTCGACCCCGCCGTCGAGGTGATCACCGTCGGTGGGGGCGGACCGGTGACGACGCTGGGAGGCACGAACCCGGGGTCGGAGGGGGGCACGAGAGGGGTCTCGACCGCGGCCGACCTGGACCCCCTGGTCATCGAACGGGTGCTGAGCGAGGTGCTCGCCGCGACCAGCCGGTTGAGGATGCCGGCGTTGCTCGCCTTCCTCCGCTGACCCCCGGTTGCGGCCCACAGCGGAGCCGCAGTGACCCGTCAGTCAGGCCGCAGCCGAACCCCTGCCGACCACGAGCGTGCCGGCGCAGCCGCTGGGGGTGTGGGGCGCAGCCCCCACAGGGAGGGAGCCGATCCAGCTTGCTGGTCGGCGACCAGGGCGCGAGCGCAGCGAGCCCGCTCAGCTCGTCGGAACGGAGCGAGCGCCAGCGAGCGAGTGACGACGAAACCGGCCTCAGCGCAGCCGACTCGTCCAGCTCGAGCGAGGAGCTCCGCTCCAAGCTCGAAACCCGCCTCAGTGCAGCGCGGCGGCGGAGAGGCGGTCGGGCCACTCGGTGGCCCCGGCGATGGCGGTGGCGTAGCCGGCCTTGCGGCGACCGACGCGCCCAGTGGGCTCCTCGGCCGTCGCGGGCTCGTACTGCGCCTCGATTCCGTCGCGCAGCATGCTCAGCGCCTCTGAGCGCAGCTGGGAGATGCGGGACTCGGTGACGCCGAGCAGCTGAGCCAGGTCCTGGGACTTCCGGCCTTCGAGGAAGTAGCCCACGATCACCAGACGGTGACGCTCGGGCAGCAGGTGCACAGCGTCTCGGAGGTAGGCGTGCAGCTCGCGCGACTCCAGCTCCTCCGATGGCTCCTTGGTGTGGTCGTCGGCGAGGACGTCGACCAGGCTCAGCTCCTCCTCCTCGTCGGCGACCTCGTACTCGAGGGCCAGGACGACGGAGCGGAACATGCGGTCCTGCAGGCGGCGCAGCTCGTCGGGATCCATGCCCAGGGCGTCGGCCTTCTCGCCGGCGGTGGGGACGCGACCCAGCTGGGAGGCCAGCCGCTGCTCGACCTGCTCGAGCTTGCGGGCCAGGGTCCGCACCGAGCGGGGGGCCCAGTCGACGGCACGCACCGCATCGAGGATGGCGCCCCGGATGCGCTGCGCCACGAAGCGGTCGAAGGGCACGCCCCGGGACTCGTCGTAGCGGCGAGCGGCCTCGACCAGGCCGAGGGCTCCCGCGGTGGCCAGCTCGTCTCGATCGACGTGACGAGGGAAGTGCACTGCGACCTGGAAGACGACGTGTCGCACCAGCGGCAGGTTGTCCTCGATGAGCTGGTGCACCTCGGTCTCGGTCTTGCTGGGCATGTCTGCTCCCCTGCTGTCTGTCACATCCCGCACATCTGGTCGCTCCCGGCCACACTCCGATGAGGTGCCCTCCGAGAAATGGGCCGGATGACCCAACCAGTCCGGGGTGATCCCGGAACGGACCACCCTACGTGGCTCGCGCGTCACTCACAAGGTTCGAACGGCCCACCTTCTGTCGACCCTCGCCCGGCCCCGCGGTCCATCCTTGGATCCGGTGCGTCACCGCTACCGGTGAAGGCCGCCGCCTTGACGCCCCGTCGGGCCAGCTCGTCGAGCAGGACCCGGGCCTGGGTGCTGGCGCCCAGGCCGGCGGCCCCCGGGCCGATCCCCAGCTCGCCCCGCACGAGGGCGGTGGCCGCCACCGCCGCCACCGCGCCCGAGGCGATCCCGGGACGGTCGTAGGCGCCGTAGACCAGCGTCTCCCAGGCCCCAGCCCGCCGGCCCCGCACCTCGGTGCGCACCGCGCCCACGATGCCTTCGGGGTGCGGCCGTCGCAGCATCGGCCACCGGGCGGTGAGACGGTCCCGTCGGGTGGCAGCCAGGCGCGCCGTCACCCGGTCGAGATCGCCGAACGCGTTGACGAGCAGGACGGCATCGGGGAGACGGGCCCGGTAGCAGTCGGCGGCCCCGACCGGGTCCGGGAACCAGCACAGCTCACGTCCCGACCCGGCTCGGCGGCGCTGCCAGCCCCCGTCACGCCAGTCGACGGCGGTGCCCCGCAGAGCCCGGTGGTGCTGGTGGGCGCACGCCGGGCCTCCGGTGCCCAACCGAGCCACGTGCACCTCGCCCACGTCGTCGAAGGCATCGGCGGCGTGACGGGCCAGCAGGCAGGTGAGCCCCGGGGCGAAGGCGGCTCCGACGACGACGTTGATCCCCCGGGCCTCGGCCATCGGTCCCAGGTCGAGCAGCGTCTCCACGTCGGTCATGGCGTCGGACGTGGAGACCACCGGGGTGCCCCGGTCCACCAGGCCGGCGGCGACCGCCCCGTGCTCTCGCGGCGGCAGGGCCAGCACGACCACGTCGGCCTCGGGGGGGCCGGTCACCGACGGCGCCTCGGCGGTGGCGACATCGCCGAGGGACGCGGCGACCTCATCACGCCGGTCCGACCGAGGGTCGCGCAGGATCACCTCCTCCACGTCGGGGGTCGACACCAGCTGGCGGGCAACCCGCGCCCCGACCGCACCGAGCCCACACACCGCAACCCGCATCAGCGGAGGTCGGGACCGGACAGCTCACGCCACCCGCCGCTCTGCGGGGGGGTGCCCCCCGATCCCCGGAGACGGACGAAGGCGGCCACCAGGCCGGCGAGTCCGAGGGCGACGAGCGCTCGGCGGAGAAGGGTCAACGGGGGCTCCTACATCCAGGGGACCGACCCGGTTGGCCGATCCCTGTCCTGCGACCACGACCACGGGGGGGGACCGCCGGCGCCGACGGTCCCACCGGACGACGGCGGCTGCGTGGGGCTAGCTGGAATCGAACCAGCGACCTCACCCTTATCAGGGGTGCGCTCTAACCGACTGAGCTATAGCCCCGAGTCGCGGGACACTACCCGTCGCTCTTCGACGGCCGCCACCCGCATGCACCACCCTGCGGGAGGACGTGACCGCTCGGTTCAGCTCGACCGGGGAGGTCCGGTGTCAGCGGGGCCGGGCGGCGGGCCCGGGGCCCGGCGCCCCGGCCAGGTCGAGGGCGGACCGGCCGCGGGCCGCGACGACCGGGTCGGGCGCGGGCCCTGCTCGGTCGCGGCCGGCGGGCCTGGAGGGCGCGACCTGGGTGGCGTGTCGCCTGGCGTCCGGGAGGTCCGCGCCGCGGGCCGCTCGACGATCTCCTCGATGATCACGACACGGATCCCGCCGGTGAGCTCGCTGATCAGGTTGACGAGGGCCGTGGCCAGCACGGTGAACACGCTGAAGGCGAGCGCGAGCAGAGCGCCGAGGAACGCCACCCGGCGGAACATGCGGTCGCCCTCGAACCGGAAGTCGTCGAAGCCCGCGTCGCGAAGGAAGCCCTCCAGGTCGTCGACGAGGCCCGTGGTGTTGGCCAGGCCCCAGAGCAGGGCCACCGATATCAGGGCGACGCCTAGCATGACGAGGTTGAAGATCAGGCTGACCTTGAGCACCGACCACAGCTCGATGCGCCGGATGACCCGGCGCACCCGCCGGCCCCGGCGGGGCTGGCGGCGCCCCCGGATGAGGGACCGGACGGGCGCGGTGCCGCTCGTGGCGCCGGACCCCTCCGGGCGACGGGCGCGGGGGCGGGCCCGGGGGATGAGGGGTTCGGGGGAGGGCGTGACCGCCGCCGGATCGGTCGGCGCCGCCCGTTGACCCCGTGGGGCGCCTACCCCGGACTCGACGGACACGGTGGGGAAGTGTACGAGATCCCCTGCCCCTCCCGGGCCTCGGGCCCACACCAGGTCCCCTCGCGACGGGCGCGGGCACGGGCCCGGGCGCCATCGACCTCCACCAGGGCGACCACCTCGGGGCCCTCGACGACGAGGGTGACCAGCCGTCCCCCGTTGGCCGCCGCCAGCCGCCGAGCCGCCGATCGGCCCTCGGCCGCGCCGGCCAGGGCCGCGGCATCGGCCGCAGTCCGGGCATGGGCGGCATCGACGGCCCGTCCACCGGCCGCGACCAGCACGACGGCGATGACCGCGGCGAGCAGCACCGCGGCCGCCATGAGGGGCGAGGCCTGCCCGGCGTCGCGGCCCCGAGCGCGCCGCGACAGGGCAGGGGTCGACGGTGGTCGGGGCGGCGGCGGCGGCGGCATGGTCGGTCCTTCGAATCGAGGGTGGCGGCCCCGGCGGGGCGATCCGACCAGGCGGCAGCGGCGGTCGTCAGCGGTGCGGCGGGGCTAGGTGACGTCGTCCGCGCCCAGGACCGGGGCCACCGCGGCCACGATCTGGTCCGCACCCAGGTTCATCACGCGGACCCCGGTGGCGTCGCGGCCCTGGGAGGAGATGTTGCGCACCGGCATCCGGATGACCACGCCCCCCGAGGCGATGACGAAGATCTCGTCGTCGAGGGAGACCATGAATGCGGCCACCACGTGGCCCCGCCGCGCCGTGAGCTTGATGCCCTTGACCCCCTGGATGCCCCGGTTCTTGCGGGCGAAGTTCTCCAGCTTGGTGCGCTTGCCGTAGCCGGCGTCGGTGACGATGAGGATGGTGGCGTCGTCGCGGGCCACGTCGCAGGACACGACCCGGTCATCCTCGCGCATCTTCATGCCCCGCACGCCGGCGGTGGAGCGACCCATGGCCCGGACGTCGTCCTGAGCGAAGCGTACGGTCATGCCGGCCTGGCTGACCATGAAGATGTCGTCGTCGTCGTTGCAGGGGATGACGCGCACCAGCTCGTCGTCGTCGCGCAGCCTGATGGCGATGAGCCCGGCCCGCAGCGACGAGTCGTACTCGGTGAAGCGGGTCTTCTTCACCTGGCCCCGCCGCGTGGCGAAGAACAGGTACTGGTTGGACTCGTAGTCGCGCGTGTCGATGATGGCCTGGATCCGCTCGTCGGGCTGGAGGGGGAGCAGGTTGACGATGGCCGTCCCCCGCGCGGTGCGTTCCTTCATCGGGATCTCGTGGGCCTTCAGGCGGTACACCCGCCCCCGGTTGGAGAAGAAGAGCAGGTAGGCGTGGGCCGTGGTCGTAAGGACGTGGGCGATGTAGTCCTCGTCGCGCAGCTTGGCGCCCGACACGCCCCGCCCACCGCGACCCTGGCTCCGGAACGCGTCGGACGAGACGGTCTTGACGTAGCCCTTGGCCGACATGGTGACGACGAGGTCCTCGTCGTCGATGAGGTCCTCGAGGTCCATCTCCCCTGGGTCGAAGGTGATCTCCGACATCCGGGGGGTGGCGTGCTTCTCCTTGATTTCGGTCAGCTCGGTGCGGATGACCTCGAACAGCACGGAGCGGTCGGCGAGGACGGCCTCGAGCTCGGCGATGCGGGCCCGCAGCTCCTCCATCTCGGCCTCCAGCTCGGCCCGCCCCAGACGGGTGAGCCGGTGGAGCTGCATCGTCAGGATGAACTCGGCCTGCTCCTCGCTGAAGGAGAAGGGCTCGGACTCGAGGGCCACGTGGGCCGCGGCCTTGTCGTCGGAGGCCCGGATGGCAGCGATGATCTCGTCGATGAGGTCGAGGGCGCGCAGCAGACCCTCGACGATGTGCGCTCGGGCCCGGGCCTTGCGCAGCCGGTACTCGGAACGGCGGGTGATGACGTCGACCTGATGGTCGAGGTAGTGCCCGAGGGCGTCGCGCAGGCTGAGGGTGCGGGGCACGCCGTCGACCAGGGCCACGGTGTTGACGCCGAAGGAGGTCTGCAGCGGGGTCCGCTTGTAGAGGTTGTTGAGGACGATCAGCGCCGGCGCATCGCGCCGCAGGGTGATCACGATGCGGGTCTCGCCCCCGGAGGACTCGTCGTTGGCGTCGGAGATGCCCTCGATCTCCTTGGTGGCCACCAGCTCGCTGATCTTGGCGAGCACGGTGCGGGGGCCGACCTGGTAGGGCAGCTCGGTGACGACGATGCGGTCGCCGCCGCGACCGCCCTCCTCGATCTCGGCCCGGGCCCGCATCCGGATGGAGCCCCGGCCCGTGAGCTGGGCATCGAGGATGCCCTGGCGCCCGAGGATCTGGCCGCCGGTCGGGAAGTCGGGGCCCTTGATGATCTGGGCGTTGACCAGCTCGTCGACCGTGGCCTCGGGGTTGTCGATGAGGTAGGTGGTGGCGTCGATGACCTCGCCCAGGTTGTGGGGCGGGATGTTGGTGGCCATGCCCACCGCGATGCCCTGCCCGCCGTTGACCAGCAGGTTGGGGAAGCGGCTGGGCAGGACCTCGGGCTCCTCGAACTCGCCCGAGTAGTTCTCGATGAAGTCGACGGTCTCCTCGTCGATGTCGGCCAGCATCGACATGGCCAGCGGCGCCAGGCGGCACTCGGTGTAGCGGGCCGCCGCCGCGCCGTCGTCGGGGGAGCCGAAGTTGCCGTGGCCGTGGACGAGCGGGTGGCGCAGGGAGTGGGGCTGGGCCAGGCGCACCAGCGCGTCGTAGATGCCGCCGTCGCCGTGGGGGTGGTACTTGCCCATGACGTCGCCCGTGACCCGGGCGCACTTCATGAACGGGCGGTCGGGGCGGGCCCCGACGTCGAGCATGCCCCAGAGGATCTTGCGGTGCACCGGCTTGAGCCCGTCGCGCACGTCGGGCAGGGCCCGCGACACGATGACCGACATGGAGTAGTCGAGGAACGACGTCTCCATCTCCTGGTCGATCTCGATGGGCTCGATCAGGCCGAACGCGGTGCGGTTGGGGTCCTGGCCCTCGTCGTCGGGCGGGGGGGTGGTGTCTGACGTGTCTGACATGGTCCTTGGGGTGGCGGGGCGGGGCGGGGCGGCCTAGATGTCGAGGAAGCGGACATCCTTGGCGTTGCGCTGGATGAAGGCCTTGCGGGCCGCGACGTCGTCGCCCATGAGCGTGGAGATGGCGGTGTCGGCCGCCGCCGCCTGGTCCACCGCCACCTGCAGCAGGGTGCGGCTGGTCGCGTCCATGGTGGTGGCCTTGAGCTCCTGCCAGTCCATCTCGCCCAGGCCCTTCAGCCGGGAGAACTCCTTCTTGTGGCTGGGGTTCTCGGCCAGGAAGCGGGCTTTGGCCGCATCGTCTTTCAGGTACACCTTCTCCTTGCCCACCACCGAGGAGTAGAGCGGGGGCTGGGCGATGTAGACGTGGTTCTGCTCGACCAGGTCCTTCATGTGGCGGAAGAAGAAGGTGAGCAGCAGGGTGCGGATGTGGCTGCCGTCGACGTCGGCGTCGCAGAGGAGGATGACCCGGTCGTAGCGGGACTTGGCGAGGTCGAACTCCTCGCCGAAGTTGGCCCCGATGGCCGCGATGAGGGCCTGGACCTCGTTGTTCTTCAACATGCGGTCGATCTGGGCCCGCTCGACGTTCAGGATCTTGCCCCGGATGGGCAGGATCGCCTGGGTCCGGGGGTCGCGGGCGCTGGTGGCCGAACCGCCGGCGGAGTCGCCCTCCACGATGAACAGCTCGCACTCGTCCCGGTTGCGGCTCGAGCAGTCGCGCAGCTTGTCGGGCATGCCCGCGCCGTCGAGGGCCGACTTGCGCCGGGTGGCGTCGCGGGCCTGGCGGGCCGCGGCCCGCGCCCGCTGGGCGTTGAGCGCCTTCTTGATGATCTTGTTGCCCTCGGTGGGGTGCTCTTCGAGCCAGTACCCGAGGTGCTCGTTGGTGGCCCGCTGCACGAGGGTCTTGATCTCGGGGTTGCCCAGCTTGGCCTTGGTCTGGCCCTCGAACTGAGGCTCGCGCAGCCGCACCGAGATGATGCCGGTGAGGCCCTCGCGGACGTCCTCGCCGGCCAGGTTGGCGTCCTTCTCCTTGAGCAGCCCCTTGCCCCGGGCGTACTTGTTGATGACCGAGGTGAGGGCGGAGCGGAAGCCTTCCTCGTGGGTGCCGCCCTCGATGGTGGCGATGCCGTTGGCGAAGCTGTGCAGGCCGTCGGTCTGGTAGCCGTCGTTCCACTGGAACGCCAGCTCGACCTCGTGGTCGTCGTCGATCTGGTCGAAGTAGCCCACCCGGCTGAACAGGGGGTTCTTGGTCGCGTTGACGTGCTTGACGAAGTCGATGATGCCCCCGGCGTACCGGTAGGTGACCGGCTCGGGGTCGTGTCCCTCCCGCTCGTCCTTGAAGCGGATCTCCAGCGCCTTGTTGAGGAAGGCCATCATCTGGAACCGCTCGAGCATGGTGCGGGCCGCGAACTCGGTGGACTCGAACACCCCGTCGTCAGCCCAGAAGGTGACCGTGGTGCCGGTGCGGCCCCGGGGGGAGTCGCCGGTGACGGTGAGCTTGGTCTTCTTCGACCCCCCCTCGGCGAACTCGATCTCGTGGCGCTTGCCCGCTCGGTCGACCTGGACCAGCACCCGGCTGGACAGGGCGTTGACCACCGAGACGCCCACGCCGTGGAGGCCACCGGAGACCTTGTAGCCGTCGCCGCCGAACTTGCCGCCGCCGCCCAGCTTGGTCAGCGCGATCTCCACCCCGGTCAGCTTGAACTCGGGGTGGACGTCGGTGGGGATGCCCCGCCCGTTGTCGGCCACCCGGCACCCGCCGTCGGCCAGCAGGGTGACGTCGATGCGGTCGCAGTGACCGGCCATGGCCTCGTCGACGGAGTTGTCGACCACCTCCCACACCAGGTGGTGCAAGCCCGCCAGGCCGGTGCCGCCGATGTACATCCCCGGGCGCTTGCGCACGTGCGCGAGCCCCTCGAGGATCGTCATGGAGCTGGCGGTGTAGGTGGCTGTGGTCTGCGACACGGGCGCGACCTCTCAGTGAGGGGTGGAGAGCGTGCTGCTCACGAGCGGTGCCGGCGAGCCGGCGGCGATGCCCTCCGACCGGGTGCCGAACGAGTCGGGACCCTTGCGGAGAAGGCGATCACGATGGACTTCAGCCTACCAGGAGGCTGCGACACCGAGGTGCACCTCACCATGGCCGACCCCGCTCCGCGCCCCTGGGACCGAGAGGCCCTCAGCCGGCGCGGCCGGCGCCGCCCGATCCCGTTCGGGGAGTTGCGGAGGGCGTGGCCCGACGGGCAACGAGGGCCGTCACCACACCCTCGCCCAACAGAGGGGCCAAGCCCTCGACCACGGTGCTCTCGAGCCAGCGGGCCTGCCCCGTCCAGACCGGGTCGGACGCGGCGACCACGAGACGTCCCTCGCGGATGGCGACCGGGCGGAGGGCCTCGCTCGCGACCGGGCCCACCAGGTCCGGCCAGGCCCGCTCGACCACCTCGAGCGACGACGCCGGCGGCGCGCCGAGCCCGGCCAGCACCCGATCGAGGGTCTCGCCCAGCCGGGTGGGCCCGCCCGGATCGGAGGGGAGGCGGAGGTCATCGGGCACCGCTCCATCCTTGCGGATCAGGCCACCGCCGATCGGGTCTGGCGCCCGCGGACGCGATCAGGGATCGAGGGGCCAGCCCGCGGTGGGGATCACCTGCCCGTCGCCGACGCGCAGCACCCGCCCGGGCTGGGCTGGGGACGGCAGTCCGCTGGCGGTGGTCACGATCGTCTGGCCTGGGGGGAGGTGGGCCAGCAGGGCCGCCGAGCGCGTGGGATCGAGCTCGGAGAACACGTCATCGAGCAGGAGGAGCGGCGCCGTGTCCACGACCGTGGCCAGCTGTCGGGCCGCGGCCAAGCGGAGGGCGAGGGCGATGCTGCGCTGCTCGCCCTGCGACGCGTGGGTCCGCGACGGGAGGCCCTCGAGGGTGATCGCGACCTCGTCGCGGTGAGGTCCGACCAGGCTGACACCCCGTCGCAGCTCATCGCGCCGGACCTCGGCGAGGGCGGCGAGCAGGCCCTGCTCGCGCCAGGCCGGCGCGTAGCGCAACCCGACGTCGCCAGCACCGGCCAGATCCCGGTAGGCGGTCGTCACCGCCGGGCGCAGCTCTCCGACGAGCGCGGCGCGGGCGTCAGCCAGGGCTTCGCCGGTCGTGGTCAGGCGCTGGTCCCACACGTCCAGGGTGGCCTCGATCTCGGGGGTGAGGCGACCTCCGGACTGCTTGAGCACCGCGGCCCGCTGGCGCAGGATCCGGTCCAGGTCGGTGCGGGTGGCGTCGTGCCGAGGGTCGAGGGCCACCACCAGGTCGTCGAGGTAGCGCCGTCGCTCCCCCGGTCCCCCCTTGACCAGGTCCAGGTCGTCCGGGGAGAAGACGACGGCACGCAGGAAGTCGAGGCCGTCGCGGGCCCGGCGCACGGGCTGGCGGTTGACCAGCATCCGACTTCGCCCTCCCGGCGCGATCTCGCACTCCACCAGCAGCGCCCGCCCGTCGCGCTGACCCTCGCCGCGCACGATCGCCCGCTCGGCCCCGACGCGCACCAGGGCCTCGGTCGGTGCGCCTCGGAACGAGCGCAGGCCGCCGAGCCAGCCGATGGCCTCCAGGAGGTTGCTCTTGCCCTCCCCGTTGGGCCCGACGACCGCGGTCAGACCGGGGTCGAGGGCCACCTCGACGTCCACGTAGCTCCGGAAGTCGGTGAGCCAGACCCGCGCCAGGTGCATCAGCGACCAGCCCTGGTGACCCTCGAGTGCCGGTCACATCCCGAGAGGCCTGGAGCGCGCCGTCGGCGAGCCTCCATCCGTCGCCCCGCCGCTCGGCCGCTCAGATGCGCACCGGCATGAGCAGGTAGAGGAAGTCGTCGCGGTCCGGGGCCCGCAGCACCGCCGGCTTGTTGGCATCGGTGGTCTCCAGGGTGATCTCCTCACCGGGCGCCACCTCGATGCCGTCGAGCAGGTACTCGGGGTTGAAGCCCACCGTCAGCTCCGTGCCCTCGAAGGAGGCGTCGACGGCCTCGCTGGCCTGGCCCACGTCCTGGGTCACGGCATCGAGCTCGAGGCCGGCACTGCTCATCGTGAGGCGGACCGGTGTGGCCTCCCGGGCCATGAGCCGCACCCGGCGCACCGCGTCGCCCAGGGCCTCGCGCGCCACCACCATGCGGTTCGGGTACGACGATGGGATGAGGCCCCGGTAGTTCGGGAACTCGCCCTCGATGAGCCGGGTGGTGACCCGCGTGGACCCCACCTCGAAGGTGGCCTCCCGCTCACCCAGGCGCAGGGTGACCTCACCCTGGCCCAGAGCCCGGACCAGCTCCCGCAGTGCCCGTGACGGCACGAGCACGCTCTGGCCCTCGTCCAGCACGGCCCGCCCCCCGAGGTCCCGCACCGCCAGACGATAGGAGTCGGTGGCCACCAGGCGCAGCCCCCCGCCCTCGGCTGCCATCAGCACGCCGGTCAGGATGGGCCGGGCATCGTCGGAGCTGGCGGCTGGCACGACCTGGGAGAGCGCGGAGGCGAGGTCGGCGCCGTCGAGGGTCACGGCATCATCGGCCGGGGTGGCCAGACGGGGGAACTCGTCGGCGGGGAGCAGCCGGATCGACGAGGAGAACCGCCCCGAGGTGATCTGGGCCTCATCGCCATCGACCGCGATCTCCACCCGACCCGGGTCGAGCGACCGCACCACATCGGAGGCGATCCGGGCCGGCATCACCGCGACCCCGTCGCCCTCGCCGGCGACCTGTGCCATCACCGAGATGGTCAGGTCGAGATCACTGCCCGTGAGACGCAGGGCATCGCCCTCGAGCTCGAGGCGCACCCCCGACAGGACGGGCAGGGCTCCGCCCCGGTTGGCCACTGCCCGCCCGGCCGTGCCCAGCGCCTCGACCAGCTCATCACGCTCACACCGGAACTTCACCGTCGTGGCTCTCCTTCTCTGCGGGGTGCAGTCGTTGTGGACATGAGGGGCCCCCGAGGGTGGGGCGTGCACTCTCCCACACCACAGATGTCGATCAGGTCGTAGTGGTAGGGGGAGCTGTGGACGGAGGGACAACTGGCATCGGCGCTGGTCAGATCGGGCGTGGTCGATCCACAGCCGCGTCCCTCGCTCCACAGCGGGTGGTGGGCTGGTTCGGGTGGGAACGATCGCGTCCACCGCGCCGTGGGGTTGTCCCAGGGTCGGTCCACGGGTCGTCCCGACCTCACCCACACCTCTGTCCACGGGAGGTCCACAGCAGGTCCCGGTGGGGTGGCGGTGCGCACATCGAGCATGGACACCGTCAGGCCTGGTCCCTTCGGATCTCCTGGACGATGGCCTGGACCTGCTGGAAGATCTCCTTGCGCTCGAGCATCAAGGCCTCGATCTTGCTGAAGGCGTGCATGACGGTGGTGTGGTCGCGGTTGCCGAAGTCGCGGGCGATGGCGGGGTAGCTCAGGTCCGTGAGCTCGCGGGTGACGTACATGGCGACCTGGCGGGCGGTGACGAGGGGCCGGCGCCGGCTCTTGCCCTTGATCTCCTCCACCGTGAAGCCGTAGCGCTCGGACACCTTCTCGAGGACCGTGGCCGGGCTCACCGTCCGGCTCTGGCGATCGCCGAGGATGTCGGAGAGCACCTTCTCCGCCAGGCTGACGCCCAGGTCCCGCTGGTACAGGTTCGCGTAGGCCGAGACGCGCGTGAGCGCTCCCTCGAGCTCTCGGATGTTGTCGGTGATGTTGGTGGCGATGAAGGCGAGGACGTCGTCGGGGACCTGTATCGGTGCTCGTTCGGCCTTCTTGTGGAGGATCGCCATCCGGGTCTCGACGTCGGGGGGCTGGATGTCGGTGATGAGGCCCATCTTGAAGCGGCTGCGGAGACGGTGCTCGAGGGTGGCGATGGCGTCGGGCGACCGGTCCGAGGTGAGCACGATCTGGCTGCGTCGGGCGTGGAGCTCGTTGAAGGTGTGGAAGAACTCCTCCTGGAAGCGCTCGGCGCCCTCGATGAACTGGATGTCGTCGACGAGCAGCACGTCGAGCTCGCGGTAGCGACGCTTGAAGTCGGCCATGGTCTTCAGGCGGATGCACTCGATGAAGTCGTTCAGGAAGCTCTCGGTGGAGACGTACCGGACGACCTTGCCCGGGTAGTTCTCGGCCACGTAGGCGCGGATCGATTGCAGTAGGTGGGTCTTGCCCAGCCCTGCGTCGCCGTAGATGAACAGCGGGTTGTAGGCCCGTCCGGGGGTCTCGGCCACGGCCTGGGACGCGGCGAAGGAGAACCGGTTGGACTGCCCGATGACGAAGTCCTCGAAGGTGTGGAGGGCGTCGACCGAGCCGGGCGGGGCGGGACCGTCACCATCAGGCGGGCCCGGCGCCGACACCGTCGGGCCGGGAGAGCTTGCGCGTCGGACCGCCTCACCCTCGGCCGGGTCCGTCGGCGCAGCCGGGGGGGCCTCAGGGCTGGCGTGGACCTCGACGACCAGGTCGAGCGGTTCGCCGTGGGCCTCCAGCACCGCGTCGGCCACCAGTGATCGGTAGGCCCCGTGGAGGCGGTCGGCGACGACACCGCTGGGGACGGCGAGGACGAGTCGCTCGCGGTCGATGGCCACCGGGTGGATGCCCTGGAAGGTCGACTTCCACACCCCATCGGTCACCTGGTCGCGCAGCAGGTCACAGCACGTGCCCCACAGCAGGTCGGCATCGCCCACGGCTCGGGGTCCCTCTCTTTCTCCTTGTCCACACGGGGATCCACATTCTGTGGACAACGACAGATGACCCCCCTCGGGGCGGGTCATCGTCACCGCGGGTCGGACACACGCACGTCCGACGGCAAGGTTCGGACCGTACCACCGCGCTGTCGGGCCGGCGCAAGGGCCCACTGACCCGACCCCGTGTTGCTCGGCGGCGCGGGGGCCCTCTACCGTTGCCTTCGGTCCCGTGTGCCCACGGGGTCACCGCGCCCCCTGGTCCGGTCGGTGCCGGCTCTGATCCCGGTGGTCCAGGGGCCAGGCTCGGTGTCCGCTTCCCGGTCCGGGGTGAGGAGGCGGCATGACCGCAGAGGAGAGCAGTGAAGCGCACCTACCAACCCAATGTCCGTCGTCGCTCCAAGCGCCACGGCTTCCGCAAGAGGATGTCGACCCGCGCCGGGCGCGCCGTGGTGCGCAACCGACGCCACAAGGGCCGCGCCCGGCTGTCCGCCTGATCGTCCCCCTTCGTGACCGCCGCACCCTTCGCCTCGTCGGTGACCAGGGACGCCGGGGCCGGTCCGGTCCGGTGAGCGTCCGCCACGCCGGCACCCCGGACCGCGACCGGTGCCTGGTCGCCTTCGCCATCGGTCGCCAGACTGGCACCGCGGTGGTCCGCAACCGCATCCGCCGCCGCCTCCGCGCCGCCCTCTCCGATCTGGCTGCGGCCGACGGCGTGCCCGCCGGGGCGGTGGTCGTGTCCGCCGGCGCACCGGTGGTGGGCGCTCCCTTCCCCTCGGTGCGCGCCGATCTGCGCCGAGCGCTGGCTCGGGCGACCGCGCCCGTCTCGTCGCCATGAGCGCCACGTCGCTGACGACGGCTGCGACCCGTCCCGGCCCAGTGGCTCGGGCGCTGCGCGCGCTGGTCCTCGGCTACCAGGCGGCCCGGTCGGGTCGCCCCTCGCCCTGTCGCTTCCACCCATCGTGCTCGGCCTACGCCGCCGACGCCCTCGCCGCCCATGGTGCGGCCCGGGGCTCGTGGCTGGCGCTGCGTCGACTGGGTCGCTGCCGACCGTTCGGCGGCCAGGGGTGGGACCCTGTCCCCGACGCCCGTCCCGATGATCGGATCGCCTGATGGACTTCCTGTTCGACGCCATCGCCACCGTCCTGTCCTACTGCTACGACCTCACCAGCTCCTTCGGTGGGGCGATCATGCTGCTCACCCTGGCGGTGATGGTCGTGGTCACACCCCTCACCCTGAAGAGCACCCGCTCGATGATCGCCATGCAGCAGCTCCAGCCCGAGCTGCGCAAGCTGCAGGCCAAGTACAAAGACGATCGCCAGAAGCTCAACGAAGAGATGATGGCGTTCTACAAGGAGCACAACATCAACCCGCTCGGCGGCTGCCTGCCCCTCGTGGTCCAGATGCCGGTGTTCATCGTCCTCTACCGGGTGCTGCTGGGCCTGGTGAAGCTCCCCGGCTTCGGTGAGGACATGGGTCGGGCCGCCGGGCTCGCGGCCCGCAACCCCGGGGGTGGGGGCTTGTACCGAGGCTTCGGCACCTTCGACCCCGGCTACCTGTCGCACGACACGGCCCTCTACCAGGCGCTCGACGGTGTTCGGGAGATGAACTCCTTCGGTCTCGACCTGGCCGACACCGTCACCAACCGGCTCTCCGAGGGCGTGGCGGCCGCGCTCCCCTACCTGGTGCTGGTGGCGCTCATCGGCCTCTCCGCCTGGTACCAGCAGCGCCAGATCCAGGCTCGCAACGCCGGCAACCAGCCGCAGGTCAACCCTCAGCAGCAGATGCTCATGAAGGTCATGCCGTTCTTCCTGCCGGTGATCTCCTTGACGTTGCCCGCCGGCATCGTCCTGTACTTCCTGGTGTCGAACAGCTACCGCATCGTGCAGCAGGCCTTCATCACCCGGACGATGTACGGCGACAGGGAAGGAGCCGACGGCGGGGGGAATGTCCCGTCGCGGCGCGACACCGTCCCCAGCGGCAGCAAGGGCCTGCTGGGTGGTCTCATCCAGCTGCCCGCGAAGGACGGTGCCGGGGGCGGGGCCAAGGGCAACGGCGCGGGCGCCAACGGGGCCAAGACCCCGACCGCGAAGGGCGGGGCCAAGGCCCGCACCTCGACCAAGTCCACCAAGGCCAACGCCGGTCCCAAGGGCTCGGGCGCCAAGGCACCGACGGCCAAGGGCGCCGGGTCCAAGTCCTCCGCCAAGACAACGGCGAAGGGCGGGGCCAAGGCCACCGCCGAGGGCGGGGCCCGCCGGGATGCCGGCGCGGCGGCGCCCGCCCGCAAGGCGCCGGCGCGCCAGGCTCCGGCCCGACCCCCGGCGCCCACCAACCAGAACCGCTCCAAGAAGAAGAGGAAGAGGAACTAGTCGACGTGGAATGGGTCGAGAACGCCGCCAACACCGTCGAGGAAGCGAAGGATCGCGTCCTCGACGACCTGGGCATCGACGAGATCGATGCAGAGATCGAGATCCTGGAAGAACCCCGTCCGGGGCTCTTCGGCCGGACCAAGGGCAAGGCGCGGGTGCGGGCCCGCGTCCGACCACGCCCCCAGCCCCCCAAGCAGGAGCGCCGAGAGCGTCGGCGGGGTGGCGGCAAGGGGGGGTCGGGCGCCAAGTCCGGTTCTGGTCGGTCGGGTCGAGGTTCCTCGGCAACCGCCGAGGCCGACGAACGTCAGTTGGGTGACGGAGGGGGCCGGTCGGGTCGAGGCTCGGGCCCGGACCAACCTGTCGACACGGGGTCGTCTGCACCCCCAGGAGGAGACCCAGTGGAGACCAACACCATGACCCTCGATGAACACGTCGCTTGCGTGGAGGGCTTCGTCACCGGACTGGTGGAGGCCTTTGGTGCCGAGGCCGACGTCGAGGTGGTCGAGATCGACGACGAGACCCGCGAGGTGCGGGTGCACGGCGAAGACCTCGGGCTGCTGATCGGCCCAAGGGGCGACACCCTCCAGGCCGTGCACGAGCTGGCCCGGACGGTGGTGTTCCGCCAGGCTCCGGATGGTCAGGACGGGCGGGTGCGGATCGACATCGGGGGCTACCGCGAGCGGCGCCGCGCCGCGCTGGAGCGGTTCGCGACCGACATCGCCCAGCAGGTCGCCACCTCCGGGACGGTGAAGTCGCTCGAGCCCATGGCGCCCCCGGATCGCAAGGTCGTCCACGATGCGATCAACGGCATCGACGGGGTGCGCACCAGCTCCCAGGGTGAGGAGCCTCGGCGTCGGGTGGTCGTCTCGCCCGAGGACTGACCCCGGCCCCAGCCCATCCCCTCGGGCCCGGTACCACGTGTTGACGGATCGCCGATGACGAGCCTGACCGAGGTGCTCGAGCGACAGCGGGCTCGAGGTGTTCTCGGGGCCGATCAGGTGACCCAGCTGCGGACCCACAGCCGGGGCTTCGCCACCGCCCTCGGCGCGGTTCCCGATCGAGCCCTCGACCTGGGCAGTGGCGGCGGGGTCCCGGGGCTGGTCCTGGCCGCCGAACGCTGGCCGAGCACCGACCTGGTCCTCCTCGACGCCAGCCAGCGCCGCTGCACGTACCTGGAGCTGGCGGTGACGCAGCTCGGTCTCCCCCGCGTGGTCGTCCGCTGGGCCCGGGCCGAAGCGGCGGGACGCGACGAGGCGCTGCGGGGCCGCCTCGACGCGGTCGTGGCCCGGAGCTTCGGTCCACCGGCGGTGGTGGCCGAATGCGCCGCACCCCTGCTGGCGGTGGGCGGGGCCCTGGCGGTGAGTGAGCCCCCGGAGGGCGCCGACCGCCGCTGGGACGAGACCGCGCTGGCGCGCCTGGGCCTGGAGCACGAGGTCTCCGACCGGATCGACGGGTCGTGGTTCACCCGGCTGCGCCAGGTCCGTCCGTGCCCCAACATCTACCCGCGCCGGGTGGGCCTCCCGACCCGCCGTCCCCTGTTCTGACAGATCGTCAACTTCTTCGCTTCACGGCACCCGTGTCGTCCGGCGTCGTGTGGATGGTGGGCGCCTGACCCCCTCAGGCCCGCGGACGGCGGAAGTCGGTTCGGGCTGGGCCACCCGCCAACGGCTGCGGAACCATGGGCCTCGGGCATGGCGTCTGGATCTGGTGGAGCCTGCGCGACGGGTTCGATGGAACGGCGGGCTGCGAGGGAGTCAGCCGCCATCCCCGCAGCGGCGACATCGGGCGCGAACCTTTGGATGGCTGCATCGCCGACCCCGCCCGGCGCCCCGGGAGGTCCTCTCTTCCCGTGGTCGGTACGGTGTGGCCCCGCTCACCTCCCGCATAAGCCCGGTCCCGTGGGCAGGCTCGCCATGGCTCAGCGCACCGTCGGTCGGGCCTCCCGTGCGCAACCCCGGCGCGCCAGGTGTCCCGCCGGCCGTCGGACCCGTGGTGGAAGGCGCGGACGTGGGCATCTCCCCCGACGTCTGACCGCGTTGGATCCGGACGGGCGGGGCCAGGAGGGCGTCGGACGGCTGTTCCACGTGGAACGCGGGCGGGTGACGAGACCTCGTCGAACCGACGACGCGCGAGGTGGTCTCGCTCCCGTCGGACATGCGTCCGCTCGCCAGCCTTCGGGCCACACCCGAGGCCGCTGGCGAGCGCCGCGTCGGGTCAGCCGGCCGTCCGTCCTCCCTCCCGCTCGGGGGCACGGCCGGGCGACCGCAGTGACGATGGAGTCGTCGGCCTGTGCGCACCGATGTTCGAACCGCCGTTCGAAGCCGCCAAGTGCCCAGGAGGGGCCGGCCACCCGAGAGGTCCGTCGGAACGCGGATGGCCCGAGCTCGCGAGCTCGGGTGAGGGACTCGCCGAGCACATCGAGCACATCGATCTGCTCGAGCGGCGCGGCGACTGGTTCGCCCACCACGTCAGCCGCTCGCTGGCCGCAACGTTGGGCCGGTTAGCCACGGGCTGATCGCCCTCGATGAGCTGCCCAACGACAGCCCGGTTCGCGTTTCCCCTCGGAGGCCGCTACCTCGAACAGGACGACGATGTGGAAGAGAGGGGGCGTCCGCGCCCGATACCGCCCCGACGGCGTCGCACCATCGACCCGACCGCTCACCCTGGTCCTCGACGGCGTCGCCGACCACGCCGACGCCTACAGCTTCATCGTCACCAACCTGACCGGTCGCGATGAGCTGGCGGGACTCGTCGAGGGTGGCCTGACCAGGCGGAGCTCGCCTCGGCCCAGCAGCGGCTTGATCGTGTTGTCGGCGTCCCGGC
Source organism: Acidimicrobiales bacterium (assembly GCA_038233075.1). Lineage (GTDB taxonomy): Bacteria > Actinomycetota > Acidimicrobiia > Acidimicrobiales > Iamiaceae > Iamia. Next base: position 36,409 of record JBBSMQ010000016.1, read on the forward strand.
GCCCTCGGCCTTGCCGGTGCCCACGATGGGGTGGAGCTCCTCGATGAGAGTGATGACCTCCTCCCATCGACCTGTCCTCCGACCTCCACCCCGCCGGATTCGACGCGCACATGCCAAGACCATCGCCAACGCCACCGTCCACTCCACTGCGCCCATATCGGTGCCAGCATCCGTCTCACTCACGCCACCACCGGCAAGGGGGAGAAGCCCGTGACCTGACCCCGGGCGGAATGAGCGGCCACCGCTGGGCAGGACGAGTGGCCATGGGTGGGAGCCCAGTTGGCGACGACTGGGGTAAATCAGTGACCATCACCGGGCAGGCGCACCGTCCGTCCCCCAGCAGATCCCACTGATCGTTGAGGCCTGCGGGCTATGGGAGGCAGCGGTCGGCCGCCGGCAGGCATGCCGGGCTGGTCCCCCCAGCGTGTCCCCTGGCGTGCGCAGGCTCCCGCGACGCGTCCTCCCCGGCGACTGGCGCCTTCGATCGATCTCGGCTGTCGACAGACCCTGTAGGTAGCCGCTCCCCGCATCGGTCCGACGATCAGCGCGGCGCGAGCTGGGCATTGGCGACGATGGAGTGACCCGCGTGCCGTCGAGTGCGAGAGGAGCCTGATCGGTCGTCGAACCCGGTCACCAGGTCGTTGGTGCCATCGCGACCTCCACGCTGGGGCGACGTCGCGAGGAGGCTGTCCTGGCTGGCAGTGCGCGACTTGTCGAGGTCGTCGGCCTCCAGCGCCTTGGCGGGCGGCTCCCCTGAGATGGCGCACGATCCTCCGGCGGTGATGTAGCCCCACACGTCCATTTCGTGGATGGGCAACCCGTTGGCTGCGATCCCCAGTCGGCGCCCGGCAGGCGAAGGCCCCTTGCTGAACAATCCCACGCAGCTTCCCCTTCTGATGCTGTCGTGTCAGCCGCCTCGTTGTAGCCGAGGCACGCGCGCTACTGCGAGATGTCCCAGGGTCGAATCCGACGCCTCCTGGGTCGTGGTGGGAGTATCCAAGCCCAGCCGAGGGGAACCGCGGCGGGTGCGAGCTGCCACGAATGCCGGTGCCGCCGCGCAGAGAACGGGTCGCTCATCGGGTTCGGCACCTGACCACGCTCGGTGCGGCCGCCAGCGGGAACCCGATGGCCGTCGCTGGGCAATCTTCGGTGGCCGCTGACACTGGTGCGACCACCGAAGCAGGCCCGGATCCCTGGGGTGAAGATGCGCGCGTACTCCGACACAGCGTGTTCGGTGCGCATTGCATCCCTCCCGGGTGGGCGCCAGGCCATGTGGACCTTGGTGGCTTCTCCCGGAAGCTCGGATGGAAGGGTGCCACCTGCGGTCAGGTCCCAGGTTGGGAAGGTGGACGGCCTGCGCTCCAGGTCAACCAGCTCCGGTACTCCCGGCTGTCGGACCGGATGGGCGCCAGATGCAACCGTTTCGCCGGCGCACGAGGGGGTGAGGTCGCTCTGGCGGCCCGACGGTCGTCATCGGTCCCCAGGTGGTGATCCGAGGAGGACACTGGGCACCACCGACGGCTCGGGCGGCGAGGCGGTCGGTGGTGCCCGAGGGCGAGCCCCTGGCGCGGACACCCGGGGCCCTGCGTGCTGAGGGCGGCGAATGGGCGGGTTGGGGCCGAGGGGGCTCCACCGTTGGTCGGTTGGGTGTGGGCCGTTCGGGAGGTGAGGAGCGGTCCCCGACGTCGGCGGGAGCTGGCATGAACGATGGGTTCACCACGATCGGCGGGTCGAGCTGGGCTCCGGACGGTTGGCCCTCAGGCCGGCCTTGAGCCCGGGGCCGGGCGGATCGCGGCGGTCCATCCGAACAGGTGAGAGTTGTGCACGGGTCTGGCGCGAGCGCCATGGTCGGTCGGTGCCGTCGGGGGCGGTGTCGGGTGCTGGTCCTTCGGAGTGCCGAAGGGTGAGGGCCGAACGCGGGTCACCTCATGCCGCAGAGGTCCGCCGCTAGCGTGCGGCGCCGTTCCACGTGGAACATTGGTGGCCTTCGGTGAACGTCCGAGGGAACCTGAGCAGGCGGAGGCCGTTCGTCGCGTCGGGCCGAGTCCGGCGGATCGCCCTGAGCTGAGGCGTGCCGCAGCGTCGGTGGTCGGCGGGGCCTGCTCGTGGGCCGTCTCTTGTTGGGCGGCCCCGTTTTGAGGTGCGTGGCTGGTTCATCCATCGTCGAAAGCACAGGACGCTCGTCCTGCAGTCCGACACGCTCCCCGAGGCGATGACGAGCCGCGACTGCGGGGAACGGTCGGTCCCCCCGTCGGACGGTCTCGCCGCCGCGGCAAGGTCGCGAGAGCCGGGGGACCAGAGCGTGGGTGGGCGTGAGTCGCGAGGGTCGGCTCTTGCCCCTCAAAGTCCCCCCTTGACCATCGATCCCACCGACCAGTCTCACCCGCCCGAGAGAGCCACGAGGGGGCCGTGGGTGAGGCCGGCCGGGGGGCGTCCCTCATTCATGAAGCCGGCCGTCCGCAGCGACGATCGTGAGCGGATCGACGTGGCGCGAAGGGCCTGGCGTCGTGTCCGGGCCGGCCGGGGGGGCACGGGGAGTGAGGAGATCGAAGCTCCAGTCCGTGCGTCGCTCGATCCTCCCGAACCGGAAGGGGCCCTGACCCGCGCCGTCCCCCGGTTCCCTTCGGCGTCGATCGGGCACGAGCCACCCTCCCGATCCAGGGTGCTCGGGGCCCGCGAGCCCACAGCTCGACCGGGCATCCTGCGGACTTCGGCGGCTCTCAGCACGGACACGGCAGGACGCTTCTCACCCCATCCGGGTGGCGGGCCGACGATGAGGAGCTCTCTAGCACGGCAGAGCTGGCGCTCTCCTGGTCGGAAGCGAACGTCCTTCGACCGGGTCTGCGCCCGTCAGTGGCGATCGACTCGCGGTTCGCTGCGAGCGGGTGCCTCGTTCGCCAGGCGCAGCCGACCCGGCTGTCCTGCCGACGTGTGGACGGCGTCGAGGTCCGACAGGTTGGGGGAGCGTCGCTCGCCTCGTGAGACGAGCGACGTGGTGCCGACCGCGAGCGGCCGCCGGGGTGCCGAGATCGAACGCCCTGGCGCCGATCAGCACAGCCTGACGAGTATCGATGTTTGACTGGCCTCGTCGCCCTCGCCCGGTCATCGGGGAAACCCGGCCCGCCCGGCGTGGGACCGTTCTGGAGGTCGCCCGGTGACCGGTCCGTCGGCGCCCCCGCTCCCGGCCCGTCGGGGCATGCGACGGAGGGGGTCGGAGCACGGGCTGGGCCAACCGTGCCGGAAGGAGCACGCACACCTGGTCGCCGATGAGACAGGGCTTGCCCACCGTCGACGGGCCGACCGCGGTTGCGACGCACGGATCGAGACGAGGGGGCGCGAGGACCTCTGGGTCCGCTCGTGATCATTCGTCGTCTCCGAGGACGTCCCTTGTCAACGGTCAGTGGGATCTGCCCGGTGGTGGCCAGTGGAACTGCCCGGGGGTCAGGTCAGGGGCTTCACCCCTTGCTGGTGGTGGCTTGGGTGAGGCGGATGGTGTCGCCGGTGGTGAGCACGATGTGGGCGTGGTGGAGGAGCCGGTCGATGGTGGCGTTGGCGGATGGGTCTTGGGCATGAGCTCGTCGAAGCCGGCGGGGTGGAGGTTCGAGGACAGGGCGATGACCAGCTTCTCGTAGGCGGCGTCGAGCCCAGCCCGCCCGGGCTGGCCTCATGGACCTCGTCGCCGTCTCGGAGCATCGCCTTTGCTGTGTCGGGTCTCCGGATCGTCAGCGCGGTCCTGACCCCCTGTGTCCTGAGAGCCTGTCGCGCATGCTTCACCAGGTCAGGCGCCCATATCCCACGCCCGCGGCTTCGGGCCGTCGACAGGTGCCCCAGCATCGGATCGAGACGAGCCTCCGGGAATCGTGTAGGTGACGGCGGCGGCTTCGCCAACAGCCTCCGAGACGAACGACGGGCCGGGTCATGTTGGGCGCCCTGGCGTCTGCCATCCTCTGGCCCCCTTCTCGGGGGGCGGTCATCGGGCGCACCCCCCCAGGAGGGTGACGATCTCGGCGTTGGTCCGCGACTCGGGCCCGGCTTCGCCCCGCACCCCGCCCCATGGCGGCCAAACGAGGGTGGCCGTCGCGCTGGCATGTCCGCCAACCGGGCGCGATGTCGCCGTGCCCGCGGGTCCGCGCCTTCCGCTGGTTGCCTGCCCGTGGCATCCGGAGCCTGGCCCTCAGCGCTGCGGATCGGGCGACCGCTGGCTGCCGGTCGGAGGCGAGCCTCGTGCTGCCAGTTGTCCGGGCCGGGTCCGCCCGTGGGCTGTTCCACGTGGAACGTGCGAGAGATGTGTCTGTGCTGGAGGGGCGTCGAGCGGGGATCCTTGCATGTTGAGAGTTTTGCGGCGAGGATGACTGCGTGCCCACGACCTCCGAGGGGCCCGGGGTGGCGGACTCCGGGCGTGCCATCTTCGATCAGTTGCGGGCCGATGAGATCTCGGCGGCACGGGCCACCGGGGTCGTGGAGGAGCCAGCCCCTCCGTCCGCGTCCCCTGAGACCCCGCCGGAGCTCGAGCCGGGCGGCCTGCCGCGCGATGGCTTGCCCCGGGTGCTCGCCATCGCCAACCAGAAGGGGGGCGTGGGCAAGACCACCACCGCCGTGAACCTGGGGGCCTGCCTCGCGGACCTCGGCTACCGCGCCCTGGTGATCGATCTCGATCCCCAGGGCAATGCCAGCACCGGGCTCGGCATCAACATCCGAGAGCTGGAGACGTCCATGTACGATGTCATCCTGCACGACGCTCCGCTGGAGGACTGCATCGAGGGCACCGCGATCCGCAACCTCCTCGTCGCCCCCTCCGCCCTCGACCTGGCGGGGGCAGAGATCGAGCTGGTCCCGGCCTTCAGCCGGGAGATGCGGCTCCGCAACGCCATCGACGCGGTGCGTGACGACTTCGACTACGTGCTCATCGACTGCCCGCCCTCGCTCGGTCTGCTGACCGTGAACGCCATGGCCGCGGCCGAGGAGGTGCTGGTCCCCATCCAATGCGAGTACTACGCCCTGGAGGGCCTGGGCCAGCTGATCCGCAACGTGTCACTCGTCCAGAAGAACCTGAACCGGGCGCTGCGCGTGTCCACCATCGTGCTGGTCATGTACGACGCCCGCACCAAGCTGAGCGACCAGGTGAGCCAGGAGGTGCGAGAGCACTTCGGGGACAAGGTCTGCCGCCAGGTCATCCCCCGCACGGTGCGACTGTCGGAGGCCCCGTCCTACGGGCAGCCCATCATCGCGTTCGACCCCACCTCGCGAGGCGCCATCGCCTACCGCGAGCTGGCCAAGGAGGTCAGCCATGGCCCGGCGTAGTGGACTGGGACGGGGCCTCGATGCCCTCATCCCTGGTTCTCCAGACGATCCCGAGGCCGAGGCGGCGGCGGCGACGGCAGTCGGCCTCATCGACCTGGCGGTGGCCGACATCGAGCCCAATCCCCAGCAACCGCGCAGCCAGTTCGATGAGGCGGCCCTGGCCTCCCTCGCGGCCAGCATCCGGGAGCTGGGAGTCCTCCAGCCGATCCTGGTCCGTCCCGTCGACGGGCGCTACCAGCTCATCGCAGGGGAGCGGCGGTGGCGCGCCGCCCGGCGAGCCGGGCTCGACCGCATCCCCGCGATCGTGCGCGCCATCGACGACAGCACCTCGCTGGAGCAGTCCGTGGTGGAGAACCTCCACCGACAGGACCTCAACCCGCTGGAGGAGGCCGGGGCCTACCAACAGCTGGTCGAGGACTTCGGTCTCACCCAGGACGAGGTGGCTCGGCGGGTCGGTCGATCCCGTTCCGCGGTGGCCAACATCATGCGTCTGTTCCAGCTGCCCCCGTCGGTCCAGCGCATGGTGCGCGACGGCCAGCTGTCCGCCGGTCACGCCCGCAGCCTGCTGGGCACCCCGGACCGGGCCTTCCAGGAGGCACTGGCGCGGCGGACCGTCGAGCAGTCCCTCACCGTGCGGGACGTGGAGCAGGCGGTGCGCGACCGCCAGGCCGGCGACGCCGATCCCCCGGACCGTCCTCCTCCGGCTGCATCTCCGGGCCAGACCCGCCCCCCCGGCATCCTCGAGCTCGAGGGACTCCTGTCGGACCGCCTCGACACGCGCGTGGCGGTCTCGATGGGCGCCAAGCGAGGCCGAGTGGTGATCGACTTCGCGACCATCGAGGATCTCGAGCGGATCTACCGCCTCATCACCGATCCCTCGACCTCGCACTGACCACGAGGTCTATCGGGTCCCACGGCCTGGCAGGGTGCTCCTGAACTGCGGGGTGCGCGTTGATCACAGGGTGTGGATAACCCGGTGGATGACGGTGAGCCTCGATGTGTCGCTAAGGGCTGGCCACTGTGGGTGCGGCCCGGGTGACCGCACCCACATCGGGTGGTGGAGCTCCGACGCCTGCCCAGGACCGAGACGAGCGACCGGTCACCATCGGTGCTGACGATCCGACAGCACCGATGCGGCGTCGGTCAGCCGCGGCGTCGCTCAGCCGCGGCGTGACCCGGACCTCTCCGTGCGGGCGTCGAGCTCGCCGACCTCCGACCGTCGAGCCGACGTCGACCGGGGGAGGAGGGGTGTCGGGTCTACGGGCCCGGGCCGACCTGGGCCCGGAGCGCAGGTCAGGGCGACGCCGGCAGGGGATCGGCGATCCAGGCCCCCACGGTGTCGCACAGCAGGGTGGCCAGCACCGGGTTCCGTTCGACCACGCGGCGCGGCGGAGCCAGCTCGCACACGACCGCCGGCATCCGGGTCTCTCGCAGCACCGGGAGCCGCATGCCCGCCACCTCCACCGTGGCATCGAGGGCGGCGGCCACCGCCAGACCCTCGGCCACGAGCGTGGCCAGGCGATGGCCGCCCTCGGAGTGGAAGCCGGCGGTCGCGTAGAAGGCGCAGCGGGGCTCGTCGTGGGCGCGAAGACCGAGGTAGAGATCCGCATGGAGGGCATTGGCCTCCTGGGCCTGGACCGAGCCGTCGGGGTGGCTGGTGACCACCACGGTCGCACCGGCGGCGCGAAGCGCCCGTTCGGCCGCCGTCGCCAGGGCCCCGACGCCTCCGAGGTCGCCGATGACGACGCGCCGGCCCGCCAGCTGGCGCGGGGTGGAGCGCAGGCGGTCGCGCTCCACGACGCCGGCCTTGACCGTGGTGGGGGTGCGGGCGTCGAGGCGCACCAGCTCGGCGATGGTCTCGGGCCCACAGATCCCGTCGACGGTGAGACCGCAGTTGCGCTGGAAGTCCTGCAGCGCTCGCCGGCTCCGCGGACCGAGGATGCCGTCCACCCGGTCGTCGAGGAAGCCCAGACCTCCCAGTCGGGCCTGCATCTCGACGACATCGTCGCCGCGCAGCATGGGCGCCCGCTCGTAGAGCAGCCGATCGCCCAGACGCCACCCCGCCTCCACCAGCGCACCCCACGTCTCCCGACCGCAGATCCCGTCCACGCGCATGCCCCGGCTCTCCTGGAACCGGCGGACCGCCTCCTCGGTGCGAGGGCCATAGGTGCCGTCGGCCTCGAGCTCGTGACCGGCGCCCCGCAACCGGACCTGTAGATCCACGACCGCGGGACCGCGGCCCGGTGGCCGGAGCGGCAAGCCCTCCACGGATGCGTCCATCACCGGTGCCGGGGGCTGCGGTGACGGAGCTGCGGGCACCGTCGCAGGCTAGTGCCGTGCCAGGTCAGGTTGGGCTGAGCCGGGCGAACGTTGCCCCGACACGGCACCAGCGCTCACTGTGTGTGGGTCGGCGACGAGGCCGACCCGATGATCACAGGTGAGGGCTGATCTCCTCGACGAGCTGGCCCTTGCCCTTGGCCCCGACGACGCGGGCCTCGGGGCTGCCCTCCTTGAACAGGATGAGCGTGGGGATGCTCATGACGTCGAACCGCCGGGCGATGTCGGGGTTGTCGTCGACGTTGAGCTTGGCGATCCGCACCCGGTCACCCTGCTCGTCGGCGATCTCCTCCAGGATCGGGGCGATGGCCTTGCACGGCCCGCACCACTCGGCCCAGAAGTCGACGAGGACGGGCAGGTCCGACGACGCGAGCGTCTCGTCGAAGCTGGAGGTGCTGAGGATCTCGACACCGTTGGCCATGGTTGTCTCCTTGTTGGTGGACTGGTGGCCGGTCCGTGACCGGCCTGCCCTGGAGAGAACACCAGAAGGGCCCGGACCCTTCCGCGTCGTTCAGTCCTGGGCCTCGAGCCAGCGCTCGGCGTCGATGGCGGCCATGCACCCGGAACCGGCGGCGGTGATCGCCTGGCGGTACACCGTGTCCTGCACGTCGCCGCAGGCGAACACGCCCTCGACGTCGGTGCGGGAGCCGGAGTCGACGACGATGTAGCCGCCGTCGTCCATGGCCAGCTGGCCCTTGAAGATGTCGGTGTTGGGTCGGTGCCCGATGGCGACGAACAGCCCGGTGACGTCGAGGTCGCGCTTCTCGTCGGTCTGCACGTCGCGCAGCCGGACGCCACTGAGGCTGCCGTCGCCCTCGATGGCGTCGACGACGCTGTTCCAGGCAAAGGTGATCGTGTCGTTGGCCAGGGCCCGTTCCTGCATGATCTTCGAGGCCCGGAGCTCGTCGCGCCGGTGGACGATGGTGACCGACCGGGCGAACTTGGTGAGGAACAGGGCTTCCTCCATGGCCGAGTCGCCGCCGCCGACCACCGCGATGTCGTGGTCGCGGAAGAAGAAGCCGTCGCAGGTGGCGCAGGTCGACACCCCGTGACCGACCAGCTCCTGCTCCCCGGGGAGCTCGAGCATCACCGGTCGGGCCCCGGTGGAGATGATGACGGCCTCGGCCCGGTAGGTGGGCTCGGCCGCGTCCGGGTCACCCACCCACAGGCGGAAGGGTCGGGCCGAGAGGTCGATGCGGCTGACCTTCTCCATCGTGACGTCGGTGCCGAAGCGCTGGGCCTGTTCCTTGAACCGGAGCATGAGGTCCGGGCCCATGATCCCGTCGGGGAAGCCGGGGTAGTTCTCGACCTCCGTCGTGGTCATCAGCGCTCCACCGGGCTGGTCGGTGGTTGAGGACGGTTCCCCCTCGAGGACGAGCGGGTCGAGGCTGGCCCGGGCGGCGTAGATGGCGGCGGTGAGTCCGGCGGGGCCGGATCCGACGATGATCAGCTTGTGGGTGTCGTTGGTCACGGGTGCTCCAGAGATGGCGGTGGGCGCCGCGCGACCGGGGGGCGCGGTGACACCGATCGGGGGAACCGGGAACCCGTCGGCGATGTTCCGCGCCTAGGCCGCGGCGGCCCGGGCCCCCTTGCGCATCAGCATGAGGCCGGGGACGAGGAACAGCAGGCCGGTGATGGTGTGGGCGATCCAGGTGGAGCGCCCGGCCTCCTCGATGCCGATGGCGTCGAGGACGACCTGGGCCAGGATGTCGATGCCTCGCACGAACACGACGAGGAACAGCACGAGGGCGGCGGTGCCGACGATGGCGATGAGCAGGCCGTACACCGCGGCGCGCACCGCGGTGGTGGCCGGTCCGGTGGTCTTCTCCCGGGCGGTGTCGACGAGGCCGACGATGGTCTCGGTGGCCTGGGCCGGCCAGTCCGACCCGCCGGATCCGGCTCTCTCGGTCGAGGTCGAGCTCGCGGTCGACGTGGAGCCGGTGGTCGAGGTGGGGGTCGACGGATCGGTGGGCACCGTGCGAGCCTAGCGGCAGGGCGCCAGGCGGGCCCCGGAGTGTGAGCACGGGCTTGAGCGGCGAGGCCGGTGAGGTCGCTCGATGTGCCCTGCCTTCCCTCCGGGCTATCGACGCCGAGGAGGGAAGGGCCCGGCGTGGGGTGTGGCGCTGTGCGGTCTCAGGGGTCGCGCTGCACCGCGAAGCGAGGGACGCAGCTCTCCGCCTCCAGCACCGTGAGCCGGGTCGTGGCCGGGGCCGACTCGGTGGCCGCCACCGGAGTGCTCAGGACCACCACCTCGACGCTGTCCACCTCGGTCCGGGCCGCGGCCTGGACCGGGCCGATGGCGGCGTCGGAGGCCCGGAGGACGTCACCGCAGCGGGCCCCGCCCTCGTCGCCGCCCTGGCCCCCGCCTGCGGTCGTGGTGGCCTCGGGAGAGTCGGACGCCTCCGAGGGCCGTAGTGCCGCCAGGGTGATCGGGTCAATGTCCTGGAGGACGATACGCAAGTCGTCGTCGGCCGCGAAGACGGGGATGCCGTTGGCGGCGCCGGTGGCGTGGTCTTCCTGGGCGGATGTGGCATCGCCGCCCCCGTCCCCGGGGGCGGGCGCGCTCTCCTCCACCGCGGCGCTGTCCCCGGCGGTGGCGCTGTCGGCGCTCTGGTCACCACCCCGGCCGATGGCGATGAGGGCGACCCCGACGACCATGAGGACGGCGACGACGGCGGCCACCACCGGCAGCGGTGGCAGGGAGCGCCGGGAGCGGCGCGGGGACAGGGAGATGACCGTGGACGCCTCGTCGTCCTCCTCCGGATCGGCGTCGGGCACCGAGGGGGGAGGCGCGCCCGGCTCGTCGAGCGCGTCGTCGAGCGACGCCTCGTGGTCCTCGTCGAGGGCCGCGAGGGCGGCGGTGCGGATCCGGTCCAGGGCACCGTCGGCCGGGGGGTCGGGGGTCATGCTCACCGCCGCGGCGGTGGCGCGCAGCTCCTCCAGCCGAGCCCGCAGCCGGGGGTCGCGGGCCACGCGGCGACGCTCCTCTGCGGTGGCCTCGTCGTCGATGACGGCGTGGACCGCGAGCTCGTCGGGATCGAGATCGCTCTGAGCTAGGTCGTCGGCGGGTGGTTCGGAGGGGGTCATCGCTGGAGGGTGGGACGTTCGGGGGCCGGCGTCTGGTTCCCGGCCAGAGCGCGAGCGAGGGCACGGCGGCCGCGCGCGATGCGGGAGCGCACGGTCCCCGGCGGGAGGTCGAGGATCTCGGCGATCTCGGCGTAGTCGTGGCCGACGACGTCGCGCAGCACCACCGGGGCGCGGAACTCGGGGGGCAGGGCGGCGAGGGCGGCGTCGATGTCGGTCCGGTCGGCGACGGACTCGTCGACGCCCGGTGGTCCGCCGCTGTCGGCCGGCTCGGTCGCGGGCAGCGGGTCAGCAGGTCGACGCCGTTGTCGGCGCAGCTCGTCGAGGCAGCAGTTGGTGGTGACCCGGTACATCCAGGTCGACACCCGGGACCGGCCGTCGAAGCGGGGCAGGCCGCGGACGATGGCGATCATGGCCTCCTGGAGCGCGTCGAGGGCATCGGTGGGGTCGCCCGTGATGCGCCGGCACACGGCGTGGAGCTGCTGCTCGTGGCGGCGGAGCAGGGTGTCGATGGCGTCGCGGTCGCCCTGCTGGGCGGCGACCAGCAGGTCCGCATCGGGATCCGGATGACCGGGGCCCGCTGCCCCTGTCATCGCTGCACCTCGACGGTGGCCTCGGACACCTCGACGCGACCGTCCCCCGCGGTGCGGGTGATCCAGAGCAGCACGAACCGGCCTTCGGCCCCACCCAGGTCGAAGCGGGCATCGACGGGGAGGTCATCTCCGGCGGCTGCGGGCGCCCCCCAGGTCGCGGCGTCGGCGGTCGGTGCGTCGGCGAGGACGTAGACCTCCGCGGCCCAGCCCTGGCTGGCGCTGGTCAGGGCGAGGGTCTCGGTGGCGCTGGGGGCGCCGAGGTCGAGCAGCAGACCCACGCCGTCGCCGCCGCTCTTGACCACCGCCACCTCGGGGTCGTTGTAGCGCTCGGTCCGCCAGGCGGAGCTCGGGTCTCCGTCGACCGCGAGCCTGACGTCGGGGTCGTTCTCACCCTGATCGCCGAAGGGGTCGAAGGTCGCAGCGGTGGGTCGGACCTCCTCGGTGGCCGCCGGGCCGAGCAGGCGCCAGCCGAGGGCGAGGACGATGAGCACGGCCAGCAGGCTCACCGCCGCCACCAGCAGCACCACGGCCGTGCGCCGGGGTGCGGATCGGGACTCCTCCCCCGGTGGCCGGGCCGGAGGCGGCTCCGAGGCACCCGATGGCGGTGGGTGGGAAGGGGCGGCCGGGACCGAGTCGGACTCGGGTCGAGCACCGCTGGTCCGCTCCGGCGCAGGGGCGGGGCGGGGGCGCAGCGGCGGCGCCGGTGGGAGGTCACGGCCGGCGGCCAGCGCGGCCAGCGTGCGGCTGAGGCTGGCCGCATCGGGCCAGCGCTGGTCGGGCTGACGCGCCAGCAGGCGCAGCACCACCTGTTCCACCTCGACGGGGAGGTCGGGGCGGAGCCGGCGGGGCGGGGGCGGGTCCTGGTGGAGCCGCGCCAGGGCGGTGGCGGCCTCGGTGTCGGCTCGGAACGGCACCCGCCCGCACAGCATCTCGAAGAGCACCACGCCGAGGGCGTAGAGGTCCGACCGGCCGTCGACCGGTGCGCTCTCGACCTGCTCGGGAGCGAGGTACTTGGCCGTGCCCAGCATCTGACGGTCGGTGGTGAGGTCGCCGACCTCCGAGGCCTTGGCGATGCCGAAGTCGGTCACCACCACCCGGCCCGTGGTCGACAGCAGGACGTTGGCCGGCTTGATGTCGCGGTGGACGATGTGGGCCCGGTGGGCGACGGACAGCGCGTCGGCCACCCGCCCGGCGATGCGGCACGCCTCGGCCACCGGCAACGGGCCCTGCTGATCCATGTGGGCCCGCAGGGTGGTGCCCTCGACCAGCTCCATGACGATGGCCTCGACGCCGTCGGCCGAGCAGGTGTCGTACACGGCGACGACCGACGGGTGGGTGAGGCGCGCCGCCGCCAGCGCCTCGGCGCGGAAGCGGCGGACGAAGGAGGCGTCGGCCAGGAAGTGCTCGAGGAGCAGTTTCACCGCGACGGGCCGGCCCAGGACCTCATCGGTCGCGGTCCACACCCGGGCCATGCCGCCGGTGGCCAGGGGTTGCTCCAGGCGGTACCGGCCGGCGATCACGCTGCCGCGGCGCAGGGTGCCAGCAGCGCCGGACGGGGGAGGCGGAGGGCCCACGCCGAGACCCTAGGGTGCGCCGGGCTCGACCCGGGGTCGTGGACGGGGGTGCGGGACCCCTCTACGCGCGGTCGACCCAGGTGAGCCCGATCATCCGCGGGCCGCCGTGGGTGCCGATGACGGGTCCGATGGTGCCGCGGGCCGACTCCCCACCGGTCTCCTCGGCGATGACCTGGGCGAACTCGTCGGCGTCGGGCGCGAAGCCGTCGCAGACGACCAGGTGGTCGACGGCCCCGGCCTCCCGCAGCTTGTCCCGCAGGAACAGCATCTGCTTGCGACGGGTGCGGACCTTGCCCGACTCCTCGACGACGCCGGTGCTGATGTCGATGACGGGCTTGATCGACAGGAGCGTGCCCAGCATTGCCTGGGCGCCGCCGATGCGGCCCCCCTTCTTCAGGTTCTCGAGGGTGTCGAGGCCTCCGAAGACGTGGACGCGCTCCCGGGTGCGCTCGACCAGGGCCACCACCTCGTCGGCGGAGGCGCCGTCGCGCGCGGCCTCGCCGGCGAGGGTGATGAGTGTGCCGAGCCCGGTCGTGATCGACAGCGAGTCGACGACCCGGACGTCGAGATCGCCCTCGACGGCCCGGGCACCGTTCTCCGCCGCCGCCATGGTGGCCGACAGGGAGGCGGAGAGGGTGACGCCGACCACGGCCTCGGCACCGGCCGCGGCCTGGGTCCGGAACGCAGCCTCGAAGGCCCCCGGGGAGGGGGCAGAGGTCTCCGGCAGCCCGTCGAAGTCGGCCATCCGCTTGTAGAAGTCCTGGGCCGAGAGCTCCTCGCGGTCGGTCAGCTCCTCCTCGCCGAAGCGGATGGAGAGCGGCACCACCTCGATGCCCAGGTCCTCGATGACCTGCGGGGGCAGGTCGCACGAGCTGTCGGTGACGATGCGGACACCAGCCATCGGGTTCCTCCGGGGTCGACGAGGGCGCGATCCGACATCGGACCCGGGACCCGGGCCGGAGGTTACGTCGCCGTGGACGGGGCTGCGTCGGTCTCGGCGCCGGCGCGGCGGCGGCGGTCCCGCGTCCAGTGCCGCGCCCACCACAGGAGCAGAAAGGCGGCGGCACCGATCGAGAGCACGAACCCGACCCCGGAGATGGCGGTGGACCGGACGGTGTACTCGACCTGGTCGAGCGCGACCACTCCGTCGGGGGTGCGCACGGTGATGTCGATGGGGGCGTCACCGGGGACCCGGGTGTGGATCGGGATGCGGATCTCCTGGTCACCGGGCTGCAGCTGGCGCAGGATGCGGGCGCCCTCGCCCCTGAACTCCACGCGGGAGTCCGACTGCATCTCGATCAGCACCGTGACCGGCACATCGAGCTGGTTGCGCAACGTCAGTGGGATGTCGGCATCGCGGGCCGTGAGGCGGATCGTCTGCTCGGCGGGGGCCTCCACCTGCTCCAGGCCGTCGTCAAGGGCGGCCAGGACCGTCTCGACGTCGGTCCGACGCTCAGGGGGGGCGAGGCTCCGCGCTCCGGACAGGAGGAGCTGCTCGCCGAGCACCGCGACCTGGGGATCCTCGACGCCGACCAGGCCGGTGTAGGAGTCGAGGCGCGACCGGGCGAGGGCGATGCGCTCCGGGTAGCTGCCCAGGTCGGCGACGGGTCCCGGTGTCAGCAGCGCCATGCCCCGGGAGTCGACGGCGTCGAGGAGGTCGGCCGCGGTGACGGGGCGGACGGGGCTCCGCGGGTCCCCCAGCAGGTCGGCCAGACGTCCCACCGCCGTGGGATCGGCAGGCCAGCGCTCGGGCGGCATCAACACCACTCCCGCCGGGGCGTCGGCCGACTGGGCGATGACGGCCAGCTCAGCGGCCAGGCGGTTGTCGTCGAGGGCGGGCGCCGGTGGACCCCCGTCGAGGAGGGAGCGGTCGAGCGCGCCCGCCAGGCCGGCGTCGGCCACGAGGGCCTCGAGCCTCCGACTGGGGCCGGCGGACACCGTCACGGGGCCGGGTCCGTCGTCCGCGCCGTCGCGCCCGTCGTCCTGCTCGGTGCCCGGAGGGCCGTCGACGGTGGCGCCCGGACCGAGGATGACGGCCCGGACCCCCACCGACCAGAGCTCGGCCGCGCCGACGGGGGTGAGGCCGTCGCGTGCCAGCCAGGTGCTGCTGTCGACGCGGCGCAGGCTCTGGGTGAGGACGCTGTTGCCCCGCTCTCGCTGTCGGGTCAGCTCGGCCTGCAACCCTCGCGCCGCCCAGGCGTCGAGGGCCACGTCGACGTACGGGCCGTCGACCACCTGTCTTGTCCCGAGGGACCGCGCCAGCGCGTCGAGGGCGGTGACCCCCTCGGGCCGGCTGGCCAGGGCCTCAATGGTCTCGGGCCGGGGGACCAGCGTGGTGGGGAGGTCACCGGTGAGGGCGAGGGCCTCGGCGCTGTCGGCCACGCCGACGAGGTCCTCGGGTGCGGTCGAGGGCGGTGCCTCCAGCGCCAGCACCGGAGCCACGAGCAGGGGAGGCCCGGCCTCGGCGGTCTCGTCGCCGGTCGGCACCCGGTTCAGGTACAGCACCTGGCGGGCCAGGGTCTCCCCGTCATCGTCGACGACCTCGGCCTCGACGGGGTAGACGCCGGGCGAGAGGTCGTAGGGGAGAGAACGCTGGCCCGGGGCGCTCCCGGCCTCGTCACCCAAGCTGAGCGAGAGCCGGGCGGCGGTGCCCCCTCCGACGGCGGCCAGGGAAGGGGCGAGGTCGATGGCGGGGATGGTGGCGAGGCGATCTCCCTCGAGGACGCCGAACTTGGTGGCATCGAGCTCCTCGCGGTCGTCGAGGCGCTCGTACAGCGAGCCCTCGACGGTGGCGTCCTCCGGGGCGCCCTCGACGGCCAGGTCGAGGACCCACGTGGCATCAGCGCCCACCCAGGTGGGCGCGGCCAGGGGCCGCACCGTGACCTCCTGCGGCGCCCGGTCCTGGGCTCCGATCGGTCGGGGGACGACCAGCAGGGCGAGCATGGCGAGCGTCGCCGCCACCACCGCAGACCGACGGTGGCCAACGCCGCCCCCCCGGTTCCGTCGGAGAGTGGGTGGGGCCCCGCGGCTCGCGCCGGGGAGGTGACCGGTGCCGGCGGTGCGAGCTCTCATGGTGGACCCGGGTCGATCGGGGCCTCCAGAGCGAGGGTCAGCACCGTGAGCCCGGCGGGCTGGTGCACGAAGCCCAGCCGCCGGTACAGCGCGTAGGCACCCTCGTTGCCCACCTGGGTGTTGACCACCGCCGAGGTGGCGCGCCGACGTCGGAGCCAGCGCAGCCCGTCGAGCACGAGGGCTCGGCCGACACCGAGCCGCCGATGGGCGGGGTCGACGGCCAGTCGCTGGACGTAGCCCCGATCTCCCGCTCGGCCCGTGACCGCGTACCCGATCACCCCGTCGGCCAGGGCTACCCGGAAGCGGGCGGTGCTGGTCGCACCGAGGGCATCGTCGAGACCGGCGCGGTCGAGGCGCCAGAACGGCTCGAAGGCGCGCCCGTCGACGGCGAGGGCGGCGGCCGGGTCGGCCCGCCTCGCCCGCTGCAGGCGGGCGGTCACGGAGGGCGCTGGGGGGAGGTCGACGAGGTCGTGACGCAGGAGGTGCAGGCGATCGTGGACGGTGAACCCGACAGCCAGGAAGGGCTCCTGCTCGGGCTCGACCAGGGCGCCCGTGACCAGACGCCGGACCCCGGCCCGGGAGGCCGCCTCCACCGCCTCGGACACCTCAGCCGGCGTCGGGGGCGCGACGGAGGCGTGGGGCACGATCAGGAGGACATCGTCGCGGCCTCTCCACGCCGAGGTGCGCAGGGCCCGGCCGCGCCGGACGGTCGACCGACCCGGGTCGGGCCTCAGCCGGTGCGGGAGGTGGGGGTGGGCATGGTCCACGACAGCCGCGAGCCTACGAGGACGGGCCCGGTCCGAGGGGGGCTCCCCGCACCTGGGGACAGGCGAGATGTCGGCCCGGCGGCCAGCTCGCCGTAGCGTCGGAGGTGATGAGCACCGCCCCCATCGCGCCCGGCCGCCGACGCCGTACCGAGGCAGTACCCCGATGACGGTGCTGGTGGCTGCGGATCCTCGCTTCGCCGACCACGACGCCGGGCGGGGCCACCCCGAGCGGCCGGCCCGCCTCGCCGCGGTCGAGCGAGGCATCGCCGACGCCGGCCTGGAGGAGGCCCTGGTCCGCTGTACCCCCCGGGAGGCCACCGACGACGACCTGGTCCGCGTCCACGGCCGCGACCTGGTGGAGGCCCTCGACCGTTTCGGCGCCGCCGGGGGCGGCGCGATCGATGCCGACACCGCCCTCGGCCCCCGCTCGATGCAGGCGGCCCGGTTGGCGGCGGGCGCCGGGCTCGAGCTGGTCGCGCGGCTGCAGGCCGGGGAGGGTGACACCGGGTTCTGCGCCGTCCGCCCCCCCGGCCACCATGCCACCAGCCGGCGGGCCATGGGCTTCTGCCTGCTCAACAACGTCGCCGTGGTGGCCGCGGCGCTGGCCGACGCCGGCGAGCGGGTGGTCATCGTCGACTACGACGCCCACCACGGCAACGGCACCGAGGAGATCTTCTACGACGACCCCCGGGTGCTCTTCGCCTCGCTGCACGAGTGGCCGCTCTACCCCGGCACCGGCGCCCTCCGCGATGTGGGTGAGGGGGAGGGGAGAGGTTCCACCATCAACGTGCCCCTGCCCGCCGGCGCCACCGGCGACGTGTACCGAGAGGCGGTGGCCGAGCTCATCGGACCGGCGGCCGAGGCCCACGGTGCCACCTGGCTGCTGGTGTCGGCCGGCTTCGACGGCCACCGGGCCGACCCCCTGACGGGCCTGGGCCTCACCTCGGCCGACTTCGCCGACCTCACCGGGGACCTGCTGGCCCTGGCCCCCGCGGGACGGCGGCTCCTCTTCCTCGAGGGGGGCTACGACCTCGACGCCCTGGCTCACTCCACCGGAGCCGTGCTCGGTCGCCTCCTCGACGTGGACCACCGTCCCGAGTCCCCCACTGCCGGGGGCCCGGGATCCGAGGTCGTCGCCGCGGCCCGCCAGTGCCACGACCGCTCCCACGACTGACGCTCCGTCCGCGCCCAGCACCGGTCCGACTGCTCAGGTCCGCGCCCGTCCGGCCGACGAGGGAGTGACCCGCAGGCGTCCGCGGGTCACCGTCGAGCCCACGGGAGCCCACAGCGATGACCGATCTGGCCCAGCTCCTGGCTCACCTCGCCGACCGGCGGGGCTCGGACCTCATCGTGAAGGTCGGATCGGCGCCGCACGTGCGGGTGGATGGCCACCTCCAGGCCACCGAGCTCGATCCCATGGCGTCGGCGGACATCGAGGCCCTCGTGGGCGAGCTGCTCTCGGTGCAGAAGGCCGAGGAGCTGATCGAGCGGGGAGAGGCCGACGTGGCCCACGGCGTCGCCGGCGTGGGCCGGTTCCGCATCAACGTCTTCCGCCAGCGGGGATCGCTCAGCCTCGCGGTGCGTCGGGTGGTCCCCGGGGCGCCCGCCATCGCCGACCTGAACCTGCCGGCTGCAGTCGAGAAGCTGGCCTCCGAGGATGCCGGCCTCGTCGTCATCGCCGGTCCGGCGGCGTCGGGCAAGACGACCACCGTGGCCGCCTTCCTCGACCATGTGAACGCGACCCGGTCCCGACACATCGTCACCCTGGAAGATCCCATCGAGGTGCTCCTCTCGGACAAGCAATCACTGGTGAGCCAACGCGAGATCGGCAGCGACTTCCACTCCATGTCCGAGGCCCTGCGACGGGTGGGGCGCCAGAACGCGGACGTGATCTTCGTGAGCGACATCGACGACGCGGCAACCGTGGAGGGCGTGGTGTCCGAGGCCCTGTCGGGGCGGCTGGTCGTGGTGTCCATGCCCGCGCTGTCGGCGGCCGAGACGGTCACCCGACTGGTGGACTTCTACCCGCCCCACCTGCAACGCCAGGCGCGCTACTCGATCTCTCAGGTGCTGGGCGGCGTGGTCAACCAGCGCCTGCTCGATCGGGCCGACGGCCGAGGCCGCGTTCCTGCGGTCGAGGTGCTGGTCGGCACCCAGAAGGTGTGCGAGGCCATCGCCGCCGGGGCCGACGAGGCCACCATCGAGGCGCTCATGCGCGAGGGTGAGTACTCGGGCATGCAGACCTTCGACCAGGCCCTCCTCGGTCTGTACCAGGACACCGTCATCGGCGTCCGCGAGGCGGTGTCCGCCGCCACCCGCCCCGAGGACCTGCGGATCGCCATGCAGCACGCCGGCATGGCCGCCGCCTACTGATCAGCCGTCCTGGCGCCCGGCTCTCCACCGGGCTCACACGCGGTGGTCGCGTGCACCGAGCTCGGCCCCGAGCGGCGTGCGCGTCCCCAGGTCCGAGACCTCGGCTCGGGTCAGGGTCTCGGACCGGACCACGGGTCACCGCGCGAGGCGGGCTCGGGGGTGGCGTCACCGGCGCGGTGGGTGCCCACGCCCGCGAGGGACAGGACCGTCCCCATCGCCATCAGCGGGTCGACCTGGCTGATGTCGTCGACCGCCGGGGGGGCGCCCAGCGCCCGCCGGAACGAGCGAGCCGCCCGAGCCGCCTCGGGACCCGAGAGCTCGGGGTGGAACTGCACGCCGACGACGCGATCGGCCAGACGGAAACCCTGCACGCAGGTGGTGTCGTTGGCCCACAGGTGCTCGACCCCATCACCGGCGAGGAACCGCCGGGGCACCTCGTGGGTGTGGGCCGTGCCCACCACCATGTCAGCCGTCCCCAGCTCCTGGCCTCGGACGGTGGTGGAGCCGGCCTCGCCGCCACCGGGTGAGGGCACGGGGTCCAGGCCCGACACCGCCGCCGCGATCATCTGGGCCCCGAGGCAGATCCCCACCACCGAGCAGGAGCCCTCGGCCGCGGCCAGCACCGCTGCGGTGACCGCCCCCAGACGGTCCTCCATGGCGGCGCTGGCCGAGCGCACCGACTCCATGCCTCCGGAGAACACGTGCAGCACGTCGGGTCGGCCCCGGTGGGCCAGGCCCTCGGCCCCCCAGGGGATGGTGCGGACACCCAGCCCCAGGGCGGTCAGGCGCGCCGCCACGGGCCCGCCCCAGGTGCC
This sequence comes from Acidimicrobiales bacterium, assembly GCA_038233075.1. GTDB lineage: Bacteria > Actinomycetota > Acidimicrobiia > Acidimicrobiales > Iamiaceae > Iamia. The sequence continues at coordinate 56,325 of JBBSMQ010000016.1, forward strand.
GCCGCGCCACGGTGTGCCACTGCCCTCCCAGATGATGGCGTCCACGCATCCCTCCTCTCACGGTCGGCCAGCGGGGATCGCCGGCGGGGTTGTGATGAGGATGCGCCCTCGGGGGGCGCAGTGGGTTTCGTGCGTGTGAACCCCGTCGATCGGTCCCGTGTCGATCAGCCATCGGTCGTATGACGACCGACCCCGAGGCCTATCCGGCCCTCCCGGCCACCCTTGTCAGGAAGGGGCGAGGGCCGGCACCGGGCGCGCCAGTAGCGTGAGCGGGTGACCCCGGACCGCTTCCAGGCGACCCTCGACGAGGTGGCGCCCGTGGCCGACGCCTTCGTCGCCGCCGGGCACCGGATCTACCTGGTCGGCGGCATCGTCCGCGACCACTTCGTGGGCCGCGAGCTGGGGCCCGACGGCGACATCGACCTCACCACCGACGCCCGCCCCGACGAGATCCTCGCCGTGGTCCGCCCCCTCGCCGACGCGGTGTGGGAGCAGGGCGCCCGCTTCGGCACCATCGGGTGCCTCGTCGCCGGGCGCGAGTACGAGATCACCACCCACCGGGCCGAGGCCTACGCCTCTGACAGCCGCAAGCCCCTCGTCTCCTACGCCGACGCGGTGGAGGCCGACCTGGCCCGCCGCGACTTCACCGTCAACGCCATGGCGTTGGAGGTGCCCGAGCCTCGGCTGGTCGACCCCCACGGCGGCACCGCCGACCTGGCGGCCGGACGGTTGCGGACGCCTCTCGCCCCCGAGGAGTCCTTCTCCGACGACCCGCTCCGGATGATGCGTGCCGCCCGGTTCATCGCCGGCTACGGCCTGATCCCCGACGACGGCCTGGTGGCCGCGGTGACCACCATGGCCGGCCGGATGGACATCGTCTCCGCCGAGCGCATCCGCGACGAGCTCGACAAGCTGGTCGTGGTCGATGACCCCGCCGCCGGGCTGTGGTTCCTCGTCGAGACGGGCCTGGCCGAGCAGTTCCTGCCCGAGCTGCCGGCCATGCGCCTGGAGATGGACCCCATCCACCGCCACAAGGACGTTCTGGCCCACTCCATCGCCGTGGTCGGCAAGGTCCGTGCCCGCACCGACGAGGGCGCGCCCAACCGCATCACCCGCCTGGCCGCGCTGTTCCACGACGTGGGCAAGCCCAAGACCCGCTCCTTCACCAAGGGCAAGGGAGTGAGCTTCCACCACCACGAGGTGGTCGGGGCGCGGATGACCCGCGAGCGCCTGGGTGCTCTGCGGTACTCCAAGGAGGACACCGCGGCGGTGACCTCGCTGGTGAACCTGCATCTGCGGTTCCACACCTACCGTCTGGGCTGGACCGACTCGGCCGTGCGGCGCTTCGTGCGCGACGCCGGCCCCCTGCTGGACGAGCTCATCGAGCTCACCCGCTGCGACTGCACCACCCGCAACCAGCGCAAGGCCCAGACCCTGGCCCGGCGCATGGACGAGCTGGAGGCCCGCATCGCCGAGCTGAAGGCAGCCGAGGAGCTCGGCTCGCTGCGACCCGACCTCGACGGCCAGGCCGTCATGGAGCGCCTCGGCGTCGACCCCGGCCCGGTGGTGGGCCGGGCCCTCTCGTTCCTCATGGACCTGCGCCTGGAGGAAGGCCCCCTGGGCGAGGAGGAGGCCGGCCGCCGCCTCGACGCCTGGTGGGCCGCCCAGCCCCTCGACGGCTGACGCCGCAGCTTTGGACGGGACGCCACCGCATGTGGCGCCCTTCCGTCCAACGTTGGGGAGGCACCGCCGAGCTTGGACGGACTCGGCCGCATGTGGCGCCCTTCCGTCCAAAGCTGAGGTCCCCGGGTGCCGATCGAGGGACCGTGCCATGATCGGACCGCAGGCGACGCGACCAGGGACGTGCAGACATGGCCGACACCACCACCCGGAGCACCACCGACGAGCTCCTGGACGCACTGATCAAGGTCGTCGGTGACGGCCCGGTGGCCACCGGCGACGCCATCGCCGAGGACGACACCCACGACGAAGCCCTCACCGTCGCGCCCGTGATCCCCCTGGCCGTGGTCCGGCCCCGCTCCACCACCGAGGTGGCCGAGGTCCTGCACCGGGCCGACGAGGCCCGGGTCCCGGTCACCGCCCGGGGCTCGGGCACGGGCCTCTCGGGTGCCGCCGTGCCGGTCGAGGGGGGTCTGGTCGTCGCCTTCGACGCCATGGCCGAGATCCTCGAGATCGACACCGAGAACCACATGGCCGTCGTGCAGCCCGGCGTCACCCTGGCCCAGCTCAACGAAGCCCTCGCCCCCCACGGCCTCGTGTACCCCGTCTTCCCGGGCGAGAGCAGCGGCAGCCTGGGCGGCAACGTGGCCACCAACGCCGGGGGCATGCGGGCCGTCAAGTACGGGGTGACCCGCAACCAGGTGCTGGGCGTGGAGCTGGTGCTCCCGTCCGGTGAGGTCCTCCGCGCCGGCGGCAAGGTGGTGAAGGCCACCTCCGGCTACGACCTCACCCAGCTGGTCATCGGCTCGGAGGGCACCCTCGGTCTCGTCACCGAGGTCACCGTCCGGCTCCACCCCCGCCTGGAGCACTCGGCCACCGTGCTCGCCCCGTTCGCCACCCTCGACGAGGTCACCGCCGTGGTCCCTGAGGTGGTGCGCAGCGGCGTCGGGCCCATGATCGTCGAGTACATCGACCTCATCACCATGGGCGCGGCCACGGCCTACGTCGGGCTCGACCTGGGCATCCCGGCGGAGATCAAGGACACCGCCCTGGCCTACCTGGTCATCGTGGTCGAGGCCCGCACCGCCGAGCGGGTCGAGGAGGATGTGGCGCTGGTGGCCGAGATGATGGGCACCGCCGGGGCCATGGACGTCTTCGTGCTCCCCTCCAACGCCGGCGCCGCCTTGATCGACGCCCGCGAGAAGGCGTTCTGGGTAGCCAAGGCCAACGGCGCCGACGACATCCTCGACGTGGTGGTGCCCCGGGCCTCGATCCCCGCCTACCTGGCCCGGGTGAGCGAGATCGCCTCCGGGTCCGGCTCCTGGATCGCCGGGTGCGGCCACGCCGGCGACGGCAACGTCCACCTCTCGGTGTTCCAGGCCGACCCCGACGTGCGCCGGGACGTGCTGCGCGACGTGTTCCGGGCCGGGCTCGACGTCGGCGGCGCCATCAGCGGAGAGCACGGGATCGGCACCGAGAAGCAGCACCTCTTCCTGGAGCTCACCGACCCGGCCACGGTGGCGCTGATGCGGCGCATCAAGGCCGCCTTCGACCCGCACGGGACGCTGAACCCCGGAACCCTGCTCGACTGACCGCAACGTCCTGGAGGACCAATGAACGGCGCCCACGCGCTCATCCGCACCCTCGTCTCTTGTGGCGTCGACGTGTGCTTCACCAACCCGGGGACCTCGGAGATGCACTTCGTTGCCGCCCTGGACGACGTGCCCGAGATGCGGGGCGTGCTGGGTCTGTTCGAGGGCGTGGTCACCGGCGCGGCCGACGGCTACGCGCGCATCGCGGGCAAGCCCGCGGCCACCCTCCTGCACCTCGGTCCCGGCCTCGGCAACGGCTGGGCCAACCTCCACAACGCCCGCCGGGCCAAGGTCCCGGTGCTTAACATCGTCGGCGACCACGCCCTGCCCCACAAGCCGCTCGACGCCCCTCTGGAGAGCGACATCGAGGCCATCGCCGGTGCGGTGTCGGGCTGGGTCCGCACCTCGGGGGCGAGTGAGGACGTGGCCCAGGACGCAGCCGAGGCGGTGCGAGCCGCCATGGGCCCGCCCGGGCAGGTCGCGACCCTCATCCTCCCGGCCGACGTGTCGTGGTCCGAGGCCCGGGGCCCGGCCGAGCCCGTGGCCGCGCCGACCGTTGAGACCCCCGACGCCGAGGCCGTCGACACCCTGGCCAAGGTCCTCAGCGGCGACGACAAGGCCATGCTGCTGGTGGGCGGCCGCGTGGTGGCCAGCGAGGCGGGCCTGGTCGCCGCCGCGCGCGTCGGGGCGGTCACCGGGGTCACGCTGATGTGCGAGACGTTCCCGACCCGCCTGGCCCGCGGCGCCGGCCTGCCCGCCATCGAGCGGCTGGCCTACCTGGCCGAGTTCGCCGAGATGCAGCTGAGCGACGTCCGCCACCTGGTGGTGGCCGACACCAGGGCGCCGGTGTCGTTCTTCGCCTACCCCGACAAGCCCAGCGTGCTCACCCCCGACGGTTGTGAGGTCCACGAGGTGGGCGGCCCCGGCATCGACCCGGTGGCGGCCCTGGAGGCCCTGGCCGACGCCCTGGACGCCCCCACCGAGGTAACCCGGGCCGAGGCGTCGCGCCCCGCCGCCCCCACCGGTGACCTGACGGCGCAGACCATGGCCGAGGCCCTCGGCCACCTCCTGCCCGAGGGTGCCATCGTGGCCGACGAGGGCAACACCGGCGGGCTGTTCGTGGCCGGGGCCACCGCCGGCTGCCCTCGCCACGACTGGCTCACCCTCACCGGCGGGGCCATCGGGCTGGGGATGCCGCGCGCCACAGGAGCGGCGGTGGCCGCCCCCGACCGCAAGGTCGTGTGCCTCGAGGCCGACGGTTCGGCCATGTACACGCTCCAGGCGCTGTGGACCCAGGCCCGCGAGGTCCTGGATGTGACCACCATCATCCTGAACAACGGGTCCTACGCCATCTTGAACCTGGAGCTGGCCCGGGTGGGCGCCGAGGACCCCGGACCCACCGCTCTGTCGATGCTTGACCTCAGCCAGCCCGACCTGGACTTCTGCGCCCTGGCCCAGGGCATGGGCGTGCCCGCCGAGCGGGCCACCGACGCCGAGGGCTTCGCCGCCGCCCTGGAGCGAGCCCTGGCCGTGCCCGGCCCGGCCCTGGTCGAGGCCGTGATCCCCGCCTCCCTCTAGCCGGTCTCGCGATGACGCCGTGGTATCACGGGCGGTATCATCCGATCATGGCTATGACGCTGCGATTGACCGATGACGAAGCTGAGGCGCTGCGCCGGATGGCGGCGCGGGAAGACCGCTCCATGCAGGAGATCGCTCGGGAGGCGATCCGGGAGCACGTCGTGCGGTCCAGCCGGCGGGACCTCATCGATGCCGTCGTCGACGACACGCTGGTCCGCTACGCCGATGCGCTCGACCGCCTGGCTCGGTGATCTTCCTCACGGCCGACGAGGTGCTCCACATCGCGACCCGGGTGCTCGGGAGCGCACCGGGTGTGTGTGACATGGGCCTCATCGAGTCCGCCGTGGCGACCGCAGGCCAGCGCCTTCGGTCAGGATGCCTATCCGACCATCCACCACCAGGCCGCCGCCCTGCTGCACTCGCTGGTGCAGAACCACGCCCTGGTCGACGGCAACAAGCGCCTGGGTCTGGCGGGGGTGATCGCCTTCTACGGCGTCAACGGATGGCGGTTCGAGGCCACCAACGACCAGGCGTACGACCTCGTCCTCGCCACCGCCACCGGGGGCATCACGGAGGTGGAAGAGCTCGCCCAACGGCTACGTGCGCTCGTGTCCGACGTCCATGACGGGTAACCATCGGTCGTCACCGGGACTCAGACGCCCTGCTTGCGGGCCCGGATGACGAGGGTCGGCGGCACCCAGTCCATGGGCTCGACCCACGCCCCGGCCGCGACCTGGTCGCGACGGGCAGCCGGCTCCAGCAGGTGGTCGATGAGGAAGTTGGCCCGGACCAGCGAGGTGACGAGCGACGACGTGGTGCGGGGCAGGTCGGTGACCCTGTCGGTGCCCCGGTCGACCTGGTAGGGGGTGTCGTCGTGGTAGCGGCGACGGAGCACTGGCGGGGAGTCGGTCGACGCCTCCAGGCCCTCGGGGCCGGCCACGAACATGGTGAACATCGGGTGAGGTAGCGAGAACACGAGGGGCGCCTCCTGCTTGAGCACCCGGTGCACCTGGCGGAACACCCTGTCCAGGTCGGCCACCTCCGCCAGGGCATAGGCGGAGTAGACGACGTCGATGCCGTCGGCCCGCACGAAGGCCAGCTCCGCCGGGTCCGCCTGCTGGAGCTCGAGGCGCACCCCGGCGTCCTCGGCGGCCTGGCGGGCCAGCTCCAGCTGGGCGGCCGACGGGTCGACCGCGATCACCTGGGCCCCGGCCCGGGCGAAGGCCCCCGAGGCGTGGCCGGCGCCGCACCCGAGATCGACGATCCGCCGGCCCTCCAGGTGACCCAGCAGACGCAGCTGGGACTCGTCGGGGATGCCCGGGCCGTAGGTGGCGATCTCGGTGGACCGGCCGCGGCCGTCGGGCCCGGCCGCGGTGTACCGCGACCATTCCGTCGGGGTGGCACCAGAGGGGGCGTCGGACATGACCCGAGTCTCGCGACGGGCCCGGCGCCGGGCGCGGATGGCGCCCTCGCCCGGCTGGCCGGCCTCGCCGCCCGCACCGGCCGCACCGGCCGCCCGGCTCCAGCACGAGACCGATGACCGCCGCTAGCCTCACGGCCGTGCCCTTTTATCCCGACGAGATGCGGGGCGCCCGGTCTGGTGGTCAGATCGACTACCGCCTGGCCCGGCGTCACCTGATCGCCGAACACCGGCGCGGTCGCCTGGCCCGCAACGACGTGTGCGATGCCCACCCCGAGCTCATCCGGGCCGCCCGCGAGGTGGGCGAGGTGACCGGGACGGACTGCCCGATCTGTGAGGAGCACAAGCTGGTGCTGGTCAGCTACGTCTTCGGCCCCCGCCTCCCCGCCTTCGGTCGCTGCATCACCACCGGCTCGGAGCTGGCCGCGTTCAACCGCCGGGCCGGCACCTACACCTGCTACGTCGTCGAGGTGTGCCCGGAGTGCGGGTGGAACCACCTGGCCCGCACCTGGGCGCTGGGTCGAGGCGACGCCACCCGTCGCGCCGCCACCTGAGGCCTCGAGTCACCCGGTCATCGCCCGCCTGGTCATCGCCCGACCGTCACCGCTCGACGGGCGGTGGCTCTGGCTCCGGTAGCGTGTCAGGCCGTCGCCGTCGTCATGGACGACAGGCCGTCGCGCGGTGGCGGCCTCCGGGCCGGCGGCCTCCTCCTCCCATGCGCACCCGTCCCATCCCCGCCCACGACCTGAAGACCACCCGCTCCGGCGGGGTCAAGCGGCGCAACCTGCTGTGGCGGTGGCGCCGGAGCCTCTTCCTCGTCGCCCTGGTGATGGTCACCGGCGTGGCCGGGGCCGGCTTTGTGGTGTCCCAGATCGAGCTGCCCACCGCCCCGCCGGCCGAGGACCAGACCACCTTCGTCTGCACCTCCGAGGTGGCGCCGGGCCAGTGCACCGAGGAGAGCGCGGTGGCCTCGTTCCACGGTGAGGAGAACCGGGTCAACGTCGACCTCGACGAGATCCCCGACGTGGCCGTCAACGCCGTGATCGCAGCCGAGGACCGGGACTTCTTCACCCACGGTGGCGTCGACCCCGTGGGCATCAGCCGGGCCGCCCTGTCCGACATCCGGGGCAGCTCGGCCTCGCAGCAGGGTGGGTCGACGATCACCCAGCAGTACGTGAAGAACGTGTACCTGACCAACGAGCGCACCCTGACCCGCAAGATCCGCGAGGCGGTCATGGCCATCAAGCTGGAGCAGGAGATCTCCAAGGAGCAGATCCTGGAGAACTACCTCAACACCATCTACTTCGGGCGGGGCTCCTACGGCATCGGGGCTGCGGCCCGCGCCTACTTCGCCAAGGACGTGAGCAAGCTGACCCTGCCCGAGGCGGCGCTGTTGGCGGGGCTCATCCGCTCTCCGGAGCGGGCCGAGCCCGTCCGCTTCCCCGCGGAGGCCACACGCCGACGCCGCACCGTCCTCGACGCCATGCTGGAGGAGGAGATGATCACCCAGGCCGAGCACGACCTCTCCGACGCCTGGCCCTTCGACGTGTTCCACGGCCTGACGCTGTGGCGGCCGAGCACCGGTGTGGACGTGAAGCCCAGCGCCTCGGTGTTCGGTGCCGACTACTTCGTCGAGTACGTGCGCCGCCAGGTCACCGCCCGCTACGGCAGAGACGCCGTGTTCGGGGGCGGCCTGCGCATCTACACCACCCTCGACCTCGACCTGCAGGCCGACGCCTACCAGGCCGTCGACGAGGTCCTGGACCAGGAAGGCGACCCCGCCGGCTCACTCGTGGCCCTCGACGAGAACGGCGAGGTCAAGGCCATGATGGGGGGGAGCGACTTCGCCGAGGACCCCCTCAACCTGGCTGTCCGGGGTGGCGGTGGCGATGGGCGCCAGGCCGGGTCTACCTTCAAGCCCTTCGCCCTGGCCGAGGCCGCGCACGAGGGCTACTCGCTCGAGTCCAACATCTTGACGCCGTCGGAGAGGACCTTCCCCGGTGCGGACAACGGTGACGACTGGGAGGTCGAGGGCGGGTGCTGTGGCGGTCAGGCTGACCTGATCGAGGCCACCGCCAACTCCTCCAACACCGCCTACGCCCAGCTCATGCTCGACCTCGGGCCCGACGCGGTGGCCCGGATGGCCGAGGACCTGGGTGTGGACGTCGATGCGGGCGACGTGGTGAACCCGTCGCTGGTCCTGGGCACGGCGAACGTCTCGGTGCTCGACATGGCCAGCGCCTACTCGACCTTCGCCAACCTCGGCACCCACGTCGAGCCCCGGGTCGTCACCCGGGTGGAGCGCGCCGATGGCACCCTCGTCGAGGAGTTCGATGCGACGCGGACCCCCGTGCTCACCACCGAGGAGTCCGCCGGGGTCACCTACGCCCTCGAGCAGGTGATCGACCACGGCACCGGCACCGGGGCCCAGATCGGCCGGCCGGCGGCGGGCAAGACGGGCACGACCCAGGAGAACCGCGACGCCTGGTTCGTGGGCTACACCCCCCGGCTCACCGCCGCGGCGTGGATGGGCTTCGTCGACAACCGCCCCATGGACGACGTGCGAGGGGGTGAGGTGCAGGGGGGCACCCTGCCGTCGAGGATCTGGGCCACGTTCATGCAGCGGGCCCTGGAGGGAGATCCGCCGGAGGAGTTCGTCGCGCCCGGCGACCTGTCCGAGGGCCAGGAGCTCGACCCCGCCCTGGGCAAGGGCGGATCGACCTCGTCATCGGGGTACGGCCGGTCCTCCACCGACGGCGACGGCAGCTCCTCTGACGGCGATGGCGGATCGACCGACGACGGTGGGTCGACCGCGTCCGGCGGAGGGGGCTCGAGCGACGGTGGCGGGGGGACCTCCGAGGATGGCGGCCGGGCGACGTCCGACCGGGCCGCGGGCGGGACCAGCCCGGGCGCGGCCGGCGGGTAGGTCTGCTCGGCGGTCAGGCGCCGTCGATCGGCTGGTGCGGGTAGTGGGTGCGACAGGCGGCGCACCACCGTTCGATGTCGGCCACCCGCACGTCGGGCTCCTCGCCCGGCCCCGCAGGCGTCACGTACAGGCGCTGGAGGGTGACGAGGTCGTCGCGGTCGGGGTCGCCGCAGCTGTCGCAGGTGCCGATCTCCACCGTCGCCAGGGTAGGCCCGATGCCGTCAGGCTCGTGGTTGGGCGGATGCCGAGCGGTGCCGGTATCCTGAGACTCGACCGCCGGCAGCCACCAAGGCGCTGGACGGACAAGGAGGTGGCCCCATGGGCCCGACCGTTCCCGACGCTCGTCGTCGACCGCTGACCGCCCCCCAGGTCCGTGACCGCAAGGTCCGCGACGGGTCCGATCCGCTGGTGATGGTGACCGCGTACGACGCCCCCGGCGCCCGGATGGCCGACGCCGCCGGGGTCGACCTGATCCTCGTCGGCGACTCCCTGGCCATGGTCGTCCTCGGCTACGACGACACCCTTCAGGTGACCATCGACGACATGGCCCACCACACCGCGGCGGTGGCCCGGGCCCGGCCCTCCGCCCTCGTGGTCGGTGACCTGCCCTGGATGAGCTACCACGTCGAGCGGGCGGAGACGGTGCACAACGCCGCTGCTCTGGTTCGCGCCGGGGCGGGCGCGGTGAAGCTCGAAGGCGGGCGCAAGCGCCTGCCCATGGTCGAGGCGATCGTGGATGCCGAGATCCCGGTGATGGGCCACATCGGGCTCACCCCCCAGTCGGTCAAGGCCATGGGCGGGTTCAAGGTCCAGGGCCGCACCAGCGAGGCGGCGGTGGGCCTGGTCTCGGCGGCCAAGGCGCTGGCCCACGCCGGGGTCTTCTCGATCGTGCTCGAGGGCATCCCCGACGAGGTGGCCCGCATGGTCACCGATGCCGTCGACGTCCCCACCATCGGCATCGGGGCCGGTCCTCACTGCGACGGACAGGTGCTCGTCGCCCATGACCTGCTGGGCATCGAGGACCGCGTGGCGCCGAAGTTCGTGCGCCGCTACGCCTCGATCGGGGCCGACTCCACCGAGGCCCTGGGCCGGTTCGCGGCCGACGTCCGCACCGGAGCCTTCCCCGGGCCCGACGAGAGCTACCACCTGTCCACCGAGGTGGCCGAGACCCTCGGTCTCTACGGCTCGGATCCTTCGCCGGCCGGCTGACTGGGGCGAGGCGGGACGGGGGACCGCGTCGACCAAGATGGTGCGGTGGGCACCCGTCGCCGCCAGAGCCTGGTCGCCGCCGGCCTGGCCCTCGTCCTCGTCGCCTGCAGCTCCGGGGACGACGGGGGTGCCCCGGCCGACGGCGAGGATGTGAGCACCCTGTCGACGACCGGCTCCTCGGACGGGGAGGTTGCGACGAACGACCTCCCGGCGGTCGACGGTCCCTTCGCTCCGGGCCGGACCCCGCTACCCGGCTTCGGCGAGATCGAGGTCCGCATCGTCGACGGACCTGACGGCGAGCCGATCGTGCTGTGCGTGCTGCTGGCCGAGACACCCGAGCAGCGGGCCCGGGGGTTGATGGAGGTCACCGACGCCGACCTCGGAGGCTACGACGGGATGCTGTTCACCTTCGCGGGCGACCGCGGCGGCGGGTTCTACATGAAGGACACCCTCCTCCCGCTGTCGATCGCCTACCTCGACGCCGACGGTGCCGTCGTCGACGCGCGTGAGATGGAGCCCTGCCCACCCGACACCGAGACCTGCCCGACCTACCCCCCGTCGGACCCCTACCGGAGCACCCTCGAGGTCCCGCAGGGCGGCCTGGAGCCCCTGGGCCTGGAACCGGGCTCGCCCGCCCGCCTGGAGATCGGCGGGACCTGCGCGCCAGGCTGAGGCCGACACTTTGTGTCCGAGGTCAAGTGCTGCGACTTCGGGCCTGCACCCTTCGAGCTCCACGGGCGGCGTGACGGTCGCATGGGCCAGGACCGCCCATGGCAACCCACGGCACTCAAGGCGAGGTCGATGACCGTCCGTGTGGACACGCCGATTCCTGGTGCAACCAGATCACGATGTCAGCCGCGCGCAGCGGCGTCATGGCCGGTCCTGCCACGGTCGACGACTGAGCGACCCAGCCGTCGATGATTTCCCGGTTGTTCCGTAGATCGCTCTGCAGTGCCAGGAAGGTCTTGGCGCCCTGACCCTCTACAACAAGGCCATGGACTCCCAGTGGAGTTCGGTCACCGACCTCGACTGGGCCACCGAGGTCGACCCGGAGCGCTTGCTGGCCACCTCGGCCGCCCCCACCAGCACCGTCGCGGTGGCCAGGGCGGCGCGCGACGTGCCGGGCTCGCCCTTCAAGAGCTGGGGCGAGAAGGAGATGACCGCCCTCGGGATCGAGTCGCTCAAGGCCCAGCTCAGCCAGTTCATGCACGGCGAGCAGGGCGCCATGATGGTCGCGGCCAAGATCGTGGAGACCGTCCCCTGGATCGACGCCAAGTACTACGCCGCCACCCAGACCATGCGCCGAGCGGGCGGTGACCGCGGTGAGGCCACGCCGGTGGGCACCGGCCAGATGGGCGACAGCCTCCGTCTGGCCCTCACCTACGACTGCCCACCGAGGCCCCGCGACGATGGTGGCCAAGCTCCCCGCCGTCGGTGGTGCCAGCCGGGCCACTGCCCTGGCCCTGCGCAGCTACGAGAACGAGGTGCGCTTGTACCAGGAGCTGGCCCCGGACCTGACGGTGCGGACGCCCCGGCTGTTCCACGCCGACATCGACGTGACCACCGCCGACTTCGTCCTCCTGCTCGAGGACCTGGCCCCGGCCCGCACCGGCCTCGTGATGGCCATCTCGGCGGCCATGCTCGTGGCTCAGACCGACCGTGGCGACCAGATGTTCCTGACCATGGCCGAGCGCCACGCGCGCCACGCCTTGGACCTCGACGCCATCGAGGTCATCGTCGTCTCCTGAGCCCTGGCGCGGGCTGGCTCGATCCCGCTGTCACACCCCCCTGGGAGACTGACGCCATGGTTCGCTTCGTCTCCCGACCCCGCCGCAGTCCCATCGCCTCGCTCGGTGGCTGCTCTGTCCGGTACGGTCGCCGGGTCCAATCGACCCTGCTCCGGACCGCCCGGGGCCCCGGTGCTCCCGGGTCCAGAGGGAGGTGCTGACTCGCCATGCGAGCGTACGAGCTGATGGTCATCTTCGACGGTGACCTCGACGAATCGACCGTCCAGGGCGGGATCAACCGCATCCACGCCCAGATCGAGGAGGCGGGCGGCCTCACGGCCTCCACCGACAAGTGGGGCCAGCGCCGCTTCGCCTACGAGATCAACCACAAGAACGTGGGCTTCTACGTCGTGATCGAGGTCCTGGCCGAGCCAGGTGCCCTCGACCGCACGGAGACCACCCTGCGGCTCGCGGACGAGGTCGTCCGCCACAAGCTGATCCGCCTCCCCGATGCCGAGGCCGCCCGACGCGGCCTCATCGGTGGGGCCACCCCGGCCGAGGCCGGGGCCTGACCAGAGGAACGATCCGATGGCAAACGACAACAACCTGACCCTCGCGGGCAACCTGACCCGCGACCCCGAGCTGCGCTTCACGCCCAGCGGCCAGGCGATGGCCACCTTCGGCCTCGCCGTCAACCGGCGCTGGCAGAACCGCCAGACCAACGAGTGGGAGGAGCAGACCAGCTTCTTCGACGTCAAGTGCTGGGCCCAGATGGCCGAGAACGTGACCGAGTCGCTCACCAAGGGCTCGCGGGTGGTCGTGTCCGGCCGCCTCGAGCAGCGCTCGTGGGAGACCGACCAGGGCGACAAGCGCTCCAAGGTGGAGGTGGTGGCCGACGAGATCGCGCCCAGCCTCCGCTGGGCCACCGTCCAGGTCACCCGCAACGAGCGCAGCGGCGGCGATGGCGGCGGCTACAGCGGCCGAGGCCGCGACGAGGGCAACCGAGGCGGCTCGTCGGGCCCTGCGCCCGCCGCCACCACCACCGGCGGTGCCGGTGGCCAGGACATGGATGAGGAGCCGTTCTGATGGCTGGAGCCAAGCCCAAGCGGGGCAAGAACAAGGACAACGCCCGACGCAGCAAGAAGAAGATCAGCGTCCTCAACACCGAGAAGGTGACCTACGTCGACTACAAGGACGTGAACCTGCTCAAGCGCTTCATGTCCGACCGGGCCAAGATCCGGGCCCGCCGCGTCACTGGCAACAGCGCCCAGCAGCAGAGCGACGTGGCCATGGCCATCAAGAACGCCCGGGAGATGGCCTTGCTGCCCTACGCCAACCGGGTCACCCAGCAGCGCGGCGGCGGCCGGGACCGCGGCGATCGCGGCGACCGCACCCTCCGCCCCGACGGCCCCATGCCCCGCCCCTCGGCTCCGCCCCCCACTGCCGGTGCCGAGGGCGAGGGCGAGGACATCGCACCGGACGAGTCCGTAGCCTCCGAGGAGGTCGAGACCTGATGCGCGTCGTGCTCCACGCCGACGTCGAGGGCGTCGGCACCAAGGGTGAGGTGGTCGACGTGGCCGACGGCCACGCCCGCAACCTGCTGCTCCCGACGGGCCAGGCGGTGAAGGCCACCCCGGGGGCCGAGGATCAGGCGGAGGGCATGCGCCGTCGGCGGGCCACCCGCGACGCCGTCGACCGGGCCGCCGCCGAGGAGGTGGCCAAGACCCTCGTGCCCGCCACCATCACCGTCACCGCCAAGTCCGGCACCGAGGGCCGGTTGTTCGGCTCGGTCGGCACCGCCGAGGTGGCCGAGGCCATCGAGGCCCAGACCGGCGTCGTCATCGACCGGCGCAAGCTGGTGCTCGACGAGCCCATCAAGGAGGTGGGCGAGTTCCAGGCCACTGCCCGCCTCCACCCCAACGTGGAGTTCCCGGTGCGCTTCGAGGTCGTGGGGGGCTGATGTCGCCCCGGTCCGGCGCCTCAGGGTGTCGGACCGGTCCTCGCCTCCAATCCAGGGCGATCCTGGCTCCGGCGCGCTCGACCTCGGCGTCGCGCTCGATCTCGGGCGAACCTCGAGCCTCGACGCGGTGCTCGGTCGCGGGGGCGCGCCCGGCCCGAGTGTGGTGCCTCGCGAGCCTGTGCCCGGCGCTGGCACCACGGTCCTCGGTCGTCCCCAGGCGAGGGCGCTTGTCCACCGATCCTCCACAGGAAGTGGGGGCTTTCGCTCCACAGGCCCGATGGGGTTGGGTGGGTCTGAGGGGATGCGCCACCCGCACGAGCTCGCACGGGACGCGATCCCCGGGCCCGTTCGGTCGGGCCCGCCCCTGCCCCCGACGATCACGGTCGCTCCCCGTCGGAGCCACACCACCACCGAGAGAGCCCGCATGACCGACACGTCGGTGTTCCACGACGAACCGCCCCCCGTCGACGAGGGCCGTCCCCGCCGCCCCCGGGACGGGGGCCGGGTCCCGCCCCACAACCTCGATGCCGAGCGGGCCCTGCTCGGCGCCCTGCTGCTCTCGCGCGACGCCGTGGCCGCCGCGGCCGAGGTCATCCCCGGCGCCGACGTCTTCTACCGGCCGGCCCACGCCCACATCTACGAGGCCGTCAGCGTCCTCACCGCCAAGGGCGAGGTGGCCGACCCCATCACCGTGGCCGACGAGCTGCGCCGGCGCGACCTGCTCGACGGGGCCGGTGGCACCGCGGCGCTGGTCGACCTCCAGGCCGATGCCCCCGGCACCGCGAACGCCGCCCACTACGCCCGCATCGTGCGCGACCACTCGTTGCTGCGTCGCCTCATCGGTGCCGCCGGGTCGATCTCGGAATCGGCCTACGGCGTCCCCGAGGACGTGCGCAAGGTCGTCGACCAGGCTGAGTCGCTGGTCTTCGACATCGCCCGCCACGAGGGCGAGGGCAGCACCGCCCGGCTCACCGACCTGCTGAGCGACACCCTCACCCGCATCGAGGAGCTCCACGACCGCGGCTCGGAGATCACCGGCACCCCCACCGGCTACCACGACCTCGACCAGATGACCGCCGGGCTCCAGCCCGGTGCCCTGGTCGTCGTGGGGGCCCGCCCCGCCATGGGCAAGACGGCCCTGGCCCTGGGGATGGCGGCCAACGCCGCCCTCCGGGGTGACCACTCGATCCTGCTGTTCTCCCTGGAGATGAGCAAGGTCGAGCTGGTGCAGCGGATCCTCTGCGCCGACGCCCGCGTCGACTCCACCAAGATCCGCAACGGACGGCTCTCGGACCCGGACTGGAACGCCATCGCCGCCTCCATGGGGCGCCTCGGCGACGCCCGGATCTGGATCGACGACAACCCCAACGTCAGCATCATGGAGATCCGGTCCAAGGCCCGCCGCCTCCGTAGCGAGATCGGCAGCCTGGGGATGGTCGTCGTCGACTACATCCAGCTCATGACCGGGCGCAGCGCCGCCGAGAGCCGTCAGGTCGAGGTGGCCGAGATCTCCCGCGGGCTCAAGCTCCTGGCCCGCGAGCTGGAGTGTCCGGTGGTGGCCCTGGCCCAGCTCAACCGCAGCCTCGAGCAGCGAGCCGACAAGCGCCCGATGCTCTCGGACCTCCGGGAGTCCGGCTGCCTCACGGCCGGGACGCGCCTGCTTCGAGCCGACACCAACGCCGAGGTGACCCTGGGCGAGCTGCTCGCCTCAGGGGCGCGCGACGTGTCGGTCTGGAGCCTCGACGAACGGTTCCGGCTGGTGCCCTCGACCCTCACCCATGCCTTCCCGAGTGGCACCAAGCCGGTCGTGCGCATGCGCCTCGCCTCGGGCCGCGTGATCGAGGCCACGGCCAACCACTGTTTCCGCACCGTCACGGGATGGGTGCCGCTGTCGGAGCTGGGCGTCGGGTCGCGGATCGCCGTGCCTCGCCAGCTCGATGCACCGGACCAGGTCCGGGCGGTCGATCCGGACGAGCTGGTGCTGCTGGCCCACCTCCTCGGCGATGGGTGCGTTCTGCCCCGCCAGCCGGTCCACTACACGAGCCAGGATCCGGCGAACCTCGCTGCGGTCGAGGATGCTGCTCGTCGGCGTTTCGGGATCGCGCCGCGCCGGATGGCCCAGGACTCGCACTGGCACACCTACCTCCCCGCCCCTCACCACCTCACCCACGGCGTCCGCAACCCCATAGCTGCCTGGTGGGACGCCCTGGGCCTGTGGGACTGCCGCAGTGCCGAGAAGTTCGTCCCGGCCGTCATCCACGCCGCTCCGACTGCGCAGGTGCGAACGTTCCTACGCCACCTGTGGGCCACGGACGGGACGCTCGGGGTCAACGGCACCGGCAAGGGTCCCCGGGTCCGACTCGTCTACACGACGACCTCGCGACGCCTCGCCGACGACGTCCAACGTCTGCTGCTGCGGTGCGGGGTCCAGTCCCGCATCTCGGTCGTCCCCCAGGGGCGCCACCGGCCGTCGCACCACGTTCGCATCGACGGTGCGGGCCACCAGCGCCGCTTCCTCGAGGACGTGGGGATCCACGGCCAGAGGGGATCCAAGGTGCCGGCTGCGCTCGCCGTCCTCGAGGGCGTCGTGGCCAACGCCAACGTCGACACCATCCCGTTCGAGGTCCGACCCAAGATCGTCGCCGCCATGGCCAAGGCGAGCGTCACCCTGCGCCGCCTGGCCGCCATGCTTGGCGAGCAGTACTGCGGCTCCTACCTGCTCGGTTCACCTTCCCGCCCCCGATCGATGCGGCGGGGACGCCTGGCGGCGATCGCCGAGATCACCGAGGACAAGGAGCTCGCGGGCCTGGCCACCTCGGATGTGCTCTGGGATGCCGTCGTGGAGCTCGAACCCCTCGGGGAGCAGCCGGTCTACGACGCGACCGTCCCCGGGACGCATTGTTTCGTCGCCAACGGCATCGTGGCCCACAACTCGCTTGAGCAGGACGCAGACGTGGTGATGTTCCTCTACCGGGACGAGGTGTACGAGCCCACCCCCGAGAACGCCGGCCTGGCCGAGGTCATCGTCGCCAAGCAGCGCAACGGTCCCACCGGCGTGGCCCACCTCAGCTTCCTCGGCCATCTCACGCGCTTCGAGTCCATGGCCCGGGACTGACTCCCCGGCTCCCCGCAGGATCACCACCTCGAGGGCGCAGGACCGTGATCGACTCTTCTCGATCCACGAGGGCCCGCCCTTCACCCGCGGCACCAGGTGCTCGGTGGTCGCCGCGACCAGGCCGGCGTCCACCTGTCGACAGCACCACACGCACGCATCGCCGTCGCGGGCCAGGATCTGTCGCCTCCGCTCCTGACGGTTTGGGGCCGCGGCATCGCTGGCGGTCATGGGCCCCCAGGCTGCCCCATGGACGTCCTCCCGATCTGTCGGCTCGGCGGGCCGGTGTGTCACCCTGCGCGTCGTGCCCGTCGGACGTTTTGCCCCCAGCCCTACGGGCCCGCTGCACGTCGGCAACCTGCGCACCGCCCTGGTGGCCTGGCTGGCGGCCCGGGGGGATGGGTCAGCCCTCCTGCTGCGCAGCGAAGACCTCGACCCCGCGTCCCGCACCGAGCACGAGGTGGGCCAGATCACCGACCTGCGCGCCGTCGGTGTGGACTGGGACGGCCCGGTGGTGCGCCAGTCCGAGCGCCGCGACCTCTACGAGGACGCCGTGGCCCGGCTGGCCGGACAGGGCCTCACCTACCCCTGCTACTGCACCCGCCGGGAGGTGCGCGAGGCCACCCGGGCGCCCCACGGCGACCAGCCCGGCGGTGCCTACCCGGGCACCTGTCGCGACCTCAGCGCCATCGCCCGGGTGCAGAGGGAGACCGAGGGCCGCCCGCCCGCCCTCCGCCTCCGGGCCGAGGGCGCCCGGTCGACGGCCGTCGACGCCCGGGCCGGGACGGTGGAGGGCGTCGTCGACGACGTCGTGCTGCGTCGCAACGACGGGCTCCCCGCCTACAACCTGGTGGTCGTCGTCGACGACGCCGACCAGGGCGTCGAGGAGGTCGTTCGAGCCCACGACCTCCTGGCCTCGACGCCCCGCCAGGCCCACCTGGCCCGCCTGTTGGGCCTGCCCGTCCCTCGCTACCTACACGTCCCCCTCGTCGTCGGGCCGGACGGGCAGCGCCTGGCCAAGCGGCACGGGGCGGTCACCCTGACCGAGCTGGCCGCCGCCGGGATCGGCGCGCACCAGGTCCGGGACCGCCTGCTGCGGTCACTCGGGCTGCCGGCACCGGGAGGCGTCGACGGCCTATCGGCCGCGAGGGTGGTCTTCGACCGCAACGCGCTGCCTCGGGGCCCATGGGTCCCCGAGGCCCTGCTGACCCGCCCGGGGTCTGCCTGACGAGCGAGACGAGGTCGGACAGCCAGCGGGGCCGTCGGCGACCACCACCCTCCAGGGCGCCCACGGTCAAGCCAACAGGTCCCCGCAGGCTCGCGGCGTCGTGTGCTCAGGGTGTGGTGGTGCCGCCGCTCTTGGGCTCGGCCGCCTGGTCCTCGGCCTTGTCGACCATGTCCTTGGCCTTGCCGGTCGCCTTCTCGATCTTGTCGGTGTGCTTGCCGCCGGTCCTCTCGTCGGCCATCTTGGCGGCCTTGTCGATGGCGTCGTCGACCTTGTCGGCGTTCTCGGCCACCGTGTCGGTGGCCTTGTCGGCGAGGTCGCCAGCGTTCTTCTTCAGCTTGTCCATGAAGCCCATGGAGACTCCTTCCGTCTGGGGGGAACGTTCAACGACCGGCGCGGCGTCCACGACGGCCAGGAGCCAGGGTAGCGAGGGGCACCGGGCCCACCGACGTCGTCGGTCGGGCCTGCACCGGGCATGCTGGCGGAGTGCTCCGGGGCATTCGCAACCGCCTGACCAAGTCCAACGAGGACCTCCACGCCGAGGCCCTCCAGGCCCGCTTCCACGACACCTCCTGCTCGGCCATCGCCGCCGCAGGGGGCCGGGGTCCGGTGCGCATCCGGGGTGAGGTGGCTGCCCTGCAGATCGTGCCCCGGGCCGGAGCCCCGTCGCTCGAGGTCACCGTGGACGATGGCACCGGCCGGGCGGTGGCCGTGTTCACCGGTCGCAAGCGGATCGGGGGCCTCGACCCCGGCCGTCCCGTCCTCGTCGAGGGGGTGGCCCGGCGCGAGCGGGGGCGTCTCCTCCTGCTCAACCCTGCGTACTCGCTGCAGCGTTGAGCTGATCTGTCCGGGTCAGGAGGGGGGAGGGTCGGCCCGGCTCTCGCCAGGGACGGGAGGGGTCGGGCTGGCGCCATCATCCGAGTCGTCGGAGTGGGATCCGAGCAGCACGGCGACGACCTCGTCCTCCACCTCGGGGGTGGTGAGCACGAGGACCTCGTCACCGCTGCGGAGCACGGTGTCGCCGCGCGGCACGATGACGTGGGACTCGCGCAGCACGGTGACGACGGTGCAGTCGCGGGGCAGGGGCAGGGCGGCCAGATCCTGACCAGCGGCAGGGGAGCGGTCGGTGAGGGTGGCCTCGGACAGGCGAGCCCGGCCCCCCTCGAAGGACAGGAGCCGCACCAGGGTGCCGACCGACACCGCCGCCTCGACGAGAGCGGTGAGCAGGTGGGGAGTGGACACCGACACGTCGACGCCCCACGCCTCGGTGAACATCCACTCGTTGCGGGGGTTGTTGACCCGGGCCACGACCCGCGGGACGGCGAACTCTTGCTTGGCGAGGAGGGAGATGACCAGGTTGTCCTCGTCGTCGCCGGTGACGGCCGCGACCACGTCGGCTCGGTCGACGTCGGCCTTGGCGAACTCGGAGATCTCGCAGGCGTCGGCCACCACCCACCGCACGCCGGGCGCCTCGTCGACCTCCTGGGCGGTGTGGGTCCGGGCCCGGTCGACCTCGACGATGGTGACGTCGTGGCCGGCCTTCACCAGGTCGGTGGCGATGAACGTGCCGACGTTGCCGCCGCCGGCGATCACGATCCTCATGGTCGGCTGTCCTCTCGGCTCGGTGCGCCGTGCCGGAGCGGTCGGTGAGGGGGCATGGCGGTCATCGGGGCTCTCCGTGGTCGGGCTCTCCGGCGAGGCGCTGATCGAAGGCGTCGACCTCGTCGCCAGCGACCGCCACGTGGACCGTGTCGCCGTCCTGCAGCAGCAGGTCGGCGTCGGGGATCTGGGCCACGCCCAGCCGGGTGAGGCCCATCACCCGGCTGACCCCGGCCTCGTCGAGGGCGAGAGCGGGCGTGCCGGCCCAGGCCGGTGGGACGTCACGCTCGACCAGGACCACCTTGGCGCTGGGATCGATCCACTCGACCGCGGGCCGCTCGGGCAGGACCCGCTGCAGCACCCGCTCCGTCGTCCACTGGACGGTGGCGATGGTGGGGATCCCGAGGCGCTCGTAGATCGCGGCGCGGCGGGGGTCGTAGATGCGGGCCACCACCCGCTCGATGCCGAAGGTCTCTCGGGCCACGCGAGCGATCAAGATGTTGGAGTTGTCGCCGCTGGTCACCGCAGCCACGGCCGCAGCCTGCTCCACGCCGGCGGCGCGGAGGCGGCCCCGGTCGAAGCCGACGCCCACCACGGCGGTGCCGGTGAAGGTCTCGGGGAGGCGGTCGAAGGCGCTCGCTCGACGGTCGACCACAGCGACGGTGTGGCCGAGGCCCTCGATGGCCCCTGCCAGGCCCGCGCCGACCCGCCCGCACCCCACCACCACCACGTGCACCTGGGTGACCTCCATCAGCTCGGGCCGGACGGCCCGCGCCGCGAGAGCGGAGCATAGGGCCGGGTCCGGCTCGCTCGTCCACCCGCGAACGGAGAAGGGGCCCCTGGAGTGGCGGCGTGGGCCGGTCGCGGTCGTAGGCTCGCTCCTGCTGTCGGCCCCTCCTGCGCCGCAGAGAGAAGGTGATCGTGGCGTCGGTGGTCAAGCGGCTCGTCGTCGGCCGGCCGCTCGCATCGAGCGAAGAGCACAACCAACGGATCAGCAAGCCGGTGGCGCTGGCGGTCTTCGCCTCCGACGCCATCTCCTCGACGGCCTACGCCACCGAGGAGATCCTCCTCGTGCTGCTGATGGCGGTGGTCTTCCCCCAGACCCACACCTACCTGGTGCCCATCGCGGTGGCTGCGGCCCTCCTGCTGCTGGTCGTGCTGGTCAGCTACCGCCAGACGATCACCGCCTACCCCAACGGCGGCGGGGCCTACGTGGTGGCCAAGGAGAACATCAGCCAGGGCGCGGGCCTGGTCGCCGGGGCGTCCCTCCTCGTCGACTACACGCTCACCGTCGCCGTGTCGGTGTCCTCGGGGGTTTTGGCCATCGCCTCGGCGGTGCCCTCGCTGCGGCCGGAGTCCACCCGCATCGCCCTGTGCCTCGGCTTCGTGACCATCATGACGCTGGCCAACCTGCGGGGCCTCAAGGAGGCGGGCAAGGTCTTCGCCGTCCCCACCTACCTCTACGTGGTCCTGCTCGCGTCGCTGCTGGTGATCGGTCTCACCCGCGTGTTCGCCTTCGACCTGGGCCCCATCGAGACCGGACCGGAGCTGGCCGGTGAGTTCGCCCGCGACCACGCCCTGGCCTCCAGCGCCGCCCTCTTCGTCCTGCTGCGGGCGTTCTCGTCGGGCGCAGTGGTCCTTTCGGGCATCGAGGCCATCTCCAACGGCGTGCCCACCTTCCGGCCCCCGGAGTCGAAGAACGCCAACACCACCCTCACCTTCATGGGCCTGATCCTGGCCGGCGGGTTCCTCGGCATCAGCGTGCTCGCCAATCATCTGCGGCCCGTCGTGGACGAGACCGGCGAGACGGTGCTGTCGCAGATGGGCAAGGCCGTGTTCGGCGAGAACCCGATCTACTACGCCTTCCAGATCGCCACCTTCGCCATCCTCATCCTGGCCGCCAACACCGCCTACGCCGGCTTCCCCCAGCTGTCATCCATCATCGCCAAGGATGGCTACCTGCCCCGCCAGCTGGCCACGCGTGGCGACCGGCTGGCGTTCTCCAACGGCATCATCTTCCTGGCCGGCATGGCGGGCCTGCTCATCGTTGCCTTCCGCGCCGAGGTGAGCGCCCTGATCCCCCTGTACGCGGTGGGCGTGTTCACCGGCTTCACCCTCAGCCAGGCCGGCATGATCCGCCACCACCTGCGAGAGCGGGAGGCCCGGTGGCGACAGAAGCTCGCGGTCAACGCGCTGGGCTGCGCGGCCACGTCGGTCGTGCTGATCGTGGTCGTGGTCTCGAAGTTCACGCTCGGGGCGTGGATCCCGGCCGTGGTCATCCCCATGATCGTGATCCTCTTCCGGGCCATCCACCGCCACTACGCCCGCATGGACCAAGCCCTCCGGGTGCAGCCCGGCTACAAGGCCCGCCGTCGCACCCACACCGTCGTGGTGCTGGTGGGCCGGATCACCAAGGGATCCCTGGAGGCCATCGCCTACGCCCGGTCGCTGCGCCCCGACCGGCTCCTCGCCGTCTCGGTGGTGGCCACCGCCGAGCAGCAGCAGGCGATCACCGCCGACTGGCACACCTTCGAGGTCCCGGTCGAGCTGCGGACGCTGTACTCACCGTTCCGGGAGCTGTCGCGCCCGATCCTGCGCTTCGTCGACGAGTACGACGAGGAGGTCGACGACGACTTCCTCACCGTGGTCCTGCCCGAGTTCGTGCTCGACCACTGGTACGAGCAGGTCCTGCACAACCAGAGCGCGCTCCTGCTTCGGTCGCGCCTGCGCACCCGACCCAACACGGTGGTCACCTCCGTGCCCTTCCACCTCCATGGCGACGAGGTCGAGGTCGTGGGATCGGTGGACCCGTGACCAGGTCGGGGGACGAGGGGTCGAGGGTCTCGCGCCGGGCCCTGCTCGGGGGCCTGGGCGCAGCCGCGGCGCTGTCGGTGGTCGGCTGCTCCGACGACGACGCGGATGAGGGTGGCGCGGTCGACGGCGGCACCGACGGCGGTCCCGGCGGCGACAGCGAGCGATCCGCAGCGGGCGGCCGAGCGGACCCCGTTGAGCCCGAGGTGATCGCCTACGGCCAGGACTCGCCGCTGCAGGTGGGAGCCCTGACCCTCACCGACAACGAGGCCCGGGAGCCGGTGCCCGTCGTCGTCTTGGTGCACGGCGGCTTCTGGCGAGCCGGCTTCGATCGGTCTCTCATGGCGCCCCTCGCCCTGTCGTTGGGCCGGGAGGGCATCGCGGCCTGGAACCTCGACTACCGGCCCATCGGCGAGGGTGGCGGCTGGCCCACCACCTTCACCGACGTGGCCGACGGCATCGACCACCTCGCGACCCTGGCCCCTGACCGACTCCTCGATCTCGACCGGGTGGCCGTCGTGGGCCACTCCGCAGGCGGGACCCTGGCCCTGTGGTCTGCGGCCCGGGCCGGGCTCCCGGCTGCGATCCCCGGCGCTGACCCCGCCGTCAGTCCCCTGGCCGTGGTGTCCCAGGCGGGGGTCACCAACCTGGCTGCGGCCGCGGTCGAGGGCCTGGGGCGGGGAGCGGCGGTGGAGCTCATGGGCGGCCAGCCCACCGGTGATGACGGCGCTGACTACCTCTACGCCTCACCCGTCGAGCGCCTTCCCCTCGGCACCGAGGTGAGGCAGCTGCTGGTCCACGGCTCGGCCGACGTCATCGTCCCGCCGGCGCAGTCGGAGACCTACGCCGCCCGCGCCGACGATGCCGGTGACGAGGTCACCCTGGAGGTGGTCTCGGGTGCCGACCACTTCGTCATGATCGACCCCGACGGGGAGCCGTGGGCGACGGTGCTGGCCTTCCTCCGCGACGCCTTCGCCTGAGACCGCGGATCCCTCGTGGGTCGCCCTAGGGGGCGAACATCATCATCCACTGCTCCTGGGTCTCGGGCCGGAACACAACGTTGCGCGACCGCACCTCAGACATCGGAGCCGCCGGCTTCTCGGAGTAGAGGTGGCCGGGGTGGAGCACCACGTCGTCGGGCACCTGGCTGAGGCGCTGGGTGAGCGACAGGTACATCTGCTCCGGGTCGCTGCCGGGGAGATCGGTGCGCCCGCAGCCGTCGAGGAAGAGCGTGTCGCCGGCGACGAGGCGACCCTCGACGAGGAAGCACTGGCTGCCCGGGGTGTGGCCCGGCGTGTGGATGAGGGTGATCGGGATCTCGCCCACCATGACGGTGTCGCCGCTGGCGTGGGCGACGAGGTGGTCGGACCCGACACCGGTGGCCTTGGTGACCCACTCGACCTCGTCGGCCTGCACGTGGACCGGCACCTCAGCCACATCCAGCAGCTCGCTCAACCCGGCGATGGGGTGTCCCATGAGGCTGCCGCCCACGTGGTCGGGGTGGTAGTGCGTGGCCAGGGCGCCGACCAGCGTCATCTCGTCGGCGGCCAGCACGTCGAGGACGCCGGGGACGTCGTAGGCCAGGTCGACGGCGACGGCCTCGCCCGTCTCCCGGTCGCCGATCAGGTAGACGAAGTTGACCATCTGCTGGGCGATGACATCATCTTCGGCCACGTCCATCCCCGCGAGCAGCTGACGGAAGTAGATGCGATCGGCGTCGGCCATGGCCCCCATGCTGTCACGCCGCGGCTCCCCGCCCCCACCGGCTCGCACGGGGTGCACGCATCCATTGGACGGGTGATGCCCGATGGGGCGTTCAGGCGTCCAAAGGTCGCGGGCCCGGGACGGTGGCGCGCTCGGCGCGGTACCAGTCGGCCCACACCGCGCTGAACGAACGGTTCCACCGGGACCACGTGGCGCGCAGCGCAGCTCCGGGCCAGACGCGGGGGAGGAGGGCAGCGGGCAGGAGGGGGTCGGACTGGAGGTGGCGGAGCACCGCGGCGGAGAGCACGAAGCCGTGAGGGAGGGCATCGAGGTCACCGGCGGCGAGGCCTGGCTCCGACACCTCGAGGGCCGCGATCAGCCGCCGTGCTCTCGTCGCCCAGCCGTCCAGGTCCCACAGCGAGGCGGCGAGGCTGGGCCCGTCGCCGTCGGGGTGGGCCCGCAGGCGCAGACCCTGGGCCTCGACCACCGCGAGGCTGTCGGGCTGGTCGGCCAGGTCCAGATTGGCGGGCCGCAGCCACACCCCCTCACGGAGCTCGGCCAGGCGCAGGGCCTGGGCCGCTTGCCGCAGCGCGGTGCGCTCCGCGGCGGGTCGGGCCTCCCCGGTGATCACCAGCCCCTGCCAGCCGTCGCGCTCGGCGTTCCAGGGCGCAGTACTCCCGTGACGGCTCAGGTCCTGGCGGGCCTGACGGGCGCGGAGGTGGGGACCCAGGGCGTAGCCGTCGCCGTCGGCGCCGAGCTCGCCGGCGGCGACCATCCGGGAGATGGCGACACGAGCGGTGCCGGGCCGGATGCCGAACAGGCCGCACGACCGGACCAGGATCCCGGTGGGCAGCCGTGGCGGCTGGACGCCCAGCAAGGTGGAGGCGATCACCGACCGGGCCGGGAGGGCGGGTTCTTCGTCCGGCCGCCAGGGCCCGTGCTCCCCGACCCCGTCTGTCACGGCTGCGGCTCCTCCGACGGGGACCACGATGGGGCGCCCGGCCGTCGGACGGATCGGGGCCGGTCGGCGGCGGGCACCGGCGCAGCGTACCGTCCCAGCCGTCGATGTTACGAGGTGGCGACGCGTGGAGCGAGACTGTAAGGTGATCGGTGATGGCTGCCACCCTCACCACCACGATGGTCCCGGCAGAGCCTCTCCTGCCCGAGGTGCTGCCCACCGAGCGCCTGCTCCCGTCGGGCAAGGCGGTGCCCGAGATCCGGGCCGAGCTGCGGCGCATACCCGTGGTCCGCAACGCCGTCGCCGTGATCAGCGTCTGGGCCCAGGCGATCGTCCCCATCGTCGTGGCCGCCTGGACCCGCAACCCGATCGCCTACCTGGTCGCCTTCATCTGGATGGGCCGCACCCACGCCGCCTTCGCGGCGCTCTCCCACGAGGCCGCCCACCGCCTGCTGTTCCCCCACAAGCGGATCAACGACTGGGTCGGACGCTGGGTGGTGGGCTACCCCGCGTTCATCTCCACCGACCTCTACCGGCGGGGCCACATCGCCCACCACAAGGACGAGTTCGGCCCCAAGGAGCCGGACATGAACCTCTACGTCGGCTATCCGGTGAGCCGGGCCTCACTGCGCCGCAAGCTCACCCGCGACGCCTTCGGGAGGTCGGGCTGGAAGAACCTGCGCAGCATCCTGCGGGGGGCCCGCATGGCCGAGTTCGGCCACCACGCCCGCCGCATCCTCTACTTCCAGGCCGCCGTCCTCCTCGTGGCCACGCTGCTGGGTCGGCCCGAGCTCTACCTGCTCTGGTTCATCCCGTGGATGACCAGCTGGCGGGTCATCAACCGCCTGCGGGCCATCGCCGAGCACGGAGGCATGGAGCGTTCGAAGGACCGCCGCCGCACCACCCACTCGGTGCGCCAGCGACCCCTCGCCCGCTTCTTCCTCGTGCCCTACAACATCGGCTGGCACCTCTCCCACCACGTCGACATGGGCGTGCCCTGGCGCCACCTGCCGCAGATGCACACCGAGCTGCGAGCCAGCGGCTGGGTGCCCGACGGCCTCGAGCACCGCAGCTACCCCGCCCTCTGGCGGGCCCTGGCCGCCGGCGACGAGCCAACCCGCGAGGCCAGCGCCACCGCCTGATCGCCCGATGGGCGCCGCGGCGCCTCGCACTACCGTGTCGAGCGGAGCGGTGGCAGAGCGGACGATTGCAGTCGCCTTGAAAGCGACCGGCCCTCACGGGCCCGGGGGTTCGAATCCCCCCCGCTCCGCTGAGGGGTCCACGGAGGGCCACAGATGGCAAGGTAACCCTGGTTAGCGGGGCGAAAGGGGACTTGGAGGTCCACGGAAGTATCTAGGCGGTTGGTCCCTGGTTGGTCCCGCGAGTTCGCCGCATCGCATTCAGGGACCGACGGAAGGGACCGACGTGGATGCCACCGCAAGGAAGAGGCCGGGCCGTAGGCCCACCCCGAAGCGCAGGGTCGATGCCGATGGCCGGGTGACGGTCGCCGGCAAGGCCGCCAACGGTCAGGGGTCCATCTACTGGTCGGCCGGCGCAGGGCGGTGGGAGGCCAAGCGTCAGCACCCCGTGACGGGAAAGCTGATCAAGCGAACCGGATCCACCCGAGAGCAGGCCTCCCAGCGCCTCGCTGACGCACTCGGGACGACGACCCCTACGGGCGTCGCCGGTCTTGGCACCAACCCGACTTTCTCGGACGCGCTCACCTACTTCCTGGACTCGGTGGCCGCTCCCCGTGTCGCTCGGCGGGCCGCCGATGGAGCCCGCCTGGGATCGGGACTTCCAGTTCCGGGAACCCGAACGGCGGGTGCTCGGCGTGGACGCGCAGGGCCTCCAAGTCGACGTGGTCGTCGACGTCGAGGGTGCTGGCGAGCAACGTGTCGAGCTCGTCGTCGTAGGTCTCGGCGAGTTGAGTGTTGAGCGACTCAACCTCCGCTGCACGAGCCTCGAGGTAGAGGCGCTTCGCCTCAGCTTCCGCCTGCTTCTGGTGCGCAGCCGACGCCTTGGCCGCCGGAGCCCTGGCCTGTTCCGCCTGGCGCTGGGCCGCCTCTGCCTGGCGGACCGCGGCTGCGTGCTGGCGTGCGGCGGCCTTGTTGGCCTGCTCACGTTGCCGCGCAGCCACCTGCTTCTGGTGCGACATCTCGGCAAAGAACCCACGTTTGGCCATCGGTCTCCCTCCTCAATCGCATCCACCCGGTACCGGGTGGATGCGAACCCAAACCCGCACAGTGCAACGCCGCAGTGATTCGGCCTGGGTCCGACGGGTGCTCGTTGGGTTGGTTTTCTCAGGCCGCGGGGGCCTGGGCGAGGTCACGCTAGTCAGCGGCAACCCACTCCGCAGGTGTGGCGTCGTCGAGCTCGCCGTGGAGCCGTTGCTCGTTGAACCAGCCGACCCACCCGCAGGTGGCCACATCGAGGTCGTCGAGGCCCTTCCAGTGACCGCCGTTGGCGGCGAGCGCCGCAGGGTTGCGGTGCAATTCGGTCTTGTAGAGGGCGTTGACCGATTCGGCCATCGCGTTGTCGAACGAATCGCCGTCGGTGCCGATCGATGCCTTGGCGTCGAGCTCGGCGATGCGCTGGAGGTCTAGGTACTGTGGCTCCATGGGCGAGCCGTCATTGCCAGAGGACACGGATCCGGATGTGTTCGAGCGCCTCGTCGACGGGTGGCGACAGATGTCCGTGGCTGAGCGCGCCGCCCTCGCCGATCAGGCCAGCATCGATGTCGTCCGGGCCGCAGAGGCCGGCATCAGGGCTCGGTGGCCCGATGCCTCGGACGGGGA
>JBBSMQ010000017.1:0-80600 GCA_038233075.1 Acidimicrobiales bacterium
GATCAGGGTTCCGGGGCTGGCGGCCTGGCCACTGCGCTCGTTCTCGAGGCGGTCGAGCACCTTCTCCGCCAGGACGACACCGTGGGTCTTGAGCAGCCCCTCGCCCCCCGGGAACGCGTTGATCTCCAACACCCGGCCCGATGCAAGGAGGTCGACCGAGGCCAGGCGGCACTCGGGAAACGCCCGTCGCACCGTCCACGCGATCTCGGCCTGTTCCGAGCTCAGCTCGTGGGCGACGTGGGTTGCGCCCAGGCTCGCGTTGCTCTTCCACTCCCCCTCGGCGGGAATCCGTCGCATCGCGCCGAGCAGCTCGTCCTCGAAGAACGTCACCACCAGATCACCGGCGGACACCTCCGGGCGGAACTCCTGGACCAGGAGGTCGCCATAGACGAGGAGGTACTCGTGCAGCGTGTGCTCGAGACCCGGTGTGTCGACGTGGAGTCGGTGGACCTGGGCGCCGCAGCCAAACCCGTAACGATCCTTGATCACGATCCAGCCATCGTGGTCGGGCAGACGACCAACTGCTGCCAGCGTCGACGCCAGGTCGCTGGTGGCGTAGGTGATGGGCTGTGGTACGCCGGGACACCGCTCAGTGACCTGGAACTTGTCGCAGGTGGAGAGGGTCGCATCGACCGACTCGACGACCGTGCCGGTCGCATCGGCCTGGCGGAGGATGTCGAGGTTCGGGGTGTCCTCGCGCCGGATGTCGTCGCCGCGTACGAAGCAGACGTCGACAGCATCGAGGGCCATGTTCAGGCTGCCGATCGGGCGCAGGTGCTGCCATGCTTGTGGGGCTTCACCCGACCAGTCCGGATCGAGCTCCAGGACAGTGGCATGGACCCAGGGCTGGCGAACCTCGCGATAGAGGTCGGCCATGCAGAAGTGGTACAGCGAGTAGCCCCTCGCTGCGGCAACGCTGAGGAGCTGGTTGACACCCGAGTTGTGCAGGTCGACCGGAGCATCACTGTAGGTCAGCCTGGCGCTCTCGAACGCCGCCGTCGGACGGGAGTGGGTCGACAGAGCGGACATCGCTGGACATCCTCGCGCTCCTCATGCGGGCGTGGGGCGACTCGTGTCCTGGCAAGTTGTTGCGCCGTCGCTGCTCCTCTCGCAGGTCGTACACCCAGCGACCCTCTCGATCGCCTCCCCGGTGGCCGCCCGAGACGAGCTCCGCGAGTTCCTGCGATCCTGTCGCGGACGGCGGGAGCCGTCCGACGTCGGGCTGCCCGAGGGCCACGGGCAGCGACGCGTGCCCGGCCTGCGCGCGAGGAGCTGGCCCGCGGTGGTCTCACAACCGACGTGGCCGGCCTGGCCTGCGCCACCTACCGACGGCGGACCAGCTACATCCGGGTCCGACCACCCTCATCGGGCTCATCGACGCCAGCGTCGCCATCAAGGTGGCCGTGCCGCGGCCGATCGGGACCTGCGCGTTCATCAACGACGATCGTCCCGCCGGCGGTGGTCAAGCCGGCCGACATCCTGGGTAACCCGTTCGGCGCCGTGGGCATTTGCGGCGGCGCCGTCGACGAGCAAGTGCCGACTGCGCTGCCGCATGACCGGCTGAGCCCGTCCCTGCACGCGGTTCACCTACGGACGCACACTCGACTCCTCGATCAGCTCTGGCGCAGACTCGAACAACATGGAGTCCCGCACGAGGGGGTCGCGAACAGCCGGGATCGCGCATCTACGCTCCCTCGAACGGGCCGCGACCCGAGGAGCAGGCCACGCTCGGGAAGAGCAGGACGGCCCCTCGCACACCGGGGCCACGAGTCGGGGTCCGGTGAGTGGGTTCCGATGCACGACCAACCGCCATCGAAGGAGACCTCCACATGCGCACCTACGATCTGATCGTCATCGGGGCCGGGTCCGGGAACATGGTGTTCACGTCCGAGCTGTCGGGGTTGAGTGCCGCGATCGTGGAACCTGACCGCTTCGGTGGCACCTGCCTCAACCGCGGCTGCATCCCCTCCAAGATGCTGGTCGTGGCAGCCGATGCGGCCCGCGGGGTCACCGAGGCCGCTCGTCTCGGGGTCGAGGCGCACGTCGACTGCGTCGACTGGCCGGCGATCCGGGACCGGGTGTTCGGCCGCATCGACCCCCTCCACGGACAAGCGGTGGACTACCGCCGCTCAAACGGGATCGACGTCTACGAGGATGCCGCTCGGTTCGTCGGCCCCAGGGTGATCCAGGTCGGCACCGAGACGCTCACCGCGGAGCAGATCGTGGTGGCCGCCGGGTCACGTCCCGACCTCCCACCGATCGCCGGGCTCGACACCGTCGCCCACCACACGTCCGACACGATCATGCGGATCGAAGAGGTCCCCCGATCGATTATCGTGCTGGGCGGGGGCTTCATCGCGGCCGAGATGGGTCACGTCTTCCAAGCCTTCGGCGCGGAGGTGCAGATCATCCAGCGCAGCCCGCGCCTGCTGATGAACGAGGACCTCGACATCTCGACCCGGTTCACGGAGCTCGTGGCCGACCGGTTCGACCTGCACCTCAACACCACGGCGGTCTCGGTGGCCGAGGCCGGCGATGGCGTCGCCGTCACCGTGGAGGGCCCCGACGGGCAGGAGGTACTCGAGGCCGACATGCTCCTCGTGGCCACCGGCCGACGGCCCAACACCGACCTGCTCGACGCCGCCGCCGGGGGCATCGAGCTCGACGACCACGGCCACGTGGTCACCGATGACACCTACCGCACCAGCGTTCCCGGGGTCTGGTCGCTGGGCGATGCGACCAACCACTTCCAGCTCAAGCACATGGCGAACGCCGAGATGCGCGTCGTCAC
Organism: Acidimicrobiales bacterium; assembly: GCA_038233075.1. Lineage (GTDB taxonomy): Bacteria > Actinomycetota > Acidimicrobiia > Acidimicrobiales > Iamiaceae > Iamia. The sequence goes on from JBBSMQ010000017.1 coordinate 2,792, forward strand.
CCACAACCTCGCCCATCCCGACGACCTGCGCACCCTGGCGTCGGGCCTGGCCCCCCACGCCGTGTTCTCCGATCCCCAGATCGCGAGCGTCGGGCTCACCGAAGCACAGGCCCGGGACCGAGAGCTCGCCCACGTCGTCGCGGTTCACGACTTCGGGGAGGCAGCCTACGGCTGGGCCCTCGAGGACTCGACCAGCTTCGTGAAGCTCCTGGCCGACCCGGAGTCGAGGCTCCTCCTCGGGGTCCACATCATCGGTCCGCAGGCCGCGACCCTCCTCCAGCCCCTCCTACAGGCCATGCAGCTGGGCCAGACCATCGACCAGCTGGCCCACGACGTCCTCTACGTCCACCCCGCGCTCACCGAGGTCCTCGAACAAGCCCTCCTCGACCTGGTGACGGCCACGCCTCATGCCTCCTGAGTAGGACCGCCGGGCGCTGAGCCTCACGTGACGCCGTCCCCTCGTGGTCGGCCCGATCCGCCAGATCAGCTCCGCGGCATGACGGAGGTCGTCCCAGTCAGGACGGGACGGTGAGGTCGAATCCGGCGGCAGCGGCGTTGTCGTAGTCGTCGTCGACCAGAACGACCCGGCGACCCGATCGGTCGAGCAGGCTGGCCGCGATGCTGGCCCGGAACCCGCTGGCGCAGTGCACCCAGAACACGTCATCGGTCGACAGCTCCTCGAGGCGCGCCGTCAGCTCCTGGATGGGCACGTGCACCGAGCCCTCGATGTAGCTGGTGGCGCGCTCGTCGTGGCGCCGGACGTCGAGCAGGGAGCCCCCGTCGCGCCCGACGGCGTCGACGAAGTCCACGGCGCGGTAGCTGCCGCGGTCGCCGTCGGGAGACCACTCGTCTACCCCGCCGGTCGCTGCGCCCGAGGGCCGATCGATGCCGATGCGGACGAGCTGGCGCTGAGCCTCGGCCACCTGCTGCGTGGTGTCGCCCAGCAGGGTGACGGGCGTGCCCCACGGCAGCAGCCAGCCGAGGTAGGTGGAGAAGGGGTCGGCCAGCTCGATCCCGATGGTGCCGGTGAGATGCTCGGCGGCGAAGACACGCCGCTGACGGAGATCGATGACCCACTCGCCCCGGTGGATGCGGCGCCCCAGCTCGACCGGATCCACCAGCGCCGGTGCCGACAGGTCGACCGGGATGCCGCCGGCCTGGTTGAGCGGGCCCATCTGGGCGTAGTAGCGGGGGTAGGGGGTGAGGCCGGCCACGAGGCGCGCCACGAAGTCGTCCTCGTCGTCGATGGTGAGGGCGAGGTTGATGGCTCGCTCGGTGCCGAGGGTGCCGTCGGACTCGCCCTCGCTCTTGGCCGAGGCGCAGAAGCTGCCGAACCCGTGGGTGGGGTACACCCGGGCCTCGTCGGGGAAGGCGTTGGCCAGGCGGCGGGCGGAGTAGAACTGGGAGCGGGTGAGCTGGTCGACCATGTCCGCGAAGATCAGGTCGGTCCGACCGACGGTGCCGTAGAGAAGGGAGCCGCCGGTGAAGAGGGCGGGGGCGTCGCCGTCGTGGCGGACCGCGTAGCTCAGGTGATGAGGCGTGTGGCCCGGCGTGTGGAGGACCTCCACCGAGAGGGCTCCCACTGCGAAGCGGTCGCCATCGGACACCGAGGCGTGGTCGAACCGCAGGGGCTCCTCGGCCGCGTTCACGTAGGCCGCGCCGGTGGTCCGCGCCAGCGCCAGGCCTCCGCTCACGTAGTCGTTGTGAACGTGGGTCTCGACCACGTGGGTGACCTCCACCCCGGCGGCGTCGGCCGCGTCCAGCACGCGGTCGATGTCGCGCTGCGGGTCGACGACCAGGGCCACCCGGCCGTCGTGGACCAGGTAGCTCCGATCGCCGAGCGACGGTGTCTCGATGGTGACGATCTCCATGCTGTCTCTCCTGGGGAACAGGGGGGTCGAGCTGGGGTGCAGCGACGGCACGGAAGGGCGGCCATCCCGGCAATGTACGGACATTCTAGCCCCATGGGTGACGACTGTCACCCTCCACCGGGCACCGGCCACGGGGACCAGCGCCCGCGACACCATCACTAGGATCCGGACATCCGGACCGGGCGAGGGAGGCCGTGGTGGAGTACCTGGGCTACGGCGCCATGGCCCTGGTCGCGGCCGCGATGGGCACGCTCGGCGGCCTGGGTGGCGCCATCCTCCTCGTCCCCGCCCTGGTCGTCACGGGCATGGAGCCCTCGGCGGCGGCGCCGCTGGGCCTGGTGACCGTCGCCGCGGCATCGATCGCGGCCGGGCCGCATCAGCTGGCCGAGCGGTCGGTGAACCACCGCCTCGGGGTCACCGCCGAGCTGGTCGCCTCCACCGGGGCGGTGGTGGGCGCGGTCCTCTCGGGCCTGGTGGCCGAGCAGCTGCTCACCTACGTGCTGGCCGCGGTGGCCGCCATCGCCGCGCTGGCGGGCGGCCGCCGCAAGGGGCTGCGCAACCCGCCCGACCCCGCCTCCTCGCCCGCCGACGTCGGCGAGCGGGTCGGAACGCTGGCCGGTGCCTACCCGTTGGGCGACGGGGTGGTGCCCTACCGGGCCGACCGGCTCGGGCTCGGGCTCAGCCTGATGGGCGTGGCCGGCGTGATCGCCGGCACCGCGGGCGTGTCGGGCGGGTTCATCAAGACGGCGGCGGCCTCGGAGATCATGCGGGTCCCGACGAGGGTGGCCGCCGCGACCACCACCTTCACCGTCGGCATCACCTCGTCCGCCGCCTTGGTGGTCTTCGCCCTGCAAGGCCGCATCGACGCTCCGCCGGCGGCGGTCGTGGTGGTGGGCTCGCTGGTCGGGGGGCTGGTCGGCGCCCGCCTCCAGTCGGCCCTCGCGCCCAGCATCGTGCGGCGCATCCTGAGCGTGCTCCTGGTGGCAGTGGCGGTGATCCTGGTGGTCCGGACGTGACCGCACCCCCGCCGGGAGCCGTCAGCACCATCCGGGGTCGGTGGCAGCGCCCGGCGCTCACCTGGACGACCCGCGTCGTCCTCGTCGTCGCCGCCGCCAGCATCGTCATCCCCGACCCCCTGCGCACCGGCCTGGCCATCGCCGTCGTCGCCGCGGTGGTGGCCGTGCCCCTGCTGCGCGTGGCGTGGCTGGTGTTCCGCTGGCACCAGGAGCACGACCGCCGGTTCGTGGCCATCGGCGCGACCCTGCTGACCGTCATCGCCGTGGGCGGCCTGCTCTCGGCCCTGGGTGTGGGTCGCTGACGGGACGACCAGACGTTGACAGGTGCTGGCCGACCGGCTCAGGGCGCTCCGAGGTCGGGAGCCCGGTAGGCGGACGCCGCGGGCTTGAGGGGGCGGGCGTACCAGAGCGGACGACGCAGCCCGTTGGTCGGCGGCCGGGTCATCGCCCGCCACTCCAGATAGGCCTCCCGGGACCGGGCGGTGTCGACCACCACGTCGCCGTACTCGTCGTCGCTCCGGGCGGGGGTGATGTCCACCTTCTGGTGCCAGCACTGCATGCCCGAGATCGGGTCGGGCTGGACGCAGAAGGCGGCGTTCTGGTGCACTCCGGTGTCGCTCCACCAGATGCGCCCGGTGTCCGGGTCGTCAGATTGGTAGGGCCGGTTGCCGCCGTTCCGTCGGAGCTTCCAGGTGGTGCCGTCCTGGGCGAGGTTCGCCTGGCCTGATGCCCACGACCGGCCCTGGTCCTCGTCGAGGCGCCACCGGCCCATGTGATGCGAGGCCGCGACCACACCGGGGCGGATGCCCTCGGTGCGCCAAGCCGAGATGACGAAGTGGCCGATGCGGGTGGACACCCGCACCAGACCGCCCTCGGTGATGCCGAGCGCCTCGGCGTCGCTCGGGTGGATCCAGAGCGGGTGACGGTGGCTGATCTCGTTGAGCCACTTGGAGCTGGCCGACCGGGTGTGGATCAGGGTCGGGATGCGGAACGTGGGCAGCAGGATCCGCTCGGTCCCGGCCAGGTCGAGGTCTTCCCAGTGGACCTGGGAGGGGATGAACGTGGGCGTGGCGTACTCGGGCCACCCCCACTCGGCCAAGGTGGTCGAGTAGAGTTCGAGCTTCCGGGACGGGGTCGGGAAGCCCTCGCGAGCCTCGCCGTCCACCTCCACCGCCGGCGACCCGTCGCCCAGGGGGGCGAGGGTCAGGCTGTCGAGGTCGTCGAGGTCGCCCGTCCAGGTGCCGGCCGTGCCCGGCTTGCGGTAGACGCCGTCGGCGTCGGTGGTGCAGTCGGCCAGGGCCTCGGAGGCGACAGGCCGCTCATGAGGTTCGTAGGGGTCGGTGGGCACGGCGTAGGCGCCGCGGTCGCGCATGTGCTCCAGGGGCGTCTGGCCCGCGGCGGCCGCGGCGTCGGCCAGGCCGGGGACGCTGTCGGTGAACATGCGCTCGTAGTACTCATCGACGGTGATGGGCTGCCCCGGGCGCTCCTCGCTCTCGAACCATCGGCGGATGCCGAGGCTGCCGTCGGGGTCGATGCGCCAGGACAGGTCGATCCAGAGCTCGTTCTCCTCCCAGACCTCGCCGGGGTTGTACTGGTGGCTCCGGACGTCGGGGCCGAGGGGGCCGCCGTTCTTGATCTCGGCGTAGCGACGGAACGCCGACTGGCGGAACCCGATCCACCGTCCGGCGTGGGTCTCGTAGCTGTGGACGTCGTGGCGCTCGGCCGAGACCCCCATGGGCAGCACATAGTCGGCGAACCAGGCCGTCTCCGACCAGGTGGGCGTGAGGGCGACGTGGCACCGCACCTTGTCCTCGTCGGTGAGGGCCTCCATCCAGGTGAACCCGTCGGGGTTGGTCCAGATCGGGTTGTAGACGCGAGAGAAGTAGACCTCCAGCGCACCCCGGCCCTCGTTGAGGAAGTGGGGCAGCAGGATCGACATCTCGTGGTAGCTGAGCGGGTACTCACGGGGCCACAGCAGCTCGTTCCAGCTGGTCGGGGTGGGCGCGCCCAGGGGGGCGGCGGGCTTGAGCTTGTTGGTGCCGGTGCCTGCCGTGCCGCCCTTGGTGGCGACGGAGCCGGTGAGCACGTTGAGGAAGAACAGCGAGCGGGCGACCTGCCAGCCGCCGAGGTGGCCCGCCCCTGCGGCCCGCCAGGTGTGGGACGCGAGCTTGGTGGGATGGGCGCCGATGAGCTCGGCCAGCTCGCGGATGGTCGACGCGGCGACGTCGGTCTTGGCCTCGGCCGCCTCGGGTGTGTACCCGGCGTACTCGTCGAGGAGGGCGGTGCGGACCGAAGGCCACTCGACGGGGAGGTCCGGGCGGGTCCGGCGCAGGTAGGTCTCCCAGTTGGTCCACCGGCGGACGAAGGGCTCGTTCCACGCGCCGGACTCGATGAGGAGGCGGGCGATGGCCAGCAGCAGGAAGGCCTCGGTGCCAGGCCACGGGGCCAGCCAGTAGTCGGCCTTGGCCCCGGTGTTGGACAGGCGGGGGTCGACGCAGATGATCTTGGCCCCCTTGGCCTGGGCCTCCATGATCCGCTGGGCATGGGGGTTGAAGTAGTGACCCGACTCCAGGTGGGCGGAGATGAGGAAGATGACCTCGGCGTGGGCGAAGTCCGCCGAGGGCCGGTCGTGGCCCATCCAGGACTGGTAGCCGATGCGAGCGTTGGAGGAGCAGATGTTGGTGTGGGAGTTGTGGCCGTCGACACCCCACGCCTGCAGGACCCGATCGGTGTAACCGTCCTCCCCCGGGCGACCGACGTGGTACATGATCTCGTTGCGACGGTCCTCGACGATGGCGGCGCGGAGGCGAGTCCCGACCTCGTCGAGGGCCTGGTCCCAGCTGATGCGCTCCCACCGGCCCTCGCCCCGCTTCCCCACCCGCTTGAGGGGGTGGAGGATGCGTTCGGGGTCGTACACCTGGTTCAGGGTGGCCGGCCCCTTGGCGCAGTTGCGGCCCCGGCTGCCGGGGTGCTCGGGGTTGCCCTCGATCTTGGTGATCTGGTCGGTGTCCTGGTCGAAGTAGGCCACCAGGCCGCACCCAGCCTCGCAGTTGAAGCAGGTGGTGGGGACCATGGTGTAGCGGCGCTCGACCCGCTCGGGCCAGGCCTTGGCGTCGAGCTCGCGCCAGTCGTGCCACTGGTCGTGCGGGGGGTAGCTGTGCAGGTCGGCCATCCGGATGTCCTAGGAGAGGGGGACCGATTGGCCGGCCCGGACGAAGGCGTCCTCGTAGGCGAACATGCCGACCAAAGCGGCCAGACCGCCCACCGCGGCCAGGATCGGTGACCCCATGCCCGCAACGAGTGACACCGTGACGGCCACCGCCGGCACCACCAGGCCGAGGACGATGCCACCCCCCCACATCTGGCGGGCGTAGGCGCCGCGGGTCATGGAGGCGACTGCCAGCTCCACCTGGCGGCTGCCCGTCGAGGTCAGCTCCATGGCCACGAAGGCGGCGGTCGCCGCCACGCCGCCGAGCAGCACCCAGCGGACGGCGGTCACCTCGGGGACGGCCATGAACAGGTCGAGGAGCGCGTAGGTCGCGCCGCCGGCGGTGACGGCCTGGGCCAGCAGGACCGGGAGCAGCAGCGGCGACTGCCACAGGTCACGACCCTCGCACTGGGCGAAGAGGAAGGCGGTGTAGCCCGCGGTCCCCGCCGCCCCGACCACCGCCAGCGGAGCCAGGACACGCAGCAGCCCAGCCGTCTCGACCAGCCCACCGACGAGCCACAGCCCGCACACCAGGCTGAAGGCCATCAGCACGTAGGCCCCCTTGACCAGCCACGAGGATCGGTTGCCGCGGGTCAGGAGGTAGGTGAACCGGGCTGGCTGCTTCAGGTCGCCGACGAGGAGCACCCCGGTGGCAGCGAGGAACACCCCGGCTACCACCGGGGGCACGATCCCGACCGCGGCCTGGGCGTCGGCATGGCCGAGGAGGACGAGCAGGGCGGCGACGGCCATGACCCCGGCGGCGATGGCCTTGGTGACCAGGTAGCCCGCCACCTTCTCCTTCCAGGTCATCTCGTGGGCGGTCGTGTAGGCGGTGCGGGCGACCACCGCCAGGTCGTCGGTCGGCTTGGCGCCGATGGCCACCGGGACGGTGGGGTGGCGGGGGGTGGTCTCGGCCCAGATCATCCCGTCGTTGGCGATGGCCGTCCGGGTGGGATCGAGCAAGGCCTGATCGGCCCCCCGGTAGTAGACCTTGGGCAGGGTGCCCTGCTCCGGCGCCCGCACCGCGACATCGTCGCGAGCCACGATGCGGCTGATCTCCGAGCTCGGGTCGTCGAGATCGCCGATCTTGATGGCCTCGGTGGGGCACACGATCTGACACGACGGCTCGAGCCCCACCTCGATCCGGTGGTTGCACATGTTGCACTTGTGGGCGGTGTTGGTCTCCGGGTTGATGTAGAGCGCGTCGTAGGGACACGCGTTCATGCACGCCTTGCACCCGATGCAGTGATCGTCCTGGAAGTCGACCACCCCGTTCTCGGCCCGGAACAGCGCCGACGTCGGACAGATCGCCATGCACGGGGCGTCATCGCACTGGTTGCAGCGCATCACGCCGAACTTCCGGGTCACGTCCGGGAAGGTGCCGGTCTCGATGTACTTCACCCAGGTGCGGTTCACACCGAGGGGCACGTCGTGCTCGCTCTTGCACGCCACCGTGCAGGCGTGGCAGCCGATGCAGCTGTCGCTGTCGAGCAGGAACCCCAGTCGGGTCACGAGGCTCCCTGGTCGATCGCCGGTGCGTGTCGATCGACCGACCCGCCGACGATGATGACGTCCTCGTGAGGGGTGGCGGTGGACAACGGGGACCTCCTGGCGGCGACCTTCGGGGTCGGGCTGTGACCAGCGCCACGGTAGCGTCCGAATGTACGGTCTTTCGGGTGCGCGGTCAAGGGTGGCTCAGCGCCGTCCCCGGCGCCATCGCCCCGACCGCGCCGTCAGCCCCCGGAGCTGGTCTGGGTGAGGGTGGTCTCGTAGCTGCCGGTCGGCGACCAACGGGCGACGAAGGTGTACCGGTCGCCGCGCACGACCGTCTCTCGCCACTCGATCGCCCTCGCCTCGGCCTCACCCAGGCGCCGGATGCGGAACACGGGTTGTCGGGCGGGGATGCCCAGGAGATCCCGCTCCCGCTCGGGCGCCAGCTCGGTGGAGATCCACTCCGTGCCGGCCGTCGGACGGATGCCACAGGCCTGGGCCAGCTCGTCGTAGAGCGCGGTGTGGGTGAAGTCGACCTCGAGCAGCGGCCGGGCGATCGTCGCCGGCAACCAGGCGGTGTCGTGGGCCAGCGCGTGCATGTCCACCAGCCGCAGCCGTTCGAGGCGGACGAGCTTGGCGTTGGTGCGGAGGCCGAGGCGACCGGCGACCTCCTCGTCGGTCGTCTCAGCCAGGTCCAGGACCCGGCTGCGCTGCTCGAGCCCCATGGCCTCGATCGACCGGAACAGGCTGTAGATGGCACCAGTGGCCTGCTCGACGGGGGGAACGGTCACGAAGGTGCCCCGACCGCGCTCGCGGCTGACGACCCCCTCGTCCTGCAAGCGACGCATCGCCTCACGCACCGTGTGCCGCGACACCCCGTAGCGACCGATCAGCTCGTTGTCGGTCGGGAACTCCTCGGTGAGCTCACCGGCATCGAGGCGGGCCCGCAGGTCCTCGAGGACCTGGGCCCACAGCGGCATCGGGCTGGATCGGTCGATCGGCGCCACACCCCCAACGTACGGACATCCTGGCCCACGGACAAGCACCGCCAAATGTCCGATCGTTCACCCCGACGATCACACGTGAGACCAGCAGATGACGACCACACGTGAGACCAGCAGATGACGACGAAGATGTGACTAGAATAGTGGTCATGTCTGACAGCACGCTGCCTCTGGCCGAGATCAAGAAGCGGCTGTCGGAGATCGTCGACGGGGTCGAGCAGCGCCATGACCGGGTGGTGCTCACCCGCCATGGGCGTCCCGCGGCAGTGATCCTCAGCCCCGACGATCTCGAGTCGCTGGAAGAGACCCTCGACATCCTCTCCGACCCGGAAGCAATGCGCGGGGTCCGCGCCTCGGAGCAGGCCATCATCGACGGCGATGTGACCACCGCCGAAGAGCTGCGAGCGACCTATCCGGCTCGATGAGCGAGCGCAGCAAGCGAACCAGGCAGGACGGGCTCTCCGGCGGCGGAGCCTGCGGAGCCGACGGCGCTCATTGGTGCCCGGCGACGATCGAGGTCCTTGGTGTGCTCGATGACCGGATGGTGCACCAATGAGCCAGTGGAGGCTGGTGGTCGCCGGGCCGGCGGAGCGGGAGCTCGGACGCCTGCCGCACCGCATGGCGGCTGCGGTCGTCGAGTTCATGGTGGGTCCTCTCCTCGATGACCCCCATCGCGTCGACAAGCCGCTGCAACGTGACCTCACCGGCTACCACTCAGCCCGACGGGGTGCGTACCGGGTCATCTACCGGATCGACGACGAGGCCGGCACGGTCAACGTCGTTCGCATCGAGCACCGCTCACAGGCCTACCGCCCGCGCTGATGCACAGGGCGGCTCGTGATCGCAGCCCAGATCGCCACCTTCGCCATCGAGGACTTCCCATTCCTCATCCTCCAACAGCGGCGGACCCGTCAACGTGAACCTGACCCCGGGCGGCATCGGGCTCGAGCTCGTCGGCGAGGTTGAGGGCGAGTCGCCGCAGCGGCACCTCGAGTCGGTCCTGGCCACCCCGGTGGAGGCGGCGGGCCGCTCGGGGCCGCCGACGCCCGGTGGCAGGCGCTCCAGGCCGCCGCCGCCGGGGCTGCGGACGGTGGACGGTGAGGTCACCGCGGAGTCGGAGACGCCGAGACGGCCTCGGCCCTTCCCCACCTCCTGGCGGTACGGGGGATCGCCGGCGGCGCCGTGTACGACGCGCTGGTCGCGCTCGGAGCGCGAGGCTCTGGGCTCGGGTCGTCACCCGGGACGTGCGGGCGAGCGGCGTCTACGAGGCTCTCGGCGTCGTCGTCGAGGAGCTCGCGGATCGCGGGGGAGGCGGCCGCAGAACGCGGCCCTGATCGGACCTCCGGGCCAGGAGGCCCGAGCCCGTCCTCGGCGACATCAGTGGCGGGGCACGGCGGCCGACAGCCCTTCGAGAGCCAGACCCAGCTCCAGGTCCTCGAGCAGCTGGCGCTTCAGGGGGCGGGTGAGGACGCGCCGGGTGTGGCGCAGGAGGTGCTTGTCCCGGACGGCCAGCTGACGAGCGAGGACGTGGGCCCGATCGAGCAGCGCCTCGGGGGCGAGGACCTCACCGACCACACCGAGGTCGTGGGCCTCAGCCGCACTCAGCTCCTGACCGGTGAGCAGGAAGTACCGGCCCCGGTTGGGGCCCAGCAGCAAGGGCCACACCACCTGCACGCCGTCGCCGGGCACCAGCCCCGCCGCGAAGTGCGGGCCGTCCTGGAACAGCGCGGTGTCGCTGGCCAGCACGATGTCCGCCAGCACGGCCAGCTCCGAGTGAGCCCGGGCCGGCCCGTTGACGGCGGCGATCACGGGCACGTCGATGTCGAGATAGGTCGTCAGCAGGCGCGTGCCCTCCCACAGGATCCGGCCCCACAGACCGGCGGGGACGCCATCGGTGGCCATGGCCTCGGCTCCGTCGAAGTCGATGAAGTGCTCGCCGGTGCCGGTCAGGATCACCACCCGGTTGCCGCGGTCAGCCGCGATGGCGGCGAACAGCTCGGCCAGCTCCCGGTGCGGCCCCGCCCCCCACATGAGTGGACCCCCGTCGGAGTGCAGCCGCACCTCGAGCACGCCTGCCTCGTCGCGCTCGACCACGGCGTGGGCGCAGCTGTCCTGATAGTCATCCAGGGTCATCGGTTCGCGCACGGTCGTCCTCCCTCTCGCGAACAGCTAGGCCGGGCAGGTGTCGCGATCGTCGCCCGGTCGCGCCAGCTCCTCACCGGGCTCGAAGCGGTGGCGGAACGTGAACGCCGCTTGCGTCGGGCCGTGGGTGCGCAGGTGCTCGAGCCGGGCGACGGCGTCGTCGACGGTGGGGATGGTGCCCTCGGGGACCCACCACAGGCACAGGATCGGCTCGCTGGGGGCCTCGAACCACTCGCGTCGACGGCGTAGGAAGCCGACGTGCCCGCTTCGGTAGACGAAGTCGGCCAGGCTGTCGATTGACTCCCACACCGTGAGGTTGACGATCTCCAGGTCGTCGTCGAACACCTTGATCCCGGTGGCGTCGCCGCTCTCGTCCTGCAGGCGCCAGACGAACCCGGGACTGGCCTCGGCCCGCGCGTTGACGGGCTCGAGGTTGTCCCGGAACCCGTCGATCAGCGGGTCGCCCATCGGAGCCCGGAGGCGACCGACGTTGAGCTGGGCCAGGTGCACACCGCTTTGCTACCAGGTCCCGAGAGGTCTCCGGGCTCGTGAGGGCGGATGTGTGCCCCGGCGTGGCTTTGCGGCCGGATCGTGACCGCATGGGCCCGTACCGTGCTCCTCGTCCCCACAGACACACGTCCCGTAGGCGTGCCGGCCGCCACCGCTCAGTTCCGGTCACCGGATCCGTCGTCCCTCTCGGCCTCCACCGACCGAAGGAGCACCATGTCGACCATCATCGAGGCCCAGGGCCTGACCAAGCACTACGGCGACGTCCACGCCCTCGACGGGCTCGACCTCACCGCCGAGTCCGGTCGGGTCACCGCCCTGCTCGGCCCCAACGGGGCTGGCAAGACCACCTTCATCAACGCAGTGACGGACATCCGGGTCTCTCGAAGTGGCGGGCATCGACGTCCTCCGCCGCCCGAGGGCGGTCCGTCGGGTCATCGGCCTGGCCGGGCAGTCGGCCTCGGTCGAGCCGGCCATGACCGGCCGGGAGAACCTGGAGATGGTCGCCCGCCTCTTCGGCCTCGATCGGCGGGAGGCGCAATCCGAGACCGACGCGGTGCTCGGGCGCCTCGGGCTGTCCGAGGCCGGCGACCGGTTCTCGGCGCCCGTGGAGGGCGGTGCCGAGCAGCTCTCGGACGTGGTGCGCCGGCTCGACGACCGCGACCTCCCGGTCGACAACATCGGGCTGCGTGGCCCCACCCTCGACGAGGTCTTCCTCGCCCTCACCGGCCAGTCCCTCGACCCCGACGCCACGACCGACACGACCGATACCGCCGACCCCGCCACCTCGGCCGCCTGAAGGGAGCCACCTCATGTCCACCACCCACCCTCCCCCACCACCACCCCACCCGTCGACGACGAGCTCATCGTCTCCCCGGATATCCCTGCTGCCGGAGACGAGCCAGTCAGAGGTGTCGGCGCGGAGCCTGGATCCGACAGCGCTGATCCCCGGTGTCGAGCACGTCGTGGTCGGCCCACCTCAGGACCGCAGCGACCGCTTCAGCGCGGCACGCGACCTCCACCGTTGCGTCGAGGGCCGGGGCGCCGATCCGAGCGACTGGGCGACGAAGGCGGCGGCATCGTCGCCGGGCACCGGGCGCGGCGTGAACCGGGCTCCGCCCAGGCGGGCATCGCTGAGGCGGTCGAGGCGGAAGGTGCGCCAGTCGTCGCGGCGGAGATCCCAGATCGGGACCCCGCCACATCCGGTGGGTCTGGAGCAACGAGAGCAGCTGGAGCACCCGCCCGGTCGGGTCGTTGGCCATGGCCCCATCCTCTCATCGTTGCGAACAAGATCCGGCCGCAAGGCTCGCGATCGGTTGCAGCGCCAATCCGGGCGCGGACTGGAACACGACGTAGCTCGACCGAACCGTCGCCGCCTGCTCGTCAGGCTCCAGCTCGATCCGGAGCTGGCGGTCACGTGTCGAGTGCCCGGCACCCCGTCGTGGAGCATCGTTCCGCCCTCGTACAGCGCCCGCACTCCGACAACGTGTTCAGCGATGGCTACTCCCTCCAGCTGGCCACGGTGACCGGTTCGGTCGCCGACGGGTACCGGGCCACCCTCAACGTCCCGGTCTGACGCCGACCAGCCCCCCGAAGAGCGTCACAGGTTCGGCGTGAACCGGGCGTCCAGGTGCTCGGCGGCGACGAGCCAGCGCAGCGCATCGGCCAGGGTCTCCTCGACGGGCCGATAGGTGATGCCCAGCTCGTCGTGCAGAACCGAGTCGTCGGTGGCGCACATCGTGGTCATGAACTCGGTCGAGTCGCGGTTGACGGGCCAGTCGACCGGTCGGATGCGGCGGACCAGGTCGAGGCCGGCGCCCATGCCCCGCAGCGCCGGTCCCGACACGGGGAACCGGCGAAGGGTGTGGCCCGACACCTGCTCCAGCAGCCTCGCGTACCGATCCCAGTCGAAGAAGGTCCCCCCGGCCATGTAGCGGCGCGGGCCCTGACCCGGCTCCAGCGCCGCGGTGAGGGCGTCGGCGAGGTCGCGGACGTCGATGACCGCGACGCCGCCGGCGCGACACACGGGGAGACCGCGCCGGAGCGATTCGACGATGCCCTCCATGTTGGAATCGAGCGCCGGCTGGTCCGGGCCGGTGACCCCGCCGGGGTAGAAGACGACCACCGGTGCGCCCGCGTCCCCCAGCCCGCGCGTGTAGTGCTCGGCCCCGATCTTCGACCTCCCGTAGCTCGACCGTGGCTCGGCCAGCGGTGAGCTGGCGCTGATGACCGGATCCTGGGGCGGGACGAAGATGCCGACGGTCGACGTGTAGATGACCGGGTCACACCCGGCGGCCACGGCCTGGCCCAGCACGACACGGGCACCGTCGGTGTTCTTCGACAGGTCGCCGCCCCCGCTGCTGACGCTCACCACCGCGGCGGCGTGGATGCAGGCGTCGCACCCGTCGAGGGCCTCGGCGACAGCATCCGCGCTCGTCATGTCGCCGACGATGACCTCGGCGCCATCGACGAAGTCCTCGCCGAGCACGGCCGCCACCTTGTCCGGCGTGCGGGCCAGGAAGCGGACCTCGTGACCGGCGTCGCGCACCGCCCGGGCGGCGTGGGAGCCGACGAACCCGGTGCCCCCGGTGATCAGGACCTTCACGTCAGCGCCCCCGGAAGCGGAGGGCCCTCAGCGCGCATCCGAGGGAGCGACACGCCCAGGATGGAGTCGTCATCGATCGCACCGTACCCGCGGCGTTCGATCCGGCGTCTGTCCTGCCCTCCGGGTCGCGAGGTGGCGTCGCGACGCCCATCGAGGGACAGCGGCCACGTGGCGATCGTAGGGTCGGGTCGATGTCCGCCGGGCCCGTCGACACCGACCGCGCCCACCTGGCCGGAGCCCCGCTCCCCGTGCCCCCTGGCATCACCCCCGGCCCGCCCTCGGCCCCGCGTGGGAGGAGCCCGGGGCCCATCCTGGGAGCGGACACCGCCGCCGTCGTGGCCCGGCTCGGAGCGCAGCGGTGAACCCGTTGCTGCTCCACGACGTCGAGGTCCACCGCCGCCGCGTCGACGTGGCCGTGGAGGGCGGAGCGATCCGCACGATCGCCCCGACGATCACCCGGCGCGCCGGGGTCGAGGTCCTCGATGGGCGCGGCGGGGCTCTCCTCCCGGGGCTCTGGGACCACCACATCCACCTCATGGCCCTGGCCGCCGCCCGGCTGTCGGCCACCGTCGGCCCCCCGGACGTCACCACCGCCACCGGCTTCGCCGAGGCCCTGCGGGCGGCGGCGGAGGCGACCCCCGCCGGGACCTGGGTCCGGGCCGTGGGCCACCACGAGTCCGTGGGCGGCGACCTCGATCGCGCCGCCCTGGACGAGATCGTCGGTGACCGTCCGGTGCGTGTGCAGCATCGTGGCGGCGCCCTGTGGGTGCTGAGCTCGGCCGCCGTCCGCCGGCTGGACCTCGGCACCGCCGACCTCCCCGGCATCGAGCGCGACGACGCCGGCCGACCGACGGGGCGGGTGTACGGCGGCGACCGCTGGCTGCGGGACCGCCTCGGCCCGCAGGACCCTCCCGACCTCAGCCAGGTCGGGAGGGCCCTCGCCAGCCGGGGGGTCGTGGGTGTCACCGACGCCACGCCTCTGGCGGACAGAGTCGAGCTCGAGCCCCTCGCCGCCGCCCGCCGGACCGGGTCCCTTCCTCAACACCTCATGGTCACCGGCGGCCCACCCCTCACCACCGCCACCTTCGGCGACGGCCTCATCCGGGGGCCGGTGAAGATCGTGCTGGCCGACCACGCCCTGCCCGCGCTCGACGACCTCGTCGGGTGGATCCGCGACGCGCACACCGCGGCGCGCAACGTGGCGGTCCACTGCGTGACCCGGGCGGCCCTCGTCCTGGCGCTGGCCGCCCTGGACGAGGTGGGGGTGCGGCCCGGGGACCGCATCGAGCACGGGTCGGTCGTGCCCCCCGAGCTGCGCGCCCACCTGGCCCGCGGGGGCCCGGTCGTCGTCACCCAGCCCGGGTTCGTGCGTCAGCGCGGCGACCAGTACCTGCTCGACGTCGATCCCGACGATCGACCCCACCTGTACCCGTGCCGGACCCTGCTCGCCGCCGGGGTCCCCGTGGCCGGCTCCACCGACGCGCCCTTCGGCGACGTCGACCCGTGGCGGGCCATGGCCACCGCCGTCGACCGCACCACGGCGGGGGGCGAGGTGCTGGGCTCGGACGAGGCGGTGACCGCGGCGCGCGCCCTCCAGCTGTTCCTGGGATCACCCCACCGGCCCGGCGGACCTCCCCGACGCGTGGAGGTCGGGGCCCCGGCCGATCTGTGCCTGCTCGCCACCCCTCTCGGCCCGGCACTGGACCTCCCGGCCCACACCGAGGTGCGAGCCACGATCGTGGCCGGGCAGATCGTCCACGACGGCACCTGAGCGGAGGCGACGGGGCCGCCGCCGAGAGCGGCACCGGCCGGGCGCCCGGGGCCGTCGAGACCGACACCGACGGGAGCGGCGCGTCGAGCGGCAGAGCTCAGCGCCGGCGCGCGCCCATGCGGTGGAACAGGCGACGGTTGCGCGTGACGGCCTCGGCGAGGTGACCGGCCCGGTCCTCGTAGAGCGACGCCAGCTCCGGATCGGGCTCGAAGACCTGCCGGACCCGGGGGATGGTGGCCACCTCGTCGATGCCCACCAACCCGAGGCGCTCCAGAGCGAACAGGCCGACGCCCAGGCTGTTGGCGTGGCTCGCCTCGTCGAGCTGGTGGACGGGGACGCCGAGGACGTCGGCCATGATCTGTGACCAGAGCTCGGACCGGGCCCCGCCGCCGTAGAAGGTGAAGTGGGAGATCTCCCGCTTGGCGAAGCTCTCGACCGGACCCCGCAGCCGTCGGAGGTTGAGGGCCACGCCCTCGAAGACGGCCCGGGCCAGGTCGGCCCGGGTGGTGCCCCGCCCCACGTTGAGGAACCCACCCCGCACCTTCCCGTCGGCGGTGGGAGCCAACGAACCCCGCAGCCACGGGAGGTACAGCACTCCGCCCGCACCGGGTGACGAGGTGGCGGCGACCTCGTTGAGGGCGGCGTAGGCGGCCTCGGGCCGCGGACCGGTGCCGAGCGCATCGTCGGGGTAGACGACGTGATCGAGGAAGTGGTCGACGCCGACGCCGGCCACGCCGTTCTCCGCCGTCACCAGGAAGGTGCCGCCCAGCGGGCTGGGGACGGTGAAGATCGTCGTGCGGGGGTTGGTCTTCTTCCTGGCCACATGGGTGACGATCACCCCCGAGGTCCCGAGCGCCAACCCCGCGTGGGTGCCGGTGAAGGCGCCGGCGGCCACGGCGCCGGCCTGGGTGTCGTTGATGCCGCTCAGCACCGGCGTCGACGGAAGCAGGCCGAGCGCGTCGGCGACATCCGGAAGCAGGGTGCCGACCTCGGAGCCGACGGGGACGAGGTCGGGCAGCTTCTCGGCATCGATGTGGGACCGAGCGACCAGACCTGGGTCCCAGTCGACCGCGCCCAGCGTGCGGTTGTCGGTCAGCAGCATCATGTAGGCGCTGCACTGGTTGGCGGTGGCCCGTCCGGTGAGCCGGAGGGCGAGGTAGTCCATGGGTTCGAGGAACGCCGCCGTCCGCTCGTAGAGGTCGGGCCGAGCGTGGCGGAACCAGCGCATGTGGGCCAGCGACATCCCGCCCTCGATCGGGGGGAGGCCGTGGACGCGGAGCCAGTGGAGCAGGGCCACCGGGGAGTCCCGCCCCGGGGCACTCGGAAGCCGGGCCAGGCGCTTGGGCGCACCTCGCCCATCGAGCCACAGGACCATGTCGGCCACGTGATCGCCGCGGGCGTCGACGGCCACGATCGAGGAGTACTGGCTGGAGGGGACCACCGCAACCACCTCCCGGCGATCCACGTCCGCCGCCGCCAGAGCCCGGGTCACGCTGTCGAGGGTGGCCCGCCAGACCTCCGCAGGGTCCTGCTCAGCACCGCCGTCGGCGGTGAACCGGATGGTCAGGGGGGCCTGGCCCGACCCGACGACGCGCCCGTCATCCCGGACGACGGCCGCCTTGGGCCCGCTGGTGCCGAGGTCGATGGTCAGGACGTGGCGCTCGGTCACTGGCGCACCCTCAGGCGGTC
The DNA here is from genome assembly GCA_038233075.1 of Acidimicrobiales bacterium. GTDB lineage: Bacteria > Actinomycetota > Acidimicrobiia > Acidimicrobiales > Iamiaceae > Iamia. The sequence continues at coordinate 20,096 of JBBSMQ010000017.1, forward strand.
CACAGCAGCATCGGTCTTCCTCGTGTGCATGGCGTCGTCATGTTCCTACACGGGGGATCGTCGCGTCCCCCGGAGGACCCTCGGCCACGGATGGGTTCGGCCTCCATGGGACGGTGTCGACGGATCAGCCGAGCCGGCCACCGCCATCCACGGCGCGCAACACCCACCCCTCGTCGAGGGCGCCGGGCTCGCACAGGGCGACAGCGCAGCCACCGAAGCCGGCGCCGGTGAGGCGGGCGCCGATGACGCCGGGGGTGGCCTGCAGGCGGTCGACGAGGGCATCGAGGGTGGGGGTCGACACCTCGAAGTCGTCGCGGAGGGAGCGGTGGCTCTCGGCCAGGAGGGCGCCGAGGGCGGCACGGTCGTCGGCCCGGAGGGCGGCGGCCAAGGACGCCACCCGGGCCTCCTCGGTGACCACGTGGCGAGCCCGACGCCGAGCCTCGGGGTCGCTCAGGTCGTCCACCTCGGCCCGGGTGGCGTGTCGCAGCGGCCCGATCTCGGCCGCCGCCCGCTCGCAGGCGGCCCGGCGCTCGGCGTAGGCCGAACCGGCGAGGGCACGGGGCTCACCGCAGTGGACGGCGACGACCTCGATCCCCGGGGGCAGGGCGACGGGTTCGACGGTCAACGTGGTGCAGTCGATCAGCACCGCGTGACCGGCGACGCCGGCCGCCGAGGCCATCTGGTCCATGACCCCGCAGGGAACGCCGGAGGCCTGCTGCTCGGCTCGATGGCAGGCGAGGGCTAGGTCGGTCGCCGTCCCGCTGAAGCCGAGGGCGAGGGCCACGGCCACCTCCAGCGCCGCGCTGGAGGACAGCCCGGCGCCGACCGGGAGCGTGGTGCTCACCGTCCCCCGGCCGCCGATGGCGGGACGGATCTCGGCCACCACGCCGGCGACGTAGCGGGCCCAGGCCGGGTCGACGGCGGCGGGGTCGGTGATGTCGAGAGCCACGAGCGCGGGATCGGCCTCGTCGGCCGAGGCCAGCGTGACCACGTCGCCGCCGGGCTCGAGCTCCACCGTGGTGCCCAGGTGGACGGCCATGGGCAGGACCGAGCCGCCGACGATGTCGGTGTACTCACCGATCAGGTTCACCCGTCCCGGCGCGAAGGACCGCACGGTCACGGGATCGCCTGCCCCTCGCCGGTCTCGCCGGCGACCCGGACGGTTCTCGCCCGGTCGGGTCGCACCCCGCGCCGCCCCTTCCCGCCCGGCCGGAGCGATCGGTGATGAGGGAGCGATGGCATCAGGCGTCTCGCAGGGTGCCGGCGGCATCCGGGGGGAGGACGGGGTTGAAGAAGACACCGCTGCCCAGCTCGCCCGAGGCCACGAAGCGGGTCGTCTCGGGCGCACGCAGCAGGGGAGCGACGTGGGCGTGGACGTGGGCCCCGGACCACTCCCGACCGTCGGTGGGGCGTTGGTGCCACCACCACATCAGCGGCATGGGCGCGTCGAACAGCCGGTCCAGGCGACCGAACACCTCGACCAGCAGTGCGGCCAGCTCGCCGTGGGCAGGGGTGGCGGCGGGCAGATCGGCCAGGTGGTCAGTGGGGGCGATGACCAACGCGTAGGGCCAGGTGGCGGCGGCCGGCACCCAGGCCCGCCAGCCGCCGACGGTGGCCACCAGGCGGTCACCCGGGTCCTCACCGCAGAGCACGCAGGGCGCGGACCCGGCGCCGTCGAGCTCGGCCCGGGCCGCCGGCGGCACCTCGCCGAAGGCGTAGATCTGGCCGTGGGGATGGGCGATGGTGGCCCCCACCTCCGGGCCGCGGTTCTCGAACACGAGCACGTAGGCGACGTCGGGCCGAGCGCCGAGGGCCGCGGTGCGCTCGGCCCACAGCTCCACCACCTGACGCACCCGCGCCGGGGGCAGCGAGCCCAGGGTCACGTCGTGCTCGGGCGCGTAGAGGACGACCTCGGCCCGCCCACCGGGCAGGGGCGGCCAACGGTTGGGGAACCAGCGCACATCGTAGGGCTCAGGTGCCTCCCGCCCGCCGGGGCAGAACGGGCAGCCGTCGGACGGCAGGTTCGGCCGGGACTGGCGGCCCCCCACCAGCACGACCTGGTCGCCGGTGAGGGCATCGATCCGGGTCTCGATCGTGGGATCGGTCGACGCTCCGGGAGGTCCGGGCGAATCCTCGGGACGGGACGCGCCGGACTCGGGAAGGGTCATCAGCGCAGCCGGTAGGACCAGGAGTAGCGGCCCGGGCCGACCCGGTGGGCGGGCGCGACGTCGGGGCCGACGGCGCCCGAGCCCACCCCCCGGTGCCCGGCGTCGATCCAGAGGTAGCAGTCGTCGCGGACGGGCAGGTCCTCGAGGTGGTCGGCATCGGCCACCTCCTCATCGGTCCAGCGCGACACGGTGACGTCCAGATCGTCCAGGTGGTCCACTACCAGCAGGGGCGCACCGGAGGCGTCGAGGAACCGGAGCCAGCGGACGTCGGTGCGGTTGCCGCTGGCCTGGGGGTGCACGTAGGGCACGGGCCAGTCGTCGACGGGCGTGAACCACCACCCGACCCGCGTGCTCTGCCGGCGGTCTGAATAGCCCTCGTGCGGGCCCCGCCCGAGCCACTCGACGGTGTGCATGCCGGGCCCCAGCCGCAGGCGCACCCCGACGCGGGGGATGTCGTCGAGACCGTCGGGCACCTGCAACCGGTGGACGACGTGCTGACCCCCGCCCTCGGCCGGGGTGACGTCGGTGACGAGGTCGGTGAGAGCCGAACCGTCGCGCAGGCCCATCGCCTCCCAGCGCGCCGCGTGGCGCGTGCCCACCGCGGGGCCGAAGGTCTCATTGTCGATGGGGGCTCGCCACAGGGCGAGGGTGGGGTCGAGCTGGTCCAGGTCCCGGTGCTGCTCCGGGGCCGGGCCGAGGGCCGCGGCCAGCCCCGGGTGGCGGGCCACCTCGGCCTGTTCCCAGGCAACGATGTGCCCGGCGCGCCCCCAGGGGAGATCGTCGGCGGTGCGCAGCGTCAGGGTCAGCTGGGCCGCCTGGCCCGGCTGCAGGGCCAGCTCCGGAATGGGCAGGCGGACCTCGGTGGTGGCGCCCGCGGCGCAGTCGAGGGGATCGAGCCGGCCCGACGCCACCACTGTGCCGTCGACGTCGACGGACCAGGTCGGTACCAGCCAGGCCAGGTCGACGAAGGCGTGCTCGTTGTGCACCGAGAGCAGGCCCCGGGCCGGATCGAGGGCGATGATGCGCACGGGGGCCACGACCTTGGCCATCTCCAGCAACGAGGGGTGCGGGGTGCGATCGGCGGCCACCAGGCCGTTGCAGCAGAAGGGTCCGTCGTGGGGGTCGTCACCGAAGTCGCCGCCGTAGGCCAGGCGCTCGGTGCCGTCACCGGTGACCTGCACCAGCGCCTGGTCGACCCAGTCCCAGGCGAAGCCGCCCTGCAGACCCGGGTGGGTTCGGATGGCGTGCCAGTAGTCATCGAGACCCCCGCACGAGTTGCCCATGGCGTGGATGTACTCACACATCACCAGTGGTCGGTCGGGGGTGGCGCGGGTGGCCCAGGCCACGATGTCGTCGACCCCGGGGTACATGGGGGCGATCACGTCGGACTCCGGGGTGGGCCGTGCCAGCAGCTCGCCCATCTCGGGGAAGGTGCCGGCGACGATGTCGCTGAACATGTTGAAGCCGATGCCGCCCTCGTAGTGGACCGGGCGGGAGGGGTCGTAGGCCCGCAGCCACTCGGCCGCGGCGCGCTGCACGGCGGCGGTGCCGCTCTCGTTGCCGAGCGACCACATGATCACCGAGGGGTGGGCCTTGTCGCGCTGGGCCATGCGCACGACCCGTTCCAGGATCGGCCCGACCCACACCGGATCCTGGGTCAGGCTCCGGAGGTAGGCGTGGCTCTCCACGTCGGCCTCGTCCACCACGTACATGCCGAGGCGGTCGCAGACGTCGTAGAGGTGGCTGTCGTTGGGGTAGTGCGAGGTCCGCACCGCGTTGAGCCCGTGGCGCTTCATGAGCACGATGTCGCGCTCGATCGACGCCGGGGCGACGGCCTTGCCCCGACGGGCGTCGTGGTCGTGGCGGTTGACCCCCTTGATGAGGACCGCACGGCCGTTGACCCGCAGCTCGGCCCCGACCACCTCGACCCGACGGAACCCGACGGCCACGGTCACCTCGTCGACCACCTCCCCGGCGGCGTCGACGAGGGTGACGGTGAGGTCGTGGAGGTTCGGCGTCTCGGCCGTCCACGGCACGACCGCCGGCACGTCGAGGGCGAAGGTGGCACCCCGCCCGGCGAACACCATCCAGTTCACCATCTCGTCGCTGGGGTGCTCGAAGTGGACCGCCTCGCTGACCTGCTGGTCGCCGAGGGCCGCCCGGACCGTCCAGTCCTTCGGGCCGGCCCCGTCGGCCTCCACCCGGACCCGGGCGCTCAGGTGGCCATCACCGGTGACCGGATTCCAGTCCGCGACGGGGTGGACATCGGCCAGGCGCACCGGCGGTGTGGCGAACAGGCTGACCGAGCGGTGGAGCCCGGCATGGTGCCAGTGGTCCTGGTCCTCCAGGTAGGTGGCATCGGACCACCGCACGACCGTGAGGGCCAGGGCGAAGGGGCGGCCCGGCTCGACGAGGGCGGTGAGGTCCCACTCCTGGGGCAGGCGGGAGTCCTTGCCCATGCCGACGGCCACGCCGTCGACGTGCACGTACAGCACCGTCTCCGCTCCACCCACGTGGAGGACGATCCGCCGCCCCCGCCAGCCCTCGGGGACGGTGACGGTGCGGCGGTGCACACCCGTGGGGTTGGCATCGGGCACGCGGGGCGGCGGGCCCGGGAACGGCATCTGCACGTTGGTGTACTGGGGTCGGTCGAAGCCCTGCATCGTCCAGCAGCCGGGCACCTCGACGCGGGCCCAGCCGTCGACGGGCCCGTCGAGGTCGGTGGCTCGAACATCCTCGGGCCGCGCCCGCAGCAGGAAGTCCCATGGTCCGTCCAGGACCAGAATCTCGGATCGGGCGAGCGGGGTCGCCATGGCCTCTCGACCGAAGCCCGTCGCCTCGGGCCGGGCCCAGGACCGGGGGCCGAACGCGTCGAGCGGGAGGGGGGTCGATGCCGGCTCGGGGACCACGCTGCGCAGTCTGGCCCAGCACTGCGCCACCGCGCCCCGACGCTGGTGGCGCGGGAGGGCGCCGACGAATGTGACCTGTCTCTGTCGCGTAGCAGCGCTGGGGGCCTAGAGTGGAGCCACTGCCGTGTCGGTCGTCACGCCGACCCGAACCCGAGGGGGAGCCAGTGCGCACCATCCGTCGTCCACGTCGCCTGACCGCGGCCGCCACCATCGTCGTGGTCCTGGTGACCGCAGCCCTGTCCGGCTGCACGCCGGCCCCCGACACCTACGTCGCCCTGGGCGACAGCTACGTGTCGGGCCCGGCGATCCCCAACCAGACGGGGTTGCCGCTGGGCTGCCTGCGCTCGGACAGCAACTACCCCAACGTCGCCCGCGTCGGCATCAAGGTCACCAAGTTCACCGACGTCAGCTGCTCGGGGGCCCAGACCCGGGACTTCCGCAACGCCCAGGACGTCACCGGGGGATCCAACTCGCCCCAGCTCGACGCCCTCGACGACCAGACCAAGGTGGCGACCGTCGGCATCGGGGGCAACGACATCGGCTTCATCGACATCGTCAAGAACTGTGGTGGCAAGAGCCCCACCGGTCCTGGCTGCAAGCCCGACTACGTCCACGACGGCCGCGACGAGCTGCGTGAGCGCATCGCCGCCACCGCCCCCGACGTGCTCCAAGCCCTCAACGACGTCAAGGCCCGGGCGCCCCGAGCCGAGGTGTTCATGGTCGGCTACCCGACGCTCCTGCCCGAGACCGGCACCGGCTGCTACCCGCTGGTGCCCCTGCTGCCCTCCGACGTGCCCTACCTTCGGGGCATCGCCAAGGCCCTCAACACCATGCTGGCCGAGCAGGCCGCCGCCGCCGGGGTCCACTACGTCGACGTGGCCATCTCCAGCATCGGCCACGACGCCTGCGCCAGCCCCAGCCAGCGCTGGGTCGAGGGGGTCTTCCCCACCGCCCCCGCCGCCCCGGTGCACCCCAACGCCAAGGGCATGGTCGCCACCGGCGCCGTCGTCACCCGGGCCATCAACCAGGTCGTCACCTCCTAGGACCTCCCCTCACGCCCCACCGGTCCTGGGGCCGCTCGCCGGGGGTCCCTGACCGACCCGACCTGACCCCGAACCAGGGTGCTGCGCCGACCGTCAGGCCCGCTCGGGCTCAGCGATCGTCGAGGGCGTCGGCCAGCTCGGCCTTGGTCATCTTGGAGCGGCCGTCGATGCCCCGGTCCTTGGCCTCCTGGTAGAGCTGGTCCTTGGTGCGACCGCCAGGTCCGGAGCCTGAGCGCAGGCCGCCGCGCCGGCCGGAGGAGATGTCCTCAGTCGAGGTGCGGCTGGCCTGCTCGGACTCCCCCGCCTGGGCCCGTTCCTTGTTGATGGTCCGCGCCGCGATCTCCTCGGCCGTGTCCTCGTCGCGGCGCTGCTCTTCCAGGCTCTCCTTGACGTGCTCGTACTGGCGTTCGCGCTTGTCGCTCCAGGCCTTCGGGGGCACCGCCATCTCCTCTCGGTGGGGTCGCGGAACTTCCCGGCGCCGGTCCCGGGAAACGCCCGTCGAGCACCTGTCGGACCCGGCAGGTGCGACGAGGGGGTCGTTCGGGCGACAATGGGCCCATGCCATCGACAGCATGGTCAGGGTCCATCAGCTTCGGGCTCGTCTCGATCCCGGTGAAGCTCTACTCCGCGGTCTCTCGCAAGACCGTCCGCTTCCACCAGGTCGACACCCGCACCGGAGCCCGGGTGCGCCAGAAGCGCGTGTCGGCGGCCGACGGAAGCGAGGTGGCCTGGGACGACATCGCCAAGGGCTACGAGCAAAGCGACGGCGAGTACGTGGTGCTCACCGACTCCGACCTCTCCACCCTCGACCCCAAGGCCACCAAGACCATCGAGATCGAGCAGTTCGTCGACCTCTCCGAGATCGACCCGATCATGTACGACTCGGCCTACAACGTGGTCCCGGACCCGTCCACGCCCAAGCCCTACAAGCTGCTGCTGGAGGCCATGGAGGGCTCGGGCAAGGTGGCGGTGGCCCGGTTCGTGATGCGCACCAAGGAGCACGTCGCCGCCCTCCGCCCCCTCGACGGACGACTCGTGCTCTCGACCATGGTCTACGCCGACGAGGTCAACGATCCCTCCGAGTTCGAGGCGCTGGAGGCGGTGGCCGACGTCGACGTGTCGGCCAAGGAGCGCAAGGTCGCCGAGGCCCTCATCGACAGCCTCACCGAGGACTTCGACCCCGCCGACTTCACCGACCAGTACCGGGAGAAGGTGTTGGAGCTGATCGAGTCCAAGGCCAGCGGGGCCACCGAGATCGTCGAGGGTGAGCCCGAGGAGGCCGACGACGACAAGGTCGTCGACATCATGGCCGCGCTGGAGGCGAGCATCGCCGACGCCAAGAAGGCCCGCAAGCGCCACCCGTCGACCAAGGACACGAGCGACGACGAGGATGAGGCCAAGCCGGCCAAGGCCAAGGGGAGCACCAAGAAGGCGACCAAGAAGTCCTCGAGCCGCAAGGCCAGCTGATCCGCCCGACCCGGTGCCGCGCTCAGGGGGCGGCGGCGAGGATGTCCTCGGGCGCGACCGCACCCGGCTGCCAGCCCTCGCGGGCCGCCTGGCCGACGAGCTGCTGGAGGGCGACGTTGAGGGGCGCGGCGACGCCGTGGAGCCGGGCCAGCAGGGCGATCTCCCCGTTCAGGGTGTCGGCCTCGGCCCTGCCCGCGCCTCGGACCAGGCTCTGCCAGGTCGAGCCGCCGCCCCGCCCGACCCCCTCGACCTCTCCGATGCGGAACACGTCGCCCCGTCGCACCGCGTCTTCATCCGCCGAGGCCACGCCCACCCCCGCGGCCGCCAGGACGGCCTCACCCTCGCCGGTCACCGCGCCGAGGAGCTCTCCGCCGGCGTCGGTGCCCAGTCCCTCGGTGCCGCACAGGGCCACCGCCGCGTTGGCCAGGTTCATCACCAGCTTGCGGTACTTGGCCCGCAGGATGGCCGGGTGGGGGTGCGACGAGAAGCCGGCGGCGGTGAGGTCCGCCGCCACCTCCTCGTCGAGCTCGTCGATGCCGTCGGGGATGCGGCCCAGGTCGAGGATGCCGGGAGCCGGGTCACCGAAGGCGGCGACGACGCCGGGTTCGAGGTGGACCGCCGGGAGCATCACGCACATGCCGTGCACGTCGGCGAACCGACGCAGGGCCCGACGCTCGTTGGCCACCCCGTTCTGGGCGCACACGACCGGCGTCTCGGGCCCGGCGTGGGCCACCAGCTCGGTCAGCAGCGGCTCGGTGTCCTGGCCCTTGACCGCGAGCACGGCGACGTCGCCGGGACGCCAGTCGACCTCGGCCACCGAGCCCACCACCGCCAGCGGCACCGTCTCGCTCCCCGCCGGGGTGCGCAGGTCGAGGCCGTGATCCTGGAGGGCGGCGAGGTGCGGGCCCCGGGCCACGGCCACGACATCACGACCGGCCCGGCTCAGCAGACCGGCGATGGTGCCACCCACCGCGCCGGCCCCCAGGATCACATACCGGCGTCCGGCCATCAGTCCTCCCACAGTTCGTCGAGGGTCGCGAGGATGTCCTCGGTGGCACCGAGGCCGCCCAGGTGGCTCTCCCCAGGGAGCACCGTCAGCTCAGCGTCGAGCAGGCGATCGACGCAGTGCTCGCCGTGGGCGAAGGGCACGATGTGGTCCTCGTCGCCGTGCCACCAGTGCACCGGGACGGTGACGTCGGCCAGCTCGATGCCCCAGTGCCGGCCGAACAGCAGGACGTCGATGAACGGTGCGGCCATCTGGCGGCGACCACCGTTGGTCAGGTCGTCGAGGAACATGGCCTTGAACTCGGGCCGCTTCAGCAGGGCCCGGTCGCCGGCAGGCGACACCCGCCCGTAGAGGTCGACGGCGTGGGACCCGATCGGCTTGGTCAGCCGGACCAAGGCCGTCAGCCCGATGCCGGCGGGCACCCGGGTGAGCGACACGAGCAGCGCCATCTTGGCGCCGAAGCCGGCCAGCCCGCCCTCGATGGCGTCGGGCCCCACCGTCGGGGCCACGCCGCCCAGCACCGCCACTGCCGTCACCCGGTCGGGCAGCAACGCCGCCGTGGCCAGCACGTAGGGCCCGCCGCCGGAGAGCCCGATGAGGGCGAACCGCCCGAGGCCGAGGCCGTCGGCCAGGGCAGTCAGGTCGGCGGTGAAACCAGCGACCGACTCGTGGAGGTGGGCGGTCGATCCCCCGATGCCGGGCCGGTCGACCCCGATCAGGCGCATGCCCAGCTCGATGGCCAGGGCGCGGGCCTCCACCGGGATCTGTCGTCGCGACCCGGGGGTGCCGTGGAGCCAGATGACCGGCCGACCGTCGGGAGCGCCGAACTCCGCGAAGCTCAGGTAGCGGTCATCGCCGACGTGGACGGTCCCCTCGATGCGGGGCGGCAGGAGCTCGTGCATCGGGGCAGCCTGCCACCTCGGGACCCACGTCCGTCCTGGTGTCGGATGTGGTCAGCCCCACGACCAGGATCGACACCGGTTCGTGACCCACGCCATCCTGGTCTCGGATGTGGTCGACCCACGACCAGGATCGACACCGGTTCGGGGAGAGCGTCCTCAGGCCGGGGGCGGGTCGCCGAGGAGGAGCTGCAGCGGGGCCAGGTCGGTCGAGAAGTGCGGTTCCCACGGCAGGGCACCGTCGGGGTCGGGCCAGGCCAGCTGGACCATGCGGAAGGCGTCGGTCGGCTCGCGGGCCAGGGTGTGGTGCTCGGCCAGGGCGGGGAACAGACCCACGCTGAGGGTGGCGTCGACCGGCAGCAGGGCGCAGGGCTGGCCCCCGTCGAGCAGACCGATGAACGGATCGCCCACCGGCAGCTGGGCCCCCGCGGCCAGGGCCTCGGCCACCAGGCCGAACAGCCCCCGGCACGCCACCGGCGACAGCCCGAACAGGCACACCTCGGGGAAGCTGAAGCGGTCCTCGAAGCCGATGGTGTACGCGTACCGGGGCAGGGGGGGGTCGGTGTCGGTGCGCGGCGGCACCGCGTCAAGAGCCCAGCCCTCTCGCTCGAGCATGAACTCCACCTTGTCGCGGTGGCTCATGTCCCGATCCGGGAACACGTCGTCGTTCATCGCGATACCGTCACGGCGTCCTGGTCGGAGAGCCCATGCCCTCTGGTTCGCTCGCTGCGCTCGCTCATGGGCGGTGGACCTCGGCCAGCCACGCACCGGTGGTCGGGATGGGACACAGCAGCTGGGAGGCCCGCAGGGCCCAGTCCACCATCACGGCCGGATCGAGGGGATCGGCCAGGTTGAGCACCACGCCCCGGCGCACGTGATCCTGCACGACGGTCCACCCGTCGGGCCGGCCCAGACCCTCTGACGCCAGGCGGCCCAGGACGCGATGGCCGACGCCGTGGGTGAGTCCCAGCTGGGCGGGCTTGACCCCCCGCTTCCCGGCGGTGGGAGCGATCAGCGTCGCCTGCGGGATGGGCGGGCCCGGCGCCCGGAACAGGGCGGCGACGGGCGACGGCGTGACCGCGGCGGCCTCCTCCTCCTCCACCTCGGGCAGCAGGTTCATCCAGCCTCCGGCGCGCTCGGCGATGAGCTCGGCCAGGGCCGCGACGACCCGCTCGGGCGCGCCGATGCCGAACTCGATCTGGTCGGGGCGGAGGCGGCGGGGCACGTCAGCAGCTCGTCCGGGACCGGTCCCGGACCAGCATCGGACCGGCCTCCAGGGCTTCGCACCGGCGTCGGGGTGGGGGCTGCACGGCGCCCACGATGACAGGTCGGCGCCCGACCCCGCGCTCGGGCTCAGAGGCGGCGCGGATAGGCGGATAGGTGGACGTCCAGAGGCGGGTCGGAGCGCCGCCTCCCCCAGCCTCAGCTAGCGCCCCGGCACCGCATCGTCGCTGAGAGGCCTCGAGGGCGTCTCGCGCGACTTTGCCCTGGTGGTGCCGGTCTGCTCGGCCTCTCAGGTCGGCGCGGCCAGGACCTCGGTGGCGGCGCGCTCACCGCTGCGGACGGCGCCGTCCATGTAGCCGTTCCACACCGCGGCGGTCTCGGTCCCGGCCCAGTGGACCCGCCCCCACGGTGCGCGCAGCAGGTCGCCGAAGGAGGACCACACGCCGGGTGCCAGGTGGGCGCCGTAGCAGCCCCGGGTCCACTCCTCTGCGGCCCAGTCCCGCTCGGCGTAGTCGACCGGGCTGGAGGCCCGGGGCCCGAAGAACCGGGTGAGGGACCGGGTGACCACCAGCTCCCGCTCTCGGGCCGCCAGCTCCGAGGCCCTCCGGGCGTGGTCACCCTCCAGGAAGGCGACGAGGACCCCGGGGGCGCCGTCGTCGGGGGGCGTGTTGTCGAAGGTGATGGTAACGGCATGGTCGAGAGAGGCGACCTGCCCGCACAGCCCGTCTTCGCGCCAGAACGGCGCGTCGTAGACCGCCAGGCACTTGGTGACGCTGCCCATGGGCATCTTCTGGAGGAGCTGGTCGCGCCGAGCCGGCAGCAGAGGCGACCAGGCGATGCGGGCGGCCAGCGCGGGAGGCACGGCGACCACCGCCCGCCGGGCCCGGACCAGGCCGCCATCGTGACGCACCACAACCCCGTCGTCACCCTGTTCGATGGCGCGGACCGGTGCGCCCAGGCGGACCTCGACGCCCTGGTCGCGCAGGCGGTGGGCCAGGCGCTCGGCCAGCACCACGCTGCCGCCGACGATGCGGTCCTGCTGGGCCCCGCGGCGCGTGCCCAGGAGCCGCTCCAGCGAACCGCCGGAGCGCAGGTAGAAGGCGACGTGGAGCAGCGAGAGGTCGCGGGGCTCAGCGGCGAACACGGCTTCGACGGCGAGGCGCCAGAAGCCCCGGGCGGTGGCCGTGCGGTGGTGACGACGGACCCAGGTCTCGAAGGTCTGGGCGTCGAGGGCCTCGGCGCCGCGCGTGGCCCAGGGCCGTTCGAGGTCGACCCTTCGGGCGAGCCGGTCGAGGAGAGGCTGGGACAGGGCGATCTCGGCCACCGCGGCCGGAGGCAGGCCGAAGGTCGCACTGCGATGGCGGATGACCCGTCCGTCCCGAGCAGTGAGCAGGTCGCCGGTGTCGTAGGTCGGGTAGGTGTCGGCCTCGACATCGGCGGCCAGGGCCAGCACCCGGTCCTGGGTGGGACCGACCCACTGCCCGCCGATCTCGACGGTGGTGCCGTCGGCGAAGCGGTGGTTCACGACCCGGCCCCCGACCCGGTCGCGGGCCTCGACCACCGTGACCGAGCGGCCCGCCCGGCGCAGGTCGCGGGCGGCCGCCAGACCGGCCAGGCCGGCCCCGACGACCACGGCGTCGATCACCGCCTCGTCTCCCGGGTCAGCCACCCTCACCCTCCCCGGCGTCGGGCCGCAGTCGGGCCAGGAACGATCGCACCGGCGCCGGCAGGCGGTCGATGAGACTGGAGGGCGCCGGCGGCGACTCGCCGAACCGAGCCTCCTGGTAGACGGCCTTGACGGTGCCGCAGAGGGGTGTGGCCGCCAGGGCGCCGGGCACCCCGGCGGCGGCGCCGCCGATGAGGGCGGCCAGCATGGTGACCGGCGGCGACAGGTCGACCGCCTCGCCCACGATGGCAGGGGTGATGACGTAGTTCTCGGTGTTCATGTAGGCGACGACCAGGACGAGCACGATGAGGGCCGGCACCACCCCCTGGGTCAGAGCCAGGACGGTGACGAACGAGGTGCCGAGGAAACCCCCGATCTGCGGGATGAGGCTCACCACCGCGTACCAAACCGCGGCCACCGGGGCGAGGGGCACGCCCACGGCGAGGCCGACCACGAGCACCCAGGTGCCTCCGATGGTCGCCACGAGCAGCGAGCCGGCGAAGTAGGTGCCCACCACCCGGGTGAAGATCCGGCCCACCGCATCGGCCCGGCCCCGGTGCGGGGCGGGCACCACCAGTCGCAGGCGGTCGACCAGCCGCGGGCCGTCGAGCAGCACCACCACCGCCACCAGCAGGGCGCCCAGTCCGTTCAGGGCTCCGTTGAGGACGCCCCGCGCCGCGTCGCTCACCCCGTCGCGGCCGATGCGACCGGGGAGGTCGTCGATGCGCTGTTCCACCCTGTCGGCGAAGTCGGCCTCGGCCAGCCGGTCACCGACGACGGGGAGCGACTCGATGTCTGTGAGGGTCTGGGGCAGCTCGTCGCCGAAGTCCTGGGCCTGGCGCACCGCCGCCGGCCCGACGAGGAGGGCGAGCGCCGCGAACACGGCGAGCAGCCCCGCCCCCACCACGCCGACGGCCATCCCCCGGGAGGCGTGGGCCCGGCGCTCCACGCCGAGGACGAGGGGTTCGACTGCGAAGGCCAGGAGCACCCCGACCCCGACGACGGTGAGCGAGCGCACCGTCGCGCCCAGGAACGCGCCGCCTACGAACAGCGCCAGGAGCGCCAGGGTCAGCCACACCGCCGAGCGGGGGTCGACGCTGACGATCAACCGCTCGTGGCCCTCGACGTCGGCTCCCTCGTCGGCCCCTTCCTCGGCTCCGACGAGCACGGCATCGGTCTCACCGTCGTCACGGCCCGCCCTCCCGACCGCGGCGGCATCGAGGGGCTCAGTCACGTTCGGCGTCCCCGCGCTGAGGAGACGGGCTTCGGTCTCACCGTCCGCCGGGTCCGCACTCCTCGTGGGGCGATCGTCACGAGGCTCAGCCACGCTCGATACGGTACGTCGCCGTGGACCGCCGGGTGCGTCTCACCGTCGGTCCCTCGGCCCTCGCCGTGGTCTTCGCCGCCATCGTCGCCGCCCTGCTGGCCCGCAGCGTGCTCGTCGCCGGGCGCCGTCCGCTGGGCTGGGCCCTGGCCGCCGTCGTGGCGGCCGGAGCCCTGGAGCCGGTGGTGTCGCTCGCCAGCCGCCGCATGCGCCGGTGGGTGGCCCTGGTCGTGACCCTCGTGCCCATCCTTGCCCTCGTGGGCCTGGTGACGTGGGCGTCGGTGCGCGACCTCGACGCCCAGGTCCGCCTCCTGCAACGAGACATCCCCCGGGTGGCCCGCGACATCGAGGACTCCGAGCGCTTCGGCGACGCCGCCCGCGAGCTCGAGCTGGTCGACAAGGCCGAGGCCTTCGCGCGGGATCTGCGCCGGCCGTCGAGCCGGGTGGGTGAGGAGGCCCGGGGCGGGGCGTCGACCTGGGCCCTCACCCTGATCCTGACCCTCTTCGCCCTGGGCTGGGGACCCCGGTTCAGCGGCGCCGCCCAGCGCCAGATCCGCGACCCCGTCCAGCGCGACCGCATCAGTCGGATCGTCGGACGCGCCTTCGAGCGAAGCCAGATCTACGTCGACGTCGCGGTGCTGCTCGCCCTGGTCACCGGCCTGGTCGCGTGGGTGGCCTTCACCCTCATCGACCTCCCGGCCCCGACGCCCCTCGCCCTGGTGGTCGGGGTGGCCAGCCTGATGCCCTCGCTCGGCATCGTCGCCTCCACTGTGCCCATCGCCATCCTGGCCGGGGGCGTGGTCTCGCCCACCACCGGGGTCGCCGTCCTGCTCGGCGGGGTGCTGGTGCAGGTCGGGCACCGGCTGGTGCTCAACCGGGCGACTCGGGGTGGGACCCACCCGGGGGCGGCGGTGATCGTCCTGTCCTTCCTCGTGGGCTACGAGCTCTACGGCGTGGGGGGCTCGGTCGTGGGCATGTCGGTCGCCGTGTTCGGCGCCGCGGTGCTCGACGCCATCGCCGAGGAAGAGCGCAGTGGCGGAGAGGTCGAAGGGCCGGCCCCGGACCCGTCGCCGTGAGAGGTCGGGGTTGGCGACGCCGCGCCCCTCCGGCAGGGTGTGGCCCCTGGGACGAGGAGGGACGAGGAGGGTCATGGCCACCGACATCACCGACCACGACGAGGCCGGACGCTACGAGGTGCACGTCGATGGCGAGCTGGCCGGCTACGCCGACCGTCACCGCGACGCGGGCTCGGTGGTGTTGCCCCACACCGTGGTGCAGCCCCGGTTCCGCGGTCAGGACCTGGCCGCGGCGCTGGTGCGCCGGGCCCTCGACGACGCCCGGGCCGAGGGCCTCACGGTCGTCCCCGCGTGTTCCTACGTGGCTGACTACGTCGCCCGCCACCCCGAGGACCAGGATCTGCTCGCCGACGCCGACGGGTCACGCCCCGGGCGCTGACCCACGAGCCGGTCGAGAGACGAGCCCGAGGGCCGGCCCGACGGAAGGCCCCGCCGGGACGCTCAGGCGGTGGGCTCGGTGCCGACGATCCCGACGAAGCTGACCATCTCGCCCGGGTAGCCACCCAGGTTGTGGGTGAGGGCCAGGGTGCGACCGGCGTCGACGGTGGCGACCTGGCGCTCGGGCGGAGCCTCCCGTCGCAGCTGCAGCCAGGCCTCGTACAGCATGCGCAACCCGCTGGCCCCGACCGGGTGGCCGAAGCTCTTGAGCCCGCCGTCGGGGTTGACGGGCAGCTCGCCGTCGAGGTCGAAGGCGCCCTTCTCGCAGTCGACCCAGGCCTCGCCCCGGGCCGAGAAGCCGAGGTCCTCCATCAGCACCAGCTCGGTGGGGGTGAAGCAGTCGTGGACCTCGGCCAGGGCCAGCTCCCCCCGGGGATCGGTGATCCCCGCCTGGGCGTAGGCATCAGCGCCGGCGGCCTCGATCTCGGGGAAGGTGGTGTAGTCGTAGTTCGGGTCGATGAGCCCCGAGCCGTTGCCGGCCACCAGGGACAGGGCCTTCACGTACAGCGGGGTGTCGGTGTAGCGGTGGGCGTCCTTGGCCCGGCACACCACGGCGGCGGCGGCACCGTCGGCCACCCCGGCGCAGTCGAACACACCCAGCTGACCCGCCACCGCGGGCATGTCGCAGATGGCCTCGACCGACATCTCACGCCGGAACTGGGCCTTGGGGTTCTTGGCCCCGTTGGCGTGGTTCTTGCTGGCGATGCGGGCCACCACGCGCCGCAGGTCATCGGGATCGACGCCGTAGCGCTCGGCGTAGGCGGGCAGCACCATGGAGAACATGGCCGCTGCGGTGAGGGTGCGGTTGGTGCCGTCGGTGGGGATGGGGAAGGCGTTGAGGCCCTGGTACCCCGAGTCCTTCACCTTCTCGACACCCACCGCCACGGCCAGGTCGTAGGCACCGGAGGCCACCGCGTAGGACGCGGCGCGCAGCGCCTCGGACCCGGTGGCGCACATGTTCTCGACCCGGGTGACCGGCGCCCCCTCCAGCTGCAGGGCGCGCGCCAGCACGATGCCGCTCATGCCCGACTGGGCCGTGCCGAGCCACCAGGCATCGGCGTCGGCCCGGACGACCCCGGCGCCGTCGAGCGCCTCGGCGGTGGCCTCGACCAGCAGGTCGTCGACCCCCCGATCGAAGTGCTCGGCGAAGGGCGTACACCCCATGCCGACGATGGCGACCTGATCTCGGATGCCGTGCGATCCCATGGCGGTGGTGCTCCGTTCGGTGCGGTCAGCCGGCGTCGGCCACGACGGCCCGGACGACGGTGCCGTCGCGGTCTCGCAGGGGCCGGGCCTTCCAGAAGTAGTTGGCGATGCCGTCGGCGGTGAAGAGGCGCCGGAAGGTCATCTCCACCCGGACGCCGCTGGAGATCTCCGCCGCGTCGCAGTCGGTGAGCTCGACCGGCACCCGGCCCCCGCCGTCGAAGTCGACGATGGCGAACACGATGGGGGGGCTGGGCGAGTAGGCGAGGCGGTCGATGGTGGAGGTGACGACGGTGCCGGTGCTGTCGGCCATGGGCCGAGGTTCCATGTCGTCGATGGCGCCCCCGTGCATGGCCGCGCGTGACGGCGGCATGTGCACCGCGCCCGACGTGCGGTCCTCGGACGCGACGAACGCGAACTTCCAGTCGGTGGTCCGGGCCGCGGCCGAAGCCGATGGTCGGGCCGGCTCGGGCCGACGGGGCGGCTCGGTGGCGAGCAGATCTCGCCAGCGCAGGTAGGTCGGGTAGTCGATGGGGGCACCGCCGGCGACCTGGTCGACCACGGGGCGAGTCGGGGCCAGGTCGGCCGCCGCCCTGGTGACCCGGAACACGAGGGCGTCGGCACCGTCGGCCAGCGACACCAGGGCGATCACGTCCCCGTGAGCTGCGGCCTCGAGTGCCGCGACCAAGAGGAGCAGCGGCTGGGTGGCGCCCGGGTTGCCGACCGTGGCGCCCAGGTCGTCGGCTAGGGCCTCGGGGGCCACGCCCAGCTTCCGGCCCGCGGTGCGGGCGGCCCGCGCATGGGGGCTGGCGATGAGCAGCCGGTCGACATCGGCCAGGGCCAGGCCGGCGTCGGCCACGGCGGCGTCGAGGGCCGCCTTCCCGAGAGGGACGTAGCGCTGTTCGCCGAAGCGATCCTCCCACTGGCGGGTGCGGACCTCGCCCGGGGTCCGCCAGCGATCGAGGAACTCCTCGGTCCGGGCGCCGGTGCCGACCAGCTCGGCCAGGGCGGGGGCGGCGTCGGTGCCCTCGCCCACGAGCAGAGCGGCACCAGCATCGCCGGCGGCGGACTCGTCGGGGCTGCCCGGGAGGCCGGGGCGGACGTCGGCCGCCACGACCAACGTCGGCCCGCCGCCGACCAGGGCGGCTCGCAGAGCGCTGACCGAGGACCGGGCCGCGCCGGCGAAGTCGGCGGCCACCGCGTCGGCCGGCAGCCGCAGGGCAGCGTGCACTGCGGTGGCGTTGGTCTTGTCGGCGTAGGTAGGCGTGGTGGTCGAGAACCACAGCGCGGCGGGGGGTGCTCCCTCGTGAGGGCGCAGCGTCGTCCGGGCCGCCTCCACCGCCAGGGTGGTGGCGTCCTCGTCGTAGCCGGCAACGGTCCGCGTGCCCCGGCCGCCCCCACGACCGGCGACGGCGGCGATGGTGCTGCGATCCAGGCGTCGATGGGGGAGGTAAGCGCCGAGGGCGAGGATGCCGGGCATGGGATCCGAGCCTACGGCTGGATCTGACGGAGTGTCAGATCATGTGACGCCCGGTCGATGGCGTTCTGTGTCGCTCACCTCGCTCCTACGTGGGGGCGGAGGTGAGCGACAGCGACCTGACCCCTCCCCCGCCGGCCGCCGGGACGCCGCCGGTCGAGAGCCCGGCCGAGGCTGAGCTGCGACGCCCTGCCCGGCAACCCACCGGGTGGTTCCCTGGTCGACTTCGCCGCGTTCTATCGGGCCGTCGGCATCGTCGCCCTCACCCTGGTGGCTCTGGCCGGGTCGTGAAACGTCCGCGTCCGGCGCTGGCCGAGCCACCCGGACTCCCCCCGACCCCCCGTCTGACGGACCGTCCGGTGCGGGCTCGGGATCGGCCTACGCTCGTCCCATGCGCCTCGGAGATGTGGTCGACCCCGATGCTCTGGCCCACGGCAAGCCCCTCGACGGCGTGCGGATCCTGGCCCTGGAGCAGATGCAGGCCCTCCCCTGGGCCACCCAGCTGCTCGCCCGGCTGGGCGCCGATGTGGTGAAGGTGGAGGCCATCGGCTCCGGCGACCAGGGCCGGGGCTCGCTGCCGGCCATGTCCGACCCCGAGGGCCGACGGGTGGGGGCCACCTTCCTGCGCACCAACCTGGGCAAGCGCAGCACCTGCATCGACCTGCGCTCGGAGCGGGGCCGCCAGCTGGTGCTCGACCTGGCCCCCCGCTTCGACGTCGTGGCCGAGAACTTCCGGGCCGGGGCCCTCGACCGCCTCGGCCTGGCGTACGCCGATGTGGCCAAGGTCCACCCCGCCGTCATCTACCTGTCGGTCAGCGGGTTCGGGCACTCGGGTTCGCCCTACGGCGACATGCCGGCCTTCGCGCCGGTCGTGGAGGCGATGTCGGGCATCTACGAGATGAAGCGCACCGGCGACGAGCCACCCCAGGTCGCGCCGGTCGGGGCGCTGGGCGACATCGGCACCGCGCTGTTCGGGGTCATCGGCGTCCTCGCCGGTCTCCGCCACCGCGACCGGACCGGCCGCGGCACCCACATCGACGTGGCCATGCTCGACGCCATGGTCGCCATGACCGACATCGTCACCAACTTCTGGTCGATGGGGCTCCGGGGTGGCGACCTCGGCCCGCTCTTGATGCACGGCTTCAAGGCGTCCGACGGCTGGTTCATCCTCCAGGTCGGGCGCGAGCACCAGTTCGCCAAGCTGGTCGAGGAGGTGGGCCACCCCGAGTGGGTCGACGACCCCCGCTTCGCCACCCGCCAGGGCTGGGTCGACCACCTCGACGAGGTCCTCCGTCCCGCCATCGAGGCCTGGGCCGCGGACAAGTCATCGGTCGAGGCGAGCCGAGCCCTGGGAGCGATCGGAGTGGCCGCCGGGCCCTGCCTCTCCGACGAGCAGGTGGTGACCGACCCTCACCTCGCGGCCCGCGACATGCTGGTCGAGGTGCCCCGGACCGACGAGGTCGACCAGCCCGTCCTCGTGCCCGGCAACCCGGTGAAGATGAGCGGGGTGGCCCAGGGCCCCGAGACCCGGGTCCCGTGGCTGGGCGAGCACACCGACGAGGTCCTGGCCGCCGAGCTCGGCCTCGACGGCGACGCCCTGGTGGCGCTCCGCGCCGAAGGTGTCATCGGCTGACGAGGGCGACGGTCCGGCCCGCCGCTCGTTGCCCGCGACCTGCGCCACCGCCGGACGGTCGTGCTCGCGTGCTGCCCCGGTGGCGCGGCTGCGCGCCGCGGGTGCGGACCGGCGTCCCCGACGCCGATCGGCGTCAACCCAACCGGTCCGCAACCTCCGGGCCGTCGAGGATCTCCTCGATGAAGTCCGCCAGCGGCGAGCCCGCCTCCAGGCGATCGGCGAACTCGTCGACCTCGGCCGCCGACGGGCTGGTGTCGGCGAGCAGGATGTAGGCCACCGCCGCCTCGACGTTGGCCGCCTGAGCCGCGCTGTACTCGTTCGAGTTGGAGAAGCGATCATCACCCACCCTCGACTGCGGCGTCCGGAGTCGAGCTGCTCGGTCCAGAACGCGACCCCGCCCGAGTCCCCCGGTCGGCCCAGGATGTTCTCGTAGATGCGCTCGACGAACTCTCGGTTGGTCAGCTCTCCGTAGCGGGTCCGGAACTCGCCCGACGCCGCGAACGCGCTCGACGTCAGCGCGATCGACGCATCCCTCCGCTGCCGGTTGATCCAGAAGTTGGCGCCATCGCGGTCCGGGGGGCGCAGGAAGTAGGCGCTGGGCGGGCGAGTGCATCGCCACGACGGGGGAGGGTCGTGGGAGAGAGCGTCGTTGGCGGCCATCATGAGGGCGGCCTGCTGGGCCTGGGCCGTCGCGGCGGGATCCTCGGTGACGGGGTTGACCCCGGCGAGGGCGCGCAGCGCGTTGACGGTCTCGAGCATGGCGCCCCGGTACACGGCCGAGGTCGACCCGGCCTGGCAGCGGCCCACGTCGCCGGTGAAGCCGTCGGCCGGTGGGTTGCGCACCAGGTCGTCCAGTCGCTGCCATTGCGCGACGACCTGGGCGGGGTCGTCCGGATCCACCCCGATGGCCGGGGCGGCAGCCCGTCCCGTGGGCAACGGTGCCGGCGGCGCCCAGGCCGAGGGGGCGACGAACGGTGGCGGGGCCAGCTCGGCCCCGAGGGCGACGAGCGAGGCCGGCGTGCTCGGTGGCCCGAGGCGACGAGCCGTCGTCGGCGGTCGATGTGGGAGTGCCCGGTCCTGTCGGCCATGTCCGTCCGTCCTCCTGGCCGTGCCCTCGCCCATCCGAGCGACGCTCACGCAGAACGATGATCGACCACTTTCAGTGAAGATCGAGGTGTGCACCGCCCTCGCCCGCGGCGAGCTGGCAGGCCGAGCGGTCGCCCCCACGACCAGATCGCCGGCCAGGACCTGGGTGGGTGAAGGGGAACCGCGGTCAGGCGGGGGCGGTGGCCACGCCCCTGATGGTGGGGCGGACGACGGGAGCGGCCTTGCGGGCGCTCTCCCGGGTGACCTCACCGAGGGCGAAGCCCGCATCGGCGATCGCGGCCTCCGTGCGTCGGGTCAGGCGGCACCCGCCCGCGACGTGGTGCCACACGGGGTCCAGGCGGCGCTGCCAGGTGAGGCGGTCGGGCCGGTCCTCGGCGGCCACGTGCTCGAGGAACACCAGGCGTCCGCCGGGCCGCAGGACCCGCTGGACCTCGGCCAGCACCGCGGCCTGGTCCGGGACCGAGCACAGCACGAGGGTGACCACGACCGCGTCGACCTCGTCGTCACCCACCGGCAGAGACGACGCTGACGCCCGACGGACCTCGACCTCGATGTCCGGGTCCACCCGATCGAGGTGATCGCGCAGCTGGTTCAGCATGGCCGGCTCCGGCTCGGTGAGCACGAGGCGCTCGACCGCGGCGGGGTAGTGCGCCAGGTTGGCCCCGGTGCCGGCGCCCACCTCCAGCACGGTGCCCGACAACCCGGTCAGCAGCTCCGCCCGCCAGGCCTGAAAGCATGCCTCCTCGGTGGCGGCGACCGCTCGGTCGTAGAGGCGGGCGAAGAGCGCATCGAGCAGGGTCATGGCCCCAGTGTGCAACGGCGACGCGCCGGCGACCAGGGGGGTCCGGGCCGCATCGTGGCTCGAGGTGCGCCGGCTCGCGCCGACGCCGTGGGGTGACAGGAGCACCGAAGCCCACCCCTGCGGGGCGACAAGCGCGAGGGTGACGCTACGTCGGATGGGCGGTGAGAGCGGTACGCAGGCGGGAGGCGACGTCGGCCACCTCGGCCTCGTCGCGGTACGTGGTCCGGGGCCAGAAGAACCCCCGAAGGCCATCGCCCTTGGTGCGCGGCACCACGTGGACGTGGAGGTGGGGGACGCTCTGGCTGACCCGGTTGTTGAGGGCCACGAACGAGCCCTGGGCCCCGAGACCCTCGACCATCGCCGCGGCCATCCTCTGAGCCCGCGCGAACAGCGGCCCCACCGCGTCCGGCGGCAGGTCCACGACGGTCTCGTGGTGATCGCGCGGCACGATCAGGGTGTGGCCCGGGAACAGCGGCCGTGCGTCCAAGAAGCCCACCGCGACGGCGTCGTCGAGCACGATGGTTGCCTCGGCGTCACCGGCCACGATGGCGCAGAACGCGCACCCGTCGGCGGTCCCCCCACCGCTCATGGGGGGCCAGGGGAGCCCACCGCGGCGGCCAGGGCGTCGAGCAGGCGGTCGACGTCCTCGTCGTCGTTGAAGCGGTGCGCCGAGACGCGGACTGAGCGGCCTCGCACGCTGACGTGCACGTGGGCGTCGGCCAGCGCCGCGGCCAGCGGGGCCGGCTCCGTGGCGGTGGTGCCGAGCCGCAGCCCGATGAGGTGATCCGAGCGCTGCGCGGCGGGGGCTACCTCGAAGCCGAGGGCGGCGGCGCCGTCGGCGATGCGGTCGGTGAGCCGGCGGGCGTGGGCCGCGGTCGCGGCCGGGTCCCACGCGGTGACCAGGTGGAGCGACGCCAGGGCCACGGGCATCTGGAGGTGCTGGGCGGGCTCGCCCACGTCGTAGCGGCGGGCGCCGGGGCGGTAGCCGGACGACGGCGCGGTGAGGCCGGAGAAGTCATCGGCGCCGGCCCGGTTGGACCAGCCGTGGTCGAGCGGCGGGCCGTCGCGCCATCGCGGCGCGAACCAGGCGAAGCCCAGCGAGTACGGCCCCAGAAGCCACTTGTAGGTGGCCCCGGCGACCACGTCGGGCGCCACCGCAGGGCCGTCGAAGGGCACCGCCCCCAGCGTCTGGCACACGTCGACCGCCAGGGCCGCGCCCACGGACCGGGCCGCTGCGCCCAGCCGCGGCAGGTCGATGGGCGACCCGTCGATCCAGTGGCACGGCGGGGCCGCGACCAGCGCGACCCGTTCGCCGTGGACCGCCACCTCGGCCTCCATCGCGGCGGTGATGTCCCCGTCGGCCCCGGCGGGGACGCGGACCACCGAGGCCCCGACCCGCACCGCCGCCGCGCTCCACGGGTTGAGGTTGGAGGGGAACTCCTCGGCGGGCACCACGATGACGTCGTCGGGAGCGAGGGGCAGCACGCCGGCGAAGGTCGACAGCCCGAAGCTGACCGCGGGGGTGATGGCCACGCCCTCGGCATCGAGCCCGAGGAGGTCGGCGATCAGGCCCCGGTAGGTCTCGCCCGGCACGAAGAAGTCGTCGGCCACCACCGTCCACGGGTGGGCCTTGCGGTCGAGGGCCATCCAGCCCGCCTCGACCGAGGCGCGAGGCAACGGGCCCATGTACGCGGTGTTCAGGTAGGCGACGCGCCGCGGCAGCGAGAACAGCGAACGGGCGTCCTCGGCAGGGGTCACCCCGGGCATCATGCCACCGGCCGCCCCCGCCCCGGCGACCGCGGTGGGCTCGAAGGGCACGGAGGCCGGGGCCCGCCACCATCCCCCGCGCCGGGCCTCGGGACGTGTTGCATGGTCGTCGGTGCTCGTCCCCTGCGCCTCAAGGCCAGCGTGGTCGGCCTGGACGCCGACGAGTACCGCAACGAGCAGGCCCGGGACACGCGATGGACCGGGTTCGTCGAGCTGGATGGGGCCGCGGCCGACATCGACGAGCTGTTCGAGGGGCCGCCACGACAGCATCGCCTCGGTGATCGAGGCCCTCACCGGACACCCGCTCTTGGCCACGTAACGCTCTCGCGCGCCGAGCGCAGTCCGGTCGTGGCGCTGGTCACGAGCGTGCTGGAGAGTGGTGTCGAGCGACGGCGTCGAGGACCCTCTTGCATCTCTGGAACAGATAACAAGTATTCCCACAATCTGTCGCAGAGACGGGTGTCGGTTCTCGGCCCCCCCTACGATTGGTCCTGTGCCCAACGGGGAGATCGGAGCCATGACGACGATGATCACGGAGAGCCCTTCGACTGACCTGGTCGTGGACCTCATCCCACCGAGGTGGATGAGCCGGGCGATCTGCGCAGGGCACACTGAGCTGTTCTTCGCCCCGCACGCCGAACGGCCTCCCGCCCGTCTGCGTCGCGAAGCCGCCGCTCGCCAGGTCTGCATGCGCTGCCCCGTCCGCATCGACTGCCGGGACCATGCCCGGGAGAACCTCGAGTACGGGCTCTGGGGGGCAGAGAGCGAGGCCGAGCGGGCCGAGGCCGGCTACGTGGTCGCCGCTCCCATCGGCGGACGGATCGCCCGGGCCGTCTGAACCCACGGCCGGTCGGCGCCGGCCTGACCCCACCGCGGAGCATCCCCCACCGTCGCGAGGGGGGGTCCTAGCGTTTCGGCTCGATGACACGGCGACCGGTGGTCTACGGCCTCGACATCGAGACCGACACGAGCCTCGACGGGCTCGACCCCCGCGTCGCCCCGGTCATCACCGCCGCCCTCTCCCTGAGCGGTCGCGACGAGGTCTTCAGCGGCCGGGAGTCGACCCTGCTCTGCGACCTCGACCAGCGCCTGCGGTCCCTGCCGCCCGGCGTGGTGGCGACCTGGAACGGCTCCGCCTTCGACCTCCCCTTCCTGGCCTACCGCGCCGCCCTGCACCGGCTCGACCTCGGCCTGCGTCTGCTGCTCGACCCCGGGCTGCGGTCGTCGCGAGCGCCCCTGCCCGGCCACCCCGGCGCCTACCGGGCGGCGTGGCACCACCACCGGCACCTCGACGCCTACCGGCTGTACAAGTCCGACGTGGGGCCGGTGCTGCGGGTGTCGTGCTCGCTCAAGTCCATCGCTCGCCTGGTGGGGATCACCCCCGTCGAGGTGGACCGGGAGCGCATCCACGACCTGTCCCGCGAGGCCCTGCACGCCTACGCCTCCTCCGACGCCCGCCTGGCCCGGGTCCTCACCGACCGGCGGATGCCGGGAGCGGCACGCTTCGTGGACGACCTCGACGAGGCCGCGACCAGCGCCACCGCCTGAGCTCGCGCCGGCCAGGCCCCGTCCTGCGCACCCTGGACGCCCGCACGCTCCAGGGGCATCACCCGTCCCGAGCTCGACGTCGAACGGGCGATTCGTCGGGACTGGTCCCGATGGGCGACGGCAACCCCGTTCCCTACGTTGGCCACCGCGCCGACGTGAGGAGGTGGGGAGCATGCCATCGAGGACCGAAGGCGCGACGCCCGCCCGCGTCGCCTGCCCTCGCCGCGGGCCCGCCAGGGGGCTCGGCGTCGCTGTCTCACTCGCGTGCGAGGATGGGGCCATCGGGGTCGCGGCCGCCCCTCCCGGTCCTGCACCGGGTGCCGACCGCCGGAACCACTGCGTCCGGAGGTCTCCCGTGTCCCGTCCTACCTGCTCTCGTCCCCCGTCCACCCGGCCCCTCACGGCCCTCGACCTCGAGGGTCTCGCCGAGCACCTCGTCGGCGGGCACGGCCCGGCGACCGAGGCCCCGGTCGGTCCCGCCCTGGTCCGGGCCCGTGCCGTCGAGGACGGGGTGGACCTCGCGTTGGCGCCGCTCCCGGCCGGGCTCCACCCGGCCGACGCCCTCCTCGGCCACATCGTGCCCCGACGCTGGTCGGCCGCCGGCGTCGTGGCCCCCGCCACCGCCCATGACCTCACGACCGCCCCCGAACCCGCCCCCTCGACCGGCGCCCACCGGCCCATCACCGTCGCCCTGCTCGTCGGCCGCGACGGCACCACCGCGAGCGTCGCTCGGACCGTGGCTGAGCACAACCCCCTCCCGCTCGGTGCCGCGCCGACGGGTCGACTGGTCGACCTCCTCCTCCGGGCCTTGCGCCGCCCGACCGCGCCCCCGCGGCTGTCGACTCGATCCCTGTGGGAGGCGCTGTGGCTCGACGCCGTGGTCGCCGACGCCGCCCGGGCCGACGGATCGGCGACGCTGGCCCCGGCGCTGGCCCACGCGCTGACCACCACATCGACGCCGGAAGGGCAAGCCGGATGGGAGCACCTACGCCGTCTCGCCGCCGCGCCGGAGACCGCGGCGGGACCCATCGACGCCGCCCTCGCCGCGGCGCTGGATCCGCTCATCGACCCGTCCCACGCCACGTGGATGGACGACGGATGCTTCGCCCGTTGGACCCTCGGCACCCTCCCGGCGCGGGAGGACCTGCTCTCGGCCGTCGACGCCCTCCTCCCGCCCGCCGCCGCACGCGCCGTCCACGAGGCGCTGGACGACCCCGGCCCGCACGGCGCCGGCGATGTCTAGCCTCCCCGCCATGGACGCCGCGCCGGGCCTGCTCATTCGGGCTACGACGAGTTCTCCGAGATCGGGCGTGGAGGGTTCGCGGTGGTGTACCGGGCGCGCCAGACCAAGCTCCGACGCCTGGTCGCCGTCAAGGTCCTCACCAGCGCCGATGCCAGTGCTTCTGCGGTGCAGCGCTTCGAGCAGGAGTGCGCCGCCATGGGCACCCTGTCGGGCCACCGCAACGTGGTGGCGGTCCACGACGCCGGCACCACGGCCGACGGCCGGCCCTTCCTGGCGCTGCACTACGACCTGTGGCCGGCGGAATCCCAGCCGCCGGACCCGCCCACCAGCGGGACCGATCGGACTCTGAGCTGGGAAGGCGGCACCGTCTACACACCCGATCGCGACTTCCCGCCTGACGACATCTCGGTCGACGGCCACCGCTAGTGCTCTGACCACCAACATTGGTGCCGGTCGGCGCCCAAGGTGGCCCTGGCCAGCGGCGTGACCGCACCTCCCCAACAACGCGGACACAGCACGAGCGCCCCGATCCGAGCCTCGGAAGGGATCGGCCCACCGCGCGATCTCCACTCGGCCGACCATGGATGGGGGCACGGCACCCGGGACGGTCGAGGATCGGCGGCCCGGCGCGGTCCCCGACGCCGGCGCGGGGCGTCAGTAGCCTCGGGCCATGGCTGCCCCGCTCCGTCCTGCCCGAGTCCGCACCATGGACCGCAAGGCGAGCCCGGAGCCTGCGCCGGCGTCCGGGGCCGTCCCGGTCGCGACGATGGAGTCCCTCGCCGAGTCCTCGGGCTCCGGCGAGAACGCGCCGAGCGCACCACCGATCGGCGAGGGCACCCGGCGTCAGCTCGACGTCGCCCTCACCGACCTGACCGAGGTCCTCGGGGTGTACCCGTTCCGATCCGGGATGCCGGTGTGTCACCACTGCGTCTCCGATGCCGACCTGCGCACCCTGGCGCTGCCCCCGCCCCGGATCCCCCGACCGGTGCTCGATCGCTTCGTGACCAAGTCGCTCACCACCTGGGGCGAGGCCCCCGACCTCAAGCGGGTGCTGCCCGAGGTCCTCACCCGTCTCTGCGATGGTCGCCTGGCCCCGCCCGACGCCCTCGTCGGAGCCCGGCTCCGGCGGGCGGGCTGGCTCGGCTGGCCCGCGGCCGAGACCCCTGCAGTTCGTCGCACCTTGCGCGCCGCCTGGCTCACCACCCTGGCGACGGCCCCGGGTGAAGGCCGAGCACCGATCTCTCACCGGCTCGGTCTCATCACCGGGGCCGAGGACGACCTCAGCCCCTACCTGGACCTGTGGGAGGACCGTCTGGAGTCACCGGGCAACCCCAATGCCCGGCTGGCGGCAGTGCTGCACGTCGCCGACCTCCTCGCCCCCATCGACGACGGCGGGCGCCGCCGTCTCACCCGCGGCTTCCCCCTGGCGCGGCGAGGGGTGGTGGCCCAGCTCGAGCACTGGCTCCGTCAGCCGGTGGTGATCCGGAGGCTGGCCCACGCCGCCGACGCGCTGGACGGCACCCCCCACGGCGAGGTGGTGGCCCGGGCCCGCCACGGCCTCGCCCGCCTCCGCAACGACGGCTGACACGAGCCGGCCGTCCCGGCTCTGCGGTCGCGCCGAAGGGCCCGGGGCCGGCCCACCCAGCCATCCTCCGGTTGACAGCCCACCGGAGCGTTCTTCGGCGTCAGGGGATCTCGTGCTCGCCGGGCCAGAACTCGCGGAGGTGGGCGGCGAACTCGGCCCGACTCCCGGCCTCGCCCTCAAGAGCGCCGAGCAGCCCGCTCACGAGCATCCAGTAGAAGGGGGCGGCGGCGTCGGGCACGACCTGGGCCTTGCCGGCCGCGTCGTTGATCTCCTTGGTCAGTCGGAAGAAGGAGTAGACGAGGTACTCGACGACCTCGGGCTCGGCCGACGCCGTCCAGATCACGTCCTCGTCGTCGCCCTCCGCCAGCGTCGCCCACTCATCGATGTAGCCCTCGAAGGCCGCGGCCGCGTCGGACGGCACGTCGGCCCCGGGTCCCTCGGCGTGGAGCTTCTCGTGGGCGAAGCGCGCGAAGGCGCCCATGCTGCGCGCCTTCACCGGCCCGACCTCGATGTCCACTGCCGCGACCCTAGGCGCTGCCCTCACCGGTGGCGGCCGTCCGGCGACCCCGGGTACTGGGAGGTGCCGCCGGAGGTGACCGGGCCATGGTCCCGGCAGCGCCCGCGGTGGCCCGTCGGGGTCACCACCACGGCCAGGCGCCGACCGCACCGGGGGCAGAACCGGGGCGGGTCGAGGGCCAGGCCACACCCGCCGCACTGGACGTCGGGCCGTCCGCAGCCCGTGCAGTGGGCCATCGTGGGGGACGCGGCCTACAGGGCCGCGCTGAGGACTCCGATGGGCATGCGCAGGTCGTCGAGCATCCGCAGGTCCTCGTCGGGGGTGCGGCCGAGCGTGGTGAGGTAGTTGCCGACGATGAGGGCGTTGATGCCCGACGTCATGCCCATGGCCTGCAGCTCGCGCAGCGTCACCTCGCGGCCGCCGGCATAGCGGAGGATGACGGCGGGGAGGGCCAGGCGGAACACGGCGATCCACCGGATGGCCTCAAGAGGCTCGACCGCCTGGCGGTCGCCGAGAGGGGTGCCGGGACGGGGGTTGAGGAAGTTGAGGGGCACCTCGCTGGGGTCGACCGAGCGCAGGGCCATGAGCAGCTCGATGCGCTGGTCGACCGTCTCGCCCATGCCCAGCAGGGCGCCACAGCACAGCTCCATGCCGTGGTCGCGGACGAGGCGGCAGGTGTCGAGCCGCTCGGCGTAGTCGTGGGTGGTGACCACCTGGGGGAAGAACGACTCGGCCGTCTCAAGGTTGTGGTTGTAGCGGTGGACACCGCCATCGGCCAGGCGGCGGGCCTGGTCCTCGGTGAGGATCCCGGCCGACACGGCGACGTTCAGGCCGGCCGCCTCGCGCACCAGCGGCACCAGCTCGAGGATGCGGGCCAGGGTCCGCTCATCGGGGCCCCGCACGGCCAGCACGATGCAGAACTCGCTGGCGCCCAGGGCGGCGGTCTCCTTGGCCGCGGCCAGAACCTCGTCGGTGTCGAGGAACGGCGTGGCCTGGACCGGAGTGTCGAACTGGGCCGACTGGCTGCAGAAGTGGCAGTCCTCGGGGCAGCCACCGGTCTTGGCCGACAGGATGCCCTCGACCTCCACCTCGGGGCCGCACCATGACAGGCGCACCTCGTGGGCCAGCGCCGCCAGCGACGGCACCGACGCATCGGGCACATGGGCCAGGGCGGTGACCTCGTCCTCGGTCAGCGGGCGGCCCTCGTCGAGCAGGGCCACCTCGGCGGCGCGCAGAGCGGCGCGAGCCTCGGCGGTGGTGAGCAGGGGGCGGGACGAGGGAGCCGGGCCCGGCTTGGGACCAAAGGTGACCGGCTGCTCCGTGGTGGACATGTCGAGAGGCTATGGCGCGGCCCCCGGGACCTGCGAAAGGTGACCGAGGTGCCCGCCACCGTGCCCACGACGTTCGGTCGCGACCCCGGTCCACGCCGAGAGCGGCCAGGAAGCGACATGGGCCGAGCTCAGCGCCGCGCCGGGTGCTCCTCTCTCGAGCTCTCCACCGCGAGCCGAACCAGCTCGGACAGACGCCGGCTCGCCGAGGGTGAGATCTCGGGCCCCAGCTCATCGGCGCCGAAGTCATGTCGCAGCACCAGTCGAGCACGCGTGCCGCCCCCTTGGTAGACGAGGACGCAGAAGCGGCCCTCGGCCTCGGCCCCGTGATCCACCCCGAGGGCGACCGCACGGGATCCGGGCCCGGTCGGGGTGCCGGCGGCGTTGAAGACGACAGCGGCCTCCTCCGACGGGATCCGCACGTTGGGCGGTCCGCCGGGGCGAACCGGGTGGGGGTAGAGGACGGAGGCGGCGCGATCGGGGGCGAGGGCCAGCCGGACCTGATCAGCGATGACCTCCGCCACCCTCGCCGCGATCAGGGCCTCTGCGTCTGGGCGCGAGATGTCCAGGGCAGGGGCCAGCACCAGGGTGAGCTCCCGGAGGAGGCGCAGGGTGAGCGAGGTGATGAAGCGCAGGAAGGGACCTCGTTCGCCCCGGTCGGCGTCGGCGAGCGCGTCGAAGTAGCGATCGCGATCCGTCGGCTCGACCCAGAGCGGGATCGATGCTGACCGCAGGAGCCAGACCGAGGCCACCAGACGGGCCACCCGCCCGTTGCCGTCGCCGAAGGGGTGGACCGCCGTGAGGGCGTGATGGGCAAACGCGGCCTGCACGACCGCCGGGGCGTCGAGGAAGGCCGACGAGCGCAGCTCCTCGATGAGCCGATGCATCTCGGACGACACCAGATCGACGGGGGCATAGGAGTGGAACGAGCCGTTGCCGAGCAACACGTGGTTGGGCTCGACCTTGTAGGAACCGAGGACGAGCCTGCGCTCCTGGACGCCGACCGGTGTCAGCACCCGGTGGGTGGGCTGTCCGGCGCAGGTGACGCGGTGGAGCTCTCGCACGCTGGCTTCGGTGAGGACCTCACCTCCAGTAGCGAGCTGCTCGACCATCTCGAACGCGGCCAGCTGCGCTTCGAAGCTCCGACGAAACTCGGGCCCTCGCTCGATCTCCGCTTGGTCGAGGGAGATGACGTTGCGGGCCACCGACCTCGTGAACCCTCGGTCGGTCGCGTACAGACCCTCAACGGCGCCGGTGTCGACCGCCGCGGCGCGCAGCGGCTCGCGCAGTGCCGTCCGAACCACGTCGACGGGGGTCCGCATCCTCGCGTCAGCCAGCTGATCGACGGCGTCGATCCAGGGGCCCAGACCCACGGGCTCCGCCGCCCAGACCGCAAAGGGAGCGAATGGCGAGTACGCAGCGTCCGCGCGCGCCAGCTGGTGACGAAGCTCCTCGTGGCGGCGGCCCTCCATGGGCCCAGTCTGACGTGCCAAGTCCACGCTGGAGGGGAGAGATGCCTCTCAGTCGCGGACGAGGTCGGCGATCTGGCGCATCTTGTCGGGGGCGCCGGCCACCAGCAGGGTGGTGATGCAGGTGTCGCGCCAGCGGGTCAGGTCCTCACGGATCTTCTCGACCGGACCGACGAGGGCCACGTCGTCCACCAGGCCCAGGGGCACCGATGCCACCGCCTCCTCCTTGCGCCCACCGAGGAACATGTCCTGGATGCGTTCCACGTCGTCGCCGTAGCCCATGCGGCTGAACAGGTCGGCGTGGAAGTTCACCTCCCGGGCCCCCATGCCGCCGATGTAGAACCCGAGCGACATGCGAACCGTGTCGGCCGCCTTCTCGACGTCGTCGTCGATGACGATCTCCACCAGGTTGGCCACCTCGAAGTCGTCGGGCCCCCGCCGGGCGCCGGGGCGGGCCCAGCCCTCCTCCAGGCAGGTCCGGTAGTGGGGGTCGAGGCCGGGCGACATGAACATCGGGAGCCAGCCGTCGGCGATCTCGGCCGACAGGGCCACGTTCTTGGGTCCCTCGGCCCCGAGGTAGACGGGCAGGTCGGCCCGGCGGGGATGGGTGATGGACTTGAGGGCCTTGCCGAGGCCGGTGGTGTCGTCCCCTGTGCGGGGCAGCTGGTAGTGGGCCCCGTCGAGGGTCACCGGCTCGTCCCGGGCCAGGACCTGGCGCACGATGTCGACGTACTCCCGCGTGCGGGCGAGGGGCCTCGGGTAGGGCTGGCCGTACCACCCCTCCACCACCTGGGGCCCCGAGGCGCCCAGACCCAGGACGAAGCGACCCTCGGTCAGGTGGTCGAGGGTGAGGGCGGTCATCGCCGCCGCCACCGGGGTGCGGGCCGACATCTGGCACACGGCGGTGCCGAGGCGCACCCGACGGGTGGCGGCGCCGTACCACGCCAGAGGGGTGAAGCAGTCCGAGCCGTAGGCCTCGGCCGACCACACCGAGTCGAACCCGAGGTCCTCGGCGGCGGCGATCTGGTCGGCCACGCCCGTCGGAGGGTCGGCGAACCAGTAGCCGAGCACCAGTCCGAGCTTGAGGTCGTCAGCCATGGGTTGCCTCCGCAGTCGTGGCCTGGGGTGACGGTACCCCCGTCGCTAGAGTGGAACACGTTCTAGTTCCTTGAGGAGAGCGCCGATGAGCCGGTACCCCTTCCCCATCCCCTTCGGGTGGTTCCAGGTGTGCGAGCCCGACGATGTGGCGGTGGAGGCCACCAAGGCCCTCTACTACTTCGACCGTCACCTGGTGGCCTGGCGCGACGCCGACGGCCGCCTCCACGTGATGGACGCGTTCTGCCCCCACCTCGGTGCCCACCTGGGCCACGGCGGCACGGTCGCGGGCTGCGAGATCCAGTGCCCGTTCCACGGGTGGCGCTTCGACGACGAGGGCACCAACGTCGACATCCCCTACTCGACCCGGACCAACAAGCGGGCCCACATCCGCACCTACCCGACCCTCGAGGTCAACGGGAAGTCCCTCGTCTGGTACCACCCCGACCCCGACGTCGCGCCCCAGTGGGATGTCCCGGCCCTGCCCGAGCTCGACAGCGGCGAGTTCTTCGGCCCCATCCGAACTCGCCACACGGTCATGGCCCACGCCCAGGAGCTGGGCGAGAACGCCGTCGACGCGGCCCACTTCCGCTACGTGCACAACACCGCCGAGGTCCCCGAGATCACCGACTACATCACCGAGGGCCCGGTGGCCGACATGCGCTCGGTGCAGCGGTTCCCCACCCCCCGCGGCGTGGTCGACGGCAAGATCGAGTCGCTGGGCTACGGGCCAGGCGTCTCGATCGTGCGCTTCAGCGGCATCGTCGACACCCTGCTGGTCAGCTCGACCACGCCCATCGACGACAGCAGCTCCGAGACCCGCTTCGACTTCTACACGCGCTCGCTGGGCGACGCCGAGACCACCTCCAACGTGGCCAAGGCCTTCGTGGCCGAGGTCGACCGCCAGTTCCGGGAGGACATGCCGGTCTGGGAGCACAAGGCCCACCTGACCCGCCCCGCCCTGGCCGACACCGACGGGCCCTTCATGGCCTTCCGCAAGTGGTACCAGCAGTTCTACGCCGAGGGCTCGGCTCCCACCCCGGGCGACGAGCGCACCCTCTTCCCACCGCCCTACTGGCCCAACAAGATGGACGAGACCCCGGCCAAGGCCACCGCCTCGGCCCGCTACGGCGGAGGCTGACCCGCCCAGCGGAGTCAGGCTTCCCGCGGTCCTTCGTCGCGGTCGCCTGACGTCAGCGGCGGGCGCGGGCGTAGGCGCGGCGGATGGCGGCGGCGTCCACGTCCGGATCGGGCTCGGTCGTCGATCCGGCCCGGAGCGACCACGCCCCCTGCACCTCGTCGACCGGGCAGCCGTGGAGCACGGCCGCGGCCTGCACGCAGGCCCCGGTGGCCACCTGCTCGGGGCTGTCAGGGACCACCACGGTGCGACCCGACAGGTCGGCCGTGACCTGACGGTAGGTGGCGGAACGGGCCCCGCCGCCGACCAACGCGAGCCGGGTGGGTTCCAGAGGGGTCTGGTCGCACAGCGCGTCCAGTCCGTCGAGCAAGCCGCACACCACACCCTCGAAGGCGGCCCGCGCCAACTGCTCGCGAGTCACATCGGAGCGGACGCCGACCACGGTGCCGGTGGCGTCGGGCCGGTTCGGCGTCCGCTCGCCGTCGAGGTAGGGGACGACGACCACGCCTCCCGCGCCGGCGGGAGACGCGGAGGCCAGGGCCCCGAGCTCGACCTCGGTGGCGTCCAGCAGCCGGGCGAAGGCCGCCGTCACCTTGGTCGCGTTGAGGGTGCACACGAGGGGCAGGTGGCGTCCGCTGGCGTCGGCGAAGCCGGCCACCGTGCCGGTGGGCTCGGATGTCGGCGTCTCGCTGACGGCGAACACGGTCCCCGACGTGCCCAGGGAGGCACAGACCTCCCCCGGCGCCAGACCGATGCCGAGGGCGGCGGCCATGTTGTCGCCGGTGCCGGGCCCGACCAGCACGCCCTCAGGCCAGCCGAGGTCACGTCGCGCCGCGAGGGCGACGGTACCGGCGGCCTCGGTCGGCCCCAGGACCTGAGGCAGGCGCTCGGCCCAGGGCGCGGCACCGACGAAGCGGTCCAAGAGGTCCGGGCGCCACCGGCCGGCTGCGGCCGAGTAGTACCCGGTGCCGGAGGCATCGCCCCGATCGGTGACCAGGCGGCCGGTGAGACGGAAGGTGAGGTGATCGTGAGGGAGGGCCACGGCCCGGACCCGGTCGAGGACCTGGGGTTCCCGGGTCGCGAGCCACGCCAGCGTGGTGATGGTGAAGGCCGCCACTGGCACCGATCCCGTGGCTGCGGCCCACGAAGCCGGACCCAGCTCCTCGACCATCCGGGCCGCCTCGGGGGCCGATTCGGTGTCGTTCCAGAGCTTGGCCGGACGCAGCACCTCCCCCCCTGCCCCGTGCAGGACCATGCCGTGCTGCTGAGCGGCCACCGACACCGCCGCGATCGGGGGCGCATCGGCGGCGTTGACCGCCGCCACGAGGGCATCCCACCAGGACCGTGGGTCCTGCTCGCTGCACGGCGGCTGCGCCGCCGGATGAGGGGCCCGACCGGCGGCGACGACGGCACCGGAGTCGGCGTCGCGGACCTCCACCTTGGTCGACTGGGTGGAGCTGTCCACCCCCATCACCAGGGGCATGGCCCGCCATTGTGCCACCTCGGACGCCGAGCCCAGGTCGGAGCGACCGGCCTCGCGGCGGGGTCACCTGGTCGACCGGCTCGCGTCGGGCGCCGGTCGGCGCGTGCTCAGCGGGCGCGGTCGATGTGGCGGTTGACGATGGTCTCGAGCAGCTCCTGGCGGCCCGAGACCGGCGGCGGGTCGATGTCCTCGTCGGTGACCAGGGCGTCGAGGTCGGCCAGGGTGCGCGCCTGGCCGAGGATCTCGGCCCCCAGCTCGCCGTCCCAGCCCGCGTAGCGCTGGCGCCGTCGCTGTTCGAGGTCTCCCGACTCCAGCAGCGAGGCGGCCACCAAGAGAGACCGGGCCAGGGTGTCCATGGCGCCCACGTGGCCGTGGAAGAGGTCGTCGCGGGCGACGGACTGGCGGCGGAGCTTGGTGTCGAAGTTGAACCCGCCGGTCCCGAGCCCACCGGCCCGCAGGATCTCGTAGAGGGCGAGGGACATCTCCTCCACCGAGGTCGGGAACTGGTCCGTGTCCCAGCCGTTCTGGGGATCACCGCGGTTGGCGTCGATCGAGCCCAGGATCCCGTCGGCCAAGGCGGTCGCCACCTCGTGGTGGAAGCTGTGGCCCGCCAGGGTGGCGTGGTTGGCCTCCAGGTTGACCTTGACCTCGTCGAGGTCGTGGCGGGCCAGGAACCCGGCGACGGTGGCGGCGTCGTGGTCGTACTGGTGCTTGGCCGGCTCGGCCGGCTTGGGCTCGATCAGGATGGTCCCCTCGAACCCGATGCGGTGCTTGTGCTCGACGACGAGGTGCAGGAACCGGGCCAGCTGCTCCAGCTCTCGGCGCAGGTCGGTGTTGAGCAGGGTGTCGTAGCCCTCCCGGCCCCCCCACAGCACGTAGTTGGCGCCCCCGAGCCGATGGGTGGCCTCCAGCGCGTGGGCGACCTGGGCGGCGGCGTGGGCAAAGACCTCGGGGTCGGGGTTGGTGGCCGCCCCCGCCGCGTACCGAGGGTGGGAGAAGAGGTTGGCCGTGCCCCAGAGGAGTCCGACGCCGGTGCCCTCCATGTGCGCCGCGGCCTCGTCGACCATGGCGTCGAGGTGGGCGCAGGTCTCCTTGAAGGTGTCGCCCACGGGGGCGATGTCGCGGTCGTGGAAGCAGAAGAAGGGGACGCCCAGCTTGGCGAAGAGCTCGAAGGCGGCGGCCATCTTCTGGCGTGCCGCGGCCATCGGGTCGAGTCCCGGCTGGTTCCAGGGCCGATCGAAGGTGCCGTCGCCGAAGATGTCGGATCCGGGCCAGACGAAGCTGTGCCAGTAGCAGACGGACAGACGGAGGTGATCCTCCATCCGCGCTCCGGCCACCATCCGATCGGCGTCGTACCAGCGGAACGCCAGCGGATCACCGCAGTCGGGTCCACGGAACGGGATGGTCCCGACATCGGGGAAGAACTCCTGGGTATCGCTCACCGCGTGTCTCCTCTCTCTCACCTTTGGCCAGGGTGGCACCCTCGCCACCGGGGTGGGGCGGGGCACGGGCGCGGCGGGCTCGCTGTGGTGCGATGATCGGGGCCCGCGACCTCAGGGATGACGATGACGACCTACCTCGTGACCGGCGCGACGGGCTTCCTCGGGGGCCAGCTGGTCGAGCGGCTCCTGGCCGACGACGACACCACCGTGCACGCGCTGGTGCGCAGCTCCTCGGTGGGCCGACTCGCATCGCGGCGCCGGAGGTGGGCGGGGGGCGAGCGCGTCCACGCCGTCGAGGGGGACCTGCTGGTCGACGGGCTGGGCCTCGACGACGGCACCGTCGCCGAGCTGAGCGGGACCGTCGACCACCTCGTGCACCTGGCCGCGCTCTACGACATGACCGCGGATGACGCCACCAACGAGGCCATCAACGTCGACGGCACCCGGCGCGTGGTCGAGCTGGCCGGTCGCCTCGACGTCGGCTGCCTGCACCACGTCTCGTCGGTGGCGGTGGCGGGCGAGCACCGCGGGCTGTTCACCGAGGACATGTTCGACGAGGGCCAGGAACTGGCCTCTCCGTACCACCGCACCAAGTTCGAGGCCGAGCAGATCGTGCGCACCGAGGCCGAGGTCCCGTGGCGCGTCTACCGGCCGGCCATCGTCGTGGGCCACTCGGTCACCGGGGAGATCGACAAGATCGACGGTCCCTACTACCTGTTCGAGCTGATCCGGCGAGCCGCCAACCTGCCCTCGCTGCTGCGCATCGCGGCGCCGGACATGGGTCGGACCAACGTGGTCCCGGTCGACTACGTGGCCGACGCCATGGCCCACCTCATCGGGCTCGACGGCGTCGACGGCCAGGCCTTCCACCTGGCCCATCCCACCCCGCAGCCCGTCACCGCGGTGTTCAACGCCTTCGCCAAGGCGGCCGGGGCGCCTCGGCTGATCCCGGTGCTGCCCCGCGCCTCGCTCGCCGTCGCCGCCCGCATCGGCGAGAGCATCGGACGCCTCGCCCCCGGCGCCGACCTGGCCCGCGATCTGACCCTCGACCAGCTCGAGATCCCCCCCGAGGTGCTGCCCCACGTGGGCTTCGAGCCGACGTTCGACACCAGTCGCACCGAGGCCGCGCTGGCGGGCACGGGCATCGAGTCCCCGGAGCTGCGCACCTACGCCAAGGTGCTCTGGACCTACTGGATCGAGAACCTCTACCGCGACCGGGCCCGGTCCGACCGCGAGGGTGGACCACTGGCCGGGCGGCGGGTGGTCATCACCGGTGCGTCCTCCGGCATCGGGGAGGCCACCGCACTCCAGGTGGCGGCGGCGGGCGGGGTGCCGATCCTCGTGGCCCGGCGCACCGAGGCCCTGGAGTCGCTCAAGGCCGAGGTCGAACGCCGCGGCGGGCAGGCCTGGGTCTACTCCTGTGACATCACCGAGCCCGAGTCGGTCGACCTCCTCGTGAAGAACCTGGTGTCGGATCACGAGGGGATCGACATGCTGGTCAACAACGCCGGGCGCTCCATCCGGCGCTCCATCCACCTGTCCTACGACCGGTTCCACGACTTCGAGCGCACCATGGCCATCAACTACTTCGGCGCGGTGCGGCTCATCCTGGGCCTGCTTCCCCACATGACCGACCGCCGCTTCGGCCACATCGTGAACATCAGTTCCATCGGGGTCCAGGCCAACCCGCCCCGGTTCTCCTCCTACGTCGCGTCCAAGGCCGCCCTCGACGCCTTCACCCGGATCGTGGCCACCGAGACCTACGGCGACGGCATCAGCTTCACCACCATCCACATGCCGCTGGTGCGCACGCCGATGATCAGCCCGACCAAGCTCTACGACGCCTTCCCGACCATCAGCCCCGACCAGGCCGCAGCCATGGTGGTCGACGCCCTCGTCGAGCGCCCCAAGCAGATCAACACCCGGCTGGGCACCTTCGGCGAGGTGGCCTACGCCCTGGCCCCCGAGGTCGTCGACCAGCTCCTCCACGTCGCCTACCGGGTCTTCCCCGATTCGGCCGCGGCCCGGGGGGGCGAGTCCGACGATGCCGACCGGCCCTCGGCTCGGAGCCGCACCGCCGATGCCCTCGTCCGCCTGGTGCCCGGGGTGCACTGGTAGGGCCCGAGCCGCCGATCCGACCACAACCCTCATCCGTCCACCGCCCATCGAGACCACCGATCACAGCGCCCGAGCGCCGAGGAGAGACCCATGGAGATCCAGAGCATCGCCGACATCGTGCGGGTGCACCGCGAGCAGCGACCCGACGCGGTGGCCATCGTGCACGGCGAGCGCGAGCTGACCTGGCGCGAGCTCGATGAGGCCAGCAGCCGTATGGCCAACGCCATGGTGGACGCCGGTGTCGGTGCCGGTGACCGCATCGCCCGGATCGAGAAGAACGCGCCCGACTACTTCCTGCTGGCGTTCGCGGCAGCGAAGATCGGGGCCGTCCTGGTCGACGTCAACTGGCGCCTGGCCCCGCCCGAGAAGCGCCAGATCGTCGACGACTCCGGCGCCCGGCTGCTGTTCCTCGGGGCCGACTCGGCCGGCGACCGGGAGACGATCGAGTCCGGGGCCGACAGCATCGAGGCCACCATCGGGTTGGGCGGCGAGGTCGGCGACCTGCCCTCGCTGGAGGGCTGGTCATCGGGCCACGGGGTCGACGACCCGGGGACCGAGAGCACGCCCGAGGACGTCTGCCTCCAGCTCTACACCTCGGGCACGACCGGTCTCCCCAAGGGCGTGATGCTGAGCAACGCCAACCTGTTCTCCTTCATCGACGAGGTACCCAAGCGGTGGGAGTTCACCCCCCATTCGGTCTCCCACGTGGTGATGCCGACCTTCCACATCGCCGGCTCGGGGTGGGGCCTCCTGACCCTGGCCATGGGGTCGCGCATGGTCCTCGACCGCGATGTCGACCCCGAAGCCATCCTGCGCGAGATCGAGGAGCACGGCATCACCCACGCCATCTACGTGCCCGCCGTGCTCGCCTTCCTCCAAATCGTGCCCACCGCCGGTGACCACGACCTGAGCTCGATGGAGCTGGTCGCCTACGGCGCCGCCCCCATCACCGAAGACGTGCTCAGGGGTGCCATGAACCAGTTCGCGGGCACCAAGTTCGTCCAGGTCTACGGCCTGACCGAGACCACCGGTGCGGTGTTCGAGCTGCCGCCCGAGGACCACGACCCCGAGGGCCGCCCCGAGCTCCTGCGCTCGGCGGGCAAGCCCTATCCGTGGATCGAGATGCGCATCGTCGGCGACGGCGGCGAGGAGGTGGCCGAGGGGGAGGTGGGCGAGCTGTGGGTCCGCGGCGTCCAGGTGATGGTCGGCTATTGGAACCGCCCGGAGGAGACCGCCGCCGCGCTCGACGATGACGGCTGGTTCCGCACCGGGGACGCCGGCTACACCAAGGACGGCTACCTCTACCTCCACGACCGGGTGAAGGACATGATCGTGTCCGGGGGCGAGAACGTGTACCCAGCCGAGGTCGAGAACGCGGTCATGGGGTGCCCCGGGGTGAACGACGTGGCCGTGATCGGCGTGCCCGACGAGAAGTGGGGCGAGGCGGTCAAGGCCATCGTCGTGGCCGACGACGATGGCGTCAGCGCCGAGGACGTCATCGCCTGGGCGCGGGAGCGCATCGCCGGGTACAAGGTGCCCAAGAGCGTCGACTTCACCGACGAGCTGCCCCGCAACCCGTCGGGGAAGCTGCTCAAGAAGGATCTGCGGGCGCCGTACTGGGAGGGCCAGGAGCGCCAGATCGGCTGACGGCGGGCCGCGTTCAGACGTCGGCGCGGCGCCGCTCCAGGCCCTCGAGGTCCCCGGTTCGCCGCCACTCGTCGATGAAGGCGAAGTAGGCCAGGGGCCCCTCGGGGAACCCGACCCGGTTCCGCAGGCCGGCTCGGCCGGCGGACTGGCCCTCGTTGTTGTAGTAGCCGGGGGTGCAGTCGGGCTGGGCGCCGAAGGCCCGACCCCCCGCCTCCAGGCGGGCCACCCAGGCCGCCTCGGCCTCGGCCGTGGCCTCCACCTCCTCGGCGCCCTCCTCCAGGACGTGGGCGACGATGGTGGCGATGGTCGTGGCCGACTCGGTCAGGTTGTGGGGCACGTTGGAGATCAGGTTCGCGCCCTGGGCGGGGCTCACCAGGAAGGCGTTGGGGAAGCCGTGGACGTGGATGCCGTGCAGGCTCGCCATCCCGTCCGCCCACTTCTCGGACAGGCGCACGCCGTCACGGCCGGTCACGTCGAAGCCAGCCCGGCGGGCGTGGTCGGTCCCCACCTCGAAGCCCGACGCGTAGATCAGGCAGTCCAGCGGGCACTCCACCCCATCGACCACCACACCGGTCTCGGTGATGCCCTCCACCCCCTGGCCGTCGGTGTCGATGAGGTGGGTGCCGGGCTCGTTGTAGGCATCGAGGTACTCGTCGTGGAAGCAGGGGCGCTTGCACAGCTGGCGGTACCACGGCTTCAACGCCTCCGCCGTCGCGGCGTCGCCGACCACCGTCTCGACCCGGGCCCTGATCTCGGCCATCTTCTCGTCGTCGCTCTCGTGGTAGGCGCGTACCAGCGACTCGGGACTGAAGTCCTGGTCGGGGTCGGCCAGCACCTTGTCCCGGATCCGCTGGGCGATGTCGGTCCAGCCGTCCATGACCAGGTCCTCGTCGGCCAGACCGCCGGTTTGGAGGGTGGCGAAGTTGGTGAGCCACCGCTCCTGCCAGCCCGGCTCCAGGGTGGCGAACCACTCGGGGTCGACTGGGTGGTTGTTGCGCACGTCGATCGACGACGGGGTGCGCTGGAACACGTAGAGCTCGCCGCACGCCCGGGCCAGGTGAGGGATGCACTGGACCGACGTGGCCCCCGTCCCGATGATGCCGACCCGCTTGTCGGCCAGGCGGTCCATGGGGGCACCGTCGGCGTCGCCACCGGTGTAGTCGTAGTCCCAGCGGCTGGTGTGGAAGCTGTGGCCGGCGAAGGTCTCGATGCCGGGGATGCCCGGGAGCTTGGGCCGGTGCAGCGGGCCGGTGCCGATGCCGACGAACCGGGCGCGCATCTCGTCACCCCGGTTGGTGCGGATGATCCAGCGCGATGCGTCCTCATCCCAGGTGAGATCGGTGACCTCGGTCGAGAGGCAGGCATCGTCGTAGAGGTCGAACCGGGTGGCGATGCGGCGGCAGTGCTCGAGGATCTCCGGGCCGTGGGTGTACTTCTCGGTGGGCATGTGCCCGGTCTCCTCGAGCAGCGGCATGTACACGAACGCCGCCGTGTCGCACTGGGCGCCCGGGTACCGGTTCCAGTACCAGGTGCCGCCGACGTCGCCGCCCTTCTCGATGATGCGGACGTCGTCGATGCCGACCTGCTTGAGCCGGGCGCCGGTGACCAGACCGGCGAAGCCGCCTCCGATGAAGGCCACCGTGACCTCGTCGGTGAGCGGAGGTCGCGGCGTGGGGGCGACGTAGGGGTCCTCCACGTAGTGGGTGAAGACCCCCGTCACCTCGACGTACTGGTCGTTGCCGTCGGGACGGAGCCGCTTGTCGCGCTCGGCGAGGTACTTGGCCCGCAGGGCCTCCTTGTCGAGGGGCTCACGCGGTGACTCCGGGCGGGGGTCGTCGGTCGTGGTCATGGGCGCTGGTGGGCTCCGTCGTCCGTGGTGCAGGTGCGCCTGTCGCCCTCGCCGGCGGTCGGCCGACGTTCTCGCAGGCTCAGTGCAGCATCCTAGAAGGGGCGGTCTCCGACGATGGTCACGCGCTCCATGCGCCGGTAGGCGGGGAGGAAGTCGGTGGTGGCGCTGTGCTGCACGGCCCGGTTGTCCCACATGACGAAGGTGTCGGGTCGCCAGCGGAGCCGCATCTGCACGCTCGGGTCCATGATCGCCCGCTCCAGGTGGCGCAGGATCCGGTCGCTCTCCTCGGGCTCCACGTCGTCGACGTGGGACGTGAAGCCGATGTTGGTGTAGATGCCCCCCGCTCCGGTCTCGGGGTGGGTGCGGATCACCGGGTGGTGCTGGGGCGGGTACTCCTCGCGCATCGCCTCCCGCTCCTCGGGCTTCACGCGGGCCCCGAAGACCCGGGCGTAGTCGTGGGTGGCGGTGAGGCCCTCGACGGTCTCCTTCCACTCGTCGGACAGACGCTCGTAGGCCGCGGTGGCA
The DNA here is from genome assembly GCA_038233075.1 of Acidimicrobiales bacterium. Classification (GTDB taxonomy): domain Bacteria; phylum Actinomycetota; class Acidimicrobiia; order Acidimicrobiales; family Iamiaceae; genus Iamia. The sequence continues at coordinate 62,292 of JBBSMQ010000017.1, forward strand.
TCGGCGAAGCAGGTGTCGCCCCCGACGGCGGGGACGTCGCGCCCCCGCAGGATGGAGCCCATCGACGGCTCGGCCCGCCAGGTGACGTCGGAGTGCCACCCCGCGGCCACGAAGGTCTTGCCGGTGTCGCCCCCGGCCTCGAGCAGCACGATCTCGGGGTAGCCGTCGATGCCCTCGGTGAAGGGGTGCACCTCGAGCTCGGCGATGGTGTCGTCGTCGACGTCGGCCATGGCGAAGCCCGAGACCTCGGCGCCGAGCGTCCCGGTGATGGGGTGGGCCTGGACCGCTGTGCGCGTTGCCATCGTCTCCACCTCTCGTCTGGTCGACCCATGGTGCCATGACCATCAAGACCTTGGACGGGTGATGCCGCATGGGGCGTCCACGCGTCCAAGGCTCGATCAGGTCGTACCATCGCGCCCATGTCGATCGCCATCACTGAGGACCACCTGTCACTGGCCGGGACGGCGTCGGACTTCCTGCACAAGCACGAGGCTCGGGCCGCGTCCCGGGCCCTGTTGGAGGCCCCCGAGGAGACCGCGCCCCCCTTCTGGGACGACCTCGGCGCGCTGGGGTGGCCCGGCCTGCACGTGCCCGAGGACCACGGCGGGTCCGGCTTCGGACTGCCCGAGCTGGTGATCGTGGTCGAGGCGCTGGGCCGGGCGGTGGCCCCCGGCCCCTTCGTGCCCACCGCCGTCGTCAGTGCCACCCTCGTCGCCGCCGGCCCCGAGGCGACCGCGGCGCGCCTGCTGCCCGGCCTGGCCGACGGATCGACCTTCGGCGGGATCGCCCTCGGCGGCGACGTCGAGGTCCGCGACGGGGTCGCCCACGGCTCCGCCGTCGTGCTCGGCGGCAGCCTGGCGCAGGTCGTCCTCGTGCCGGTAGACGACGACGTGGCCCTGATCGACATCACCGTCGATGGGGTCGAGGTCGAGACGCCACCGAACCTCGACCCGACCCGTCGCACGGCACGGCTCACCCTCACCGACGCCACCGTCGAGATCCTGCCCGGGGCCCGGCGGGTGCTCACCGACCTGGCCCGGACGATCCTGGCGGCCGAGGCCGTCGGCATCGCCCGGGAGTGCACTGAGTCGGCCCGGGACTACGCCCAGGAACGCCAGCAGTTCGGGCGGCCCATCGGCACCTTCCAGGCCGTCAAGCACCACTGCGCCAACATGCTCGTCGCCGCCGAGCTGGCCACCGCTGCGGTGTGGGACGCGGCGCGGGCCGCGGCCGAGGGCGGCGACCAGCTGTCCCTGGCCGCGGCGATGGCCGCCACCCTCGCCCTGCCCGCCGCCGACCTGTGCGCCCAGCTCAACATCCAGGTCCACGGCGGCATCGCCTACACGTGGGAGCACGACGCCCACCTCTCCCTGCGCCGGGCCACCGCCCTCGCAGCCCTCGTCGACGTCGAGGCCGCCGCAGGCGAGATCACCGGCCTCACCCGTCGGGGCGTCAGCCGTCCTCCGTCGGTGGACCTGCCGCCCGAGGCCGAGGCCGTCCGCGACGAGGTGAGGGCCTTCGCGGACGGCATCGAGGACCTCGACCCCGACGCCCAGCGGACGGCCCTGATCGAGTCCGGCTACGTCATGCCCCACTGGCCGGCCCCGTGGGGTCGCGACGCCGGTGCGGTGGAGCAGCTGGTGATCGAGCAGGAGTTCGCGGGCGCCGGCATCGCTCGGCCCGCCTACGGCATCACCGGCTGGGTCATCCTCACGCTCATCCAGCACGCCACCGAGGACCAGGTCCGCCGGTGGGTCCTCCCTGCGCTGCGCCAGGACGTGATCTGGTGCCAGCTGTTCAGCGAGCCCGACGCCGGCTCCGACGCCGCCGGGGTGACGACCCGGGCCACGCGGGTCGACGGCGGGTGGCTGGTGAACGGCCAGAAGATCTGGACCAGCGGTGCCCACCAGGCCCGGTTCGGCCTGGCCACGGTCCGCACCGACCCCGACGCTCCCAAGCACCAGGGCATCACCACCGTGGTGATCGACATGCATGCCGACGGGGTGGAGGTCCGGCCCCTGAAGATGCCGACCGGCGCGTCGGAGTTCAACGAGGTGTTCTTCGATGACGTGTTCATCCCCGACGGCGACGTGGTCGGACCGGTCGACGGCGGCTGGACCGTCGCCCGCGCCACCCTCGGCAACGAGAGCGTCAGCATCGGCGGGGGCCAGGGGGGCATGACCCTCCCGGGCTCGGCCCTCATCGCTCCCTACGACGAGCACCCGGAACGTCTGTCGGGCGGCGCCGGGCGGGTCGGGCGCTACATCGCCACCACCAAGGCGGCCACCGTCATGAACCTGCGCAGCGCCCAGCGGGCGGTGGGCGGCGGCGGACCCGGTCCCGAGGGCAACGTCGCCAAGCTGGTCCTGTCCGAGAACGGTCACGAGGCGGCGGCGGTGCTGGCCGAGCTCACCGGTCCCGACACCGCGTTCCTCGACGGGCAGGGAGCACTGACCGGCAACCTTGTGCTGATGCACCGGGCCATGTCGATCGCCGGCGGCACCTCGGAGATCAAGCGCAACCAGATCGGCGAGCGCATCCTCGGACTGCCCCGCGACCCGCTCATCCGCTGAGGGCCTGTCTCGCCGACGTCGGGGTGTGACCCCGTGCGAGCCTCGACCCACCGTGGGATCCTCGTCGCCGAACCAAGGAGGATGCGATGCAGGCTGTGCGAGTCGTCCGCCACGGCCGTCCGGCGGAGGCGATCGAGCTCGGGGAGGTGCCGGTGCCGGACCCCGGCCCATCGCCGACGGCGACCCCGACCGTGACGGTGACGTGGTGGGCGTGGTCACCGATGCGGACCGGACTGCTGTTGACCGCCGCCACCAGCCGGTCGGCCAGCACCTTGGCATCGGCGTGTGGTCGGACCCCGACCGGACCGACTGCTCCAGCCGGTGCCGGTTCGCCAGGCCGGTCAAGGGATCGTGGCTGGCGTGGTGGGCCAGCTCGGCCTCGCGACGCTTCTGGTCGCGGATGTCCCGGGCGAGCAAGACGATGCGGCCGATGCCGTCCTCGTCGTGGATCTCGGCGGCGACGGTGAGCGACAGGTCGACCGGGTCGCCATCGGCGTCGGCCAGGCGCACGTCGCCGCTCCAGCGGCCGTCGGCGATGAGCGAGGGGCTGATCTCGTCGGCGTACCCACCGAAGAGCTGCTCGGTGAAGACATGGGTGCGGGGCTCCGACGCGAAGGCGGGGTCGGTCCGCTCGAGCATCGCGCTGGCGGCGGCGTTGAGGTACACGAGGCGCTCGTCTTCGAACACCGCGACGGCGTCGCGCGCCGACTCGACGATGTCGGCCAAGCGGTTCGCGTACTGCTCGGACCGGCGCAGCTCGTCGATGTCCTCGATGGACCCTACGAACCCGGCCATCTTGCCGTCGCCGTCGATGAGCAGCGACAGCGTCGACCTCACCCAGCGAGAGGACCCGTCGACGTGTCGCACGCGGTCCTGCGCCGAGTACTCGCCGTCGTCCACCGTCTGCGCGGGGGCGGGATCCAACGGGATCGGAGTAGGCGATGACGCGCTCGACCATCTCGCCGGTGCGCAGGGCGACCAAGGCCGGGTGCTGATCGAGCGCGACGGGATGCTCGGCCTCATCACACATCGACCAGCCGTCCGGGAGGGGAGGTCCGCCCACCAGGGCTTCGTCGGCGACGCCCAGGTTGTGCTCGGCCTTCAGGGAGCCCACCACGGTGCCGTCGTGGCCGATCAACATGGTGCCCTCGCGAACTGCCAGCTCGACATCGCGGTAGAGGCGTCGTATCGCCGCCTCGACGTCCTTGCCCTCGCTCCCCACGGTCAAGACGGTATCTCGCGTCGGACCCGAGCCCCGATCACGCTGGCCCTGGTGAACCCTGTCGGCTTGGTGTCGGGTGGCCCCGCGGGGGTAGCGCCTCGGCCCGGCCATGGGCCCCGACCACATCGAGGAGGCCAAGGAGTGAGCGACCGAAGCGAGTCCTCACCCGGGTGGATGGTCGCGGCCAACTCGGCCGCAGGCTCGGTCGACGACACCGAGCTGGGTCGGGCCGTCCTGCGCCTGGCCGGCGATGCGCCCGTCCACGTCCGCCGGACCGAGTCGCCCGATGACGTCGTGGGCCTGGCGCGCGAGCACCCGGATCTGCGCCTGGTCGTCGTCGGAGGGGACGGGACCATCAGCTCAGCCGTCGACCGCCTCATCGACGCCGGCCTGGGCGACCGCCCGATCGGCCTCCTGCCGGGAGGGACAGGCAACGACTTCGTGCGGGCGATGGGGCTGCCGACCGAGGCGGCGGCGGCGGCCGACGGGCTCGTTCGAGGCCAGCCGATGCGGCTGTCGGCGTTGCGGGTCACCGGTCGGTACGGGGTCAACGCCTGCCATGTCGGCCTGGGAGCGGCTGCGGCGCGGACCGCGGCCGGGTGGAAGGAACGCTTGGGCCCCGTCGCCTACCCGCTCGGGGCCGCGGTCTCAGGCGCACGTCAGCCGGCCTGGAGGGCGACGATCACTGCTGACGGCGACCCGATCAGCTCGGGCGAGCTGCTCATGGCGGCCGTGGTCCTGGGCCGGACCATCGGCGGTGGCACCGAGCTGGCGCCGGAGTCCTCGGTCACCGACGGCGCCGCCGATCTGCTCGTGTCGGAGGGCACCTCGGCTGGCGCACGAGCCCGTCTCGGTGTCGCCCTGCTGCGTCAGGATCCGGGTCGGGGTGCGGGGACGACCCGCATCGGAGCCGCTCGCGTCCGCATCGAGAGCGAGGAGGCGATCCCGGTCAACCTCGACGGCGAAGACCTCGGCGACCACGACGATCTGTCCATCGAGGTGGTCGAGCGGGCCTGGACGGTCCTGGCCCCGGGCTGAGCGGGGACGGGTCTGCGGTCAGAGCAGGTCGGAGGCCGCCGACGAGACCGATTGGACCGCCCGACGCAACAGACCTCGCTCGGCCCAGTCCTCGGGATCGAGGTCGAGGGCCCGCTTGAGGTCGTCGTCGAAGTCGCGGTCGAGCTCGTCGACGATCTCGCGGTCGAAGATCGTCATGATGACCTCGTCGTCCTCGGACATCGATCGGGAGTTGATGTTCGAGGACCCCACCACCGCGACCCGCCCGTCTGCGGTCATCACCTTGGCGTGCAGCATCGAGGGCTCGAACACCCGCACCGACACCCCCTCTTCCAGCAGGAGGCGGTACTCCTTCTCGCCGGCCCACCGGACCAGGCTCTTGTCCGAGTGCTCCCCGGGGACCAGGACATCGATCTGGACACCCCGACGCGAGGCCTCGATGAGGTGCTCGATCACGTCGTCACCGGGGGTGAAGTAGGCGGTGGCGATGCGCACCCGCTGCTCCGCCCCGGCCAGCATCAGGTGGAAGGCGAGCGATGTCGCGCCGGGCCCGGTGCCGTCCCGATCGCCGATCACCTGGAGGGCCGAGGAGCCCGGGCGCGCCTGCGGCCGCAGGTCGTCGATCCCTGCGTCCAGGAGGGAGCGACCCGTCTCGGCCCAGTTCTGCAGGAAGGCGGCACGCAGCCCGTCGACCGCCGGTCCCTCGACGCGGTAGTGGGTGTCGCGCCACTCGTCGGGGCCGCGTGCGTCTCCCGTCCACTCGGCCGCGATCCCGACCCCGCCGGTGAAACCCACGGTGCCGTCGCAGACCAGGATCTTGCGGTGGGTGCGGTGAAGGGACTCGCCGAGGTCGACATCGCCGCTGACGGGTCGGAACCTCTCGACCTGGCATCCGACATCGGTCATGAGCTCGACGAGGCCGTCGTCCATCTGGCGGGCGCCGACGGCATCGAGCAGCACCCGCACGCGCACCCCGGCCTGGGCCCGGTCGGCCAGGGCGTGGGCGAAGGTCTCGGCGATCTCGCCGGTCCAGTAGACGAAGGTCAGGAAGTCGAGGGTTCGCTCGGCGGCGCGGATGGCCTCGAGCATGGCCGGGAAGATGCGGTCGCCGTTGCGGAGCACCGTCACCCGGTTGCCGTCCGACGCAGGGATGCCGAGGACCACCTCGAACGCTCGTCTCGGGTCCCAGCCGCCGTCGACGACTTCGTTGCCCTGTTCGGTCATCGTCGCATCCTCGCACCTCGTGGGCCTCGGCGGGAACGGCCGGCACTCCGCCGCCCGGCTCCCGACATCACCACCAGCACGTCCTGCCGTGGAGTGAGCCTCAGGTCTCGTGGCGCTGCACCAGCTCGACGGTGTAGCCGTCGAGGTCGGTGAAGAACGCGACGGTCACAGGCCAGCGGTCGAGGCGCTCGGGGGCCATCGTCGAGACCGCGCCGGCGGCGAGTGCCCGTTCGTAGGTGGCCGCGCAGTCGTCGACGTTGAAGTAGATCTTCCACAGGGCGAAGCCGTGGTCGATGGGCTGGCCGCCCTGGTAGCGCTCGGCCAGCTGGAGGCGGCCGCCGCCCTGGTCGGCGGCGAGGTGCGCCTCGTGCACGTCGTCGATCTCGGTGCGCCCTTGCAGCACGAGGCCGATGGCCTCGGTGTAGAACCGGATGGAACGCTCGATGTCGCTCACGTAGATGCAGTACTGACCGACCGTCGTCGCCATGACGGCACCCTAGGGCATGGGGGCGACAGTTTCCGGATCCGTCTTGTCAGGTTGGGGGGTGGGTGGTAGACCAGCGGGGTGCCCGACGAGCGCTACGTGGTCATCTCCGCCGACTGCCATGGCGGGGCCGAGATCGGTCACTACCGGCGCTACCTCGAGTCTCGCTACCACGCCGACTTCGATGCGTGGGCGGCACAGTTCGAGAACCCCTACGACGACATCGCGGGCGACGACGGGGGTCGCAACTGGGACTCGACTCGCCGCCGGCGCGAGATGGAGGCCGACGGGGTCGTCGCCGAGGTGCTGTTCCCGAACACGATCCCACCTTTCTTCCCCAAGGCGTCCCTGGTGCACCAGCCGCCGGGGGCCAGCGCCGGCGACCAGGAGCGACGCTGGGCCGGGCTGCGGGCCCACAACCGTTGGCTGGCGGAGTTCTGCGCCGACACCCCGGGCCGGCGGGCCGGGATGTGCCAGATCATGCTGCACGACGTCGAGGGGTCGGTGGCCGAGATCCGCTGGGCCGCCGAGCACGGTCTGACCGGCGGCGTCCTGCTGCCGGGCGCGCCGCCCGGATCGGGCGTGCCGCCCCTGTACGCACCGGACTACGAGCCCATCTGGTCGGTGTGCGAGGAGGTCGGGCTGCCGATCAACCACCACAGCGGCAGCGCCGCGCCGGACTTCGGCGACTACCCCGCAGCCAGCGCCATGTTCCTCCTCGAGGTCACGTGGTGGGCCCATCGCACCCTGTGGCACCTGATCTTCTCCGGCGTGATGGAACGCCACCCCGACCTCCAGCTCGTGTTCACCGAGCAGGGGACGGCATGGCTCCCCGAGGAGCTCACCCGGCTGGACTACTACCACGGCCGCCTGAGCGGAGCGGGCGGCGCCGGCGGCTCCCAGGAGGCGAAGTTCGGCAGCACCGCCCCCGTGCTCAGCCTCAAGCCCTCGGAGTACTGGGCCCGGCAGTGCCACGTCGGCTCGAGCTTCATCCGCCGACCCGAGGTCGAGCTGCGTGACAGCGTCGGCATCGACAAGATCATGTGGGGCAGCGACTACCCGCACCTCGAGGGGTGCTGGCCCTACTCACGCCAGCACCTGCGCCTCGCCTTCGCCGGTGTGCCCGAAGCGGAGGTGCGCGCCATGGTCGGCGAGAACGCGGCCCGGGTCTACGGCTTCGACCTCGCAGCGCTGGCGCCCCTGGCCGACCAGTTCGGTCCCTCCCCGGCCGAGGTCGCGGAGCCGCTGCCGGCCGAGTCCATCCCCGACGAGGCGCTGCGCTGCCCGGCGTTCGCCTCCGCCCGCTTCCTCGGGGCATGAGGCGCTGATGCAGGACCTCCCCGGTCGGGTCGCGGTCGTCACGGGAGGTGCCGGTGGCGTGGGCCGGGCCCTCGGAGAACGCTTCGCCCAGGAGGGCATGAGGGTCGTCCTGGCCGACGTGATGGCCGCACCACTCGACCAGACCGTGGCCGAGCTGGGCGACGCCGGCCACGACGTCACCGGCGTGGTCACCGACGTGACCGAGCTCGCCTCGGTCGAGAACCTGGCCGATGAGGTCTACGCCCGCCACGGCGCAGTCCACGTGCTGTGCAACAACGCCGGTGTCGGCGCCGGCGCCGAGGGCAAGATCTGGGACCACACCGTCAACGACTGGGACTGGGGGCTGGCGGTCAACCTGTGGGGCGTCATCCACGGCATCAAGGCGTTCGTGCCCCGCATGCTCGAAGGCGGCGACGAGGGCCACGTGGTGAACACCTCGTCGGGCAACGGCGGCGTCGCACCGCTCACCTCGACGGCCATCTACTCGACGACGAAGGCGGCGGTGACCACGGTGACCGAGGTGCTCCACGGCCAGCTGCGCGCGATCGACAGCCGAATCGGTGTGTCGGTGCTGTTCCCCGGCCCGAAGGTGCTGCGCACCGGCCTCCTCGAGTCGTCGAGCAAGCGGCCCGAGCGGTGGGCCAACGACACCCCCCGCTCCACCCCTTACACCACGATCGAGTCTTTCGAGGCCCGCCTGCGGGCGGCGGGCATCGAGCCGGAGTACACACCCGTCGAGGCCGTCGCCGAGGAGGCCCTCACCGGCATCCGCGAGGAGCGGTTCTGGATCCTGCCCGCCAGCGAGCGCACCGACCGGATGATCCACGCTCGCTCCCGAACGATGCTCGGCCGCTCGGCGCCCACCTACCTGGAGGACCTCACATGACCACCGACCGCTACCTCGTGATCTCGGCCGACACCCACGCCGGGCTGCCCGGCCCCGAGTACCGCGACTGGCTGGACCCCGACTTCCGCGACCGCTTCGACGACTTCCTCGCCGAACGGGAGCGGGCGGCCGAACAAGCCAAGGCCGGCTTCCTCAACGAGGAGTTCGCCGAGGCCTGGCACGAGGAGAACGAGGAGGGCCTGCGCGGCGGGTGGGACGCGGCCCGGCGCGACAAGGAGCTCGATGCCGACGGCGTCGCCGGCGAGGTCATCTTCCCCGACGCCGACTCGGTGACCGGCGGTGCGTCGGCACCCTTCGGTGCCGGTCTCGGCGCCACCGGCGACACCCCGGCCGAGCTGCTCTTCGCCGGCGCTCGGGCCCACAACCGCTGGCTGGCCGAGCTGTGCCAGGACAGCCCCGAACGGCGGGCCGGGGTCGCGGTGGTGCCGATCATGGCCGACGTCGACGCCGCGGTCACCGAGATCCGTCGGGCCCACGACTCGGGGTTGCGGGGCGGGATCCTCATCCCGCCCATGTGGCAGCCCCACGCCCCCTACCACGACCCGTCCTACGACCCGGTCTGGGCCGTGTGCCAGGAGCTCGGCCTACCGGTGCACGTCCACTCCGGCGTCGCCGATCGGGCCGCCTACGGCCCCCACGTCGGGATCTTCACCACCGAGACCCGCTTCTGGTCGTCACGCCCGCTGCCGTTCCTGATCTGGTCCGGCGTGTTCGAGCGCTTCCCCGAGCTGCGCTTCGGGGTCACCGAGTGCGGCGCCTTCTGGGTGCCCGACCTCCTGTGGCGCATGGACCTCGTGTTCGAGCGCGACCACGGCTCGCGCAAGCTCGGCTCGCAGCTCACGGCCAGCGTGTCGATGCGCCCGAGCGAGTACTTCGACCGCAACTGCTTCATCGGGGCGTCGAACATCGTCCGCGTCGAGATGGCCCGCCGCTACGAGATCGGCGTCGGCAACCTGTGCTGGGGCAACGACTTCCCCCACCCCGAGGGCACCTGGCCCCACACCCGCGAGTTCCTCAGCCAGGTGTTCCACGACATCCCCCGCCCGGAGACAGCCGCCATCCTGGGCGCCAACGCGGCCGAGGTGTACCGCTTCGACACCGACGCGCTGGCGCCGCTGGTCGAGCGGATCGGCCCCACCCCCGACGAGCTCGACCAGCACGACGACCACACGGTCAAGTGGGCCGACGCCAAGCGGGCGGGGCGGCCCTGGCGCACCGGCATCGAGACCTGGCCCACCGCGGCGCCGTGACCGAGGCCCCCGCGTCCGGCGCGGTGTCGTTCAACCCGCTCGACCCGTCCTTCATCGGCTCACCGTTCGCGCAGTACGCCACCCTGCGCGACACCGAGCCGCGACACCACTCCGAGCTGCTCAGCGCCTGGATCGTGACGCGCTACGACGACGTCGATCGCATCCTGCGCGACCCGTCGATGTCGAGCGACATCGGCCGGGCCACGCCGACACCGATCACCCAGCTCGAGCTCGACGGCCTGGCCGAGCACTCCAGCGCGAGCAGCACGATCGTGCACATGGACGACCCCGACTACGGTCGCGTCCGCCGGCTCATGGCCGAGCCGTTTCGGGTCCGCCAGATCGGCCGCCTGGCGTCGCTCATCGAGACGCGGGTCGACGACGCGCTCGACCACCTGCGGGCCGAGCACGGCGAGGGCCCGATCACGATCGACCTGATCGCCGACGTCGCCTACCCGCTCCCGGTGGAGATCTTCTCCACCTGGCTCGGTGTGCCCTCCGAGGCCCATCCGCAGTTCCGGCGCTGGACGAGCTGGGTCGCCCGTAGTCGCGACCCGCTGACCCCGGAGGAGCGGGAGGAGCTCTACGCGGCCATGGACGCCATGTACGACTACCTGGCCGACCAGGTCGAGGTGAAGCGCCGGACCCCGAGCGACGACCTGCTCTCCTACCTGGTGCGGGTCGAGCACGACGAGGCGCGCCTCTCCCACGATGAGCTCATGTCCCAGCTGATCACGCTGTACATGGCCGGCCACGAGCCGACCGCGGGCCTGATCGGCAACGGCGCCCTCGGTCTGCTCCGCCACCCTGACCAGCTGGCCCGGCTACGGGCCGAGCCCGACCTGGTGCGCAACGCGGTGGCCGAGCTGCTGCGCTACGACGGGCCCAACCAGTTCGTGCGGCGCATACCACCCGCCCGACCGTTGTCGACGGGACCGAGCTGCCCGCCGGCGAGGTCCTCTACCTCGGTCTGGCATCGGCCAACCGCGACCCGCGTCGGTGGGGACCGGCGGCCGACGCGGTGATCGTCGACCGGCCCGACGCCGACCAGCACCTCCAGTTCGGTGGCGGCGCCCACGCCTGCATCGGCTCCCACCTCGCTCGTCTGCAGGGCGAGCTGTTCCTGCGGGCCCTGCTCACCCGGCTCGACGGTCTCGAGCTGGCCGGCGAGCCGGTGTGGAGCACCCGCATGTTCATCCGCGGCCTCAGCGCGCTGCCGGTCCGGTGCTCGATCAGCACCTGATGACCACGGCGGAGACTGTGACGTCGTGGACGGCGACGACCACCTCCTCGCGGCCGCCGACTTCTCGATGATGCGGGTGCCGCGACGTCGTCACCTCCCCACCACCGCCGATGGAGGACACGCCCCCGAGCGCTGACCGGCGTCGAATCTCGGCCGGCCTAGCCTGTCGTCGTCGGTGGCTGGAGGTGGGCCACCTCGAGCAGTGACGGCACCAGCATGAGCTCGAGCAACCGCACCAGGTCAGCCGGCTCGCGTGGCTCGACCGGTGTCCTCAACAGGCCGGTGGCGACGATCTGCAACCACTGGAGGGCGTCGTCGGGCGTCACCCCGGCTCGCAGGACACCCTGTGCGGCAGCCGCGGCGAACATGGGCTCGACCAACGGACGGAGCCCCTCGGTCAGCACCCGCCCTCCGACGCGCCCGACCGCCTCGCTGGCTGAGGGCGCCATGAGCGAACGGTGCACGGGGTCGTTGGCGATGCTGGCCAAGGCCATCGCCAGACCGTCGACCAAGAAGCGCTCCGGCGGGGCGTCGGGACCGAGCCGCGCCAGCACCCCCCGACCGAGGCGCAGCGTGGCCTGGACCACCACCGCGGTGAGCAGCTCCTCCTTGGAGTCGACGTACCGGTACACCGACGACCGGTGGAGTCCGACGGTCTCCGCCACCGAGTCCAGCCGGAGGGCTCCTGCCCCGCTCTCGCGCACGATGGCTTCGGCGGCATCCACGACGCGCCGACGCATGAGCTCGTACTCGGGCCCGTCGGGCCTGGCCTTCCACTCGGGCCCGGTGCTCATCGCACCATCACTACACCGAGGCCCGACAGCGGACCAAGCATGGGGCCACCGCGCGAAGCCTCCCAGCACCTCCTGGTAGGCACCGAGGTCGAGACCGGGGAAGTCGAAGAAGGCCAGCGCGTTGCCGTTGCCGATGTCGAAGAAGAAGTGGGTGGAGCCGGGGTCATCGCGGTTCTCGAACAGCTCGGTCAGCGGGGCGCGACCCGCTCCTTGCACCGACCCGACAGAACGAGACCCGGGCTCGTTGGTCAGAGTGCCTTCCAGTCCGGAGGGCGGCCCTCGGCAACCGCGCGGCCACCCTCGGCTGCATCCTCGGTGTCCGCCGCGACCCGACGCATCGTCTCGCCGAAGCGGACGGCCTCGACCCACGGGAGGGTGCGTCCTCTGGTCGCGACCTCCTTGGTGGCGCGCACCGCCAGTGGGGCGCCCTGGCACAGGCGCCGGGCCAGGGTCATCGCCTCCTCGAGCAACCTCTCGTGATCGACGACCCGCCACACCAGACCCAGCTCGGCCGCCCGGTGGGCGTCGAAGCGATCGCCGGTGAGGAGCAGCTCCATGGCGTTGGCCCAGCCGATCTTCGGCGGCAGCCGCAGGGCGCCGACGATCGTCGGAACTCCGATGGTGACCTCGGGGAACGAGAAGAAGGCCCGGTCCGAGGCCACCACGAAGTCGCAGGCGGCGGCGGCCGTGGTGCCGTAGCCGATGCACGGGCCGTTGACCGCGGCGATGGTCGGCTTGAAGATCTCCCAACCCGACTCGAACGAGTTGAGGGTCGGGATCTCCCAGTAGCTGGCCGGCCACGTGCCGGCGGCCCCGGCACCATCCTTCATGTCGGCTCCGGCGCAGAACGCACGACCGGCACCGGTCAGGATGGCGACCCAGGCGTCGTTGTCGTCTCTGAACCGGGCCCACGCCTCGTTCAGGTCGTCGCGCATGCGGCCGTTGATGGCGTTGAGTCGCTCGGGCCGGTCGTAGGTGATGGTGACGACGTGGACGTCCTTGTCGTAGCGGACGGTCTCCACCGCGACATCTTGCCCGATCGAAGGCGCCGAGGACGGGCTCCATCGCCACCCCAGCGGCGGGAGGACGACCCCGACGAGGACGTCGCGCCGGTCGAGTGGCTCACCAACGGTGATCCATCGGACGCCGCCCAGCCCATTCCCCGCCGCCATCATCGAGTCTTCGAGCACGCCCTGAGCAGCAACACACTCCCCCGCTCACCGCCCCCAGTGGCGACAGGTGACTCGGACACGCGACCATGGCGCCCATCGCCACCATCGAGCTCGATCACCGTTTCGCCGACGATCTGCCCGACCTGGCGGTCGACTGGGACGCGTCGCCGGTCCCGGCCGCGGCGCTCATCGTCCTCAACGAGACCCTGGCCCTCGAGCTCGGGATCGACGCCGAGTGGCTGCGCTCGCCTGCGGGGGTCGCGGTGCTGGCCGGCAACGCGGTGCCGCCCGGCGCCCGTCCGGTGGCCATGGGCTACGCCGGCCACCAGTTCGGGAGCTACTCACCGCGGCTCGGCGACGGACGCGCCCTGCTCCTCGGCGAGGTCACCGGGAGCGACGGTCGGAGGCTCGACGTCCACTTGAAGGGCTCGGGCCGGACACCGTTCGCCCGGGGCGGCGACGGCCGAGCGACCCTGGGACCGATGCTGCGGGAGCACCTGATCGCTGAGGCCATGCATGCCCTTGGCATCCCGACGACCCGGAGCCTGGCGGTCGTGACGACGGGCGAGACCGTGGTCCGCACCCGTCCGGAGCCGGGGGCGATCCTCACCCGCGTGGCCGCGAGCCACGTGCGCGTGGGGACGTTCCAGTACGCCCGTGCCCTCGGCGAGGGCACAAGTCTCGAGCCGCTGGTCCGCCATGCCCTCGATCGTCACCATCCCGACGCCACGGACTCCGAGCGACCCGCGCTGTCGCTCCTCCAGCACACCGTCGCGGTCCAGGCCCACCTGGTCGCCCGATGGATGCTGGTCGGCTTCATCCACGGCGTGATGAACACCGACAACATGACCGTCTCGGGCGAGGGCATCGACTATGGGCCGTGTGCCTTCATGGACCGGTTCGACCCCGCGACCGTGTACAGCTCGATCGACCACGGCGGGCGCTACGCGTACGGCAACCAACCGGCCATCGCCCAGTGGAACCTCGCCCGTCTGGCCGAAGCCCTCCTACCGGTGATCGACCCGGACGGGGAAACCGCCGTGGCGTTGGCGACCGAGACCCTCGCGGGCTTCGCTGCGCACTACCAACGGGCATGGCACGAGGGCATGGCGGCCAAGCTCGGAGTGACGCCCGACGGGGCGGGCGCCGGCGACCTCTTCGACCAGTTCATCTCGCTCCAGACCCTGGCCGGCACGGACCACACCTCGACCTATCGAGCGCTGGCCTCCACCTTGCGCAGCGACCCGGTGGCCGTGCAGCAGCACGTCCCCGACCATGGTCCGGAGCTCGAGGCGTGGTTGGCCGCGTGGCGGATCGCCCTCGGTGGGGCGGATCCCGCGTCCACCGCCGACGCGATGGACGAGGTGAACCCCGTCTACGTGCCCCGCAACCACCTCGTCGAGGGCGCGCTCGACGCCGCCGCCGTCGACGGCGACCTCGGCCCCTTCGAGCAGCTGCTCGAGCTGGTGACCGACCCGTTTGTCGTGCGGGAGGACAGGCAGGCCGAGGCCCAGCCGGCGCCCGACGGCTTCGACGCCCGGTACCAGACCTTCTGCGGCACCTGACGCGCCTCATCGCCGGTCATCGACGTCCCGCAGCCGGACACCCCCGCGGGGACGCCGGTCGCACGGGGTGGGAGCCAAGTGCGATCACGTGGCCTGGACCGGCGTCGACACGGTCCGCGGCATCGCGCGGAGACCATCACGCCGTTGGTTGGGTCACCCCTTGGCCCATGAGGACCACGGTGGCGTCCTTGAGCGGTTGGAGGTCCATGCGGGACCGGTGCACGCCTCCGAGCGCGCAGGCGCCTTCGAGGAGGGCGGCGATGGCGGCGCCAGTGGCCGAGGGCGAGGGGTGGTCCAGATCTCGGAGCAGACCCTCGATGTCGAGGCGGACCCGATCCTTGTGGGCCGCGATGGCGGCCAGCACGGGGCTGTCGTCACCGCTGATCTCCGCCGCAGCGTTGAGGAACCCGCAGCCGCGGAAGTCCTCGTCATCGGGGGTGTCGAAGTAGGCGTCGAAGTAGACGAGAATCCGTGCCTGCGGATCATCGACGCCGCTCAGTCGGGACGCCAGGCGCTCCCGCCACTGCTCGTCGCGCCACCGGATGTAGGCGAACAGCAGCTCGTCCTTGGACGGGAAGTGGTTGTACAGCGTCCGCTTCGAGACCTGCGCCGCCGCCGCGATCGTGTCCACGCCGGTCGCGGTGATGCCGTACTCGTAGAAGCAGCGCCGAGCGGCCTGGAGGATCTGGTCTCGCTTGGTCTGACGGGCCATGTCCGTGAACACCCTCTTGACTGCACCGATCGGTGTACCTAGAGTGCAGAGAACCTCAACCTACACAGGTCGGTGTGACATGCCCACGTTGCCCAAGCCCCACGACCCAGCCCGATCGAGGTCGCGACAGCTCGCCCACTGGCTCGCCGAACGGGTCCTGGAACCATCCGCATCCCATCTCCGATCGACGTCTCTCACCCCACGCCACGAGGCACTGGCCGTCGGCCTGGGATGCGATGACCACCACTCGATCCGCCGAGAGACCCCAGCCCGCTGGTGACCGCTGGCGCTCTCTGCGACCACATCCGCGTGCACGTCGGCTCGGGCCACGCGACGGTAGGCGACCCACGGGCCGACCAGTTGGGCCGGGGCGGTCTCCAGGGCGTCAGCCACCTCGGGCTCGGTGATCTGGCAGGGTGACCCGATGGGAGAGCCCGTGGAGTTCCCGTACCGGCTGGACCCGCGCTGGGGCGCTGTGTTCAAGGTCCTCGGCGTCGCCGACACCGACGGGGTGCACATCACCCCGGACGCCACCCTCCTCGCTACCTACGGCCGGCTGCGGGTCGAGACACCGGTGAGCAACATCGCCAGCACCGCGATCACTGGCCCGCACCGCTGGTGGACCGCGGTCGGGGTCCGGCTGAGCTTCGCCGACGACGGTCTCACGTTCGGCACCCACCACCACCAGGGACTCTGCATCGAGCTCGTCGAACGCGTCCCCAGCGTGCCCTCAGGTCAGGCGGGGCCCTCGGGCACCAGTGCCTCCGCCTTGGACTGGCGGGAACCTCGTGTCGTTGCCCGCAGATACGGAAGGACTGTTCCCTTTCTGCAGGCTATAGCGGTAGAGTCTCGAGGTGGACTTCGTTCGACCCGTCGAGGCGATCGTGCCCGGCGCCCAGGGGCGGGTGCTTGCGGTGCTGGCCGAGACCACCGCCGAGCTGAACCTGCGGACCATCGCCCAGCTCGCCGGAGTGAGCCAGGCCCAGGCATCGCGTGTACTGCCCGGCCTGGTCGACCTCGGGGTCGTCGAACGACGCGAGGTGCCTCCGTCGTCGCTGTTCCGGCTCGTGCCCGAGCACATCGCGTCGCGAGCGTTGCTCGCCCTTGCCCGCTCGGGCGACCTGGCGCTCGAAGAGATCGGTCGGCTCGCCGCTGCGCTCCCCCACCCGCCGGTCAGCGTCGTCGTGTTCGGCTCGTTCGCGCGCCGGGAGGCGGAGGTCGACAGCGACATCGACCTCCTCGTCGTCCGCCCCGCCGCCGAGGCGGAGGACGACGCCGTCTGGGCTGACTCGTTGGAGACGTGGCGCAGCGACGTCCGACGGCTGACCGGCAACCGGGTCGAGGTTCTCGAGGTGAGCACTGACGAAGGGGCCAGGAAGGCGCGCGGCCGCAGCCAGCTGTGGTCGGACATCCACCGTGACGGACGAGTCGTCCACGGCCTCGACATCGACGAGCTCCAGGCGGTGAGCGGTGCCCAAGGCCGGTAGACGAGAATTGTGTCGGCGGTACAGGTGCGGGCCTACGCCGCCAAGGCGCAGGTCGGTGCAGGCCACGTGGACCCCTTGCCCCGGTCTCATCGGCATGGAGCACCGCTTCGGCGCGGAGCTGGGAACGCAGCACGTCGAGGAACCCGCCCAGTCCCGGCCGCTTCGGCGGCCAAGTTGGCCAGCCACCCCGTCGACACCGGCGCCCCGCACACCGACTCCCACAACCCGGCGGTGCGGGCGACGGGGATGTGCTGGGACACCAACAGGTACAACGCCACCGCCCGCACCCTGGGCCCATACGCGGTGGGGGCCTTCGCTTCGGCAGGGAACGCGGCCTTGGTGGTCGCCCCGCAGTCGCAGCGGACCCGTTGGGCCCGGTGCTCGGTCACCTCCAACCGGCGGGTCGGCAGATCGAAGACCTGACGGTCCTCACTGCCGATCACCTCCCCGTCGACAAGGTCGGCGCGGCACCCGTCGCAGCACCCCGGGGCGTGGTCGATGACCGCGTCGGGGTCGGTGACCTTGGCCAGGTTCGCCCCCGGATCACCGGGCTGCTTGCCCGGGGACCGCTTCGGTCACCCGGCCTGGAGCTTCTTGGCCTGGGCTCGGGCCCGGCGACGCCGTTCCGCCCGACTGACCCGCTCGTCGTTCTGGTCGTCGCGCTGGGCCAGGCTGTCCGACGACGGCGGCTTGCCCGAGTTGCCCGAGTGCTTGTCCACCCGGCGCCGCAGCGCCTCCAGCCCGGCCTCCAACGCCTCCACCGCCGCCCGCAACGCCGCGTTCTCCGCCTCCAACTCAGCGTTGCGCTCGGCCAGATCCACACGAACGGTCTACCCCACTGCGCGCGATCCGTGGTGGACCCACACCCACCGCGCGAACGACACCTGAACAGTTACCTCAGCGATTGGTCCCGGTCGGCCGATCCGACCGTCCGCCCCATTCTCCGCCCGCATCCCCGGACACAACAGCATGGGATGACTTCTCGGCATCCTCAGGCTGATCCGGATCATCGATCGATCGCGCTCGGACCGGTCGGATCTGGGCTGAGGAACGGATCTCAGGCGACGCTCACCGGCTCCTGATCGCTGGTGGAGCTCGCATCGATCCGAACGTCGGCGCGAGGTTGTGTGGACTCCGTGCGAGGCGAGGTCCCTGCTTCGACGTCGGCCAACACACCCAGAGAGAACGCGGCAAGAGCCAGGATCACGACGCCCGTACCGGAGTGGTAGCCGAGTGACGTGAAGATCTGGTCCCAGACGCCGTTCCCCATCATCATCATGCCGTCGCTGCTCGCCCATGCCGGACGGATCACCGGTCCCACGATGAACCAGGCCCCTCC
>JBBSMQ010000018.1:0-76085 GCA_038233075.1 Acidimicrobiales bacterium
GGGCTGAGCCAGGAGCTCGTGGACGAGTACTTCACCGGCACGACCAGCCGCCTCGGCGGGGTCGGTCTCGACGTGCTCGCCGAGGAGACCGCCTCCCGGCACCGGCGCGCCTACCCGGAGAACGCGACCGAGCGGGCCCATCGCACGCTCGAGATCGGCGGGGAGTACCAATGGCGCCGTGAGGGCGAGGTGCACCTGTTCAACCCGCAGACAGTCTTCGCCCTGCAGCACTCCACCCGGGCGCAGAAGTACGACGTCTTCCAGCAGTACACCGCCGCCGTCGACGACCTGTCGGCCAGGGCCGGCACGCTGCGCGGGCTGTTCCGGCTGAAAGAGGGCGTCCGGCCGCCGGTGCCGATCGACGAGGTCGAGCCGGTGAGCGAGATCGTGAAGCGCTTCAACACCGGCGCCATGTCGCTGGGCTCGATCAGTCCCGAGGCCCACCAGACCCTGGCCATCGCGATGAACCGGCTCGGCGCCCGCAGCAACACCGGGGAGGGCGGCGAGGACCCCGAGCGCCTCTACGACCCGGAGCGGCGCAGCGCCATCAAGCAGGTGGCAAGCGGCCGGTTCGGCGTCACCAGCGAATATCTCGTCAATGCCGACGACATCCAGATCAAGATGGCGCAGGGCGCCAAGCCCGGTGAGGGCGGGCAGCTGCCGGGGCCGAAAGTGAACCCCTACATCGCCAAGGTCCGTTTCTCCACGCCCGGGGTCGGTCTGATCAGCCCGCCGCCGCACCACGACATCTACTCCATCGAGGATCTCGCCCAGCTCATCCACGATCTCAAGAACGCCAACCCCGAGGCGCGGGTCCACGTGAAGCTCGTGTCCGAGGTGGGCGTGGGCACCGTCGCCGCCGGGGTGTCCAAGGCCCACGCCGACGTGGTGCTCATCTCCGGTCACGACGGCGGCACCGGCGCCAGCCCGCTGACCTCGCTGAAGCACGCCGGCGGGCCATGGGAGCTGGGCCTGGCCGAGACCCAGCAGACCCTGCTGCTCAACGGGCTCCGCGACCGCATCGTCGTCCAGGTCGACGGCCAGATGAAGACCGGCCGGGACGTGGTGATCGGCGCCCTGCTGGGTGCCGAGGAGTACGGGTTCGCCACCGCCCCCCTGGTGGTGTCGGGCTGCATCATGATGCGCGTCTGCCACCTCGACACCTGCCCAGTCGGCATCGCCACCCAGAACCCGGACCTGCGTGCGAAGTTCTCCGGCCAGCCCGAGTTCGTCGAGACGTTCTTCGAGTACATCGCCGAGGAGGTCCGTGAGCTGCTGGCCTCCCTCGGGCTGCGGAGCCTGGAGGAGGCCATCGGCCACGTCGAGCTCCTCGACGCCCGCAAGGCGATCGACCACTGGAAGGCCGACGGGCTCGACCTGACACCGATCCTGGTCGAGCCCACCTCCGGCTTCCCGGACCAGGACCTGTTCTGCACCAAGCCCCAGGACCACGGCCTCGACCGGGCCCTCGACGTCGAGCTCATCGAGGCCGCCCAGCCGGCCATCACCGCCGGCGAGGCGGTCACCCTCGAGCGCTCGATCCGCAACGTGAACCGCACCGTCGGCACCATGCTCGGCCACGAGATCACCAAGGCCCACGGTGGCGAGGGGCTGCCCGACGACACCGTGGACATCACCTTCACCGGCTCCGCCGGGCAGAGCTTCGGCGCCTTCGTGCCCCGGGGCATGACCCTGCGCCTCTTCGGCGACGCCAACGACTACGTGGGCAAGGGCCTCTCGGGCGGGCGGATCGTCGTCCGTCCCCCGAACGACGTCCCGGAGGGCTTCATCGCCGAGGACAACGTGATCGCCGGCAACGTCATCCTCTACGGCGCCACCGCCGGCGAGGCCTACATCCGGGGTCAGGTGGGGGAGCGGTTCTGCGTCCGCAACTCCGGCGCCCATGCGGTGGTGGAGGGCGTGGGCGACCACGGCTGCGAGTACATGACCGGCGGCCGAGTCGTGGTCCTGGGACCGACGGGGCGCAACTTCGGCGCGGGGATGTCCGGCGGCATGGCCTTCGTGTGGGACCCCGACCGGGCCCTGGGGAGCTTCGTCAACCGGGACATGGTCGAGCTGGAGCCCATCGACGAGCTGGACAAGCTGTGGCTGGTCAGCATCATCGGCAAGCACCAGCGTGAGACCGGCTCGGAGGTGGCGGCGCTGCTGCTGGCCGACTGGCAGTTCGCCGAGGGCCAGTTCACCAAGGTGATGCCCCGCGACTACAAGCGGGTGCTGCAGGCCATCAAGGAGGCCGAGGAGTCCGGCGCCGACATCGACGAGGCCATCATGGCCGCGGCCCAGGGCTGAGAAGCCGAGGAGAGGCGACGTGGGAGATGTACGAGGGTTCCTGAAGCACGAGCGCGAGCTGCCGACCCGGCGGCCGGTGCCGGTCCGCCTGCGTGACTGGCGGGAGGTCTACGAGCCGTTCCCCGAGGATCACCTCCAGACCCAGGCCAGCCGGTGCATGGACTGCGGCATCCCCTTCTGCAACCAGGGGTGCCCGCTCGGCAACCTGATCCCCGATTGGAACGACCTCGTCTACCGCGACCGGTGGCGCGAGGCCATCGACCGCCTCCATGCCACCAACAACTTCCCCGAGTTCACCGGCCGGCTCTGTCCCGCCCCGTGTGAGTCGAGCTGCGTCCTCGGCATCAACGAGGACCCGGTCACCATCAAGCAGGTCGAGGTCAGCATCATCGACCGGGCCTGGGAGGAGGGCTGGGTCGCCCCTGTCCGGCCCTCGGTGCGGTCCGGTCGCCGGGTCGCGGTGGTGGGCTCGGGCCCCGCCGGGCTGGCCGCAGCCCAGCAGCTCACCCGGGCCGGTCACGAGGTCACGGTGCTGGAGCGGGCCGACCGCATCGGCGGGCTGCTGCGCTACGGCATCCCCGAGTTCAAGATGGAGAAGCGCCACCTCGACCGGCGCCTGGCCCAGATGGAGGCCGAGGGCACCCAGTTCCGGACCGAGGTCGACGTAGGCACGGATCTGACCGTCGCCGACCTCCGTCGCGACTTCGAGGCCGTCGTGTTGGCCGGCGGCGCCACCGCGGCTCGCGACCTGCCCATCCCCGGCCGGGAGCTCGACGGCATCCACCAGGCCATGGAGTACCTGCCGCCGTCGAACAAGGTGCAGGAGGGCGACCTCACGGTGACGCCCATCTCCGCCGAGGGTCGCCGGGTGGTCATCATCGGCGGCGGTGACACCGGGGCCGACTGCCTGGGCACCGTCCACCGCCAGAAGGCGGCCAGCATCCACCAGTTCGAGATCATGCCCCGGCCGCCGGACTCGCGGGCCGACTCCACCCCGTGGCCCACCTGGCCGCTCATGTTCCGGACCACCTCGGCCCACGAGGAGGGCGGCGAGCGGGTGTTCTCGGTCAACACCGAGGCCTTCGTCGGCGACGACGAGGCGCGGGTGCGGGCCCTCCGGGTCCACGAGGTGGAGATGGTCGACGGCCGCTTCGAGAAGGTCGAGGGCAGCGACTTCGAGCTGGAGACCGACATGGTGCTGCTGGCCATGGGCTTCACCGGACCCGACCAGGGGCCCCTGCTCGAGCAGCTGGACGTGGAGCTCGACGGGCGCGGCAACGTGGCCCGCGACGCGGAGTGGTGCTCCAGCGTCGAGGGCGTGTTCGTGGCCGGCGACATGGGCCGGGGCCAGAGTCTCATCGTCTGGGCCATCGCCGAAGGCCGGGCCGCGGCCGCCGCCGTCGATCGCGTCCTCGTGGGCGACACCCTGCTCCCCTCGCCGGTGACCCCCACCGACTCCCCCCTGCGCTGAGCGGTCGGGCACCGCTCGCGCGCACGAACGCGCCTGCGACGCGGGGGAGCCCCCGCCCGACGGCGGGGGCTCCGGCATCACACCGTGGTGATCAGGCGCTCTTGATGACGACCGACTTGGCGATCTTGTCGCGCAGGGTCTGCTTCTTCGGGTCCCACAACGGGAACAGCGCATCGACGATGACGATGAGCCCGCAGCAGAAGAACCCGGGGAGGAGCAGCAGGTTGCGGACAACCCCCTGGTTGGACCCGATGGGCTGACCGGTCTGCTCACCGACGAGGCGGAGCCCCGACTGCTTCATGCCGATGCTCTGGCCCGTCTCACCGGCCATGTAGCCCATGTAGAGGGCCCACCCGAACGGGAAGAGGAAGATCACCCAGCCGAGAAGGAGGCCGGTGCCGAAGTCCGTGGGGGAGTAGCCGATGGCAAAGCTCACGATCTGGGCCACGATGAAGGGCGCGATGTAGTCGATGAGGCCCGACACCAGCCGGTCCTGCCACTCGGCCAGGGGCCCGGGGGTCCCCGGTGGGGGGCCGGAGCCTCCGCCCGGCGGTGGGAAGCCGCCTCCGCCACCGGGAGGGGGACCGCTCGGGGGTGGACCGCTGGGAGGCGGGCCGCCGGGCGGTGGGACATCTCCGCCCGACGGCGGCGGGGGCAGGTTGGACATGCGTGACCTCCTTGACAAAGTCGGGTGCAGCGTAGGTCGGTGAGCCGGAGCGGGCGCGCATGACCGTCCTGCGACATCTGCCTCCGATCCTTTACATCGAGGGGGCACCGCCGACAGATGGCGAGAGACCCGCGTCGCGCGGCTCTGCAGCTCCTCCGGAGAGGACGGGACCCAAGGTGTTCGACCGGCTCAGCATCCGCAAGAAGCTCATCGCCATGGTGGCGGCGCCGCTCGTCGTGGTCGTCGTCGTCGCCGGCCTGGGCTTCGGCGAGCGTCGGGCGGAGGCGGCCACGACCCGCGCCGACGTGCGTCGGCTGGAGGCCATCGAGGCCAACCTCGACCTCCAGAACGAGCTACAGCTCGAGACGCTCTACAGCGTGGGCTTCCTGGCCAGCGACGGCGTCCTCCACGCCGGGGACCTCGGCGCCCAGCAGGACCGCACCGACGAGGCCCTCGCTCGCTACGAGACCAGCCTCGACGCCCTCGGTGACGATCCCGAAGCCGACTCCGGTCGTTCGTCGATCCGTCAGATCGGCTTCCTGGACACGAGTCTCCGGCTCCAGGTCGAGGGCCAGACCCTGGATTGGGACTACGCCAACCAGCTCTACGACCAGGTCCAGACCGCCCTCCCGCCGGTGAACGACCGCCTGGCGTCGGCCATCGGCGACGCCGAGGTGAGCAGCGCGGCGCGCAGCGTGCTCGCGCTGGGGGCCTACGGCTCGACCACCGGCCGCATCGGCAGCCTCATCCAGGGCGTCGCAGCAGAGGGCCGGTTCACGACCGGCGAGGGCGTCGACGAGTTCGCGACCGGATCGGGCATCGACACCCGCTCCGAGCTGCTCGAGTCGATCGACGAGGGGGAGACCGACCTGACGATCGTGAGCGAACTCGCTCCGGCCGAGGTCCGGACCCAGCTCCGCAACCAGATGGTCGGTGACGACGTCACCTTCTTCTCCGACCAGGTCGACGCCGCCGCCGACCTCGCCGCCGGCGACGAGGTGGCCATCGACGGGGCCCGGTGGTCTCGCGCCACCGAGGCCACCCTCGACCAGCTGCGGGGGATCACCACCGCCCAGGCCGACGCGGTCCTCGCCACCGCCCAGGCCCGGGTGTCCCAGAGCGAGTCCGCCGCTCGCCTCTTCCTCGCCGCCGCCCTCGTCGCGATCGTCGCCGCCGTGGGCCTGGCCCTCTACGTGGCCGCCTCGATCGCCCGTCCCCTCACCCGCCTCACCCGGGCCGCCGACCACGTCGCCAACGAGCAGCTGCCCCGGATGGTGGAGGCGCTGCGCAACCCGGACGAGGACTCGGTCGAGCACCTCCGCCCCGAGGTCACCTCGCTCGAGGTGGGCGGGGGCAAGGAGCTGGCACGCCTGTCGGCATCGGTCAGCGCCATCGGGGAGGTGGCCGTCGATGTGGCCACCGAGCAGGCCGCGCTGCTGCGCAAGGGCATCGGCGACATGTTCGTCAACCTGGCCCGCCGCAACCAGGCCCTCCTCGACCGCCAGCTCGAGTTCATCGATGAGCTCGAGGCCGAGGAGGAGGACCCCGACGACCTCGAGGCGCTGTTCAAGCTGGACCACATGGCCACCCGCATGCGCCGCAACGCCGAGTCGCTGCTGGTCCTGGCCGGTTCCGAGCCGAGCCGGCGTCGGGGACAGCCGGTGCCGCTGTCCAAGGTGACCCTCGCCGCGGTGGGCGAGATCGAGCACTTCGCCCGCGTCGACCTGCTTGAGCTGGAGGAGTCCGAGGTGACCTCCAAGGCCGCGGCCGACGTCGCCCACCTGTTCTCGGAGCTGATGGAGAACGCCACCCAGTTCTCGCCCCCCGACACCCGGGTCGTGGTGGTCGGCCACCGGAACGAGAACGGCGGGTACACGCTCTCGATCACCGACGAGGGCATCGGGATGTCGTCCGACCAGCTCTCGGAGGCCAACGACCTGCTGGCCCACCCACCGCTGCTCGGTCTGACCCTGGCCCGCACCCTCGGCTTCATCGTGGTCGGTCGGCTGGCCGCTCGGCACGACATCGGCGTGCGCATGAGCGCCTCACCGACCGGCGGTGTGACTGCCATCGTTCGGCTGCCGGTGACGGTGCTGGTCGCGAGCAGCGCCGCCGAGCGCCTGGACCTCACCGATGCGGGCTCGGGTGCGCCCGGAGCCGAGACCTTCGACGTCGATCCCGTGGGCGCATCCGGCCCCGTCCCCGTCGGGGGACCACCCCACCCCTCGTCGATCCTGCCCCCGTTCACCTTCGGTCCCGACGAGCCCGTCGAGGATGATGGGCCCTCCCCTGCGGCTGCGCCCGCCACCCTCGAGGAGGCGGTCCCCAGTGGCCGCGCTTTCGACGAGGGCCTGTCCCAGGTGGCCTCGTCGCCGCCCGACGACCAGCCCACCGGGCCGGGCGAGGCGAGCCCTCCCATCGCCCGCCACCGCGACGTACCGCCTGCGGCGCCGACGTCGCTTCGGACAGGAGGCGACGGTCCCTCCGGGGCCCCCGAGCCTCTGCCCGCCGACCTGCTCACCCCCCGGTCCCGGCAGGGGGAGCCGCCGACCCCGGAGCCGAACGGGCTGGCCCGCCGCCCGTCGGCGGCATCACGCCCGTCGGAGCGCCGCCTCTTCGGTGCCGGGCCCGAGCCGGTGGGCGCGACCGCCAGCCCTGGTGTGCGGGCCCCGATGTCGGGCGGCCCGTCGACCTCGCTCGACGCCGCCCGCCCGGCGTCCGCCGGCAACGGGGTGAGCCCGTCCCCGACCGGGGAGGAGCCAGCCCCCGAGGTGGAGGCTCCGGCCCCGGAGCTCACCGGCGCCGGACTGGTCCGGCGCGTGCCCCGTTCCTCGGGTGCGAAGCGCGCCATCCCGGGCTCCGATGCGGGTGAGCGCGGCGGCGCCACCACCTCCGCCCGGTCGCCCGACGAGGTCCGTTCCATGCTCTCCCGCTTCCACTCCGGTCGTCAGGCCGCACAGGCACCCACCCCGTCGGATCCGGCGACCGCTGTCGCCGGCCCACCTCCCTCCAACCCCGAGGAATCCTGATGCAGCAGATCAGCAGCGAAGCCCGCAACGTCAACTGGCTCGTGTCCAGCTTCGTGGACCGGGTGCCTGGCGTCAGCGAGGCCGTGGTCGTGTCGTCCGACGGCATGCCCATGGCCGTGTCGCAGGGCCTGGGGCGCGACGCGGCCGACCGGTTCGCGGCGGTGGCGTCGGGCCTGATCGGTCTGGCCTACGGGGCCGCCGGTCGCTTCGGCGGCGGGCAGGTCACCCAGATCATCATCGAGATGGAGCATGCGTTCCTGTTCGTGACCGGGATCGGTGACGGCAGCTGCCTGGCGGTCGTGGCCGACTCCAGCGCTGACGTCGGGCTGGTCGGCTACGAGATGGCCGTGCTGGTCGAACGCGCCAGCTCGGTGCTGACCCCCGAGCTGCGCAACGAGCTCCAGGGGATGCTGCCCCGATGAGCCCGCCGTCCCACGAGGGGGCCGGCCTGCGGGTCCGGCCCTACGCGCTGACCGGCGGGCGCACCCGGGCCCGGACCGAGCTGTCGATCGAGACGATCCTGGTGCGCACCGCGACTGGGGCGGCTCGCCCCGCTCGCTCGACCATGGAGGAGCGAGGCCGGATCGTCGATCTGTGCGCCTCGCCCACCTCGCTGGCGGAGATCTCCGCCCACCTCCAGCTCCCCCTCGGTGTCGCCCGCGTCCTCGCCGGTGACCTCTGCGACGAGGGGCTCCTCGACTTCAACCGGGAGCACGTCACCGACGGGCGCCCCGGCGTCAACCTCCTCGAAAGGGTGTTCGATGGTCTCCAGGCCCTCTGAGATGTCCCCGACCCCGTCGGGCGCCGGTGTCCCGCTGCCGGTCAAGATCGTCGTCGCCGGTGGCTTCGCGGTGGGCAAGACGACCTTCGTCGGCTCGATCTCCGAGATCGATCCCCTCACCACCGAGGCGGCCATGACCACGGTCAGCGAGGGCGTGGACGACACCAGCAAGGTGGCGGGCAAGACCAGCACCACCGTCGCCATGGACTTCGGCCGGGTCGGGCTGGGTGACGAGCTCGTGCTCTACCTGTTCGGCACCCCTGGCCAGGGACGGTTCTGGTTCATGTGGGATGACCTGGTGCGGGGCGCGGTTGGGGCCGTGGTGCTCATCGACACCCGCCGCATCGAGGACTGCTTCCCCGCCATCGACTACTTCGAGGAGGCGGACCTGCCCTTCGTGGTGGCCATGAACTGCTTCGACGCGGAGGTGACCCACCAGCCCGAGGCGGTGCGGGAGGCGCTGGGCATCTCGGACGACATCCCGATCGTCCTCACCGACGCTCGCGACCGCGACGCCACCAAGTCGACCCTGATCCAGCTGGTCCAGCACGCCCTGGCCCGCTCGTCGGTCTGAGAGGTCTCTCCGACCCGACCTGACCTGGGCCTACCCGCCGCCGGGCTCCGAGTCCGGCCGAGAGCCGCGACCGGCGTCGAGGCGGCCGGACTCGATGGCTGCCAGCTCTGGGCGGATGCGGAGCAGGTACCAGAGCGAGATCCCCACCCCGAGCACGGTCAGCAGCACCCCGGCGGCCACCGCCGCGAGCCATGGCAGCTGCGGGTGCCGGGAGAGGGCCCACACCCAGCGGGGACGGCGAGCAGCATCCAGCAGGGCCCAGAGGGTGAGGCCGAGGGGGATGCAGGCGAGGACCGTCATGCCGACGGCGCCAGCCAGGTCGCCGGCCGACACCGTCTCGGTGGAGCCGATCAGCACCCTCGGAGGCTAGGCCGACCCCACCCCATCCCGAAGGGGCCGGCACTTCGGTCGCGGGGGTGACCGTGTCGCCTGCCGGTTCGTCGCTCCGTCCGTCCTGGCTGGCTGTTCGGTGGTTGGAGACGGCTGCGCCGGCCGGTTGGGCGGGAGTGGGTACGGTGGCCGGCGGTGACGGTGCGCGTGGGGTTCCTGGGGGCGGGCCTCATCGCCACGTTCCACTCCAAGATGCTCCAGGGCAGTGGTGAGGATGTGACCTGGGCCGGGGTCTGGGATCCCGACCCGGCCCGGCGCGACCACTTCGCGGCGGCCAGCGGTGCCACCGCCGCGGCCTCGGAGGCCGAGGTCCTCGATGGCTGCGACGCGGCCTACATCTGCACCTGGACCTCGGAGCACCCCCGGCTCGTCGATGCCGCCCTGGCCCGAGGACTGCCCGTCTTCGTGGAGAAGCCCCTGGCCACCGATCTGGCCGGGGCACGCGAGCTGACCGCCACAGTGGTGGCGGCCGGGGTCACCAACCAGGTCGGACTGGTGTTGCGGCGATCTCCGGTGTTCAGCCTGCTGCGGGCCCTGGTGCGTGAGTCCGGACCGGTGATGGCCGTCGTGTTCCGCGACGACCAGTACCTGCCGGTGCAGGGTGCCTACGCCTCGACCTGGCGGGCCGATCGGGAGCGGGCGGGGGCCGGGGCCCTGCTCGAGCACTCGATCCACGACCTCGACCTGCTCGAGCACGTCATCGGCCCCGTGGCCTCGGTCTCGGCCCGGTCGGCGTCCTTCCACGGCCACCCCGGCATCGAGGACGTGGTCACCGCCGTGGTGAGCTTCGAGGGCGACGGCCTGGCCACCCTGACCTCGGTCTGGCACGACGTCCTCTCTCGCCCCAGCCTCCGTCGACTCGAGGTGTTCTGCACCGATCGCCTGTTCACCGTCGAGGGCGACTGGTTCGGACCCCTCACCCAGCAGGGGTCCGACGGTCCCGTGACCACATGGGGCCCCGACGAGGTGCTGGCCGAGTGCGCGCGACGGGAGATCCCCACCCCCAACCCCGATGGCGACTTCGTGCGGGCCGTGGCCGAAGGGACGCCGGCGTGGCCCGACGTTCCCGTCGCCCTGCGGGCCCACGAGCTGGTCGACGCCGCCTACCGGTCCGCCTCGGCCGACGGGGCGCCCATGGTGACCACCGCCGGGTGAGGCTGATCGACCGCAGGTGATCCGATTGCGGGTGGTGCGCTCGCGTGCCGACCGACCACGTCCTGATCGAACGCAGGTGCGGCGGTGGGCGAGGGCCCGGTCGCCTCCACGGTGGCGAGGGCTGAGCCCCGGCTCAGGATGGCGTCGATCTCGTGGGCTGCGCGCACCATCGGCACCGGGCCCGGTGCCTTGAGACGCCGGGCTCGAGCAGCGCGACCAGGGTCAACGGGCCGGACTCGAGGCGGGCTGGCGTCGAGGGCGCGCCCGACACCCTCGCTCAGTCGGCGGGCGCCGCCGGGGGCGAGGAGGCGAGCGCGGTGGCTCCTGCCTCGGACGGGTCGGACGGCGCCGGAGCGGAGGGATCGGCGGCGTGGCTCGACGGGTGGCGGTCGTCCCCGAGCCCGCCGCCCTCCGGCCACCACCGGCCGGTGCGCAGGCGGGTGACGACGAGCTCCAGGCCGAGGAGCAGCACCGCGGTGTAGGCCAGTCCGTGGGTGAGGGTGAACTGCTCGGGCCACCGGAAGCCGGGTTCGTACTTGAAGCGGAACTGCTGGACGTCGATGTAGAGGGCGGCCAGGGCGAGCAGGGCCGCGGGCCCGAGCGCGACCAGCGGGCGGGCGAACGCCAGGCGCAGACCGAGCACGGCGGCGGCACCCAGCACGATGGCGCTCACGGGGTTGACGGCGAGGAAGCCGATGGCGGCGACGCCGAGGGCAACGGCGATGGTGGCAGGCCACCCCGGAGCCGAGCCGGAGGAGCGGACGGCGCCGCTGAGGTCGAGGGGGAGCGGCCGCTCGTCGAACAGCGCCACGCCGGCGACCCCGGCCGCGCCGGGCGCCCGTCGCCGCCAGCGCCAGGGCCGCAGGGCAAGCAGCAGGCAGAGCAGGGCGGCGAGGGCCGATGCGGCCAGGGCCCCGAACACCACCCGTTGAGGGGCCCACGTCACCGAGACGGTGACCGGATCGGCGCCCGCGGGGATCAGGAAGGCAGAGGAGTAGCCGTCGGCCAGGACCGGGGGGCCGAGGTCCTCGCCGTCGATCGAGGCGGTCCAGCCCGGGTTGTCGCTCTGGCCGATCACCAGCCAGGTGTCCTCGTCGCGAGGGCCGACCTCGATGGTGGAGCGCCAGCGATCCTGGTCGGTGACCCGGCTCGGGACCGTCGTGGGGTCGGGCAGGAGCAGGCCTCCGCCCTGGTGGGCGGCGCCCCCGGCGTCGGAGCGCAGGGTGAGGGAGTCGACCTGGAGCCCGAGGTCGCGGCCGTCGCCGGTGCGCAGCTGGGAGGAGCCGGCGGGCAGGGACACCGCGTCCTCACAGGGTGAGAGGGTGAGGGCGTCGCCGGCCCGGGCCTCGGCGCTGGCGCCGGCGAGGCGGACGGGCACCGGCGTGCCGTCCACCCGCACCAGGTCGTCGCGACAGCCGGAGTCGAAGGTGGCCGGGACCGGATCGACGGCCAGGCCTTCGATGCCCCAGTCGGCGATCCCGACCGGCATGATCACGGCCGCCCCGGAGAGCCAGTCGAGGGTCTCCACCGGTCGCGAGGCCTCGATCGAGATGCGGATGCTGCTCCCGGTGACGGGCTCGGACAGGTCGAGGGGGACCGTCGTGCGGGCGTCGCGTTCGGTGCTGTCCTCGATCGCGGGCACATCGACGAGGGCCGCGGTCTCCCCGTCGGCCTCGATCCGGAGACGGGTGGGAACCGTGTGGCGCCCGTCGGCCACGACCTCCAGGTCCATGTGGTCGAAGGTGATCGGCTGGGCCAGCTCGTAGGAGGTCCACTCCCCGTCCTGGCCGAGGAAGCCGGGGCTCCAGTGGGTGGAGTCGTCGCCGTCGATGGCGGCCGACGCGCCCGCGGTCAGGTCGCCCGACAGTCGGCGGGATGCATCGGACGTGATGCCACCATCGGCCCGGGCGGGTCGGCCCAGCAGCTCGTCGAGCAGGGCCTCGGGGGTGGTGGGCGAGAGTCGGCCTGTCCCCGTGAGCCCGAAGTCGCGAGCCGAGGGCAGCTCCACGTCGCGCACCAACGTGGGCTCCTCGTCGCTGCGCAGCGCGGCGGTGGGGCGGGTCCGCTTGCGAGTGAGGACGAGGGCCAGGGGGTGATCGGCGGAGGCCGGGCCGACGGCGTCGAGGGCGAAGGTGGGGAGCCGGATGGACTCGTCCAGGCGGACATCGCCATCGCCCAGGCGGATGTCGGCGAAGCCGACGGGGCCGAGGTCGTCGTAGATCTTGCGGCGTCCCGGGTCGGTGTCGGTGATCTCGATGTCGAGGGTGGAGAAGGTGCGCTCCGGGAACTGGAGCCACTCACCCTCGCCGTCGCGCGAGGCTAGGGAAAGGTCGAGGTCGACCGGGTCGCCGCCGTCGAAGCGGAGACGCACCTTGGTGATCCAGCGGTTCTGCACCGTCTTCTGGGCTTGCAGCAGGCGGATCGAGTCGGTGGTCCGGGGCGTGTCGTAGTCGAGCTCGATGCGCTCGCCGATCACCGGGCTGAAGGCGCCGGCGGCCCACGAGGTGCGCAGGTCGTCGTCGAGGGCGGCCGCGGCGCGCTCCTCAGGGGTGTAGCTCACGGGGTTCCCGTAGCCCGAGGCCCGGACGGTGACCCCGCCGGCGGCCTCGGCGACGGTCTGGGCGTCGGTCTCGGCGTCGAGGAAGACCGGCAGGCGGTTGTCGGTGGGGTCGGGGGTCAGCAGGTCCTCGTCGGCCCGCTCGGTCAGGCCCTCGGTCTCGTGCACGACGCCCCAGCGCTGCGCGGCCTTGCGGTTGGAGTCGGTGATCACGAGCGGGGCGCCCTCGGGCGTGGCATCGACGAGGGCGTCGGATCCGCCGCCGCCGTCGGCTGCGAACGACGCCGAGTACCGGATGAGCTCCTCACCGTCGATGAGCCCGGCGGCGGCGGCGGCGATGAGCCCGTCGGCGCTGCCGGCGACCAGGACCGTCGAGGACTCCGGCTTGGCGGCCACGATGGAGGGATCCCCCTCGACGGTGAACAGGCCCACCTTGGGAGGGTTGGGCAGGTCGGGGTCGGCGCCCAGCTCGATCTCGTCCTGGAGGGGCAGCCTCGGGTCGGGGATGTTGGGCTCGTCGCCACCGAATCCGGTGACCGCCCCCAGCCCGGGCGCCTCCCGCATGAGGTCGAACACCTGTCGGGGCCGGATGAGGTTGTAGCGCTCGTAGGCCAGATCGCCGCGCAGGACCACGTCGCCGGCGCCCATCAGGCGGGCGATGGGCGCCACCGCCTCGGGCTCCAGCACCGCCTCCTGCATCTGGCGGTCGAGGGCGTTGACCAGGTCGGCGGCCGGCGGGGTGCCGTAGGGGATGAGCTCGCGTGCCACGTAGGGCCGGTCGGTCAGCCCCGGGGTGATGGGGTCGACGGTGTCACCCCACCGGTACGACGCGAAGTCGGCGCCGGGCACCTCGAGGATGCGGGAGCCGTGGCCCCCGTCGGCCACCCGGTCCCGGGCGTCGATCTCCGCCGCTGCCTGGGTCCAGTACGTCGGCACCTCCTCGGGCCGCTCCAGGTTGTTGGCGACCATCTGGCCCCGCCAGAGGGGGGGCAGGGCGACGATGGCCAGCACCACCAGGGCGCCGGCGGCCGGTCGCTCCAGGCGTCGCACCCGTTGGCCCAGGGCGGTCACGGCCATGCCCGAGAGCACGGCCAGACCCAGGCTGAGGAGGGGCACGGCGCGGGGCAGGCTGCGCATGGCCAGCCCGGCCTGGGACTGCAGGAACGCCTTGAACCCGTTGCCCAGGGGCGCGGGGTCGTCCCACGGGTAGGCCCCGATGGCCACGACCAGTCCGATGACCACCAGGGAGGCGAAGAAGGCGCGGTGGCGCCAGCGGACCAGCGCCGCGCTCAGCAGGCCGATCACCGGCACCGCGTAGGTGATGAGGATGAGCAGCGGGTTCTGGGTGTAGGCGACCGAGGGCTCGATCCACGCGCCGAGCTTGTCGTCGCCGTAGAAGTACCAGTAGCCGAGGCCGCGCAGGAGCTCGGGCGCGGACGACGCCTCGGCCACCGTCCGGGCCGTCTCGGTGTAGAGGAGCACGTCGAGGCCGAAGGACCCCTGGGCCCACAGCCCGGCGATCCACCACAGCGACGTGCCGAGGGAGAGCACGCCGATGCGGGCGGTGACCGCCAACGCGTCGCGGAAGCGGATCTCGCGCAGCACGAAGGTGGCGTAGGGGATCCAGAGGGCGGGCGCGATGCCCACCAGGAGCAGGGCGGTGGCGTTGCTCGACCCGACGGTGGGCACGGCGAGGGCGAACAGGGCCGGGTGGACCCAGGATCGCTGGCGCGTGGCGCGGATGGTGAGGCCCAGCATCCAGCCCAGGGCGGTGAACGGCAGCAGCAGGGCCGAGATGCGGGCCCCGAGGGTGAGCACGTAAGGGGACAGGGCGTAGACGAACATGGCCACGGTGACGCCCGGGCCGGACTGGCCCAGGCTGCGCAGCAGGTACCGCACCCCCAGGCCGGCGAAGAACAGGATGGACCCGAGCCACAGCCGCTGGGCCAGCCAGTCCGGCAGCCCGAGGGTCTCGGCCGTCCAGTAGAAGGGGCCCATCGGCCACAGGTAGCCGATGTTCTGGTGGGGGACGGTCCCCAGACCGATGTTGGGGTCCCACATCGACCAGGCCCGGCTCAGCAGCCGGGCCGGCTCCAGGTACAGGTAGGACTTGGTGTCGGCTCCGACCTGGCCCCGGTGGGTGACCAGCAGCGGGAGGTAGCAGATGGCGCCGAGCAGCGCGATCGGTGCCCACGGGCGCAGGGCGTCGCGTCGTGAGGTCGACGGCGCCGGGGGCGCCGCGGTCGTGGTGCTCACGCCGTCGTCGGGTCGCGCCGGACCCTCGTCATCCTCGCCGCCAGGCCCGCCACGGCCGGTCGGCCCAGCGCTCGGCCTCCTCGGCCAGAGCGATGAGGATGGCGCGTGCGGTGGCCTCCCACGTGAAGCGCTGGACGTGCTCACGGGCGCCGGCCGACAGCCGACCCCGCAGCGCGGGGTCCGAGGTGACCGCAGCCAGGTGGGCGGCCAGCTCGGTCTCGTCGTCGGCGAGGAGGCCGCTGCGCCCATCGGCGACGGCATCGACCTGACCGGGGATGCGGGTGGCGACGGCGGGGGTGCCGCAGGCTGCCGCCTCGGTGAGGGTCATGTTCCAGCCCTCCCGGACCGAGGACGAGGCGATGACCCAGGCCCGGCGGTAGAGGTCGAGCAGCTCGTCGTCGCTCACCCGCCCGGCCAGGGTGACCCACTCGTGCGCGTCGAGGCTGGTGATCAGCTCCTCGAGCTCGCTGCGCAGCGGACCGGTGCCGGCGATGACCAGCTCCAGGTCAGGGGTGGTGCGGCGAGCCTCGGCGGCGGCGCAGATGAGCCGGTCGAAGCGCTTCACCGGGGCCAGGCGGCCGACGGCCACCACCAGAGGCCGCTCCGACAGGGGTCCCTCCGGTGTGAAGCGGGGATCGACCCCGGGCGGGACCACGTCGACCCGGTCGGCGCGGAACCCGAGCTCCACCATCTCGTCCTTGGACGAGGGGGAGAGGGTGATCATGCGGCTGCGCCGGTAGATCAGGGGGGCGACCCGGCGCTCGACGGTGTCGCCCACCTTGGCCAGGTTGGGCGGCAGCACCAGCTTCCACATGTCGGCGTGGACGTGGTGCAGCAGCACGACGCGGGGGACGGTGGCCCACAGCGGGGAG
The DNA here is from genome assembly GCA_038233075.1 of Acidimicrobiales bacterium. GTDB lineage: Bacteria > Actinomycetota > Acidimicrobiia > Acidimicrobiales > Iamiaceae > Iamia. Next base: position 16,063 of record JBBSMQ010000018.1, read on the forward strand.
AAGAAGGGCATGCCGTTCCAGACCTCGACCAGGCCGTCGGGGCGACCGTGGCGGCGGCGGATCTCGGCCACGGCGGTGCGGGGGAACACCTGGTAGCGGCCGGCCTTGCGCACCACCTCGTAGCCGTCGCGCTGGCCGTGGTTGGGATGGCCCTGGGCCCACGAGGTGCGCATCATGACGTCGAGGCCGGACTTGGCCCAGAGCCGGGCCACGTTGGCCGCGTGGACCTCGGATCCGCCGGCCTCCACGTCGTCGAGGTCGCGCCAGGCGATGAGGTGGATCCGCTGGAGGCCGGCGGCCGCCGCGATGTCCCCCATCTTGGGCGCCGGCGTCGGGGCGGGTGGGGGCAGGGAGGAGGGGGTCAACGGTTCACGAGGGGGGGTGAGCTGCAGGTAGTGTGGCCGCCTGCACCGCGCCGGGCAGCCGTCTCACGTTAGAGCACGGGTCTCCTGGTGGCGTGGTCACGTCGGGCTCCTTGGCCCGGCGCCCCGGACCCGATCTGACCCGAACCCTGCACCGATGACCCACCCTGCTCCACCCGACTTCTCCGCCACCCTGGCCGACGTGGCCGACATTCAGGGCTGGATGACAGACGGCCAGGCCCGGCTCCTCTGGGACGGCGCTCGCACGGTGCCCGACGACGGGCGCATCGTCGAGATCGGGAGCTTCCGCGGACGCTCGACGGTCGTGCTGGCCCGGGCCGCGGCACCCGGGGTCGAGGTCGTCGCCATCGACCCCCACGCCGGCAACGACCGAGGCCCCCAGGAGATCGACGGGTACGTGGACGAGGCCGCCCTCGACCACGAGGTGTTCAGCGCCAACCTCGAGGGGGCCCGGGTGCGCGAGCGCGTCACCCACGTCCGGGCCTTCTCCGACGCCGCCCACGGCGAGGTGCCCGACCCCATCGACCTCCTCTACATCGACGGTGCCCACCGCTACGGCCCGGCCCGGACCGACATCCGGGACTGGGGGGCCCGGGTCCCTCCGGGCGGGACGCTGCTCATCCACGACTCCTTCAGCTCGATCGGGGTCACCCTCGCCATCCTGCGGGAGCTGTTCGTCGGCTCCCGGTGGCGCTACGTGGGCCGGTCCGAGTCGATGACCGAGTACCGGCGGGAGCCGCTGTCCCCCAAGGCCCGGGTGGCCAACGCCGTGCACCAGGCCCTCGAGCTGCCCTGGTTCGCTCGCAACGTGCTCATCAAGGTGCTCATCACCATCCGCCTGGGTCAGCTGACGAGGCTCCTGGGTCACGATCCGTCCACCTGGCCCTACTGAATCGGCGGGAGTTCCCATGACCTACGAGAAGCTGTCCATCGTCATGCCCGTCTACAACGAGGCGGCCACCCTGCGCACGGCGCTGGGGCGTCTCCTGGCCGTGGAGATGCCGCTGCCCACCGAGATCGTCATCGTCGACGACGGGTCCTCCGACAGCTGCACCGACCTCATCGCCGACCTGGTCGACGACGAGCGGGTGCGCCTGGTCCGCCAGGAGCCCAACCAGGGCAAGGGCAAGGCCCTGGTCCGGGGCTTCGACGAGGCCCGGGGCGACCTGCTGACCATCCTCGACGCCGACCTCGAGTACGACCCTCGGGACATCCCCAACCTGTGCCAGCCGGCCCTGGCCGGGGAGACCCGCGTCGTTTACGGCGCCCGGTCCTACGGCGGCCACGCCGCCTACTCCTTCTGGTTCGTGATCGGCAACAAGCTGGTCGCCATCTGGGCCAGCATGCTGTTCGACGCCTGGCTGACCGACGTCGAGACGTGCCTGAAGCTGGCCCCCCGCTCGCTGTGGCAGGAGATGGGCATCCGCAGCTCCGGCTTCGGCATCGAGGCCGAGGTCACCGGCAAGCTCTTGGCGCGGGGGGAGCGCATCTTCGAGGTGCCGATCTCCTACAAGGCCCGCGGCCGCGAGGACGGCAAGAAGATCGAGTGGACCGACGGCGTCGAGGCCCTCTGGATCCTGCTCAAGATCCGCTTCGGCAGCCGTCGGGGTCGGCGCTAGTTCTCTGTCCCGGTCAGGCCGAGGCGGAGGGGGTGACGATCACCGCGGTCGGGAGGAACAGCTCGACCATCTCGCTGATGTCGGCCACCACCTCGTCGGGGAGGTCGGGCTCGGCCAGCAGGACGGCGAACAGGCTGCCCCCGGCCCGGAGGGCATCGGCCTGCTCGGCCAGGTCGAGGGTCTCGAGGCGGTCGGCGACCCGACCGCGCAGGGTGGCGTAGCGGCGCTGCTCGGCGGGGCTGCGGACGTCGGCCCGAGCCACCACCTCCGCCCCGGGGAGGGCTGCGGTCTCCTCGATCGCCTCGTCGCCGCTGACGACCCAGACCACATCGTCGGCCTCGTCGCCGTCGATGACCCGGTGGGGCTCGGCCGCGGCGGAGAACGCCTCGTCCACGCCGACGTCGAAGCCCTGACGCTCGAGCTCGAGCACCATGCCGATGCCGACGCCGCCGAGGGCCGCGGGGTCGCGCCACCGCACGAGGTGGCGGGCATCGGCCTCGAGGGAGGCGGTGGTGGGCTCGATGAGGGCGGTGATGGTGTCGGACTGGCGCTCGCTGGACACCTCGGTCCCGGCGAAGCGGGTGCCCCCGGCGACCAGACCGACGAGGAGCGCCAGGGCCACCGCGACCGGCACCAGGGGCTCGGCCGCCCGCGACCGCTGGGCCCGGAGGGCGCTCACCACGTGCGCACCGGTCGCGACCAGCAGGAAACCGGTGAGGGTCCAGGTCCACTTGAAGAGGTACACGAAGGCGATGCCGAAGATGCGGCTGATGCCGACCCACGCGGCGAGCAGGGCCACGGCCAGCACCACGTCGAGAGCACGCCAGCGGGGGGGCAGGCGGCGGCGGGCCACCAGAGCGGTGCCGACCCACGCCAGGAGCAGTGCGATCCCGCCCAGGGGCACGCCCGCGGTGGACTCGGCGCCGCGCATCAGCCCTCCGGTGGGGTCGAGCTGGAGCACGAGCAGGTGCAGAGCTCGGCCGGGGCCCACGTAGGGGGCATCGGGGTGGGTGAAGGAGTAACGGAGGGCGGAGAGGTTCCCGGGGTCGTTGGTCGCCTGGTCCACCAGCGGAGGCACCCAGAGCAGAACGGTGAGGGCCAGGGCGCCGCCGAGCCAGGGGAGGAGGCGCGCCAGCCCACCCGCGGATCGGGTGCGCCACGCGTCCCATCCCGCGGCGACCCCGGCCAGCCCGCACAGGGTCAGCGCCACCGGGGGGGTGCTGGCGTGGGTCTGGACCACGTGGGACGCGGCGCCCGCCACCACCAGCAGCATCCACCGGTGGCCCAGGAGGACCCCCCATGTGCCCACGATCAGGGCCGGGAACCACATGAGGGGCAGGGTCGGGTTCCAGGGCATCAGCATGGCCTCGGGGCCGTAGCCGCTGACCAGCAGCAAGGCCACGGCGCCCACCGCGGCGGCCACCCGCCGACCCCCGATGCGCAGGGCACAGACCGCGGCCAGGGTGGCACCGGCCAGGTTGGCGACGGCCACGGCCACGTTGACCGCCCACGACGAGGCACCGAACAGGCGCCAGGTGGGCCACATCGACCAGAACATGGTCGGGCCCGGGTGACTGCCCTGCTGGCCGTCGGGACCGAGGATGCGGCCCGCCGCTCCGACCAGCGGGGGGTGGGACCACAGCGAGAGGAGGCGCAGGTTGTTCTGCCCGTAGTCCCCGACGGGATACCAGGTGTGACGGGCCAGCAGGGCCAGCCCCAGGATGAGGGGCAGGGCCACGGCGGCGGGGGTCAACCACCACAGCCGTTCGAGCCCGGCGGCCCTCCCGACAGCGGGGCGCGAGGCGCGAGCCGGGGTACCTCGGGTCATCATGCCGAGGCGGTGGCGAACTGCTTGCGACCGAGGAGCAGGGCGGCGCCGTAGGCGAGGGCGACGATGATCAACAGGTTCCGGTAGCCCAACAGCAGCGCTCCGTACTCCAGCAGGCCGCCGACCATGCTGCCGACGAGGTTGGCGCCGAACGCGGTCATGGAGTGGCTGGTGGCCTTGAACCTCTGGGTGAAGATCACATTGGCGGTGAAGACCGGGAAGAAGGCCAGCGTGACGGCGGCGATGAAGCGGGGGACCACGGCCAGGTCGAGCAGGGTCGCGGGTGGGATGACGAAGGCCAGCACGAGCGAGGCTAGCAGCACCAGGTAGAGCCGCTCGGGTTTCTTGAACGTGACCCGTCGCGACACGGCCACGGCGACCAGCACCGAGAGCAGCACCCCGACGAACACCAGGGCGTTCACCAGCCAGGTGGTGCCGAAGTACAGCGCGAAGCCCACCACTGCCTTGGTCTCGAGCAGGAGGAAGGCCACGCCCATGGCGAAGAGGTCGGCGTAGGTGCGCATGCCCCCGAGCTTCCCGCCGATGAGGCGCACCGCGACGAGGGAGAAGGCGAGGATCAGCCCGGCGGTGATCAGGTACAGGCCGGGGATGCTGCGTTCACGCAGGTAGGGGAACGGGTGGTCGTCGGAGGCGGGGGCGGGGGCCGAGGTCGCCTCGGCTCCGGGCCACACCGAGTCCGGAGGGCAGTTGATGGCGCCGGGATCCTCCGACGCGATGAGGACCGACAGGTTGAAGCTGCCGATCTTGGTGACGCACGGGGGGGTGCCGAAGGCCTGCTCGAGGGTGTTGGCGTAGCGGTCCACCAACCAGGGCTCGCGGAAGAAGTTGTACATGGCGAACACGCCGCCCGGTTCGAGGCGGTCGCGGGCGGTGCGGGCCGCCTCCTCGGTGAACAGGTAGGACTCCAAGCGCACCGACGAGGCCCCCTGCACGAGGGTGAGCGAGTCCGGGAGGGCCAGGAGGATCTTGTCCCACTTCTCGTCCGAGCGTTCGAGGTAGGCCCGCCCGTCGTCGATGTGGATGTCGACCCGAGGGTCGGTCCACGGGTCGTCCGGGTGGTTGTCGCGGGCCAGGTCGATGAGGCGCTGGTCGATCTCGACGGCATCGACGCTCGTCGCCCCCCGGCGCAGGGCCGAGGCCACGTCGTTGCCGGAGCCGGCGCCGATGATGAGGGTGTCACCCCCCTCGGGCTGGGCGATGTTCTGGTAGACGAACTCGTAGAGGGCGTTGTCCTCGGTGGGGATCTGGGTCCAGTGCGGGCTCTGGTTGACCGTGGTGTTGACCCCGCCGTCGACGTTCTCCTCGTACTGGATCCGGTAGTAGGGCGACCAGACCACGTTGCCCTTGGTGGCCTCGATGCCGAACGGGATGAGGAGGCCGAGGAGGCCGATGCCCGCCACCACCGGTCGCCAGGTGGGTCGGGGAGAGACGGTCACCGCGATGATGGCGGCGATGACGATCCCCCACACGATGGGCCGGGCGCCGAGGAACGCCAGCCCCGTGAAGGCCACGATGCCGGCGACGCTGCCGATCAGGTCGAGCTTGTAGGCCTGGAGGGGCTCGAAGCGCCCGAAGGTGCGGGCCACACCGTCGCCGATGGAGGCCAGCACCGCGGCCACGGCCACGAACAGGATGACCAGCACCAGCTCACGGGGAATGGCGCTCTTGGGCTCGATGGTGTCAAAGAAGATCAGGCCCTCGGTCCGCACCTCGAGGGGCACCGGGAACAGCTGGACGTAGAGGACGAGGCCGCCGAGGAGGAGGGGGAAGAAGGGGTAGATCGGGCGTCCGCCCCGACCGGCCCACAGGAACCCCAGGCCGATGCCGAGGAAGCTCCCCAGCAGCACGAAGTTGGAGAAGTAGCTGAGGTAGAAGACCTCGGCGCCGAGCCACCGGATGAGGGCCAGCTCGGTGAACAGCATGAGGAAGGTGAGCAGCACCAGCCGGGCGCGGGGACCGACGAGGCCCTCCCGCGCCGGTGGAGCGTCGGGCGCCTCGGGGTCGGCGGTGAGGTCGACGGTCCCTGACATGAGGGGCCGAGAGTAGCGTTCACCTCCCCCGCGAAGGGAACCGCCCCCCGATCGCGGCCCGCGTCGGCGACAGGACCTCGGGCCCGGGGCGGCGGTGACGGTAGTCTCGCCGCCCATGCGCGTCATGGTGCTCGTCCCCACGTACGACGAGGTGGAGAACGTCGAGCCCATGGTGAGGGCGATCCGGGCCGCCGCGCCGGAGGCGTCGGTCCTGGTCATCGATGATGCCAGTCCGGACGGCACGGCCGATGTGGCCGAGGAGGTCGCGCTCGAGCTGGGCCAGGTCGACGTCTTGCGCCGGGCGGGCAAGGACGGGCTGGGCAACGCCTACCGCGCCGGGTTCGCCCATGCCATCGCCCTCGGCTTCGAGGTCCTCGTCACCATCGATGCCGACTTCTCCTTCGACCCCGACGTGATCCCCACCCTCGTGGCCGAGCTGGAGACGGGCCGGGACCTGGTCGCCGGCTCCCGGTACGTGCCAGGGGGGACCACGCCCAACTGGCCGGTCCACCGGCGCGCCCTGTCCCGGTACGGCAACCGCTACACCTGCTGGGTGCTCGGCCTCCCCGTCAGCGACGCCACGTCCGGTTTCCGGGCCTACCGGGCGTCGGTGCTGGAGGCCATTGGGTACGACACGACCCGCGCCAACGGGTACGCCTTCATGACCGAGCTGGCCTTCCGGATCGCGTCCGACGGTGGTGACATCAGCGAGATCCCCATCGAGTTCCGCGACCGCGAGCGCGGCACCTCGAAGATGTCGGGCGGGATCATCGTCGAGTCGATGCTCCGGGTCACCTGGTGGGGGCTGCGCGAGACCCTCCGGCCGGGGCGGTCCGGTCGCCCGTCGGACGCGGCGGGCTCATGACCGCAGCACCCCGGGGGGGCCGGGCCCGTCTACGGTCCCGGGTCGGTGCCGGGATCCGATCCGTGCGCGACGACCGGGGACAGGTCGGCATCGCCATCGCCGCCGCCGTCGGTGCGGTGCTGCGGGTGGCGGCGGTGCTCTATGCCGCCCGCCCCCCGGTGGGGCTGTTCGACCCTGCTCGCTACGCCGGCTACGCCCGCGGGATCGGTGCCGGTCGTGGACTGGTCGAGCCCCTGACCGGCCAGCCGACCGCCTACTTCCCCCCCGGGTACCCCTACTTCCTCGGGGGGACCCAGGCCGTGATCACCCGCACTCCGCTGCCCGACGACCTGGCGCTGGTCGCGGGCCTGCTCCAGGCCGTCCTCGGCGTGGTGGCCGTCGTCCTGACCGGCCTCCTGGCGCGCCGTCTCGCCTCGCCGGCGGCCGGGGTCGTGGCCGCGGCCATTATGGCCGTCTACCCCAACCTGGTCCTGCACTCAGCGACGCTGCTCAGCGAGACCCTCACCATCACCATCCTGCTCGGGTTCCTCGTCGCCCTGGTCCCGCCCGGCCGGGACCGCTGGCCCGGACCTCTTGACCGGCGGCGGATGGTCGTCGCGGGGCTCCTGTTCGGCGCCCTGCTGCTGGTGCGTCCCGTGGCCGCAGGCGTCGTCGTCGCCGCGGTGGCGGCGTGGCTGGTGGCCCGGGAGGGGTGGCGCCGCACCCTGGTGCGCAGCGCCCTGGTGGTGGGCGTCGGACTGCTCTGCCTGGCGCCGTGGACCCTGCGCAACGTGGTCCGCATGGACGCCTTCGTCCTGCTGTCGACCAACACCGGCGACAACCTCTGCATCGGCCACGCCCCCAACGCCAACGGCGCCTACGTGGAGGCACCGGCGTGCAACACGGGCACCGGCGTCCAGGGCGGCCCCGCCGACGAGGTCGCCTCGGACCGCGAGAAGACCAGCCGGGGGCTCCGCTTCGCGCGGGAGGGCTGGCGGGACGAGCCCGGCCTGGTGGTCGACCGCTTCGTGACCCTGGTCGAGCGCGACGACGACTCGATCCGGGCCACCGTGTCCTACGGCCTCGACCCGTGGTCCATCACCGACGACTTCACGACCAAGGCCCGGGTCTTCGACTGGTCCTGGTTCGCGGTCGGGGTGCTGGGCACGGTGGGCTTGATCCGCCTGGCTTGGAGCCGCCGCGGCGAGCAGCTGCTCCTGCCCCTCGCCACCCTGGCCGTGTTGGCGGCCCCCCTGGTCACCTTCGCCGATGCCCGCTTCAAGCTGCCAGTGGTCCCCCTGCTCGCGGTGGGTGCCGCGGCCCTGGTCACCCGGGCCCGCCCCGCGGCGCGCCAGCCCGGCGGGTAGGCGGTCCGGAGGACCTCAGCTGTCGGTGACGCCCCGGTCGGACCGGACCTTCTCGGTCTCGGCCCGGGCGATCACGGGGGCGTCGCGCCCGGTGCCCTTGGAGCTCGCGGAGCGCGACGTGGAGGTCTCCGAGAGAGTCTCGTGGTACTCCTCCTCCACGTTGACCTCCCAGATGTCGTGGCCGGCACCGGTGACGATGTTCTCCACGGTGAGCATGGCCGTGAACATCGAGTGGTCCTGGTTGTTGTACCGGAACATGCCGTTGCGGCCCACGGGGTGGACGTTGGGGGCGTGACGCTCCAGCCACTCGCGGAGGATCTTCACGTTGGCCTGGTAGTGCTCGTCGTAGGTGGGGTAGGCCTTGGGCATGCGGACCACGTAGCCGGTCTCGACCCGGGAGGGCTCGACCAGGTCGAGCGCTGCCAGTTCCCGCTTGCCCTGCTCCACCAGGTCCTCGTCGGCCGAGGTCCACATGCGGTCGCCCTCGAAGACGAAGTACTCCAGGCCGAGCACGTTGCGGCCCTCCTTCACCAGGTAGGGGGACCAAGAGCCGAAGTTCTGGATGCGGCCCACCTCGACGGCGGGGTCGTGCACGTAGATCCAGTTGTCCATCCAGGGCACGTCGTCCTCGGGCACCACCAGGGCCACGGTGAGGAAGTCCCGGAACGCCAGGTCGTCGGCGGCCTTCCTGACCTCGTCGGGCACGGGTGGGTCCATGGCCTGGAGCAGCTGGGAGATGGGCATGGACGAGATGATGTGGTCGGCGGAGTAGGTCGACGCGGCGCCGTCGCCGGTGGTGGCGGTGACCTCGACCGCCCGGCCGCCCTCGTGGCGGATGCGGATGACCCGGGTGCCCATGTGGACCTTGGAGCCCTGGGCCTCGACCTTGTCGCGACAGACCTCCCACATCATCCCCGGGCCGTACTTGGGGTACTGGAACTCCTCGATGAGGCTGGCGATGTCCTTCTGGTTCCGTCGCGGCAGCAGGGCGTTGAAGATGGCCTTGCCCAGCGACAGCTCCTTGATTCGCTGGGCGGCCCAGTCCGACGGCATGGAGCTCACCGGCACACCCCACACCTTCTCGGTGTAGGTCTTGAAGAAGGTGCGGTACAGGCGCCACCCGAAGCGGGCCACCAGCCAGCCCTCGTAGTTGGTCTGGTCCTTGGGGGGGCGGATGCGGGCCCAGGCGTAGGACGCCACGCAGCGGACGGCCTCCACCGGACCAAGGTTGATGAGGGCGTTGGACGCCTTCAACGGGTAGTCGAAGAACTTGCCGTCGTAGAAGATGCGGCTCTTGCGCGGTCGGAGCAGGAAGTCCTCGTCCGGGAGGATCTCGTGCCAGAGGTCCTCGACCTCGGTGACCTTGGTGAAGAAGCGGTGCCCGCCGATGTCGAAGCGCCAGCCGTCGCGCTCGGCGGTGCGGCTGATGCCCCCGACCACCTGATCGGCCTCGAGGATGGTGGAGGCGATCCCGTACTTGTGGAACTGGTAGGCCGCGGTGAGCCCGGCCGGCCCCGCCCCGATGACGACGATGTCGCCGTCGGCGTCGGGGGGGTCGGTGGCCGCGGTCGGTGCGGGGGCGGTGGTCTCGTCGCTCATCTGGCGGTGGTGCCTCTCAGGCTTCGGCGGGCGGTCCCGCGGCCGCAGCCGGCTGCGGCCGGACCGGGACCGAGAAGTAGGGTGCGGACGTCATGGCCAGCCGTCTCGCGGGCATCCCGCCGACACTGCGGACCGACCGGTCCGAGGGTACTCGCGCCGGTCCCGGTCGCCGGTATTTCCCGTGCTTCGAGGGCCTTCGGGCCCTCGCCGCCGGCGCCGTGGTCGTGTACCACGCCGTCACCAACGGCGGGCGCGAGGCGGCCGGGGCCCTCTACACGCCCGTCGCGGTGCTGGACATGGGCGTGTCGGTGTTCTTCGTGCTGTCGGGCTTCCTCTTGTACCGGCCCTTCGCCGCCGCCGCGGCCGAGGGTCGCCCGGCGCTCGGGCCGCTGCGGTTCTGGTGGCGCCGGATCCTGCGCATCGTGCCCGCCTACTGGTTGGCGCTGTCGGTGCTGTGGGCCCTCGGCTGGGTCCAGCTCGGCGACCAGCCGTGGCGGTTCTACCTCTTCGTGCAGATCTACGACGCCTTCACCGTGCTGGGCGGGATCGTGCCCGCGTGGAGCCTCAACACCGAGATGAGCTTCTACCTGTTCCTGCCCCTGTGGGCCCTGTTCATCCGGCGGGTGCTGGGGCGAGGTCGACCGACCCTGGCCCTCGACGCTGGCGGCGCGGTGGCGCTCATCGCCCTCGGATACCTGTCCCGCACCGTCATCTCCCGGATCGACCGGGTCTGGGCCATCGGAGGGGGCGGCGAGGAGGTGACCATGCGAGCGGTGTCGTTCGCCTGGCTGCCCAACACCATCGACCTCTTCGCCCTCGGCATGCTGCTGGCCGTGCTTTCCGTCTGGGCCGGGCGCGACGACCGCCTTCGCCGGCGGCTCGACGGACTGGCGCAGATGACCGGGCTCTGGTGGGCGGCGGCCGCCGCCGGGTGGCTGGGCTTCGCCTACGCCTACGGCGAGCCCAGCCTCAACGGGGGCTACCAGGGTGGCTACTGGCAGCTCCGCCAGGCCGCCTTCGGCTTCGTGGCCGTCTGTCTGATGATCCCCGCCGCGTTCGGTGACCAGCATCGCGGCGTGATCCGGGCCGGGCTCCGGAGCCGCCTGGTGGTGTGGCTGGGGGCGGTGTCCTACGCCCTGTACCTCTGGCACCTCGACCTGCTGCAGCAGATCCCGGTGTGGCTCGATCAGCCGGTGTCCGAGGTGCCCATCCCCGTGCTGCTGTTCGGCGCCATCGTGATGGGCCTGGCCGCGGCCAGCCTGAGCTGGTACTTCCTGGAGAAGCCGTTGCAGGCCCTCCGCCGCGACGGCCCGGCCCCGTCGGTGGTGCCGCCGCCCGAGCCCACGTCACGCGACAGCGCCCTGGTCGGGACGTGAGGCCCGAGCGACGCGGGAACCGTCACGCCGCGCCTCCGGCACCGGGCCGGCGGCGCGGGTCCACGGGGCCGGGGGCGGGCTGCAGCCATCCGCAAGGCGCGGACGGGGCGATCGGGCCGGGTCGGTCGGGCGGTGACCGTGGGTGCCGGGCTCCCGATCACCGGCGATCCGCGGGACGGACAGGCGCCTCCCCTACCGTTCGATCGTGACCGACGACGCCCCCCTGGCTGCGGCCCGCGAGCACCGATGGGAGCCATGGCCCCAGGTGGAGGTCCCACCGCTGCGACCTCGGTGGGGCCGCGCCCTCGACGTGATCGGGCTGGGCGTCGTGGCGGTGGTCGGGCTGGTCCTGCGGGTGCTGCAGCGCTCGCCGCTCTGGCTCGACGAGGCCCTGAGCGCCAACATCGCTGCGCTGCCGCTGGGCGACATCCCGGGTGCGCTGGAGCGCGACGGGCATCCGCCGCTCTACTACGTGCTCCTCCACGGATGGCAGGAGGTCGTGGGCGAGGGCGACCTGGCCGTGCGACTCCTCTCGGCGGTCATCGGCCTGGCCCTGCTGCCGCTGGCGTGGTCGGCCGCGGGGCGCATCGGGGGTCGGCGCGCCGCCTGGGCCGCGCTGGTGCTGGTCGCGCTCAACCCGTTCGTCCTGCGCTACTCCACCGAGGCCCGCATGTACGAGCTGGTCATGGTCCTGGCCCTCGCCGGCTGGCTCGTCGCCGACCACGCCCTGCGCCGGCCCGACCCCCCCCGTCTGGCCGGACTGGCGCTCATCACCGCCGCCCTGCTGTGGACGCACTACTGGGGCCTGTGGCTCTGCGGCGCGGCCGGCGTGGGTCTGGCGGTCCGAGCCTTCCTGGCCCACCGCGCCGGCCTGCCGGCGCGCCGGCGCGCGTCGCTGCGAGTGGCGGGGTCGTTGGCGATCGGCGGTGCCCTGTTCCTGCCCTGGATCCCGACGCTCCTGTACCAGTCGGCCCACACCGGGACCCCGTGGGCCGAGCCCTCGATCCCCACCGAGGTCGCCGCCGTCTCGCTCGTCGACCTGGGCGGTGGCGTCGCGGGAGAGTCGATCCTGCTGGCCATGGCCCTGGTGCTCCTCGTCGCCCTGGGCCTGTTCGCCGCCCCGGGCACCGGCACCCGCATCGACCTCGACCTGCGCACCCGACCCGAGGTGCGGCGCCTGGCGCTGCTGGTGCTGGGCACCATGGTCGTCGCCGGCCTGATCGCCTACCCGGCCAACGCCGCCTACGCCACCCGCTACTTCTCGGTGGTGGCCCCGATGGTCCTGGTGCTCGCCGGCGTGGGCGCGGCCCGGATCGGCGGGGCGGTGTCGTTCCGCATCGTCCTCGCCGCCGTGCTGGTGCTGGGGACGGTGTCGGGGGTGCGCACGGCGGTGAGTCGCCCCCGCACCCAGGCCCGGGAGGTGGCCGAGGCCATCGAGGAGCGGGCGGCCGCCGACCCCGGTGCCCTGGTCCTCATCTGCCCCGACCAGCTGGGCCCGGCCCTCTCCCGAGAGCTGCCCGACGACGTGGAGGCCGTCACCTACCCCCGCTTCGAGGCCCCCGGCCTGGTCGACTGGGTCGACTACGAGGAACGCCTGGAGGGGGTCTCGCCCGAGGCGTTCGTGGCCGAGGCCCTGGAGCGGGCTGGGGATCGTGACATCTGGCTGGTGTGGTCGGGCACCTACCGCACCCACGAGGGGACCTGCGAGAAGGTGGCCGACACCCTCCAGGGGTCTCGCCCCGAGGGCTCGGCGGTGGTCCTGGCCAACGGGGCCAACTTCGAGCAGGCCTACGCCTACCTCTACCCCGCTCCGGCCCCCACCCCGTAGACCGCCCTCGGCCGGCGTCCCCCGACCGAGGCGGGGGTCAGTCCTTGAGTGCCACTGCGTTGGGGGTGACGTTCAGCTTGGGCACGTAGTCGTCCTGGGCCACGGCGCGCGCCTCACCCCGGACGCGCGCCCGCAGGTCGGCCCGGCAGACGGTGCAGGGGCCGTAGGCGGCCTCGGTCACATCGTCGCGGCACCGGGGACAGGCGAAGGCGAGGTCGCCCGGACCCGGTTCGGGCGGCACCGTGGCCTGGCGCCAGGGCTCGGATGGGAAGCCGTCGGTCGGTGGGGGAGCGGCGGCGGTCATGGCTCTGAGCATCGCAGATGGCGCCGGCCCACCGGTGGTCCCCAGGCGGAGCCCGTCAATCCACCGGAGATCCACAGGTCCTGCCCCTTCCTCCCCACAGGCCGCTCGTCGTACCGTCGGGACATGGCGCAGTTCGAGGTGACCCTCAGGGACCGAACGGTGGAGCGGGTGGGTGATGCCGACGCGTACCAGCAGGAGGGCCCCATGACCACCTTCTTCCGCACCGACGGTCGGGTCACGGTCGACTCCTGGGCCACGCGCGTGGCCAGCGTGCGCACCGCCGAGGTGCTGCTGATCCGCCGCTCCGATGAGGTCGCCGCCGTCAGCGCCATCCGCAGCGCCTGATCAGCGCGACCAGTGCGACCACAACGCTCGCGTCGCGCCACGTTCGTTCGCCCGTCCGTCCCGTCCCCGGCGTCGTCGGTGCGAGCACCGCAGGTCAGCGGCCCTCGGCCACCCGGTCCAGGGACAGTCCGACGAGCCGGACGACGCGGCCCCGCTGGGGGCGGTGGGCCTCCAACAGCGTCTCGGCGTCGGTCGGCGGAACGTCGGAGCGGCCCAGCACGGAGACCAGGGCGGCGCGGTGGGGGGCATCGATCACCGGCAGTGCATCGGGCTCTCCGAGGGCGACGGCGCGGGCGTGGTCGACGGCGTCGGGCCCGACGCCGGCGATGCCGAGCAGACGGTCGATGACGCCGTCGGCCGCTCGACCGTCGCCCAGCTCGAGACGGGTGGCATGGGAGGCGATGCGGCGGACCTCGTCGGCGCGGTGCTGCTCCAGACCCAGGACGTGGAGCTCGTAGGGCTCGGCCGCCGCCAGCCGGCGCGGCGCCGGAGGCAGCCGCAGGCCGCCGGGCCCGGGCGCGTCGTCGCCCAGGGCCTCGACCAGCAGCGACCACGAGCGCCCGGCCTCGAAGGCGGACACGCCTCGACGGCAGACCCCGACGATGGCGGCGTCGACCACCCGGCCCGACCCGGCCAGGCGGAAGCCGGGGAAGAGCTCGACGAGGTCGGCCACCCGGCCCGTGGCCCGGAGCCGGTGGGGCTCATCACCGACACCGAGCAGGCCGGGCAGCAGGGCCGGCACCCACTCCACGCCCTCACCCCACGCGCGGACCGACACCTGGCCCGCCTCGGGGAACAGAGCCAGGGTGACCGGCCCCGCCGGTGTGCGGGTGGCCCAGGTCCAGGATCCGTCGGGCGCCGACCGCCAGCAGGGGTCGGCCACTCCCATGCGGAGCGGGCTCAGCGTGCGGGCCAGGTCGAGGCCGGGCGGCACCTCGGGGGTGAAGGTTCGGGGGGCAGGCACAGGGGGCGGTGGCGTCCAGGTTCCGAACGGTTGTTCGGCGGCGAGAGTGTAGTGAGCGGCTCCACGGTGGGCTGCGAAGCAGCCACCATCGGCACGCGGCCCCCGTCCGGCGTCAGCGCGGCGACCAAGGGAGGGCGGAGCGCCTCGGTCGCCGCCGTCGGCATCCTCGCCGACGGGGCGGCGCCGAGCCGCGGAGGGCGGCACCGTAGGATGCCCGATCGTGTCGGCGTCGCCCTCAGCCCCCTCGCGGCCCGACGCGCGTCCTGCGCCCGTGGCGGGCCCGCCCTCGACCGACGGGACGGGGCTGGTCGTCCTGGTGGCGGTGGTGGCGGTCGCCGTGGCCTGGGCCGCCGGTCGGGCCGACGGGTCCGATGACAGCCTGGGCCGGGCGCTGGGCCGCCTCGATGGCGGCATCGGCATCCTCTTCCTCGGCGCCGCCGCCCTGGCCCAGCGGGGAGTGACCCATCGGGCGTTGGCCGCCGGCCCCGTCCGCCCCGTCCTCGAGGGATGGCGCCGACGGCTGCGTGACACGCTCGTCCCATGGTGGGTGGTCGTCACCGTGGCCACCTTCCTGTACCCGGTGGTGGGGGGCACGATCCTCCGCCCGCCCCGGCCCACCTCGCTCGCCGACGCCGCCGTCATCGCCACCGCCGAGACGTCGTCCCTGCCGACCTGGATCGATGTGGTCCGGGACTGGCTGCTGCTGTCGCCCTTGTCGCGGCCGACGGGCGCGGCGCTGCTGCCGCCGGCCGCAGCCGGGCGCGTGGGGCTGTCGTGGGTGGTCGCCACCCTGGTCTCGGTGGCGCTGGTGCTGCCGCTCTGGGAGCGGGGCCTCCGTCGCCTCCGGGCGGGAGACCCGGTGCGCCAGGCCGTCCTCGCCGGCGCCGCGCTCGCCGTCGGCGGTCTGGCGTTGCGCCTGGCCGTCGCCGTGAGCAGCGATCCGGTGGGCTGGGGGGGGGTCATCCGCTCCAGCCCTCCGGCCCAGCTCGATCTCCTCGGTGTCGGCGTCGTGGTCGGGGCCCTCGTCGCTGCCGCCCACCACGGGATCGGACCCCTCGTCGGGGCGGAGCGGGTCGTGCGCGCCGCCGCGCCCCGGCTGGGCGGGGTGATCGCCCTTGCTCTGCTCGCGGGCGTCGCCGGTCCCGACGTGGGCACGACCCTCGTCCCCATCGGTGCCATCGACACCGTCGTGGCCCGGGTGGGCCTGGCCCTCGTGGGCGCAGCGGCGGTCCTGTGGGGTCTGCTCGTCGACCTCGACACCCCGCGCCGCTGGTGGTCGGTGGCGGCCCGACAGATGGGCGCGTGGGGTCGGGAGGTGGCCGGCGGCGCGTTCCTGGTGATCCCTCTCGTCACCGAGCTCTGGGTGACCCGGGCTGGGGGGCCCTTCGGCACCCAGCGCCTGGGTCCGATGGTCCTGGTCACCGTGGCCGGATCCCTCATCGCCGGGGCCGGCCTGGCCGGCCTGGGCCGGTGGGTCTTCGGCGCTGACCTGCGCCGCCGACTGACCCCCCTGTCGGCCGGCCTGGCCGTCATCACCAGCGGAGCCCTGGCCTGGCGCCTGCTCACCCTGGTCTCGATCAACCGCACCAACCCCAGCGGTGGCGATCCCTTCTACTACCACCACCAGGCCAACATGCTCGCCGACCGCATCGGGTACTCCGAGCCGTTCCGGTGGGTGGAGCAGGGCCTGGCCGTGCCCTCCGCCATCCACCCGCCGCTGCTGTCGACCTGGCTGGCCGTGGGCTCGACCCTGGGGGCCCGGACCTTCCTGGCCCACAAGACGCTGACCGCGGTGCTGTCCGTGGCCGTGGTCCTGGTGGCCGCCCTGATCGCTCGGCGCCTGGCCGGGGATCGCGCCGCGGTGATCGCCGCCGTGCTGGTGGCCGTCTACCCCAACCTGTGGGTGATCGACGGGGCCCTGTGGCCCGAGGGCGTCTACACCACGATGGTCGGGCTGGCGGTGCTGGCGGCCTACCGCTGGTGGGAGCGTCCCGACCTCCGTCGGGCGGCCGTGCTCGGCGGGGCCATCGCCGTGGCCGCCCTGGCCCGCGGTGAGGCTCTGTTCCTGTTCCCCATCCTGGTCGCGCCCCTCGTGTTGCGCCGACGGGGTGTCGACCTGGGGCGGCGGGTGGCGGCGGGCGCCGTCGCCGGCATCGTGGGGCTGGCGCTGCTGGTGCCGTGGACGGTGCGCAACGTGGCTGCCTTCGATCAGGTGGTGGCCCTGTCGACCAACAGCGACGAGGTGCTCTACTACGCGAACTGCGCCGACAGCTACGGGCTGGAGGAGACCCGACCGGTCCCCGAGGGTGCCCCCGCGCCCTCCGCTGAGTTCCTCGGCTACTGGTCGTTCAACTGCCAGGAGCGCGAGCGGGCGATGGCGGGGCTCCCGGTGGCGGACGCCGCCCAGGGTGACCTCTACCGCCGCTGCCTCGGCGATCAGTGGACGCCGGAGCTGGAGGGCATCGTCCCCGGCGAGCCCCCCGGCAACGAGGCGGAGAAGGCGCGCTACTGGCGCTGCCTGGGGGCCGACTACGCCCGTGACCACGCCGATCGGATCCCGGTGGTGGCCCTGGCCCGGATCGGGCGAGAGCTCGACGTCTACCGGCCCGACCAGGCCCTGGGACTGCTGTCGGTCGAGGGTCGTCCGATCGGGGCCGCTCGGGCCGGACGACTGGCCTGGTGGGTGATGGCCCCGGTGGGGGTGGTGGGGTGGCTGGCGCTGCGCCGTCGCCGGGTGCTGGTCTACCCCCTCGTGTCCCTCGGTCTCATGGTGCTGGTCACCACCGTCTACGCCTACGGGGCGGTGCGCTTCCGCACGCCGCTCGAGCTGGCCCTGCTGGTCGGCGCCGGCGTGGCCATCGATGCGCTGGTACGGCTCCGTCCGGGCCGGACCGACGCGACCGTGGCGCACCGGCCGGCCCAGGAGACGACCTCGTGAGGAACACCGTGGTGCGCCGACCGGCCGAGGAGACGACGTCGTGACGAGCGTGACGAACACCGTGGCGCGCGACCTCGACACCCCGGCCCCGCCTGACCCTCCGCGACGCTGGCCGGCGGCCGCCCTCGGCGCGCTGGCAACCCTGGTGGAGGGACGCCGGGGCACGGTGCTGGCAGTGGTGCTCGTCGCCGCCGGGATCGCCCTGCCGCTGCCCACCCTGTTCCACTACCAGGGTCCGCCCATGGAGGAGGGCTTCATGCTCGTCTTCCCCGAGCGGGTCCTGAACGGCGACCTCCCGAACCGCGACTTCCTCCACCTCTACGGTCCCGGCAGCCTGTGGGGCTTGGCCGCCTGGTACCGGGTCGCGGGCACCACCCTCGCCGCCGAGCGGGTCTACGGCCTGGTTCAGCACCTCGGCATCATCTTCGGCCTCTTCCACCTGGCGTTGCCGTGGGGTCGACGGGTGGCCACCTCCTGCGGACTGCTCGGCGTGCTGCTCGTGATCACCCCCATCGGGTTGACCGCCCTGGCGTGGAACGGGGCCGTGGCCCTGGCCGTGGTGGCATGCGCCCTGGTCCTCCGGGGCGCCCGCACCCCCGATCGGCGCGAGCCCCGGGCCCGGGCCTGGCTGGTGGCCGGGGGCGTGGGGTTCGGCCTGGCGCTGCTCTGGCGGCCCGATCTGGTGGTGGCGGTGGCGCTGGCCCTGGTGGCCCTGGGGTGGCGACGGTGGCGGCGGGACCTCGTCGTCCCGGTGGCGACAGGGCTGGCGGCGGGGGTGGCGCCGATCCTCGTCCACCTCGCCACCGCGGGCGTCGGACCGTCGTTCGAGGGCATGTTCCTCCAGCCCGTCTTCGAGCTCCGGGGCGGACGCCACCTGCCCATCCCCCCGACGTGGGACCGCCTCGACGGAGCCCTGGCTGCGGTGGCCCAGCTGCGGGTGCCGGGCTGGCCGCTCCCGATGCTCGCACCCTCCCAGCAGGTCACCCTGTGGTTCCTGGCTCTTCCCCTGGCGGCGGTGGCGGTGCTCGGCACCGGGGTGGTGGCCCTGCGGCGGGAGCCGGCCGCGGCCCGCAGCCGGATCCTCCTGGTGGTCGGAGCCCTGGGTCTGGGCCTGCTGCCCCAGGCCGTCCAGCGGCCCGATACCACCCACCTGGCCTGGGTGTCGTGCGTGCCCCTCGTCTTCCTCCCCGTCGCTCTGGCCCACTGGGGCCGGTGGTGGCGGGCCGGCCGCGGCGCCCGGTCGTCGGTGCCGGGCTGGGTGGCGCCGACGGCGGCGGCGCTGGTCCCGCTGCTGGCGGTGGTCCTGATCCTGCCCGCCTTCACCGCTCGGACCTGGCTCGACCTCACCCGTCAGAACGTCCAGGCCGACTACTTCGGCTGGGCCGTCCGCAACGGCGATCGCACCTTCTACCTGGGCTCACCGCAGATCGCCGACCGGGCCCAGATCGTCACCGACGAGCTGGAGGCCCGCATCGAGCCCGGCGACCGGTTGCTGGTCGGCACGGCCGACCTTCGCCAGACGCCCTACAGCGACGCCTACTTCTACTTCCTGTTCCCCGAGGCGGTGCCCGCGACCCGCTACATCGAGATGGACCCCGGCATCGCCAACGCCGACGACTCGGGCCTGGCCGGCGAGGTGGCCTCGGCCGACTGGTTGATCCTCTCCCACGTCTGGGACTCGTGGGCCGAGCCCAACGACTCCCGCCTGTTCGGTTCCAACGCGCCCAACGAGGTCGTCGAGCAGGACTTCTGCCGGGTCGGCCCCACCGGCGAGTTCTACGAGCTCTACCAGCGCTGCCCCTGATCGGCCGGCATCGTCGTCCGTCCCCATCCCGAACCGGCGCGGGGGTGGCTGCTGGGGCCACCGGGACGCGCGCCGCTTCGGGTAGGTCTCGTACTGGCGCGTGGTGTGGTTGCTGGGACCACCAGGACGCGCGCCACTTCGGGGGGAGCGGTGGAGGTGTCAGCGATCGGCGGCGACGGCGATGTCGCGAGCCCAGGCGTAGTCGGGCTTGCCGCTCGGGCTGCGGGAGATGGCCTCGACCAGCACCAGGTCGCGGGGGAGCTTGTAGCCGGCCAGGTGGGACTCGGCGACCGAGCGCAGGTCCGACAGCGCGACCTCGGCACCGGGTCGGGCCGCGACCACGGCGACGACCTCGTTGCCGAAGCGCGGGTGGGGCCGGCCCACGACGAGGCAGTCGGCCACGCCGGGGTGATGGGCCAGGGCCAGCTCGACCTCCTCGGCGAACACCTTCTCGCCGCCGGTGTTGATGCAGGCCGCCTCCCGCCCCAGCAGCTCGATGCGGCCGTCGGCTCGCCAGTGGGCCCGATCGCCGGCGACCGAGTACCGGGTCCCGTCGATGGTGGGGAAGGTGACCTCGGTCTTGGCCGGGTCACCGAGGTAGCCGAGCGGGACCCGGCCCGCCTGGGCCAGCCAGCCGACCTCGTCGTCGCCGGGAGCGAGCACTCGCCGGCGATCGGTGTCGACGACCACCGTGGTCGCCTCGGGGACGAAGGTGCCGGTGGTGGCGGCCTCGGTGCCCGACGAGGTGGTCACGGCCTGGCGGCCCGTCTCGGACGACCCGAGCACGTCGACGATGGTGACCCCGGGGATCAGCTCCAGCAGCGCCTGCTTCACCGGTGCGGAGAGGATGGTCCCGCCGGTCAGCAGGTGGCGCAGCTCCAGGGGCCTCGGCCGGGCCCGCAGCTCGTCGACGAGAGGACGGGCGAAGGCGTCGCCGACGAGCAGCAGCGCCGTGGCCCCTTCGCGGGCACAGGTGGCCACCACGTCGCCGGCGTCGTAGCGATCGGTGGTGTCCTGCACCAGGACGGTGCCGCCCGACAACCAGGCGCTGAGGGCGTTCCAGTGGGCTGCTCCGTGCATGAACGGGGCCGCGGGCAGCGTGCGCAGGATCCGGTCCCGCGCCGCCCGCTCCACGACCTCGTCGAGGGGGGCGGTGATGCCGAGGCAGGTGGCGGCGAAGTCGGCCTGACGCCACAGCACCCCCTTGGGACGACCGGTGGTGCCCCCGGTGTAGAGGATGTAGCGATCCTCGCCGGTCCAGGCCGGGTCCGGTGCGGCCGGTGTGGCGGCGGCCAGCGCCTCCTCGAGGTCGAGGGCGTCGGGCAGCAGTGAGTCCTCGGTGCCGTCGTCGGCTCGCAGCAGCAGCCGGGACCGCAGCGGCAGACGGCCCAGGGCCTCGGCCAGGGTGGCGGCGAAGCAGCCGTGGTAGACGACCGCCGCGGTGGTGGCGTCGGCCAGGACATCGGCCATCTCCAGGGCGGTGTAGCGCCAGTTGACGTTGAAGGCGGCGGCCCGGGCTCGGGCCGCACCGATGAGCCCCTCCAGGTACTCGTTGCCGTTGAGCAGGAGCAGGGCGACGTGGTCGTGGGGCGACTCCCACCCGGCCGTGGCATCGGTCTCGGCCATGCCCACGTCGTGGGCGCCGAGGACCGCCGCCAGGCGGGCGGTGCGATCAGCCTCCTCACCCCAGGTCCAGGTTCGGCCCCGCCAGATCACGGCGGGGCGGTCGGGGATCCGCGCCGCGATGGCCTGGTGCGCGGCGGCCAGCGACAACCCCGCCGGGTCGGTCACCGCGCCCGCCTCGTCTCCGCCCCACTCGCTCGTACCCGCCTCGTCCGCGCCCGCCGGCGTCGGTCGGCGCCCGGATCAGCGTCGGTCCTCGCCTCGGCTCGGCGGCCGGCGGGGGGCGGGTCCGGCACTAGTCGTCCTTCTCGGTCACCGTGACGGTGTCCATGGTGTCGCCCACCTCGATGGACTGGGCCACCTCGATGCCCGAGGTGACGTAGCCGAACAGGTTGTACTGCTTGCCCAGCTTGGTGGTGCAGTCGTCGATGCAGATGAAGAACTGCGAGCCGTTGGTGTCGGGCCCGGCGTTGGCCATGGCCAGGGCGCCGAGGGTGTACTCGGCTCGCACCGGCTCGTCGGCGAAGGTGTAGCCGGGACCGCCCCGGCCGGTGCCCTCGGGGTCGCCGCCCTGGATCACGAAGCCGGACACCACACGGTGGAACGTGAGGCCGGTGTAGAAGCCTGCCTTGGCGTTGACGATGAAGTGGTTGACGGTGACGGGTGCCAGGGCGGGATCGAGGACCATGGTGATGTCGCCCTTGGTGGTGCCGAGCACCACCCGGTACCGGGTCTCGG
The DNA here is from genome assembly GCA_038233075.1 of Acidimicrobiales bacterium. Taxonomy (GTDB): domain Bacteria; phylum Actinomycetota; class Acidimicrobiia; order Acidimicrobiales; family Iamiaceae; genus Iamia. The sequence continues at coordinate 37,674 of JBBSMQ010000018.1, forward strand.
GATCGATCTGCATCTCGGGGGGAGTGGCCATGGGGTCGATCCTGCCATGTCGGTGTGACGGCCCTCGATCCGGCGGCCTGGTCGCGCCGTCGGCCCCTATCCTGGCCGGGTGACCCTCGACATCGACCAGCGCGAGCGGGCCGAGCTCTGCGACCTCTTCGACCGGCTCGGTCCCGATGCTCCCACCCTCTGCGGCGATTGGACCACAGCCGACCTGGCCGCCCACCTGGTGGTCCGGGAGCGCAAGCCCCTGGCCATGCCCGGCATCCTCATCGGCGGCCGCTTCGAGGCCACCACCGAGAAGCTGATGGCGGCCGAGCTCGACGGCCACGGCTACGAGGGAGTGGTCGACCGTGTCCGCACCGGCCCGCCGGTCGGGCCGACCCGGGTCCGGGCCGTCAGTCGGCTGATCAACACGCTCGAGTACGTGGTCCACCACGAGGATGTGCGGCGCCCGGCCGGTGATGGTCCCCGTCCCGCCGACGCCGCCCTCCAGGACGCGGTGTGGGGACTCCTCCGACGCGGCGCCGGTCTGCTCACCGCCAGGGGGCGCTTGGGCGCCGCCGGTCTGACCCTCGTCCGACCGGGGGCGGCGCCGGTGGTCGCCCACCGAGCGGGGGCGAAGGGCACCGCCACCCTCACCGGGGATCCGGTGGAGCTGCTGCTCCACCTCTACGGCCGCGACGAGGTGGCCGATGCCACCCTGGAAGGCGACGGGGAGGCCGTCGCCGCCGTCGAGGCGGCCTCGTTCGGGATCTGACCGGGCCACGGTGGGCCGGGAGACGGCGGCGGGGAGCGGCCCCTCGCGCCGCAGGGACGTCACCAGTGGCGGCCTCGTCGGCCCGGCGTGGCCCTCAGCCCGTCGGCTGGCCCGAGGCGGGCACCGGGCCGACGCCCCGATCGGCCAGGCCCGGGGCCACGAGGTCGCGCAGGAAGCGGGTGAGGTCGCCGTCGGCCGCGGTCTCGGGCAGGGCGTTGAAGCCGGCGACCTCGTAGAGGGCGGTGATGGTCCAGGCGGCCAGGTGGGCGTCTGCGGTGTCGCCCCAGAGGCGGGCGATGTGGGTGACCCGGGTGGCGCGCGCCCCCTGGACGGTGGGGTGATCGAGCAGACCTGAGCGCGTCAGCAGCGTCCAGGTGGCGCCGTCGGCCCGGCTGTGGCGGGTGTAGGCCTGGCCCAGGGCCTCCACCTGGGCCGTCAGGTCGGCGCCCGGGTCCAGTGCGCTCCGCACCTCCGCATCGAGACGGCTCAGGGTGCGCTCGGCCAGCGCCACCAGCAGCCCGGTCCGATCGTGGAAGTAGTTGTAGACGAGAGCCCGGGACACGGCCGCGGCGTCGGCCACCTCCTCGAAGGTCACCTCGGCCGGCAGCCGTCCGACCATCGCCCGCTCGGCGGCATCGAGAATCAGCTCTCGACGGACCTCGGGATCGAGGCGGGTGTGGGACCGGGACGCCATGACGAGGCCGGCACCCGGGGGCCGGTCAGCCCGCGGTCGATCCCGCGCCGACCGAGACCGCTGTCTCGACGAGGGGGTGGTGACAGGCCACGACGCGACCGTCGCCCGTGGGCGCCATCTCCGGCACCTCATCGGTGCACTGCTGGTCGGCCCGGGGGCACCGGGTGCGGAAGTGGCACCCGCTCGGGGGCGCGAGGGGCGAGGGCAGCTCGCCGCTCAACGGTTCCCGCTGGCGGTCGCGGAGGTCGGGGTCGGGTTCCGGGATGGCCCCGAGCAGCGCCTCGGTGTAGGGGTGGGCGGGGTCGGAGTAGAGGACGTCGGGCGGGCCCACCTCGCACAGGCGGCCCAGGTACATCACCGCCACCCGGTCGCTCACGTTCTTCACCACCGCCAGGTCGTGGGCGATGAACACCAGGGTGAGCCCGTAGCGACCCTTGAGGTCCTCGAGCAGGTTCAGGATCTGGGCCTGGACCGAGACGTCGAGGGCGGAGACGGGCTCATCGCAGATGATGAGGTCGGGTTCGGTCACCACGGCCCGCGCGATGGAGATGCGCTGGCACTGGCCCCCGGAGAACTGGTGCGGTCGACGACCCCGGGCCGTGTTGGGGTCGAGGCCCACGGCCTCGAGCACCTCGTCGACCTTGGCGTCGCGCTCCTCGTCGGAGCCGATCTTCCAGATGCGCAATCCCTCGGCCACGATGTCCTCGACCTTGCGGCGAGGGTTCAGCGACGAGATGGGGTCCTGGAAGATCATCTGCAGCTTGGTCCGCAGGCCGCGGAGGCGCTCGCCCTTCATGCCGGTCAGATCGTCGCCGCTGTAGATCACCGCGCCCTCGGAGGGGGGCGGCAGCTGCATGATGGCCCGGCCCGTCGTCGACTTCCCGCAGCCCGACTCACCGACCAGGCCGAGGGTCTCACCGTTGCGGATGTCGAGCGACACGTCGCTGACGGCGTACACCGTGCCCCGCCCGCTGGGAAAGCGGACGTGCATGTTCTCGATCCGTAGGAGGGCGTCCTCGGGCTCTCCGAGGTGGGCAGAGCCGCGGCCGGCCATCAGGCGTCCTCGGCCGCGGAGGCGGGGGCGTCACCGTCGCGGGAGCTGGTGCCGTGGCGATCGCTCGCGGAGCCGTCGAGCGCCTCGCTGACCTGAGGGTCGTCGGGAGAGCGGACGTGGGTCTCTTCCACGACGGTGTCGACGGTGGTCTGAGGCCGGGAGATGCCGACGGGGTACCAGCACCGGTACAGGTGACCCTCGCTGTCGCGTTCGTCGCCGCCGCTGAGCGGCGGTTCCTCCTCCCGGCAGCGGTCCTGGGCGTAGTCGCACCGGGAGGCGAAGCGACAGCCAGCAGGCGGGTGCATGAGGTCCGGCGGTCGGCCCCCGATGGCGGCCAGGCGGGTGTGGCTGGGCAGGTCGAGGCGGGGGATGGACTTGAGCAGCGCCTCGGTGTAGGGGTGGCGCATCTCCCGGAACAGGACCTCGGTGGGGGCCTGTTCGACGATGCGCCCGGCGTACATGACCGCGATCTCGTCGGCCCGGGTGGCGACCACGCCGAGGTCGTGGGTGACGAGCACGACGGCCATGTTGCGCTCGCGCTGCTGGGTCTCCAGCAGGTCGAGGATCTGGGCCTGGACGGTCACATCGAGGGCGGTCGTGGGCTCGTCGGCGAAGAGCAGGCCCGGCCCGCAGGCCAGGGCGATGGCGATCACCACCCGCTGGCGCATGCCGCCCGACAGCTCCTGGGGGTACTGCTTGAGCCGTCGCTCCGGCTCGGGGATGCCGACCGACCGCAGCAGCGCGATGGCCGTCTCCTGGCGCTGGGTCTTGGAGTAGTCGAGGTGCTCCTTGATCGACTCCATGATCTGGTGGCCGATGCGCTGCACCGGGTTGAGCGCGGTCATGGGGTCCTGGAAGACCATGGCCATCTCCGCGCCCCAGACCTCGCGCAGGACGTCGGTGTCGGCGTCGATCATCTCGCGCCCGTCGAAGCGCACGCTGCCGGTGCGGGTCGCGTACTTGGGGACCAGCCCCATGATGGAGCGGGACAGGACCGACTTGCCCGAGCCGGACTCGCCCACGATGCCGAGGGTGCGGCCCCGTTCGAGGGACAGGTCGACCTGCTCCACGGCGCGGATGTCAGCGCCGCCGGTCGAGAAGGTGGTGGAGAGGTCCTCCACCACCAGCAGCGGCTCCTCGTCGTGGCCGGCCCCGGTGGCGGTGAGGTCAGAGGTGGCGGTGCTCACAGGGCGCTCTCCCGCACGTCGAACTTCCGGCGGATGGCGTCGCCCAGGTAGTTGAGGGCCATCACGGTGAGGAACAGGGCGATGATGGGGGTGAACAGCGCGTTGAGCGGCGCCGAGCGGACGTTGCGGTTCTCGGTGATCATGTTCCCCCAGGACGGGTCGGGTGGCTCCACGCCCACGCCCAGCAGGCTGAGGCCGCCCTCGGCGATGATGGCGATCCCGACGCTGAGCAGGGCGATGGAGAACATGGCCGGCAGCACGTTGGGCAGCACCTCACGGATCATAATGCGACCGCCCTTGGCCCCCTGGGCGCGCGCCGCCAGCACGAACTCGCGCTGGGACCAGCTGAGGGTGGTGGCGCGGGTGATGCGGGCCAGGAGGGGGATGGCGACGATGCCGATGGCGATGACCAGGATCTGGATGCTGGTCAGGGAGGCCCCGGTGTCGGGCGCGCTGGCGTCGGACGAGGCCGGGGGGCGCAGGAAGGTGACCAGGCTGAGGGCGAGCACCAGCTGGGGGAAGGCCAGGAGGATGTCGAACAGGCTGGACAGGGCGGTGTCGACCTTGCCCCGGCGGAACCCGGCGATGAGGCCCAGGGAGCCGCCGACGACCATGCCGATGGCCACCGCGCCGAAGCCCACGATCAGCGAAGCCCGAGCCCCGAACACCAGCCGAGCCAGCACGTCGCGCTGGCTGGAGTCGGTGCCGAGGATGTGGCCGTCGGTGAACAGCGGCAGCCGAGGCCCGCTCCCACGGGCGGTCGGTGAGTCGAAGGGCAGGAGAGGCGCCAGGAAGGCGACGGCCACCACGAAGATGAGCCAGCTCGCCGCGATCCAGCCGCCGACGCCGATCCCAGGCCGGGACGCCTCCGCGTTGGCCGGCGGTGGGCCGTCGGCGTCGACCGCGGCCTCGGTGGCATCGCCCTCGGACCGGGGCGCGGTGGGGGCTTCAGGCAGCGCGGACATTGCGGATCCGGGGGTCGAGGACCGAGTACAGGATGTCGAGCAGTGCGTTGATCACCACGAAGGCGATGGCCACGATGGCCACGCTGCTCTGCAGGGTGATGAACTCCCGGCCGATGATCGACGAGGCGATCAGGGTGCCCATGCCGGGGATGCCGAAGACCACCTCGATCACCACAGCGTTGCCGATGAGGGTGCCGACGCTCAGGCCGGCGACGGTCAGCAGGGTGAGGCTCGAGGGCCGCAGGGCATGGCGCCAGAGCACGCGCCCGTTGCTGATGCCCTTGGACTTGGCCATGAGGATGAAGTCCTCCTGAAGGGTCTGGATCATGTCGCTGCGCAACAGGCGCATGTAGACCGCGAACTGGCCCAGGGCCAGGCTGAGGGCGGGCAGGAGCATGCCGAAGAAGTGGTCCGGCACCGAGTCCGGGGTCCGGGGCTCGAAGGACCAGTTGGCCGGGTTGAGACCGGGGAAGGGTGTGTAGCCCTGGGGGGGGATGTTGATCCACGTCGGGAGCGACGGGTTGAGCCGGACCCCCACCCAGTAGGCCAGGAGCAGCCCGATGGCGAAGCCGGGCAGCGACAGCGAGCCGAAGGCGCTGACGTTGGCGATCCGGTCGAAGATCCCGCCCTGCCGGTAGGCGCTGATCACCCCCACTGGCAGTGCCAGGAGCACGGCAAGGATCTGGGAGTAGAGGATGAGCTGGGTCGTGGGCGGCAGGGCGCTGGTCACGGCATCGCTCACCGGGATGGTGCTCGACACCGTGTACTCGTTGCCCAGGTCGCCGGTGACGAAGCCCCCGATCCAGGTGATGTACTGCTTGGGCAGCGGGTCGTTGAGGTCGAGGTCGTCGGTGATCTGCTGCCGTCGGGCCTCGATGATCGCCCGGTCCGACTCGTCGGTGGTGTCAGTGGACACCGGCACCAGCAGGTCGACCGGGTCACCCGGCAGCAGGCGGACCAGGAGGAACGTGAACAGGGTGACGACGAAGAGCACCACCACCAGCTGGGCCAGCTTGCGGCCGATCAGCTTGAGGATGGAGAGCGTGTTGGAGCTCATGGGCGTGAGGGTCCGAGGGGGTCGGAGCTACTGGGTGACCCAGAGGCCCATGGTCGGGAACCCGGTGGCCAGCCCGGTGAACGGGTCGCTGCCGTCGGGGAGCTTGGGCAGGGTGTCGAGGGTGTAGCCGTACACGCTGGGCTGGGAGGAGATGCGCCACGTGGTCCAGCTCGACCAGGCGCTCCAGACCTCCGAGCCGAACTGGCGGTTGAGGTCCTCGTAGATGGCCTTGCGCTTGGCCGGGTCGGGTTCGGAGCGACCCTCGTCGAGGAGGCGGTCGATCTCCGGGTCGTTGATGCGACCGAAGTTCACCGGCGAGTCGCTCTTCCACCAGACGTAGAGCTCGTCAGGGTCGCCGCCGGGGTAGTTGCGGAAGCCCATGATGTCGTAGTCGCCGCTGATGGCGTTGTCGATGAGCTTGTCCTGCTGCACGGTGGCCAGGTCGAGCTGGACGCCGACCGCCTTCACGGCCTGCTGGAGGTACACCGCGATCTGCTGGGTCACCGTCCCGGGGGTGGCCTGGTAGCTGACGGGGGGCAGGGGTCCGTTCTCCTGCTCGTACTCGGCGATGAGGCGCTTGGCCTCGTCGATGTTCTGAGTCGGGTAGCCGGCGTCTTCCAGGTAGCCGACGGCGCCGGGGGCGTAGGGGCCGGAGGCGATGGTGAACAGGCCCTGGTTGATGACCTCTTTGTAGTCCTGGCGGTCCACCGCCATGGCCAAGGCCTGCCGGACCCGGACATCGTCGAAGGGAGGCTTGGAGGAGTTGATCTGGACGAAGGCGACCTCGGCGAAGGCCTCCGAGTCACGGTTCTTGACGATGCCGTCGTCGGCCAGCGAGTTGAGGCTGACGAAGCTCTGGGCGTCGGAGAAGTGGGCCAGGTCGACATCGCCCGCCTGGAGGGCGTTGACCCGCTGCTCGGACTCGACGATGGGCGTGAAGCGGATCTCGTCCAGGTACGGGTAGGGCTCGCCGTCGGGGGCCATCTGCCAGTAGTCGGGGTTCTTCACCGCCACCAGCTCCCGGCCCTTGTTCCAGCTCTTGATCTTGAACGGGCCGGTGCCGATGAGGTCGCGGTCACAGCTGTCGGCGTCGTCGAGCTGGGCCTGGGCGATGATGCCGAGGCGGCCGCTGGAGAAGAGGAAGGCGGGGAAGGCGACCCAGGGGACCTTGGTGGTGACGGTGACGTCCATGGGGCCGGTGGCCTCGACGGTGTCGATGTTGTCGAGCACGAAGATGAACAGCAGGGCGGCCCGGCCCTCGTACTGGCCCCGGTAGGCGTCGATGTTGTTCTTGACCACCTCGGCGGTGAGGGGTGAGCCGTCGTGGAAGGTGACCCCGTCGCGGAGGGTGATGGTCCACTCGGTGAAGTCGTCGTTGGGCTCGACCGCCTCGGCCAGGTTGGGCACGTACTCGCCCTCGGCATTCGGTGCGGTCAACGTGTCGTAGATGGCGCGGGCCACGTTGATGCCGGAGATGGCCAGCTGGGACTCGGGCAGGCACCAGCCGTCGCCGGTCTCGGCCTCTTGGCCGTAGGTGACCGATCCACCGCGGACCGGGTCGACGGCGTCCTGCTCCTCGGCGTTGCCGCCGCTCTCTCCCTTGCCGCCGCCGCAGGCCGCCAGCAACAGGGCGAGGGTGACCAGCAAGGCCAAGGTACGTCCGGTGCGCCGTCGAGCGTGAGTCACGAGCTGAGCCCCCTGTGGGTCGGACCGGTGCGGTGTCGCGTCCCGGTTGCGTGGCGAGGATGCCAGAGTAGCCTGTGACCGACGTCATGTGATGTCGGTCGACGGCAACCTAGAGCGCGGTTGGCACCGCGTCAACAACCTCTCCGGGCGGGTCACCGAGATGGGCGGGACCGCCGCCAGAGCTCGTGCCCACGCCCTCGGGCCCGTCAGCCTCGCGGTCGGCGCGATGAGGGTCTCGACCGGCCGACCAGGGGTCACGGACCCAGCACTAGGGTCCTGACGTGCCCGGCGACGCGCAGCCACCTCCCCATCGACGCCCTTGATCTGATGGCCCACCCACGCGACGGAGCAGCCGAGGAGGCGGTGCGCGATGCCCGTCGGGCCGTCGAGGCATCGGACGCAGGGGAGCGGGGGCAGGCCCTGGTCGACCTGGCCCTGACCCTCCGGGCCGCCGGGCGCTCCCTCGACGGCGCCGCCGAAGCGGGTCGCGCCGTGGCCGCCCTGCACGGGGAGGAGCGATCCCTGGCCGCCGCCCGGGCTCAGCGCCTGGCCGCGGACTGCCTGGCCGATGCCGACCGGCACGAGGACGCGCTGGGTCTGCTCAAGCGGGCTCGCCGGGCGTTCGTGCGCCTCGATCCCCGGGGGCCCGACGCCGCCGGCACCGAGGCCGCCGCCGCCCGCAGCCTGCGAGCCCTGGGCCAGACCACCGAGTCGGGCCACGCCCTGCACCGGGCCGAGGCCGGCTTCGGGGCCGCCGCCATGCCGGTGCGGGCCGCCATCTGCCGTCTCGATCGGGGCGTGCTCCTCCACGACGACGGCGACGTGGCCGACGCCGTCGAGCTGCTGACCGAGGTCCGATCCACCTTCGTGTCCCACCGTCGCCCCGACCTGGCCGCCGTGTGCGACTTCGACCTCGGCGTGGCCCTGCTCGACCAGGGGCGGGCCGAGGATGCCATCGAGCGGTTCCAGCGCGCCCACGGCATCTTCACCTCGCTGGCCCGCCGGACCGACCAGGCCGCCTGCGACCTCAACCTGGGTGTGGCCCTGGCCGCGGTGGGGCGCACCGACGAGGCCCGCAGCGCCTTGCACCGCGCTCAGACCGCCTTCCGGGACCTGGGCCGGGGCCGCGACGCCGAGCAGGCCGAGCACGACCTCGACGTGCTCGACGGCCTCGTCGACCCCGACACCGCTGAGCTGTCCGTGCTGCGGGACCTGGGCGAGGTGCCCGACCCCCTGGCCGAGGGGGCCCCCGTCTCCGAGGCCGACACCGACGCCAGCGCCACAGGGGCGTCGGCCGCTCCCACCCCCGGCGTCGACGGGTCCTAGACCTCGCGGACGGCTGTGTCCACGTCGTCGCGTCGCTGCCCGCGGGCGCCGCGTTCGCCTTCGGCCCTCAGGAGGGCGCGACGGGCGGGATTCTCCACGGCGAGGGCGTAGCGCTTGGCGCCGGCCAGCACGGAGGCCACGTAGTCGAGTGAGTGGTTGTAGGAGAAGTAGGCCCGGTTGAGACCGGGGTCGTCGGTCAGGGGCCCGCTGGCACACAGGTGCGCCGCCGCCTGCGCCGCGTCGTAGACGCACCGGCCTTGGCCTCGTCGTCGAAGGCCCCGGTGTCGAGGCCCTTCAGGGGGTCGACACCGGCGCCGCTCATGGACGACGAGGCCGCCACCTCCCGCAGGGACTCCGTCAGCTGACTCGCCTCCGCCTCGGCTGTCTCGGCCTCGGTCTGCGCCTGCTCGATGTGGGCGGTGAGGTCCTGCTCACGGGCGGTCAGGGCGAGGACCTGGGTGTCCTCGGCCACCTCGCGCCGGGCCGCCTCGGCCCCTCGGCGCGGGCCCTGTCGCGCGCGGCCGTGGCCGCGGCGTACCCGGGGCTCGAGACCGCCACCCCGGCCGGGGCGGGGGCGATGGTCGGGAGCGGGCCCAGCGGGGGCAGCTCGGGGTCGGCGGGCCCCGGCACCGGTGGCGGAGCCTGCTCGGTGATCGCACCGGACCCGGCGACCGCGGGCGAGGAAGGAAGGAGCCCCAGGGCCACGGCCACGCCGATGGCCACCAGGACCGTCGTGGACCGGGGCGCGCCCCGTCGCTCGGCTCGCAGGCGCGGTCGCAGCGGTGGGTGGGACACGGACAGCATCGACTCCGTCACATCGGCTGGCGGACCCTTGGTGTCAGGCCCAGGAACCGGGGCGACCGGCGACGTCCCCGCACGGTCGGAGCTGACCGTAGCCTTTCGCCGTGACCTCCTGTCCCACGACCTCCTCTCCCGTCACCTCCTCGATCGATGCCGAGCGCGTGACCGTCACCGTCTCCGACGGCGTGGCCCAGGTCCGCCTGGCCCGCCCGGCCAAGATGAACGCGCTCGACACCCGCATGTTCCGCGCCATCGTCGACGCCGGCGATGCGGTGGCTGCCGACCGCCAGGTGCGGGCCGTCGTGCTCTCGGGGGAGGGGAGGTCGTTCTGCGCCGGGCTCGACCTGTCGTCGTTCGCGGCGATGGCCAGCGGTGGCTCCGACGGAGGGGCCGGACCGATCGACGCAGGATCGTCGATCGTCGACCGGCTGCCGGGCCGGCCCTCGAACCTGTTCCAGGAGGTCGCCCATGTCTGGCACGCGCTCCCGGTGCCGGTGGTCGCTGCCCTCCACGGCCACGTGCTCGGCGGCGGCTTGCAGATCGCCCTCGGCGCCGACATCCGCCTGGCCGCGCCCGATGCCGCCCTCTCGGTGATGGAGGTCCGGTGGGGCCTGCTGCCCGACATGACCGGCCCCCAGGCCCTGGTCCGCCTGGTGGGCCTGGACGTGGCCAAGGAGCTGGTGTTCACCGGCCGCAAGGTGTCAGGTCGCGACGCCCACCAGCTCGGGCTGGTGACCCAGCTGGCCGACGACCCGTGGGAGTCCGCGACCGCGCTCGCGACCGAGATCGCCGGACGCAACCCCGAGGCCGTGCAGGGCGCCAAGGCCCTCCTGAACGCAGCCGGCACCCGGCCCCTCGAGGAGTCGCTGATCGACGAGTCCCGCCGCATGGAGCGCCTCATCGGCAGCCCCAACCAGGTCGAGGCCGTGACCGCGGAGATGGAGGGGCGGGCCCCCGTGTTCGACGACGGTGCCTGACGCGCCCACCCTCGACCCCCGTCTCCTCCGGCACCTGGCCCAGGTCGTGGGGGACCCCCACGTCGTCACCGACGCCGAGGTCACCGCCGGGGCCGCGGTCGACTGGACGGGCCGCTTCCGTGGCGCCACCCCCGCGGTGGTGCGACCCGGCACCGCGGCCGAGGTGGTCGGGGTCATCGGGATCTGCGCCGATGCCGGTGTCGCCCTCGTGCCCCAGGGCGGCAACACTGGTCTGGTCGGCGGCTCGGTGCCCCTCGCCGGGGAGGTCGTGCTGTCCACCGCCCGCTTCGTCGGCGTCACCGATGTCGACGCCGACGGCGGGCATCTCACCGCGGCGGCGGGGACGTCGATCGCCGCGGTCCAGGCCGCCGCGGCCGAGGCCGGCTGGGCCTACGGCGTCGACTGGGCCGCCCGGGACACCGCCACGGTCGGAGGTGGCATCGCCACCGACGCCGGCGGGCTCCACGTCGTCGCCCACGGGTCGACGCGCGCCCAGCTCCTCGGTGTCGAGGCGGTGGTCGGCAGCGGCGCGGTCCTGGAGGACCTGGGTCGTCTCGAGAAGGACGCCACCGGGTACGACCTGTCGGGCCTGCTGTGCGGCAGCGAGGGCACCCTCGGCGTCGTCACCGCGGCCCGGCTCCGACTGGTGCCCGCCCTCCCCGATCGGGCACTGGCCGCCCTCGGGTTCGCCTCCTGGGCCGACGCCGTGGTCGCCGTCGGGCTCCTGCGACGAGGTTTGCCCGGCCTGACGGCGGCCGAGGCCCACGGGGCTGCGGAGGCGGATCTGGTGGCCGGTCACCTCGGCGTCACGACCGCCCTCGACCCCCCACCGGCGGTCACCCTGCTGGCGGAGTGTGCCGGCCACGGGGATCAGGTCGACCGTCTGGGGGAGGCGGTGGCCGGTCTCGAGGGGGTGACGGGCGCGGCGGTGGCCGCGGACGGTGCTCGCCGGGCTGCCCTGTGGCGCCACCGAGAGGCGATGACCGAGGCCATCGCCACCCTCGGCTCGCCCCACAAGATGGACATCTCGTTGCCGGCCGAGGCCCTGGCCGACTTCGCCGAGGAGGTCGGCGGGCGGATCGCCGCGGCGGCCCCGACGGCCCGCACCTGGCTCTTCGGCCACCTGGGCGACGGCAACCTCCACGTCAACGTGACCGGTGTGGCCCCCGACGACGACGCGGTCGACGACGTCGTGCTGGGGCTGGTGCTGGAGCGGGGCGGCAGCGTGAGCGCCGAGCACGGCGTGGGCACGGTGAAGCGCCGGTGGGCCGCCCGCCAGCGGGGCGCCGCAGCGATGGAGGCCATGCGGAGCGTGAAGGCCGCGCTCGACCCGGCGGGGGTGATGAACCCCAACGTGCTGCTGTGAGAGCCCTCGCCCGCTCCCGGCGAGGCCGGCCATCCGGGAGGACGTTCGTCACCTGACGGGCGGCGCTCCGGGTGTGAGGCCGGTCACCCGGAGCGACGCTTGTCACATGACGTCACCCGAACGTCGGTTGGCTGACACACGTCCCAGGTATCCTCACGGGACCGCTGGCGGCCTCCGCGCAACGGACCCACACCCTCATGGTCACCCCTGTCCTCATCCTGACCTCCCTCGCCTGCGGCGTCGCCACCTTCGTCTGGGGCCGGTCCGCCCGGCGGCTGGGTCGCGTCTACCGCCGTGTGGCCACGGAGCGGGGCCCGATGTCCGACCCCGTCGTGCTGGCTCGGTCCGCCTACCGCAAGGACGTCCACACCACCATGCTCTACGCCGTGCTCTGCGGGGCGTGTGCGGCCATGGCCGCCGCCTCCTCGGCGAGCGTGGAGCTGTTCCTCGGCCTCATCCTCGTGCCGGTGGCCGTCTCGGTCGTCTCCGCCGGCGACTTCGTGCGCGAGTCGCGTCTGGCCGACGAGCGCTACGACATCGAGCGTCGAGCCGAGGAGGTCCTCAGCCAGGATCAGCTCGCGCCCCAGCGGTGGGCGGCCCGGCTCGCGCCCGAGGTCCTCCCCACCCTGCCCGGCTTCGAGATCGGGAGGGTCTACAAGGCCGGCTCGGGGGTCATGGCCGGCGACTTCTTCGATGTCTACGATCTCGATCGGGGCCGGGTGGCGGCGGTCATCGGCGATGTCACCGGCCACGGCATCGAGCCCTCCATCACCGCCTTGCAGGCCAAGTACCTGCTGCGCGTCCTCCTGCGCCAGTACCGCGACCCGGCCCAGGCGGTGGAGGAGCTCAACGACCGCATGTCGGCCCTCGAGCGCCTCGAGGAGTTCATCTCCCTGTGCGTGGTCGTCTTCGACACCGAGGCCGAGACGGTGCGCTGGGCCTCGGCCGGGCATCCCACCGCATGGCTCTGGCACGACCGTGAGGTCCGCCCGCTGCGCCACACCGGGCCCCTGCTCATGCTCGACCCCGAGGGCGCGTTCACCAGCCGGGAGATCCCGTTGTCCAAGGGCGATCTCGTGCTCCTCTACACCGACGGCCTGGCCGAGGCCCGCAGCGGTGATGAGATGTTCGGCGAGGAGCGCATCGGCAACGTGCTGCGCCGCGACCCGGGGGTGCCACCCGAGGTGCTGTGCAAGTCGCTCCTGGAGGCGGCCAAGGACTTCGCCACCAGCCCCATCACCGACGACACCGCCATCCTCGCCATCCGCCGGGTCTGATCGGCCGCTCCGGTCGATAGGGGCCGGCCCTCAACCTCGGCGACCGGGGGAGAGCCCGTAGGATCCGGCCATGGCCGAACCCTCCTCGCCCCTGTCGGCCGACGGCGAGCCGTCGACGGCCGACCGGGTGGCGGCGGCCGGCGAGCGGGCCCTCGCCGGAAACCTGGCCAAGGTGGGCGACAAGCTGGAGCGCCAGGGCAAGCTGTTCGTCCGCGATCGCCTCGACCTGCTGCTCGACCCCGGCACCTTCGTGGAGGACGCCCTGCTGGCCAACGCCGCGGCCGACGACCTGCCTGCCGACGGGGTGGTCACCGGCACCGGCCTGGTCGACGGTCGCCGGGTGTGCGTGGTGGCCAACGACCCCACCGTGAAGGCCGGGTCCTGGGGGGCCCGGACCGTCGAGAAGATCATCCGGGCCACCGAGCTGGCCCTGCGCCAGGAGCTGCCCATCTTCTGGCTCGTCGACTCGGCCGGCGCCCGCATCACCGACCAGGTGCAGCTGTTCCCGGGCCGCCGGGGCGCAGGACGGATCTTCTACAACCAGATCAAGCTGTCGGGGAAGGTCCCCCAGATCTGCTGCCTGTTCGGACCGTCGGCCGCCGGCGGCGCCTACATCCCCAGCTTCTGCGACATCGTCATCATGGTCGAGGGAAACGCCTCCATGTACCTGGGCTCGCCGCGCATGGCCGAGATGGTGGTGGGGGAGAAGGCCACCCTGGAGGAGACCGGCGGGGCCCGCATGCACGCCACCGTTTCCGGCTGCGGCGACAACCTGGCCGTCGACGATGCCGACGCGCTCGACCAGGCCCGAGCCTGGTTCACCTACTTCCCCGGCTCCTGGCGCGACCAGCCGCCCCGCTACCGGCCCCAGCCTCCCCTCACCCCGCTCGCCACCGGGATGGTGCCCGAGGACGAGCGGGCCGGCTACGACGTCCACGCCGTCATCGACGGGCTGGTCGACGCCGAGAGCTTCTTCGAGCTGAAGCCGCTGTTCGCACCCGAGCTGGTCGTGGGCCTGGCGCTGCTCGACGGCCGGCCCGTCGGCATAGTGGCCAACAACCCAGCCCAGAAGGGTGGGGTCCTGTTCGTCGACTCGGCCGACAAGGCGGCGCGCTTCGTGTGGTGCTGCGACGCCTTCAACATCCCGCTGGTGTTCCTGGCCGACGTGCCCGGGTTCATGATCGGCACCCAGGTTGAGGCCCAGGGCATCATCCGCCACGGGGCCAAGATGGTCACCGCCATCTCCGAGGCCACCGTGGCCAAGGTGTGCGTCGTGCTCCGCAAGGCCTACGGCGACGGGCTCTACGCCATGTCGGGCCCGGCCTTCGAGCCCGAGGCCACCCTGGCCCTGCCGACGGCCAAGATCGCGGTGATGGGCCCGGAGGCTGCGGTCAACGCCGTGTACGCCAACAAGATCGCCCAGATCGACGACCTCGACGAGCGCCAGGCCTTCATCGACGAGCAGCGGACGCTCTACGAGGCCGACGTCGACCTCCTGCGCCTCGCCTCCGAGCTGGTCATCGACGCCGTGGTCGAGCCGGAGGCCCTGCGCGACGAGATCGTCTCTCGCCTGGAGCGGGGCGAGGGCAAGGACCGGGCGTTCTCCGACCGCCGCCACGGCGTCCCCCCCGTGTGATGGTGGCCATCCTCCCGACCCACGCGACGATCCGCGACGTGGGTCCCCGCGACGGGCTCCAGCCCGAGGAGCCGGTGGCGGTGGCGGACCGGATCGCCCTGGTCGAGGCGCTGGTCGTCGCCGGCGTCACCCGGGTGGAGGTGGCGGCCTTCGTCTCGCCCCGGGCGGTGCCCGCCATGGCCGGTGCCGCCGAGGTGGTCGCCGGCATCGACCGACGCCCGGATGTCACCTACGCGGCCCTCGTGCCCAACGCCCGGGGAGCAGAGATGGCCCTGGACGCAGGCGTCGACCAGCTGACCGTCACCGTCTCCGCATCGGAGGTCTACAACCAGCGCAACGTCCGCATGAGCACCGACGAGTCGGTGGCGGCGGTGGCCGACATCTGCGCGTTGGCCGACGAGGCGCGGGTAGCCGTCGACGCCGTGGTCTCGTGTGCGTTCGGATCACCGTACGAGGGCGAGATCGACCCGGCCGAGGTGGCCGCCCTGGCCGACCGCCTGGCCGATGCCGGTACGGCGGCGCGCACCTACGCCGACACCACCGGCATGGCCACGCCCCGGCGAGTCGAGGAGCTCCTCGACAGCCTGGGGTCGGTCCAGGAGGTGGGGCTGCACCTGCACGACACTCGGGGCACCGCGCTGGTCAACGCCTACGCCGCTCTCGCCTTGGGGGTGACCCGGTTCGACACCGCCGTCGGTGGGCTCGGAGGCTCGCCCTTCGCCCACGGGGCCGGCGGCAACCTGGCCACCGAGGAGCTCGTCGCCCTGCTCGACGACCTCGGCGTGCACACCGGCATCGACGTCGACACCCTGGCCGCGACGGCGCTGATGGTCGAGGGCCTCGTCGGCCGACCGGTACCGAGCGGCGTTGCCCACGCCGGGCCCCGCGACCGGCGGGCGTCGACGAGCTGACCACCCGCTTGGCCCCGGGGCCTTCGCCTGGGGCAGGGTGTCGCCGATGCCCTGGTGCGACGGCTGTGACCGCTTCTACAAGCCCGGTTCCCTGGCCCCCGACGGCACGTGTGTCCAGTGCGGGGAGTTCATCGCCCGCCCCCAGGACGAGCCCGACGAGGAGGCGAGCAAGCGAGCGCCGTGGCACTTCTACGCCCTCATCATCGCCGTGGTCGTGTACCTGGGCTGGCGCCTCGTCCAGGGCATCGCCTGGGTCGTTCACCGCTACCTCTGATTCTGACGCGGGAGAGCGCCATCCGTGTCGCAACCCCGCGTCAGAACGGATCAGGGTCTGAGGTTCCCATGCGCTGCGAGCAGGTGGTGAGCAGGTTCGATGGGCATGCCGCCGGCGCGTAAGGTGGTCGCTCCCACGGGCTGTGGCGCAGCTTGGTTAGCGCGCTTGACTGGGGGTCAAGAGGTCGGGAGTTCGAATCTCCCCAGCCCGACCAACGAAACCGCAGGTCAGAGCCGGTCCGCAAGGGCCGGCTCTTCTGCTTCCTGAGGCCAGGTGACCAACGGGGTGACCAACCGGCGTGCCACTCCCCGATCACCCCCGAAGCGAGGAAGCGGTCCAAGGCGGACTGCCGGCGCTGGGAGCGGTTCTGGTCGATGGAGCTGTGGCAGGTCGAGATCAACGTCGGTGAACAGCTCATCCGGGCCCACCCGGTCCGCCACCACCGCACCCGCGAGCACGGCGTCTTGGCCAACCCCGGCGGCCGGCCCCACCGCACCAACGCCCACGAACCCACGCCCGAGTGGATCACAACCACCGGAGCCAGAACGTCACACGGGTACTGGGACTTGACAACGTCCCTTCCAACCCAGGAACAAAGACAGTGACCAGCGGAGACCAATGGCCCGCCCAGAGGGGAGACCTGCGAGAGAGGTCCCGCGTCGACCGGGGCCGACGGCGGTGGCATACTGACCTGCCGTCTGCCGCTTCGTGGCGCGGTCGTGGTCGTACTGTCGGTGGGTCCGGCGGGCGGCGAGCGAGGAGTGCGGATGGTGCCGGATGGGAGGCAGGGCGTCGACGACAGGGTCGTCACCGTCGTTATCCCGACCCGCGACCGGCTGCGTCTGCTCCAGCGCACCGTCGCCACCGTCCTGGCCCAGGAGGGGGCCGAGGTCCGGGTGGTGGTGGTCGACGACGGGTCGCAGGACGGCACCCGCGGTGCCATCCTGGCCGCCCATGGCCACCGGGTCTGCGTGGTGCGCAACGAGCGGTCAACCGGTGTCGCCGCGGCCCGCAACCGCGGCCTCGAGCACGTCGAGACCGGGTGGGTCGCGTTCCTCGACGACGACGACATGTGGGCGCCGGACAAGCTGGCCTCACAGCTGGGGGCGGCCGACGCCCAGCCCGAGGCCGAGTGGGTGTGCGCCGGCGCCGTCACCGTCAACCAGGACCTTCGCGTCCTGGCCGCGATGCACCCCCCGCCGAGCGGACCCGTTCCCACCTTGCTGGCGCGCAACCAGATCCCGGGCGGAGCCTCGGGCACCCTGGTGCGGACGGAGCTGGTGCGACGGGTCGGCGGCTTCGACACCTCGCTCAACAACATCGCCGACTGGGAGCTGTGGATCCGCCTCGCCCTGGAGTCCCCCGTCGCCTCGGTCGACCGCCCCCTGACCGCCTACCTCCGTCACTCCGGGACGCTGTCGGGCGACCCCACCGGTGTGCGCAGGGAGTTCGAGGCGATCCGAGAGCGCTACGGCCCGACCCGCGAGCACCACGGCGTCGCCGCCAGCTCCAAGTCCTTCGAGTGGTTCGGCCGGCGCCAGGTGCGCGACGGACACCGGCGCGCCGGGGCCCTCACGTATCTCACCATCGCCCGCCACTACCGGGACCGGCGCCACGCCTGGGCGCTCGCGGCTGCTGCCGCCATCGCGCCCCGGGCCCTGGTGTACCGGTGGGACCGGCAAGGCCGTCGCCCCGTGCCCCCTGCGTGGCGCGACGAGGTGGAGGCCTGGCTGGCCCCGCGGCGAGAGCTCCCCGCCACCTACGACGGCAGCGACCCGGGTCGCTCCCCCGGGGCCGACCCCTCAGCCCGCGCCGCCTCCGACCCGGCCGGGGAGCAGCGCGCCGGCGAGGGCTGAGCTCACAGCCTCCAGCGAGAACGCGTCCTCGACCCGCGCCCGCCCCGGCGCCCGAGCTGCCGGGCCTGCTCATCGTCGTCGACCAGGGTGATGAGCGCGTCGGCGAAGGCCGGCGCGTCGCCCGTCGGAACCACCAGTCCCCCGTCGGCGGTGCCGCCGGCGAAGATGTGGGCCACCCCCGGGGCCGCCGCCGCAACGACGGGAAGGCTGCTGGCCATGGCCTCGACGGGTGCGACCGGGAATCCCTCCCGGCGGGACGGGAACGCGTAGATGTCGGCGGCGCCGAGGAACCGGCGGATGGCTCCTCGGTCGAGCACGTAGCGCTCGGTCCACCGCACCCGGTCCGGGGACGCGTCGACGAGGAGGCGACGGAGCTCCGGAGCGTCCGGACCGGTGCCGGTGAGCGCCAGCCACGTGTCGAGCTCGGGCCGGGCCGCGCGCAAGCGGCGCCAGGCCTCGACGAGCACGTCGACGCCCTTGCTGCCCACCTCCACCCGGTCGTGCCAGGCCACCACGCGGGCGTGCGGAGGCAGGCCGACCTCGGCCCGAGCCGCCGCCCGGTCGACCGGGGCCCACCGCGCCACGTCCAGCGGGTTGAACACGGCTGCGATCCGGCTCGGCGACACGCCGTGGACCTCCCGCACCCGACGGGCCTCGGCGGCGGGGCCCACCACCAGTGTCGACGACCCGCGGAGGGCACGGTGGCGGATCCGACGCTCGAGGGGCCCGCCGATGTCCACCCGCCCTGGAACATGGCATGCACCGGCAGCCCCATCGCCCACCCCAGGGCCACGCAGAGGTCGAAGCGCGGCGACTCGTACTCCTGCACTACGAGCGCGTCGCAGCGCTCCTCGCGGAGGACCCGCGCGAGGGGGCGCAGCGGCGTGGCGAGGTACGAGGTGGCCGGCGTGACCCGGGTGCCGCGCAGGTGGGTCTCGGCGAGACGGAAGGCGGCCGTGGGCGGCAGCGCCCACAGGGTCGCGCCGGTCGGCTCGTGGCTGCTGCGCTCGGGACGGCGGACCGAGCGGCTGACGCACACGATCAGCGCGTCGACCCCTGCGGCCCGCAGCGCCTCGACGTAGCCGAACAGCCAGCCCCCGGTCTGCTCCGTGCGGAACTGCTCGAACGAGAGGCCGATGGCGTCGAGGTAGTCCTCCAGCACGTCCCCCCAGGGGAGGAGGGCGACGCGACCCACGGTCAGCCAGCCTTCCGCCAAGCCCAGACCGTCTCGGTACCCGGACCGTGACGGCGGTGGAGCAGGTAGCCGGCCACGCCAGTGGGGCGACGGCGGCGCCGAGGACCCGGCGGCGGCGCCGGGAGAGGGTGGAGAACCCGAGGTCGTGGGCCAGCACCGTGATCGGCGAGATGAACGTGGCCCACTCGTCGACCGGCCACCCCACCAATCGCTCCAGGGTAGGGCCGTCGTAGCCGCGGCGGACATGGCCCCACTCGTCCATCACGTCGCGGTCGGACGGGCACACCCGGCGCAGGGCGCGGTGGTAGGGGAAGCGCCAGCGCTCGTTCGGACTCGACAGCAGGATCCACCCGCCGGGCCGCAGCACCCGCACGGCCTCGCGTGCTGCGTCCCCGTCGGCCGGGATGTGCTCGAGGACGTCAAACAGGTTCACAACGTCGAAGCTGTCGTCGGCGAACGGCAGCCTGGTGGCGTCGGCGGCGACGGAGTGCTCGCCACCACCCGTGGTGCCGCCGGGTTCGGGGGCGGGCTCGACGTTGACCCCGGCCGCGTGAGGATACAAGAGGCCGGTGAGACCGCTGCGACCACCCCCTACCTCGAGTAGCCCGGTCGGCGCGATCGAGGGCGCAACCCGGTGGATCGCCCGCATCTTCTCTCGGTAGAAGAGACCTTCGGCGGGGGTGACCATAGGGGTTTCGGGACAGGAAGCGGCCCGCCGGCGCCGGTCCCCACCCCCGGTCGCGGCGCAGCAGCGACGGAGCCAGACGCACCCCGTCCAGCCACCCGGCGACCTCGGCGGCCAGGGTCGGCTTGTCGTCGGTCCCGCGGGCGGTGCGCACGGCGCGACGGGCGTAGTGGCGGGGCAGACCTGTCGAGAGCCGTCTGAGGTCCGGCTGCGCCGGTGGTCCCGGGCCTGCACCAGGAGTGACGCCACGTGGCCCCGCAGGTAGTCGCGGCTCAGGCGCTGGACGCCGTCGATGGTGGACCCTGTGGTCGTACTTCTCGACCAGCCTCACCAACGCGACCTCGAGTCTGGTCGGCAACGTGTCGCTGGTGACCAAGGTGTACTTCCCCCGGCTCGCTGCGCCGGTGGCGTCAGTCCTCCCGGGGCTGGTCGACCTCGGCATCGCCCTGGTGATCCTGGCCGTGTTCATGGCCGTGTCCGGGACGGCACCGACCCTCGCCGTTGTGACGCTTCCCCTGTGGCTGCTCGCCACCGGGGTCCTCGCCCTCGGCGTCGGCCTGTCCTTCGCCACGCTGAACGTGCGCTACCGCGACGTGAAGAACGCCATCGGGCTGTTCGTGCAGCTGTGGCTGTTCGCCACTCCGGTCGCGTACCTCAGATCTCGTCCGCGGGGGGTGGCGCTACGCGTACTACCTGAACCCGATGGCGGGCGTCGTCGACGGCTTCCGGTGGTCCCTCTTCGGTCGCCCGGCGCCCGGGGGCCCCACCGTCGTGTCGTTCGACTTGGAGCTGGCCGAGGGTGGTTCCCGGGGATCGTCGGGCGGAACGGTGCGGGCAAGAGCACCCTGCCGAAGGTGCTCACCCGCATCACCGAGCCGACCGAGGGGGTGAGCCGCACCCGCGGGCGCGTCGGCGCCCTCCTCGAGGTGGGGACCGGCTTCCATCCCGAGCTCACCGGGCGCGAGAATGTTTACCTGAACGGTGCGATCAACGGCATGGGGCGGCGGGACATCGATGCCTGCTTCGACGAGATCGCCGACTTCTCCGGGGTCGAGCGCTTCCTCGACACCCCGATCAAGCGCTACTCCTCCGGCATGTACCTGCGGTGGGCGTTCGCCGTCGCCGCCCACATGGAGCCGGACATCTTGGTGGTCGACGAGGTCCTGACCGTGGGCGACGCCGAGTTCCAGCGCAAGTGCCTCGGGCGCATGGAGACGGCCGAGCAGGAGGGGCGCACGGTCATCTTCGTGAGCCACTCCCTCGACAGCGTGCTCCGCCTCTGCCCCCGGACCGTGTGGCTCGACGGTGGGCGCATCGAGGGCGACCGGGTGCCACCCGCCGACGCCAGAGCCGGGGGGGCGGGGCACCACACCCCGGACCTGACGGGCGGAGACCTTCGCCGAGCCGCCCCACCACCAGTGCCCGACGGTCGAACGGGCGCCGGATCACCCCTGGTCGGCAGGCATTCTGCGCTTTTCTGTGACATGCGGCGGGTCCGGGTCATACAAGCGTGTGGACGATCGACGTCCTCGCAAGGTGCCCAACCCAAGGAGCAATCCATCATGAAGAAGAAGATCCTCGGCCTCGCCGCCGCCACCGCCCTCACCGGTGGTCTCATGTTCACCAGCGCCGTGGCCCCGGCCGGCGCGGCCCACTACTGCAAGGACACCCCCGCAGGCCTGAAGCAGACCAACGGCAACGGCAACCGCGGCGGTAGCGACGGCTGGAAAAACTCCAGCGCCGGCGCCGAGCGCTCGCCGGCCCTGTTCGACTGCCCCGTGCCGCCCCCGGCTCCCAACAACTGATCCCCAAGCGCTCGGCATCGTCCGAGACGAGCACGAGGTCCCGACGCCAGCGGCGTCGGGGCCTCGCCGCGGTGGCTCGCAGCCGCCATGCTCTCCCGGCTCGGGGTCTTCTCAGGGCCCTAACCGCGGCGGTCAGTTCTGGCTGAGGATGACGGCCGGGGTGATCCGCACCGCGTCGTTGGTCTGGTACCCCACCGCGAGCAGCTCGATGCTGACCCATCCGGGCTGCAACGCCGGGTCCTGGCGGAAGGCGCCGTGGGTGCAACTTCGACTGCTCGTGCTGCTTCGGTGTCGGGGTCCCACAGCTTCTGACGCCTCCCCGGTGATGGGCACTCCGGTGACCCTCACCCCCGTGGACCTCGGGCCTGAGCCCGGCGGCTCCGGTCAGGGTCGGCGCGGCGGAGGTCGGCGGACCGGGGCGGGGGCCAGGGCCGGCCGCACAGCGGGGACCAGGGCGAACAGGGCGGCGATCAGCAGGAACCCCAGGCCCGGGACCACCATGCCGAGCGCCAGGCACGACAACCCCACCACCAGGGCCACCGCGGCCTCCACCCGGTAGAACAGCCGACGCTGGTCCGGCGAGGGGCCGTGAGCCCAGGGGCGGGCGTGGTCTCGGGGGTCAGGCACGGGATGGCTCCTCGATCGAAGAGCCTCCAGCATGGCCCATGTCGGCCCCGGCGCAGGGTCACCTTGGTCGATCAGGCCGACCGATCACCCCGTCGGGCGGAGGGGTCAGGTCAACGCCGCGGCCTGGTCGAGGCAGGCTGACAGGTCGGCGAGCATGGCGTCGCGGTCAAGGTCGATCGCCTCGCGCATCAGCGGGCGGGTCGCATCGTGGACCCACCGGAGGTCGGCGCCGAGTCGGGGGGTGGGGGTGAGGTGGGTGGTGAACCACCCCGGGTCGAGCACCCAGGCCACGTCGACCATGTCCCAGAGCACCTTGGAACGGGCATGGTGGACCCCGTCGAGGGGGTGGCCCTCGTAGAGCTCCGCCAGGTAGTCGCCCAGGGCGCCTCGCCCGCGACCAGGTCCTGCACCTCGGGCCGGGTCACCCGGATTTTCTCGCCCACGTAGTAGCCCGGCAGGTAGACGAGGGGGACGCCGGAGTCGAGCACCACCCGGATGGCGTGGAGATCCTGGGCCAGGTTGTACGACGCCGTGGTGTGGGGCCAGAACGACGGGCGGGCCGAGGTCCAGACCACGACGAGGCGCTCGACCAGGTCGGGGGCCACGAGCAGGGCCGAGGCGACGTTGGTGGCGGCGCCGATGGCCAGGACGTGCAGCGGCCCGTCGAGGGCCCGCGCCGTCTCGATCAGGTGCTCGGTGGCCTCGCTGACCACCGGGTCGTCCTCGGAGGCCAGGAACCGGTCGGCCCCGGTGCGGACGATCCCCGCATCGAGGCCCAGGCGACCGCACAGGGAGTCGAGCTCGGCGCGGGCCCGGGCCACGCCCTCGGCGGGCTCGATTACAGGGATCTGATCGACCGTCATGCCCAACCGGTCGAGGGTGCCCATCGTGCGGCGCTGGTCGAGCCCGGTCAGCAGGGCTCCGCCCCGCACCAGGTCGGGCGACAGGGCGTAGGGACAGGCGTGGAGGCCGCGCAGCCGGATGCGGTCGGGGCGGAGGGCGGCCCAGACGAGGGCGAACTGGTCGTCGATCTCGTTGGTCACGTCGGTGTCGATCACCACGTCGACCGGTCCCTCGGGCGGGGCCAGGCGGACAGCACGAGCGCCCTCGGCGAGCGCGGGACGCACCGCCATGCAGACCGAGCGCATGCTGGTTGCGGCGACCCGACGGCTCCTGGCCTCGACGCCCAGCCCCGCCCTGGGGGTCCGCGGCATCGCGGCCGAGGCCGGGGTGTCCCACTCGCTGGTCGGGCGCCACTTCGGGTCCAAGGACGCCCTCATCCGCCGGGCGCGGGCAGAGGTGGCGACGGAGTGGTCGGCGGCCGTCGACGCCGCCGCACCGGTCGATGCCGTCCGGGCCGCCTTCGCCCACCTGCTCGCCGACCCGGGTTCCGCCCGGGTGCTGGCCATGGCCGTGGCCCACAGCGACACCGGGCCCTTCCCGACCGCCGACGCGCTCGTCGGTCAGATCCGCACCCTGCACCCATCGGCGGAGGTCGACGTCGTGGCGGTGGCGGTCACCATGACGATCATGGTGGGGTGGGCCCGCCGAGGGCACCTTCGTGCAGATCGCCGGACTCGACCCCGACGCTGACCGGGACCGCGCCCGAGCCCGCACGGCCCGGCTGGTCGAGGACCTGGTCACCCCCGGGGTTGCCGCGGGCGAGGGCTGATGGCCGTGGGCCGCTCGGCCACGCCGCGGGCCCGCAAGCTGGGCATCGGGGCCGGCGAGGCGGTGGCCCAAGGAGCTCCGCGCCGCCGAGAGGGCCCGCCGGCGCCAGCCGGGAGCGGGGTCGGTCAGACCGGTTCGAGGGTGCGGCTGGGCTCGTCGGGGGAGGGGTCGACGCCGTCGTCGTCGTCCCCGTGGTCGGAGCCCTCGACGTCGACCGTGGGCAGGAGGCGGTCGAGCCAGCGCGGCAGCCACCAGTTGCGGTCGCCCAGCAGCTCCATGGTCGCCGGCACCAGCAGCATGCGCACCACGGTGGCGTCGAGCAGGACGGCGGTGGCCAGGCCGGTGCCGAAGAGCTTGATGACCCGGTCGTTCTCCAGCAGGAAGCTGCCGAAGACGAAGACCATGATGAGCGCGGCGGCGGTGATGACCCGGGCGGTGGCGGCCACTCCGTTGGCCACCGAGAGGTGGCTGTCACCGGTGCGGTCGAACTCCTCCTTCACCCGCGACAGGAGGAAGACCTCGTAGTCCATCGACAGGCCGAAGACGATGGCGAACAGCATCATCGGCATGAAGGGCTCGATGGGGGCGCCGTCGAAGCCCATGAGCGCACCCAACCAGCCCCACTGGAATCCGGCCACCACCACGCCGTAGGCGGCGCCGATCGACAGCAGGTTCATGAGCACCGCCTTGAGCGGCACCAGCAGCGAGCGGAACACGGCCATGAGCAGGATGAACGAGAGGGCCAGGACGGCGCCGAAGAACCAGAGCAGGCGGGAGGCCAGGTAGTCGGAGAAGTCGACCTGGATGGCCACGTTGCCGGTGACGGCGACATCGACGCCGGCCGATGCCTCAGGGCCGGGCAGCACGTCGTCACGGAGGCGGTTCACGGTGTCGGTGGTGGCGGCGGCCTGGGGTGCGGTGGTGGGGATGACCCGCCAGAGGGCGGCGGTCGGCTGCGCCCCGTTGGGGATGGGGCCGACCACCTGCTCGACCCCGGGATCGCCCTCCAGGGCGGCGGTGATGGCGCCCAGGGCCGCCGGATCGGCGCCGTCGGGCACCTCGGTGGCCAGCAGCAGCGGCCCGTTGAGGCCGGGCCCGAAGCCCTCGGCCAGCAGGTCATACGCAGTGCGGGTGTCGGTGCCCTTCGCGTAGTTGCCCTCGTCGGAGAAGCCCAGCCGCAGCCCGAACACGGGCAGGGCCAGGACGCCGAGGAAGGCCGCGCCGGCGACGAGAGCGCGCACCGGGTGGTGCTGCACGGCCCGGCTCCACCGGTACGAGAACGTCTGCTTCGGCGCCCGGCGGGAGCGCAGCGGCACCTCGCGCTTGAGGGGGCGGGCGAAGAGACCCACCACCAGGATCACCACCGCCAGGCCGAAGGCGAACGCGCCCACGGCCGGCGACACCAGGGCCACGCCGACCAGGCCGAGGGCCACCAGACCGGCGGCGATCAGGCCCCGCCAACGGGTCACCTCGACCTTGTCACCGGCGAAGCCCAGCAGGGCTGGCAGCAGGGTGACCGAGGCGACCATGGTCACCGCCACCACGCTGGCCGCGCCCACGGCCAGGCCGGTGACGAAGCTGATCTGCATCACCAGCATGCCGAGCAGCGAGATCACCACGGTGGTGCCGGCGAACACCACGGCCCGGCCCGAGGTGTTGATGGCCAGGATGGTCGCCTCCCGGGTCGACAGGCCGTCGTGGAGCCCCTCCCGGTAGCGGGTGACGATGAACAGGGCGTAGTCGATGCCGACGCCGAGGCCGATCATCACACCCAGCACGGTGGCGAAGTCCGGGACCGTGACCACGTGGGACAGCAGCCCCACGATGATGGTGCCCAGGCCGATGCCGAACAGGGCGACCCCGATGGGCAGGCCCATGGCGAGGACCGAGCCGAAGGCGAGGATGAGGATCACGATGGCGAAGCCCAGCCCCAGCACCTCCGAGGAGGGCTCCTCGAACTCCGCGAAGCTCTGGCCCCCGAGGTAGATGTCCGCGGTCTCGACCCGATCAGCCAGCGGGCGGATCGCCTCGGCGACGGCCAGGCTCTCCTCGTAGGTCGTGTCCTGGGGCAGCTCCACCTCGGCGTAGGCGATCTCGCTGGCGTCGGGGCCCTGGGTCGCGATGCGGCGGGCCCCGTCGTCGTCGTAGGGGCTGGCGAGGGTCACGCCGTCGATGGCGCGGACCTGGTCGAAGAGATCCTCCATGGGAGCCCGGACCGCGGGATCGGTCACCGGCTGGTCGGCCTGGAACACGAGGGTTCCCGACTGGCCCGCCCCGGCCCCGCCGAAGGAGTCCTCCAGGATCTCGACGCCGCGACGGCTCTCCACGTCGGGGAGGGTGAACTCGGAGCGGGACTCGGTGCCGAGGACCCCGACGACGACACCGCCCACGACGAGGGTGATGATCCAGATCCCGAGGACCCAACGGCGATGGTCGTGGCACCACCGACCCAGATGTGCGAACACGCAGCTCTCCCGCCGTCGACGAGGGGCCAGGGTGTCCGGCCCGGTGGGCGAGCGGCAACCTGCAGCGGCCGATCGAGACCGATGTCACGGAGCCCTCCTGGCCCGCCGTCCCGGATCCAGCCGGTAGCGTCACGCCCCGTGTGCGGCCGCTTCGTCTCGACCAGCTCGGCCGCTGACCTGGCCGCCTACTTCGGCGCCTCGCCACCACCGGGTGACGAGCTCGGGCCCCGCTGGAACGTGGCCCCGACCGACGACGTCCTGGCCGTCCGCTCCGACGGCGGCGAGCGGAGGCTGATGGCGCTCCACTGGGGACTGGTGCCGTGGTGGGCCGACCATCCCAAGGTCGGGGCCCGGATGATCAACGCCCGGGCCGAGACGGTGGCGACGAAGGGAGCGTTCAAGGCCGCCTTCGCGGCCCGCCGGGTGCTGATCCCAGCCGACGGCTTCTACGAGTGGGCCAAGGTCGAGGGCGCCCCCAAGCAGGCCTACTTCGTCCACCGCCCCGACGAGGCGCCCTACGCCTTCGCCGGCCTGTGGGAGCAGTGGCGGCGCAAGGACACCGACGGGGCCGACCTGCTCCGCTCCACGACGATCATCACCACCGAGGCCAACGAGGCGATGGGAGAGATCCACGACCGGATGCCGGTGATCCTCCCGTCCGAGGCGTGGGACGAGTGGCTCGATCCGGGCAACGACGACGTCGAGGCTCTGGCCCGGCTGCTCGTCCCGGCCCCGCCCGAGGTCATCGTCCTCCGCTCCGTCGGGCCTCAGGTCGGCAACGTGCGCAACGAGGGGGCGGGCCTGGTCGAGGCGGTCGCGCCCGGCACCGCCCCGGACGGCACCGCCCCCCTGCCCGGCCTGGCCCCATGAACCTTCCCGCATGAAGGGCGGCGCGGCGCGGATCGGCATCAGACGGCAGCTCGACGCCTCGGCCCTGCGCTGGCAGGCCCGTCTGGACACCGCTTGGGTCGACCGAAGCCTGCCCTGGCTCATCGGTGGCCTGCTCACCGTCATCCTGCTGCTCATCAGCCTGGCCGTGCAGCGCCAGCTCGACGGAGGTCCCACCCTCGCCACCTGGACCCAGGCCGCGTGGAACCTCGAGAACGGTCGGGGCGCGGTCTCGTCGCTCGCCGGGGGGAACAGCATGGTGGGTGACCAGTGGGCGTTCACCTCGCTGCCGCTCCTCTGGTTGGGCCGCTACGTGCCCATCGAGGCCGTGCTCGCCGTGGTCGAGGCGGTCTGCCTGGGTCTGGCCGTCGTGCCGCTCTGGCGGATGGCCCGCGAGGTGGGCCGACTCGGCCTCGGTGCCACTGGAGGTCTGACCCTCGCCTACGGCGCAGCACCGGTCCTCTACACCGCCAACCTCAGCGGCTGGTCACCGGTGGTCACCGCCGTGCCCGCCATCGCCTGGGCGGCCTGGTTCGGGCAGCGGCGCCGCTGGGTCGGCTACGGCCTCTGTGTCGCCGCCGCCCTCCTGTCGCGCGCCGACGTGAGCTTGCTGCTGGTCGCCTTCGGCATCCTCGGCATCACCTACGGAGACCGCCGCTCGGGCGGGATCACCGCTGTGGTCGGAGGTCTGTGGGCCCTCGCGTTCCTCGTCGTCGCCGACCCGCAGGTCCCCGAGGCGCCGATGACGGCGTCGGAGGCAGTGCTGGCACGGGGACAGGCCCCGCTGGCGGTGCTGACCGACCCCCTCCGGCTGATCACCGATCTGGTCATCCAGCCCAACGTGGGTGCGCTGGTGGTGCTGGTGGGACCCCTGCTCTTCCTGCCCCTCGTCGTCCCCCGCTTCGCCCTGCCGGCGCTGCCGCCGATGTGGCTCGGTCTGGTGGGGGAGGAGGCGGTGCGCCAGGCGGTGGGGCCCGAGCCCGGGGCCGACCGCCTGCCCACGGTGCTGCTCCTCGCCATCGTGCCCATGGTCCTGGCCGCCATCGTCGCCCTGGCGCGCATCGGTCGGGTGAGCGTGAGCCGGATACGCGTCGACCACCGGTTGGTGGCGGCCATGGTGCTGGCCACGTTGGCCATCTTCGTCCAGGTGGCGCCCACGTCCCCGTTCAACGAGCCGTGGAGCTGGGGGAGCCAGGACGACTCCGACAGCGCCCGGATGGAGGCTGTCGACCTCCTCGACTCGCTCGATGCCGACGGCACCGCCAGCGTCACCGCCTCTCCCCAGATGACGCCGCTCGTGGCCGAGCGGGTGCGGCTCGACGAGCTGTCGGCGGGTCCGCCACGGGGCACGTGGGACCCGAGCACCGACGCGGTGCTGCTCGACACGACCGGCGTCGGCGACGACGGTGTCGAGCTGTGGACCCGGCGCGACCGGGAGGAGGTCATGGCGTCGCTGGCGGCCCGCGCCTATGACCTCGAGTACCGGGCGGCTGGCATCGTCCTGATGGTGCGACCGCGCCCATAGCGCACCGGCCGACCAGCCGGCAGGTCACTCGCTGCGCTCGCTCACATCCCACCGGCCCCGACGGCTCGGAGGCCCTCGCGGAGGCGCTCGGCGGATCGGTCGAGATCGTCGGGGTCGGGGTCCGTCGTCGCGTTGGCGAAGTCGAGCTGGGCGATGGAGGTGAAGGGCACCAGGTGGACGTGGGCGTGGGGCACCTCCTCACCGGCCACGATGACCCCGACCTTGGTGGGCCGGAACACCTCCTGCTGGGCCCGGGCGATGGTGCGGGCCACGGTCATCACATGGGCCAGCAGATCGTCGGGGAGGTCGATCCAGTGGTCGATCTCCTCGACGGGCACGACCAGGACGTGGCCGGGAGCGAGGGGGGCGATGGTGAGGAAGGCGACGCAGCGCTCGTCGCGCCACACAAAGCGGCCGGGGATCTCACCGGCGATGATGCGGCTGAACAGGGTGGGCATGGGGCGATGGTAGGAGCACCGGCGCCACCGGGCAGGGCGTGGCGCCGTAGGCTGGAGGCGTGACCGCTGCCACCGACGATGATGCCGACGGAGCTACCGCGGCCGAGGGTGAAGATCGCATCCTCACCCTCCCCAACCTGATCACCGCCGCGCGGCTGGCATGCCTGCCGCTGTTCCTGTGGTTGCTGTTCGGCCGCGACGACCGGGTCTGGGCCGCCAGCGTCCTCGGTGCGCTGGGGGCGACCGACTGGGTCGACGGCTACATCGCCCGGCGGTGGCACCAGGTGTCGACCCTCGGCAAGGTCCTCGACCCGGTGGCCGACCGGCTCCTGTTCTTCGTCGGCGGTGCCGCCATCATCATCGACGGCAGCATCCCGCTCTGGGTCGCCTGGCTGGTGCTGATCCGCGAGATCCTCATCTCGCTGGCCACCGTCGGCCTGGCCCTGGCCGGTGCCAGACGCATCGATGTCACCTGGTGGGGCAAGGCAGGCACGTTCTCGGTGATGTTCGCCTTCCCGATGTTCCTGGCATCGGAGGGCCAGCTGTTCTGGCGGGACGAGGCTCGCATCCTGGCCTGGGCCTTCACCGTCCCCGGCCTGATCTGCGGCTACGTCGCCCTCGCGCTCTACGTCCCCCTCGGGCTACGAGCCCTGCGGGACGGACGGGGCGGACGGGGGAGCGCTCCGATCGTCGACGACGGGGACAGGGGAACGGCCGCGGCCCGGTAGGTTCGGTCCGGTGAAGGCCGTCATCATGGCGGGAGGCGAGGGTTCTCGCCTTCGGCCCCTCACCACCCACACCCCCAAGCCCATGCTGCCGTTGGCCAACCGGCCGATGATGGAGCACATCGTCGGCCTGCTGCGGGGTCACGGCTACACCGAGATCGTGGTCACGGTGTCGTTCCTGGCCAACCAGATCCGCACCTACTTCGGCGACGGGTCGGACTTCGGGGTGGAGATCACCTACGCGACCGAGGAGCAGCCCCTCGGCACGGCCGGGTCGGTGCGCAACGCGAGAGATGTTCTCGACGAGCGGTTCCTGGTCATCTCCGGCGATGTGCTCACCGACATCGACCTGTCCGCCATCGTGGCCCAGCACGAGGCCAAGGGGGCGCTGGCCACCATCGGCCTGGTGGCGGTGGAGGACCCGCTGGAGTTCGGCATCGTCATCACCCGGGACGACGGCTCCATCGAGCGCTTCCTGGAGAAGCCGACGTGGGGCCAGGTCTTCAGCGACACCATCAACACCGGGATCTTCGTCCTCGAGCCGGAGATCTTCGACTACATCGCCGCCGACCGGCCCGTGGACTTCTCCGGTGAGGTCTTCCCGCGGCTGCTGGAGGAGGGTCGTCCCATGGTGGGGGCCGTGGCCGAGGGCTACTGGGAGGACGTGGGCACCCTGGAGGCCTACGTCCGGGCCCACCACGACGTCCTCGACGGCACCGTGGCGCTCGACGTGCCCGGGTTCGCGCTGCGCGAGGGTGTGTGGCTGGGGGAGGGGGCCGAGGTCCACCCCGACGCCGAGATCGTTGGCACCGCGGTGATCGGCCCCGGGAGTCGTGTCGGCGCCGGCGCCCGCATCGGCCCCCACGCGGTGCTGGGCCGCAACTGCCGGGTCCGGGCCGATGCCACGGTCGAGCGCTCGGTCGTGCACGAGAACGTCTACCTGGGGGAGAGCAGCGGGCTGCGGGGGGCCATCGTGGGGCGCTCGGGCGAGATCCGCCGGGCCGCCCGGCTCGACGAGGGTTGCGTCCTCGGCGACGAGTGCTTCGTCGGCGAGGAGGCGGTGGTCGGAGCCGGCGTCAAGGTCTACCCCTTCAAGACCATCGAGGCCGGGGCCACCGTCAACTCCTCGATCATCCTCGAGACCCGCGGGGCGCGGAGCCTGTTCGGGGCCGTGGGCGTGTCCGGGCTGGCCAACGTGGACATGACCCCGGAGCTGGCCGCCCGGGTGGCCATGGCGTGGGCCACGACCCTGCCCAAGGACAGCACCGTCGTCACCTCCCGCGACTCCAGTCGCGCCGCCCGCATGCTGAAGCGGGCCCTCATGTCGGGCCTGAACGCCGCCGGCGTGAGCGTGCTGGACCTCGAGGTGGCCTCGGTCCCGGTGACCCGCTTCGCATCCCGCGGCTCGGTGGTGAGCGGTGGCATCACCGTCCGCCTCGAGGGCGAGGACCCCGATTCGGTGACGTTTCGGTTCCTGGACGGCGCCGGCCTCGACATCTCCGAGGCAACCCAGCGCAAGATCGAGCGCCAGTTCTCGCGGGAGGACTTCCGTCGGGTGCCGGCCGAGGAGATCGGGGAGATCGGCTACCCGCCCCGGGTGCTGGAGCACTACACGACCGCCCTGGGTGCCACCGTCGACCTCGATGTGGTGCGGGAGGCGCGCTTCAAGATCGTGACCGACTACGGCTTCGGCTCGGCCTCCTTCACCATGCCCACGGTCCTCGCCCAGCTGGGGGCCGACGTGTTGTCGGTGAACCCCTACGCGTCGACCCACGGCGCCATGTCCTTCGATCGGGACCGGGCCGCGACCGAGGCCGGCGGCCTGGTGACCGCGGCGGGAGCCCAGGTGGGAGCGGTCATCGATGCCGGGGGTGAGCGCCTCACCCTCGTCGACGACGAGGGCCGGGTCCTCTCCGACACCCAGGCCCTCATGGCCCTGATCCGTCTGGTGGCCCCCTACATCGACGGCGACACCATCGTCGTGCCGGTGAACGCCACCCGCCACCTCACCGCTGTCGTCGAGGGCACCGGCGTCGAGATCCGACCGGCCAAGACCTCCACCACGGCCCTCATGGCCGCCGCCGACGAGCCCGGGGTGGGCTTCGCTGGCAACGCCGCCGGCGGCTACATCGTCCCCGGGTTCCTGCCCGCGTTCGATGCTGCGGCGGCCTTCGTCAAGCTCATGGAGCTGTTGGCCCGCCACGACGTCCGCCTCTCGGCCATTGTCGACGAGCTGCCCCGGCCCCACATCGCCCACGAGACGGTGGTGACCCCGTGGGAGCAGAAGGGCATGGTGATGCGGACCCTGGTGGAGCGCATCGACCCTGAACGCCTCGTCCTGGTGGACGGCGTCAAGGTGCTCCACGACGACGGCTGGGCCCTGGCCCTGCCCGACCCGACCGAGCCCCACACCCACATCTGGGCCGAGGCCGACACCGAGGCCGATGCCCGGAGTCGAGCCCAGGAGTACGGCCGCCGCCTGCGCCAGCTGGTGCGCTGAGGGCCCCGGCGCCGGCCCTCGACCCTGACGCGGGGGTCGAGACTTCTCGGGCCGAGGACGCCCTGAGATGCCGTCGCCCTCGTAGGGTAGGTTGCCCGGATGAACCTCCCCGAGGACCTCCGCTACACGAAGGACCACGAGTGGGTGCGGGTCGAGGGATCACTCGTCCGGATCGGCATCACCGACTACGCCCAGGACGCCCTGGGCGACGTGGTCTTCGTCCAGGTGCCCGATCAGGGCCGCTCCGTGGCCGAAGGCGACACCGTCAGCGAGGTGGAGTCCACCAAGTCGGTCTCGGAGATCTACGCCCCGGTCACGGGGGCGGTGGTGGAGGTCAACGCGGAGCTGGGCGATGCCCCCGAGCGCCTCAACGACGACCCCTACGGCGAGGGCTGGATCTGCACCATCGAGGTGGACGACCCCTCCCAGCTCGAGGGTCTCCTCGACGCGGCCGGCTACCGGGGCCTGATCGAGGACTAGACCGATGACTGACGTCGACTGCGACCGGTGCGGTCACCGCAACTCCGCCGATGCCAACTTCTGCTCCTCGTGCGGCGCGCCCCTTGAGCAACCGGAGCAGGACCGGCCCACCATCCAGCTCTCGCTGGAGACAGCCAGTGGGGCCGGCGACGAGATCAGCCTCGACCTCGACGAGCTGCCGCCCGGCGGCCTGCTCGCGGTGCGGGCCGGGCCCAACGCGGGGTCGACCTTCGCGGTCGACAAGGACGTCATCACCGCCGGCCGCCATCCCGACAGCGACATCTTCCTGGACGACATCACCGTGTCGCGCCGCCATGCCGAGGTGCGACGCGAGGGCTCGCGCCTGGTCGTCCGCGACGTCGGCTCCCTGAACGGCACCTACCTCAACCGAGAACGGATCGAACAGGGTGAGCTCCACGATCGAGACACGATCCAGGTGGGGAAGTTCAAGCTCGTCTTCGTCGCCGGTGCCGGCTCCCAACGTGACTGATCGCAGCCACCTGTCGATCGGCGAGGTCCTCAGCCTGCTGCAGGACGAGTTCCCCGACGTCACCATCTCCAAGATCCGCTTCCTCGAGAGCCAGGGCCTGCTCGACCCGGAGCGCACCCCGTCCGGGTACCGGAAGTTCTACGAGGTCGACGTCCGGAGGTTGCGGTGGATCCTCACCGAGCAGCGCGACAGCTTCCTGCCCCTGAAGGTCATCAAGGACCGCCTCGACGAGGACGGTGACATCGGTCTGGCGGAGGCGCCCGCTGCCGCCGCGGATGACGTCGCCCCGGACTCCCCGCCGGCTTCATCGCCGCCGGCTTCGTCACCGCCGCCGGCTTCGTCGTCGCCGGAGGCGCCGGCGGAGGCCCCCTCGCTCCCGATCTGGATGGCCGACGCGGCCCGGGCCAAGGTCGACCGGGGCCGATCCGGGCGGGGCGCTGACGTCGGAGACGGGCCCGACCCCCTCGCCTGCGACGAGACGACGGTCAGCCTCACGCCCGACGAGCTGCTGGCCGCCAGCGGGCTCACCCCGCACCAGCTGGGCTCCCTCGAGGAGTACGGCCTGGTGCACGGGCACCTGGTAGGGGACGACCGCTTCTACGACGGGGAGGACCTGGTCATCGCCCAGAAGGCGGCCGGGTTCCTGGCTCATGGGGTCGAGGCCCGCCACCTCCGCATGTTCAAGACCACGGCAGACCGCGAGGCGGCCCTGCTGGAGCAGATCGCCCTGCCCCTGGTCAAGCAACGACGACCCGAGTCCCGCGACGAGGCCCTCGACCTGGTCGCCGATCTGGCCCGTCAGGGCCAGGGCCTGCGAGCGGCGCTGTTGCGCGCCGCGCTGGCCGACCACCTGTCCTGACCTGCGCCCTGATCGTCACCCCGGCGGGGGACGAGGGGTTCCGCTTGCGCAACGGCGGTAGGGTTTGGCCGATGGTCGAGATGGATCTGGTCGGTGTCCGGGTGGAGCTCCCGTCCAACACGCCGATCGCGCTGCTCCGGGAACGGGCCGGGGCCCGGCGCGTGCTGCCCATCTTCATCGGCGGCCCCGAGGCCACCGCCATCGCGTTCGCCCTGGAGGAGGTGGTGACCCCCCGCCCCATGACCCACGACCTCATGCGCAACCTGCTCGACGACCTGGGCGTCAGCATCGAGTCGGTCACGGTGACCGAGCTGCGGGACCGCACCTTCTACGCCGAGATCGAGCTGCACGCCTCCGATGGGGTGCACCGGGTCTCGAGCCGTCCGTCGGACGCGCTGGCTCTGGCCATCCGCGTCGGCACACCGATCTACGCGGCCGAAGAGGTGCTCGACGAGGCCGCCTTCGAGGCCGAGGACGAATCTGACGCCGAGGGCGAGCCCGAGGAGCAGTCCGAGGTGGTCGAGCAGTTCCGGGAGTTCATAGACAACGTCAGCCCCGACGACTTCGCCTCCTAGTCGGAGGCTATAACCGCAGGTCAGGGCGACTATAGCGGGGAGCACGACGCTCCGAGAGGTAGAGTCCTCGGCATGAGCACCGCCGGTAACGCCGCCCTCATCGAGAGCTGGCACCTGTCCCTCCACGCCAAGAGCCCCCGCACCGTCGACCTCTACACGAGGGTCCTCGGCTGGTTCCAGGCCTGGCTCGTCGCCGCCGACCGGCCCGAGGAGGCCCCCGGCGACCTGCTCGCCGTGCGGCGAGGCGACGTCGAGGCCTGGCTCGGCGCCCAGCGGGCCGCCGGTAAGGCGCCGGCCACGATCCGAGGCCGGTGGATAGCCCTACGCAACTTCTACCGGTGGGCCCACGAGGAGGAGGAGGTGGAGGCCAACCCGATGGCGAGGGTGAGGGTGGAGAAGCCGGCGCCGCCACCAGTGCCGACCCTCAGCGATGACGACATCCGGGCCCTGTTGAAGGCGTGCGCGGGCCCCGACTTCCTCGACCGACGCGACACCGCCATCATCCGGGTGCTGGCCGCCACCGGGCTGCGCCTCTCCGAGGTGGCCGACCTCGCCGTTGATGACCTCGACCTGGCCCGCAGGGTCGTGTTCGTCCGCCACGGCACAGGTGACCGGGCCCGCTTCGCCCGGTTCGACTCCGAGACGGCCCGGGTCCTCGACCGGTACAAGCGGGCCCGGGGCCGGCACCGCTACGCCGAGCAGTCGTGGCTGTGGCTGGCGCGCCTGGGCCGGCTGACATCCAACGGGATCCCGATCATGTTGAAGCGCCGCGCCGGGGAGGCCGGCCTCGACCACGTCCATGCCCACATGTTTCGACACACCTTCGCCCACCGGTACTTGCTCAACGGCGGCACTGAGGGTGACCTCCAGAAGCTCGGGGGGTGGGAGTCGGCCGACGTGATGCGCCGCTACGGGTCCGCTCACGCCGTCGACCGAGCCCTCGCCGCCTACGACGGGGTCGGTCCCATGGGGGACCTGTGAGTCTCGTATCGCTCGACCCGACCACCACCGAGGCCCGCGAGCTGACAGCCGAGCTGATCAGAGCATCCCAGGGCCGCACGCCGTCGCTCACCATCTGGTGCGCCATCCCCCAATGCCAGACTGTCCTGGCCCGGGCCGGGCACACGTCGGCGGGGCCGCTGTTCACCTCGACGTGGACCGTTCCGGCCCCCAGGACCATCACCGAGGTCAACGGCGCCCCGCTGACCCGCAGCGCCGAGCGGGGGTTCATCGAGAGTGCCTTCGGCCCGGTGGCCTGCGAGTCGGGGCCGCCCCTCGAACGTGACCTCGCCCAGGGTGTCTTTGCCGCCGTCGCACCACCCCCCGGCCAGGCCGACGACCATCCGCCGCTGCTGGTCCGCTGCGCCGAACACGGTGACGCCGTCCTCGACCGGGTGGAGGTCATGGCTCACCTACGCGACGGGCGCACCTCGTGGGCGGTGGCCGTCGGGTTCCCCAGGGTCGAATACGCCGACCCTGACTCCACGTGGCTGCCCGGTGAGAACAGCCGCCAGCAACGGTCCCGGCAGTCCCGGCGCCGACGCTGAGCAGCGCTCCGCAAAAACCGCAACATCGCAGACAAGTGGCCCATTGGTATGCGCGTACCAATGCAGCCATGGACGGTGCATCAGCAGATCGCCGGGCGTGAGGACCGGGAGGAGTTGATCGCCAACCCGGTCGACGTCCGCACCGGGGAGGTCATGGAGCGGTGGACGTTCCGGGCCATGGAGCACGACGGTTACCGGCTCGGCGGAGAATCACGCTATGGTGCTGGGTACAACCGAGACCCGCCCCCGGACCGCGAGGACCGACGGGCCTGCAGAAGTAGCTGCAAGGGTCACTGCGCCACGGTAGGGCCGGACGCCACGGAACCCCAGGAGGGGAACCATGGCCCTTACCGCATCCGAGCGCCGGCTCCGAGCATCCATCGCCGGCAACGAGTCCTGGTCGAACACCGATGACCGCAGGGCGCGCACCGAGCCCGGTCGTCGAGCGTTCGCCGAGTCATTCGAAGACAAGGTCGACCCCGAGCACAAGCTCGACCCCGTCGAGCGCGCTAAGCGGGCGGAGAACGCCCGCAAGGCCCACTACGCCCGTCTGGCGCTGCTGTCTGCGAAGGCCCGGCGCCGCAACTGTGAAGCCGCCCAGGCTGCCGCCGCTGACGGTGACGACCTCGGGGGTGCCTCGTGACAAGCGCGCAGCACCCCCGCGCGAGCGGGGGCACTGGGTCCGAGCAGGACGAGGCTAAGGGTACCACCGGTCCCCACCAGGGACGCGGTGGTCCGATGACCGACCCCGATCACGCCCGCCGGCTGGCCGCCGCCCGACGGGCCGTCGAGGCCGCCGCCGACACTGACTGGCCCGGCCACGTCCTCGACCAGGTAGCCGCCGCCGCCCGGGACGCATGGGACCTCACCGACGCCCTCGCCGTAGGCCTCCGAGTCGCGGACCCGGACCAGCGGTGGCGGTCGATGAAGCCACCGGGCCAGGTCGGGGCCGAGGCCATAGCGCGGATCGTCGCCGCAACCGGCGACGCCGACGCTTGCTCGCACTTGCGCACGGGGGCCGGGCCGCAACCGATGGTGGCCCGCCTGGCCCTGCACCGCGTTGACTGCCACCGTTGTGCGGTCACCGTCCGCCGGGCGCCCACGGACGAGGACGACCGGTGCGACTGGTGCGGAGCCCGCGGGGTCGTCATGTTCACCCCCGCCATTATCACCGCCGGGGCTGTCACGGCCGTCGGTGACGCCTGCGACGACTGCGCCGACCTTCTCGGCATGCGGACGGCGGTGAACCGATGACCTCCGTTCCCGACATCGCGCTCAGATGGGCCGCCGTCGGCCCCGTGTTCCCCGTGCACACCGAGCCCGACCCCAGCAAAGGCCCCAGGGGCACCGCTAAGAGGCCCCTTACCGCCCACGGGCACCTCGACGCCTCCCAGGACCCCGAAGTGCTCGCGCGCATGCCGTGGGGGAAAGCGAACGCCGTCGGGCTCGACCTCGGCCGATCCGGCGCCGGCCTCGCAGCCCTCGACGTCGACACCGTGGAAGGCCACGGCGAGGACGGCGGAGCCACCCTGACCGCCCTCACCCGACAGCACGGGCCCCTACCCGACGCCCCGGTCAACCTCACGCCCTCCGGCGGGGAACACCAGCTGTACAAGGCGCCCGGGCTGCGGGGCCGATCCGGGATCGCCCCCGGCCTCGACCTCAAAGCCGGCGACGGATGGATCGTCGTCGCCGGCCGAGTCGCGTTCCCCGACGGCCCCGAGGGCCGCTGGGAACCCGACGCGGCCCGCTCCATCCTCGAGGGGCACCCGGTCCCCGACCTGCCCGCCCATGTCGCCGCCATGGGATCGGGGCCAAGTACCAACGGCAGCACCAGGGGGACCGGTCGGTGGCAGAAAGTGAACCGCGCCGAGCTTCACCCCGCCGACCTCGCCGCCCTCGTAGCACTAGAAACATTGGGCGGCCACAACGCTCACCTCGGCCCCGCTGGCGAACTGCGGATCACCCGACCCGACAAGACCGCCGGGGCATCCGCGACCGTCGGCTACATCGGCCCCGGCATTGTCCGCGTGTTCACCTCAGGATGGCACGGACTCCCCGAAGGGGTCTACGACGCCGACCGCCTGACC
>JBBSMQ010000019.1:0-71527 GCA_038233075.1 Acidimicrobiales bacterium
GGCACCGCCGCTCGCCCCAGCCCCCGCGTCGCCGCCGGCGGCGCCCGCCCCTGAGGGCGGCGCGAGCCCCGGCGACACGGCCGGCGGCGGGGATCCCGGTCGGCCCTCGAGCCCGGCTGCGCCCGACCCCGACGGCGCCGCTCCGGCGCCACCGCCGGGCGGGGACGAGACGCCGGACCGCTCGACCGAGCCCGGGTCGCCGTCGACCTCACGCCCCGACCGGTCCACCACGACACCGACCCCGACGCCCACGACGACGACGGCTCCCACCACCGCCACGACCACCGCGCCCGACGCCGCCGCCGCCGCCCCCGACGGCGACCGGCCCGCCCCCGACGAGTCCGACGGGGTGACCACCGGTGACGGTGACGAGCGGGCCCAGGCACAACCCGACGGGTCGATGTCGGTGACCGAGGACGATGGCGGCTCCGGAGCCCTGGTCCCCGTGGCCACCACCGGCGGGGTGGTCGGCCTGCTCTCGCTGGTGGCCATCCGGGCCCGCCGTCGACGCACCCCCGGCTCCACCCCCTCGACCTGACGGGGGCCGGCGGGGGAGGGAAACCTGGCCTCCCCTGGGGCCGAGGAGGGCAGTAGCGTCCCGGCGATGACCCGGTCGCTGGTGCTGAACATCACCTACGAGCCGCTCAGCGTGGTGGCCGGTCGGCGCGCCGCTGTCCTGGTCCTCACCGACCGGGCCGAGGTCGTCCACGAGGGCCCCGACATCCTGCACTCCGAGCACCTCACCCTGGTGGTGCCCTCGGTCGTCCGCCTGCGCTCCCTCGTCCGCGTGCCGTACCAGCGCCACCTCACCATCAGCCGGCGCGGCGTCCTCGCCCGCGACGCCCACAGCTGCCAGTACTGCGGGTCCCGGGCCGAGACGATCGACCACGTGCGGCCCCGCAGCCGCGGTGGGGGCCACACCTGGGACAACGTGGTGGCCGCCTGCCGCCCCTGCAACCTCCGCAAGGGCGACCGCCTCCTGGCCGACTCCGGGCTGCGCCTCCGGTGCCGCCCCGCCCCACCTCGCCGGTCGCTCTGGGTCGCCACCGCGGTGGGCGCCGTGCCCGACGACTGGCAGCCCTACCTCCAGGCGGCATGACCGGCCCCCCGCCGGTCGTCCGCGTCGATCTCCACCGCGTCGTCCTCCCGCTCCGGCGCGCCCACGAGGCTGCTCACGGCCGGGAGGACGTCCGGGAGATCGTGCTGGTCCAGCTCACCGACGCCGACAGCGCCGTCGGCTGGGGTGAGTGCCCCACCCTGGCCCGACCCGGCTACACCGCGGAGTGGACCGATGGGGCCTGGTGGGTCCTACGGCGGGTGCTCGCGCCCGCCGTGCTGGAGGGCCGGACGGCGGGGGCGGGGGGCCACCCGATGGCCTCGGGCGCGGTCCGCGACGCCCTGCTCGACCTGCGCCTGCGCCGAGCGGGTGAGGGCCCCGCCGCGGCCGTGGGCCCGCTGGCACCGCGGGTGGCCTTCGGCGTGGCCGTCGGCCTCACCGACGACGCGTCCGGCGTCGAGCGGGCAGTGGGTGAGGCGGTGGGGGCCGGGGCGGCGCTGGTGGTGCTCAAGGTCCGTCCCGGGTGGTGCGCGGAGCCGGTCGGGGCGGCGCGGCGGGTCCACCCCCACCTCGCCCTCGCCATCGACGGCAACGCCAGCTTCGACGCCCCCTCCCTCGACCAGCTGCGGGCCGCCGATGCCCTGGGCCTCGCCTTCGTCGAGCAGCCCATGGCGGTGGGCGATCTGGAGGGGTCGCGGCGTGCGGTGGCCGAGCTGGCGGCGCCGGTGGCCCTCGACGAGGCGGTCACCTCGTCAGGCGACCTGGAGGACGCCATCGCCCTGGGCACCGGATCGATGCTGACGGTCAAGCCGTCGCGGCTGGGCGGGGTCGAGGCCGCGACGGCGGTGGCGGAGCGGGCGGCCGAGGCGGGGTGGGGGGTCCATGCCGGGGGGATGCTCGAGTCCGGACTGGGGCGGGCCGCGGCCCGGGTCCTGGCTGGCTTGGCCTCGGTGACGGGCCCGGCCCTGGTCGGACCCACCTCCCTGCTGTTCGACGCCGACGTGGTGGTGCCCGTTCCGGCCGATGGTGACGGGATGGTGCCGGTGCCCGCAGGACCGGGCCTGGCCCCCGCACCCGACCCTGATCGGCTGGCCGCCCTCACCGTCGCCTCCTGGACCGCCACCGGCGCCGATGGGTAGCGCCCCGGGGTCGTGGCGGGTCGATCGCGTCGAGGGCACCGCGGCGGAGTTCCACGGCCGAGAGCGGCCGAGGCTCTCCGCCCGGCACGTGTTCGTGCACCAGGTCCGCGAGCCCGCTCTGGTGCTGGGCTCCACCCAGGCGCGGGAGGTGGTGGACGACGATGCGGTCACCGCCGCCGGGGTGGCGGTGGTCCGTCGGC
Source organism: Acidimicrobiales bacterium (assembly GCA_038233075.1). GTDB lineage: Bacteria > Actinomycetota > Acidimicrobiia > Acidimicrobiales > Iamiaceae > Iamia. The sequence goes on from JBBSMQ010000019.1 coordinate 2,397, forward strand.
GCAGCGGGGGCGGTGCGGTGCTGGTGGAGCCCGGTGGGGTGGTGTGGGTCGATGTGGTGGTCCCGACCGATGACCCGCTGTGGGACCACGATGTGGGTCGGGCCTTCACCTGGGTGGGCCGCACGTGGGCCACGGCCCTGGGCGCCGTCGGGGTCCCCGGGGCCGAGGTCCACCAGGGTGGACTCGTGTCCACCCCGTGGTCGGGCCTGGTGTGCTTCGGCGGCCTGGGCCCGGGCGAGGTGACGGTGGGCGGGGCCACGGTGGTGGGCCTGGCCCAGCGGCGGACCCGCGCCGGCGCCTGGTTCCAGGGTGCCGCGCTGTTGCGCTGGGCCCCCGGCGACCTCCTCGACCTGGTGCGCCTGGATCCCCCGACCCGGGCCGAGGCGCAGGCCGACCTGGCCCGGCGGGCGGCACCGCTGGCCGTCACCGCCGATGACCTGGTCGCCGCCTTCCTGGCCTCTCTGCCGTCCTGAGCTCGGGTGACCGCCGGGGCCCGAACGCCCCCGGGCGCGTGCGGCATGGCGTTGCTTCAGGCCACGTTGTGGGGGACAATCCCACAGATGAGCACCGAAGTGGGTTGACTCACCACGCAAGGGGGCGTAGGTTCGCCCCTATGGGGCAAGCGAGCATGGAGACGGACGACGGGGCGCGCCGAGGGGGCGACCTCCCCTCGGTCACGGTGCCGACCCGGCTGTGCGGGCGCTTCACCAACGCCCTCGACGCCAAGTCGCGGGTGGTGATGCCGGCCGCCTTCCGGGCGCCGTTCGCGAGCGAAGGCGGGCTCCTCACCCCCTGGCGGGGCCTCTGCCTGGCGGCCATGGCCCCCGTCGAGTTCGATGCCTACGCAGCCCAGGCCGCGGGCCGCCTGGTGGCGACCGAGGGCGAGGACACCGATCGGATCATGGGCACCCTCTGGAGCTCGACGATCGGCTTCACCCTCGACCTCCAGGGGCGCATGGTGCTGCCCGAGGACGTGCGGTCCCAGGTCGGCATCACCGACGAGGTGCGCTTCCAGGGCCGAGGACGCCGGGTGGAGCTGTGGCCCGGTCAGATCACCCCCGACGAGCTGGACGAGCGCGCCGATCACCTGGCCACGCTGGCTGCGGTGCAGAGCGCCTACATCCCCGAGCTCGAGAGCTGAGGAGAGAGAGATGGGCCTGGCCATGGCCGAACCCGACATCCCTGCCACCGGCCCCGGCGGCCACGTCCCCGTCCTCGCCCAGGCTGTGGGGTCGGTCTTCGCCGGCACCGACAGCGGCACCTACGTCGACCTGACCCTCGGTCACGGGGGCCACGCCGCGTTCCTGCTCGACGCCCACCCGGAGCTGATGCTCCTGGGCATCGACCGCGACCGGGAGGCGCTGACGGTGGCCCGCGACCGGCTGGCCCGCTTCGGCTCTCGCGTCGAGCTGCACCACGCCCGCTCCGACGCGCTGCCCGAGGTGCTGGCCGGGGCCGGCGTCGACCGTGTCGCCGCGGTGCTGGCCGACCTGGGTGTGTCCTCCCCGCAGGTCGACCGGGCCGAGCGCGGCTTCAGCTACCGGGCCAACCGCGACGGGCCCCTGGACATGCGGATGGACCAGAGCCGGGGCCTCACCGCCGCCGACCTCCTGGCCGAGCTGGACGAGGACGCCCTCGTCCGGGCCCTCCGGGAGCTGGCCGACGAGCCCCACGCCCGGCGGGTGGCCCGGGCTCTGGTCGAGGCCGAGCCCCGCACCACCACGGAGCTGGCCGACGCGGTGCGAGGTGCCCTACCTGCGGCCCGCCGCCGCCGGGGCGACCCGGCCAAGCGCGTCTTCCAGGCGGTGCGGATCCTCGTGAACGACGAGATCGGCATCCTCGACCGGACCCTGGACCTCGCCCTCGACGCCCTGGCTCCCGGTGGACGCCTGGCCGTCATCGCCTTCCACTCGGTGGAGGACCGCATGGTCAAGGAGCGCTTCCGCACCGCCGCCGACGGCGGATGCACCTGCCCCGCCGGCCTGCCCTGCGTGTGCGGCGCCCGCCCCACGGCCCGACTGCTGCGGCGCAAGCCCTGGGTCGCCGACGAGGCCGAACGGGCGGCCAACCCCCGGGCGTCGAGCGCGCGGCTCCGGGCCGTCGAGGCCCTCCCGTCCGAGGAGGAGCCGAGAACATGACCGCCCCTCATTCTGCCGCCGCGACCCGTCGCGCCCGTCCGACCCCGTCCGAGCGCTCCGGGGCCAACCTGCGGCTGGTGTCCCGGCCGGTGCCGCGCACCCCGGCCCAGGTGCGCATGGCGCTGTTCCTGTCCACCGTGGTCGTCTTCGCGGTCCTGCTCCTCGCCGCCGTGGTGCACACGAGCATCGTCTCGGGCCAGCGCGAGCTCGACCGGGTCGACCGTCGCATCGCCGAGGCCTCCCGCCAGAACCAAGGCCTCCGCCTGCGGGTGGCCGAGCTGGAGTCGCCGCCGCGGGTCGTCGAGGCCGCCACCGAGGAGGGGCTGGTCGTGCCCGAGGACGTGACCTGGCTCTCACCGGACGGGGCCCGGCCCGCGCCCCCGGCCGACGACCCACCCGCCCCCTCCGCCCTGCAGGGCGCGGAGGAGCGCGCTGCCCCCGCCGACGGCGACGCCCCGGGAGGGACCCAGCGAGAGACCCAGGGATGACGCGCCGGCACCCGGTGACCAGGGCCCAGGACCCGCACCGGCCCGATCGCCGCCGCCCCCCTGGGCCCCGCCCGGAGACGCCGGCCTCGGCCCGTCTCCCGGTGCCGGGCCGGGGGACGCGGCGCGCGGCACCCGCCGGGCGGCCCTCGGCGCCCCACGTGCTGCGCCGTCGCCTCCTCGTCCTCCCCGTGGTGAGCGTCGTGCTCTTCGCCGTCGTGGGCGTTCGCCTGGTCAACGTGCAGATCCGTCATCCCGAGCGCTTCGTGGCCGAGGGCGAGGGCCAGCGGATCGCCTCGGTCAGCCTGCCGGCCGGCCGCGGTGCGCTGCTCGACCGCGACGGTCAGGCCTTGGCCCTGTCGGTGCCCCGGCGCACGGTGTTCGCCGACCCGAGCCTCATCTCGGACCCGGCCGCCACCGCCGGCCAGCTGGCTCCCCTCCTCAACCTCGACCGGCTGGACCTCCAGGCCCGCATGAGCGGGCCGGGCCGGTTCGCGGTCCTGGCGCGGGTCCTCGATGATGATGTGGCCGACGCCGTCGAGGCCCTCGAGCTGGCCGGCATCGGCACCGTCCTCGAGTTCAAGCGTGAACGTCCCAGCGATGACCTGGCCCGGTCGGTGGTCGGCACCGTGAGCGGCGACGGCGCCACCGGCATCGCGGGGCTCGAGCTCCAGCTCGACGACCTTCTGACCGGCACACCGGGCCGGGTCACCTACGAGCGGTCCAAGGCCACCGGCGGCGGGGCCATCGCCGGCACCCGTCGACGGGTCGAACCCGCCCGCCCGGGGGCCGAGGTCATCCTCACCCTCGACCAGGACCTCCAGTACGAGGCCGAGCGCATCCTGGCCCAGCACCTGGAGGGGGCCGGAGCCAAGGGCGGCACGGCCATCATCTCCCGGCCCTCCACCGGGGAGGTGCTGGCGCTGGCCAACCTGACCAGGGACGAGGCGGACGGCACCTTCGGGCCGTCGAGCAACAACCTGGGCCTCACGACCGTCTACGAGCCCGGATCGGTCAACAAGGTCATCACCGTCGCCGCCGCCCTCGAGGAGGGTCTGGTCACCCCGGACACCGTCTGGTCGGTGCCCGACGACCTCGAGGTCGGTGACCACGTCTTCACCGACTCCCACCCCCATCCGACGACGGACTGGTCGATAACCGACATCGTGGCCACCTCCTCGAACGTGGGCACGATCATGCTGGGCCAGGAGCTGGGCGGGGACCGCCTCGACAGCTACCTCCGGCGCTTCGGGTTCGGATCCGGCACCGGTGTCGACTTCCCGGCCGAGTCCCACGGCCTGCTGCTCGACGCCCAGGACTACCGCGACCAGAGCACCGCCATCGGCTCGGTGCCCATCGGTCAGGGCGTCTCGGTCACCGCCCTCCAGATGCTCCAGGCCTTCAACGTCCTCGCCAACGACGGCACCTACGTCCCGGCCCGCCTGGTGCGGGAGATCACCCGGGCGAACGGCACCACCGCCCCGGTGCCCCGCCAGGAACCCCACCGGGTGGTGGCGCCGACCACCGCCGCGGCGGTCCGGGCCATGATGGAGCAGGTGGTGGCCCGAGGCACGGGGCAGGCCGCCGCCGTCCCCGGGTATGCGGTGGCCGGAAAGACGGGGACGGCCCGCAAGCCTCAGCCCGACGGCGGCTACCGCGACGAGGACGGCGCCCTGGACTACGTGGCCACCTTCGTGGGTCTGCTCCCGGCCGAGAACCCCGACCTGTCGATCCTCGTCGCAGTGGACGAGCCCGACCCCGGCCGGTCGATCTACGCCGGTGACGTGGCCGCCCCGGCCTTCTCCGAGCTGGCCCGCTGGGCTCTGCGGGACCTCGACATCGCCCCCGCCGCCGGGGGCTCGGTGAGCGAGGTGCCCGAGCTGTCGGACTCCGCTCAGGACGTCAACGACGCCGTGATCCCCCCGTCGGGTGCGGCCCGCGAGGAGGATGCGACTGGCCCCGCCGCGGGCGACGGCCGCGACGAGGCGGTGGCGTCCGGAGACGCCGTCGACGACGGGTGACGGCACCGACCTCCGACGCCGGCGCCACCCTCGCCCGCGTGGTCGAGGCCGCAGGTGCGGTCGGGACCGTTGCGCTCGACGGTGAGGCGACCACCGTCGTCCGGCGCACGAGCCACGACTCCCGGTCGGTCGTCGCCGGCGACCTGTTCTGCTGCATCCCCGGGGCGACCCGGGACGGTCACGACCACGCTCCGGCGGCGGTGGCCTCGGGCGCGGTGGCGCTGCTCTGTGAGCGTCCGCTGGACCTCGGTGTGCCCGAGGTGCGAGTCGCGTCGGTGCGGCGTGCGCTGGGCCCGGTCGCCTCGCTGGTGGCGGGCGCGCCCTCCCGGGCTCTCCAGGTCATCGGCATCACCGGCACCAACGGCAAGACCACCGTCGTCGCCCTCCTCGCGTCCGTGTTCGCCGCTGCCGGTCGTCGGGCGATCACCGTCGGGACCCTGACGGGGGCGCGGACCACCCCGGAGGCGCCCGAGCTCCAGACCGAGCTGGCCCGGGCGGTGGCCGACGGGGTCGAGGCGGTGGCCATGGAGGTGTCCTCCCATGCCCTCGACCAGCACCGCGTCGACGGCACCCGCTTCGCGGTGGTCGGGTTCACCAACCTGAGCGCCGACCACCTCGACCACCACGGGACCATGGAGCGCTACTTCGCAGCCAAGGCCCGCCTGTTCACCCCCGACCTGGCGACCCGAGCCGTGGTCGGCACCGACGGGCCCCACGGTCGGCTGCTGGTCGACAGCGCGGTGATCCCCACCGCCGCCGTCGACCTCGATGCGGCCGAGGGGTTGGTGCTGTCCACCTCCGGGAGCCGCTTCCGCTGGCGGGGACACGAGGTGGAGCTGCCGCTCGCCGGGCGCTTCAACGTCCGCAACGCCCTGCTCGCGGCCGAGGTCGCGGCGGCGGCCGGGGTGGCGGTGCCGGTCGTGGCCGAGGGCCTCCGCCGCACACCGCCGATCGCCGGTCGGCTGGAGCCCGTGGCGGCCGGTCAGCCCTTCACGGTGCTGGTCGACTACGCCCACACCCCCGACGGTCTGAGCCAGGTGGTGGCCGCCCTCCGGGAGCTGGGGGAGGGCCGGCTCATCGTCGTCTTCGGGTGCGGCGGCGACCGCGACAGGTCGAAGCGGCCCCTCATGGGAGAGGCGGCCTCGCAGGCCGACCGGGTGGTCCTCACCTCGGACAACCCGAGATCCGAGGACCCAGGTGCGATCATCGCGGACGTGCGCGCCGGCATCCCCCCTGACACCGACCTCGTCGTCGAGCCCGACCGTCGCGCCGCCCTGGCCCTGGCCCTGGCCGACGCCGCGCCGGGCGACGTGGTGCTGGTGGCCGGCAAGGGCCACGAGACCACCCAGGTCATCGGTGACCGGGTGCTGGCCTTCGACGACCGCCGGGTCATCACCGAGCTCCTGGGGTCGGCGCCGTGATCGCGCTGCTCATGGCGGCCGGTGTGGGCCTGGCCACGTCCCTCGTCGGCACCCGCTTCCTCATCGTCTGGCTCCGCCAGCGCGGCATCGGCCAGCCCATCCACGAGGATGTGCCCGACGCGCACCAGGGGATGGCCGGGACCCCCACCATGGGCGGCATCGCCGTCGTTGCCGGCACCGTCGTCGGCTACGCGGTGGCCCACACCCGTCAGGGCCTCCCCTTCACCACGTCGGGCCTGCTGCTGGTGGCCCTGGTCGTGGCGGCGGGCGCGGTGGGCATGGCCGACGACTGGATCAAGATCTCCCAGGAGCGCAACCTGGGGCTGTCCAAGGCGTCCAAGAGCATCGGCCTGCTCACCGTCGCGATCGGCTTCGCGGTGCTGGCCGTGACCCTCACCGACGTGAAGACCACGCTGTCCTTCACCCGGTTCGACAACTTCAACACCTTCGACCTGGGCCCGGTGGTGTGGGTCGGGTGGGCGGTGGTGCTCATCGTGGCCTGCACCAACGCCGTCAACCTGACCGACGGCCTCGACGGGCTGGCCGGCGGGTCGGCGATCTTCGGCTTCGCCGCCTTCACCCTCATTGCCTTCTGGGCCTTCCGCAACGCCGGTCAGCCGGGCGCCCTGGCCAACTACCAGATCCCCGACGCGCTCGACCTGGCGACCGTCGCCGCCGCCCTGGTGGGATCGACCACCGGCTTCCTCTGGTGGAACGCCACCCCGGCGCGCATCTTCATGGGCGACACCGGGTCGCTCGCCATCGGCGGCGGCCTGGCCGGGCTGGCCCTCATGCTCAACACCCAGCTCCTGCTGCCCCTCGTCGGGGGGCTGTTCGTGTTCGAGACCATGTCGGTGATCGTCCAGGTGGCGGCGTTCCGGGCCTTCGACAAGCGCCCCTTCCGCATGGCCCCCATCCACCACCACTACGAGTTCGCGGGCTGGCCCCAGACCACCATCATCGTGCGCTTCTGGATCCTGGCCGGCCTGTCGACGGCCATCGCCCTCGGCCTCTACCTGGCCGACTACATCCACCTCACCGGTCAATGACCGAGGGGCGGGTCCCGGTGGAGGCCGACCGACCGACGCTGGTGGTGGGACTGGGCGTGACCGGCCGGGCCGTGGCCCGCGCCCTGGCCCGCCGGGACCTGCCCCTGATGCTCGTCGACGACACCCCCGGCCTGGCCGCGCGCGCCCTGGCCGACGAGCTCGACGTCGATCTGGTCGCGCGGCCCGGACCCGAGGAGCTGGGCGCCCTGCTCGACCGGGCCGGGGCCCTGGTGCCGACCCCGGGGCTGCCCGAGGGTCACCCCGCCTTCGCCCTGGCGGCCGATCGCGGCGTACCGGTGCGAGGTGAGCTCGACCTGGCCGCGGCCTGGGACGAACGCCCATGCGTCGCGGTCACCGGCACCGACGGCAAGACGACCGTCACCGCCCTCGTCCGCGACGCCCTCGTCGCCTCCGACATCGCCGCGGTGGAGGCGGGCAACACCGAGGTCCCCCTGGTGGCAGCCATCGACGACCCGGCCCCGCAGGTCTTCGTGGTGGAGGCATCGTCGTTTCGGCTGGCGCCGCTGCGGAGCTTCGCCCCGGTGGCGGCGGGCTGGCTGAACTTCGGACCCGACCACCAGGACGTGCACCTCGACCTGGCGGGCTACGAGGCGGCCAAGGCCAACATCTGGCGCGGCTTCGGGACCGACCAGCTGGCCGTGGCCAACCGCGACGATCCCGTGGTCGTGGCCCACGCCGCCGCGCCGCCCCGCGTGGAGACCTTCGGGCTGGGGCCGGCTCCGAGCGGTCCCGGCGGTCACTGGTCGCTCTCGGGGACCACGGTGGTCACGCCCGAGGGCGAGGCCCTCATCGACACCTCCGAGCTCCCTCGCGCCCTGCCCCACGACCTGGCCAACGCCCAGGCCGCCGCCGCCCTGGCCCGCGCCGCAGGAGCGACGTCGGCGGGCACCGTCGCCGCCCTGCGGGCCTTCCGGCACCTGCCCCACCGGGTGCAGCTGCTGGGAGAGGTCGACGGGGTGCGCTGGTACGACGACTCCAAGGCCACCGCCCCCCACGCCGCCCTGGCCGCCCTCTCCGGCTTCGCGTCGGTCGTGCTGATCGCCGGGGGACGCAACAAGGGCCTCGACCTCGGCGCCCTCACCTCCGGGGCCGACCACATCCGGTCGGTGGTGGCCATCGGCGAGGCCGCCGACGAGGTCGCCGCCGCCTTCGACGGGGTCCGGCCCGTCACGTCGGTCGGGTCGATGGACCAGGCCGTGGCCGCGGCGGCGGCCGCGGCGTGCGCCGGCGACGTGGGGCTGCTGTCGCCGGGGTGCGCCTCCTTCGACCAGTACGGCGGCTACGCCGAGCGGGGCGACGACTTCGCCCGCGCCGCCCAGGACCTGGGCGTCCGACCTGTCCCCGACGACCACCCGGAGATGTCCTCGTGACCACCGTCTCGACCCTGCGCCCCCACGGCGATCCGGAGACACGCCCGCGGCGGCCGCGGATCAGCCTCCCGGCACCCCCGCCCGGCGAGGCCACCGGGACCTCCACCGTCCTGGCCGCCGTCGTGGCGGTGCTCGTCCTCTTCGGGGTGGTGATGGTGCTCTCGTCGTCCTCGCTGATCGCCCTGGACGAGACCGGCTCCACCTGGAGCTACGGCGTCCGTCAGGCCGCCTGGGCCGCCGTCGGGCTGGTCGGGCTCATCGTGGCCCTCTACAGCGACCGACAGAGCTGGCGCCGCTGGTGCCGGGTGGGCCTCATCGCGGTGGTGCTGTTGCTGCTGGCCGTGCTGGCCGTGGGCACGTCGGTGAACGGGGCTCGCCGGTGGCTCGGTGCCGGACCGGTCTCCCTCCAGCCATCGGAGCTGGCCAAGGTGGCGCTGATCCTGTTCGTGGCCGACCTGCTGGCCCGGCGCTGCCGGGAGATGGACGACCCCCGGCGCACGCTCTGGCCGGTGGTGGGCACCCTCGCCGGCGTCGTGATGCTCATCCTGCTCCAACCCAACCTGGGCACCAGCCTGGTCATCGTCGCCATCGTCTGCACCATGCTGCTCACCGCCGGAGCCCGGATGCGGGCCCTGGCCGGCCTCGGAGGCCTGGCCGTGGTGGCGGCCGGGCTCCTCGTCTGGTTCGAGCCCTACCGACGACGGCGCCTGTTCGCCATGTTCGACCCCTGGTCGAACAAGTCCGACAGCGGCTACCAGGCCATCCAGGCCGGGGTGGGTCTCAGCGACGGGGGTCTCACCGGGCTCGGGCTGGGGCAGAGCAAGGCCAAGTACGGCTACCTGCCCTTCGCCCACAACGACTTCATCTTCGCCATCGTGGGCGAGGAGCTGGGCCTGCTGGGCGCCCTCGCCGTGGTGGCGCTGTTCGTGATGCTCACCTTCTTGGGCGTCCGCGCCGCGATCCACGCCTCGGACCGCTTCAGCGCCCTCGTCGCCGTCGGCATCACCACCTGGCTGGTGTCCCAGGCCTTCCTCAACATCGCGGTGGTCCTGGGGCTGGTGCCCAACACCGGCGTCCCCCTGCCCTTCGTGTCCTACGGCGGCTCCTCGCTGCTGGTGACCATGGTGGGGGCGGGCATGCTGCTGAACATCGCCCGGCACCCTCGGGCCCCGGCGCCGGGGTCCCGATGACGGGGAGCGATGCGCCCGCGACCGCGGTGCTCGTCGCCGGAGGTGGGACCGCCGGCCACCTGGTGCCGGGGCTGGCGGTGGCCGCCGCCCTCGTGGCGCGGGGCACCGACCCGGCGGCCATCCACTTCGTCGGGTCCGACCGCGGGGTCGAGGCCGAGATGGTGCCGGCCGCCGGCTTCACCCTCGATGAGCTGCCGGGGCGAGGCGTGCCCCGTCGGCCCGGTCTGGCCATGGTCCGCGCCGCGTGGACGCTGCTCTCGGCCACCCGCGCCGGGGCCCGGATCGTGCGCCGGCGCCGACCCGAGGTGGTCGTGTCACTGGGCGGTCACGCCGCCTTCGCCTGCGCCTTCGGGGCCGTACTGACCCGGATCCCGCTGGTGCTGGTCGAGCAGAACGTGCGAGCGGGGGCGGTCAACCGGAGCCTTGACCGCTTCGCCCGGGCCCGCGCCGTGGCCTTCCCCGGCACCGACCTGCACCGGCCCACCATCACCGGCAACCCGCTCCCGAGCTCCCTGGTCGACGCGGCGCGCCGTCGCCGCGGGCCGGGGGGCGGGGAGGAGCGCACCGCCGCCTGCCAGGCCCTGGGCTTGCCTGCGGACCGGACCGTGATCCTGGTCACCACCGGGTCGCTCGGCTCCACCCGCGTCAACCGGGCCGCGGCGGGCCTGGTCGAGCGCTGGGCCGGGCGCGACGACCTGGCGGTGCGACTGGTGACGGGGCGGCGCGACCACGACGAGGTGCACGCCACCCTGCGCGACCGATCCGACGGGGGCCTCCACCTCGACGTGGTCGCCTACGAGGACCGCATGGCCCTCGCCCTCGCGGCCGCCGACGTGGCCGTCACCCGCGCCGGCGCCGGGACGTGCACCGAGCTGGCCGCCTTCGGCGTCCCGGCGGTCATGGTGCCCCTGCCCATCGCCACCCGCGGCCACCAGGCCGCCAACGCCGCGGTCCTCGTCGCCGCCGGGGGCGCCGTCGCCGTCCCCGACGCCGAGCTGGACGTCGACCGCCTGACGGCGGAGCTGGCTCCCCTCGTCGACGATGTCGATCTGCGGGCGGTCCGATCCCGGGCCATGGCCGGCGAGGCCCGCCTTGACGCGGCCGACCGGGTGGCCGAGGTGATCGAGGAGGTCATCGGTGGCTGAGGGCACCCACCCCCCGCTCGACCTGTCCGCCGGCGCGCGACGCATCCACATCGTCGGCGTCGGCGGCGTGGGGATGCGTCCCATCGCCTCGGTGCTCGCCAGCATGGGCCACACGGTCAGCGGGTCGGACATGAAGCCCTCGGCCGGGCTGGAGCGCCTGGCCGCCCAGGGCGTCGAGGTCCACGTGGGTCACGCCCCGGCCCACGTCGAGGGGGTCGACGTGGTCGCGGTGTCGACCGCCATCCCCGAGCGCAACCCCGAGGTCCGCGCCGCCCGCGACCTCGACATCCCCGTCGCCCACCGGGCCGAGGTGCTCGCCGCCATCACCCGCGTCCGTCGCACCCTCGCGGTGTCGGGCACCCACGGCAAGACCACCACCACGACCATGCTGGCCCTCATCCTCCAGGAGGCCGGCCTCTCGCCCTCGTTCATCATCGGCGGCGACGTGAACTCCCTGGGCTCGGGGTCGGCCTGGGACACAGGCGAGCTGTTCGTGGTGGAGGCCGACGAGAGCGACGGCACCTTCACCGAGCTGGTCGCCGAGGTGGCCGTGGTCACCAACGTCGAGGCCGACCACCTCGACCACTGGGGCCATCTGGCCGCCATCGAGGCCGCCTTCGACTGCTTCGCGGCGGCCGCCCCCACCACCGTCGTCGGCATCGACGAGCCTCACGCCGCCGCCCTCGCCGCCCGTCACCGCAGCATCACCTACGGGACCACCGAGGGGGCCGACTACCGCATCGTCGACGTGGAGGTCGATCGGGTCGGCACCCGGTTCACCCTCGAGCACGAGGGGGAGCGCCTGGGACCGGTGGAGATGCCCATCCCCGGCCTGCACAACGCCCGCAACGCCACCGCCGCCCTGATCGCGGCCGGGCTGGTGGGAGCACCTCTGAGCGCGGCGGTGGACGCCCTGTCCCACTACGCCGGGGTCGCCCGCCGCTACCAGTTCCGGGGGACGAGCCGAGGCATCACCGTGGTCGACGACTACGCCCACAACCCTGGCAAGGTCGCGGCCGTGGTCGCCACCGCCGCCCAGGGCGGCTGGGAGCGCGTGGTCGTGGTGTTCCAGCCCCATCGCTACTCGCGCACCGAGGACCTCTGGGCCTCCTTCGCGGACTCCTTCGTCGGTGCCGACCGGGTCATCGTGACCGGCATCGACGGGGCGGGGGAGCAGCCCCGGCCCGGCATCACCGCCCAGCTGGTCGTCGACGCCGTGGCCCGGGCCCACCCCGACCTGGCTGTCACCCACGTGGCCGACGACGACGACCTGCTCGACCTCCTGGTGCGGGAGCTGCGCGACGGCGACCTGTGCCTCACCCTCGGCGCCGGCGACATCACCTCCCTCCCCGACGATCTCCTGGCCCGCCTGGCGGCCGACGACCAGCCGTGATGGCCGATGCCGTGGCCCGCGCCGCCGACGTGCTGGGTCCGCAGACCCAGGCCGACGTGGCCCTGGGCCCGCTGACGACCTACCGCCTGGGTGGGCCCGCGGCGCTGCTGGTGGAGGCCGACGACGAGGACACCCTCGCCCGGGTGGCGGCAGCGGTGGCCGCCAGCGCCCTCCCCGTCCTGGTCATCGGGCGGGGCTCGAACCTGCTCGTCGCCGACGAGGGCTTCGCGGGGATCGCCGTGGTCATGGGGCCGGGGCTGGGCGAGCTCACCGTCGAGGAGGAGGTGGTGCGAGTCGGCGCTGCCGCGAGCCTCCCCGTCGTCGCCCGGCGCACCGCCGCCGCGGGGCTGACCGGCTTCGAGTGGGCCGTCGGCGTCCCGGGGTCGATCGGGGGAGCGGTGCGCATGAACGCCGGCGGGCACGGCTCGGACATGGCCGCCAGCCTCCGGAGCATCCGCGTCGTCGACCTGGCGGCGGGGGAGGATGGGGCGGTGCCCTCGTCCCTGCCCGCCTCCGCTCTGGACCTGGGCTTCCGGTGCTCGTCGGTGCGGCCGTCACAGGTAGTGGTGGAGGCCGAGCTGGTGCTGGCGCCGGGCGACCGGGAGGCCTCCGAGGCCGAGATCGCCGACATCGTCCGGTGGCGCCGGGCCAACCAGCCCGGCGGGGCCAACGCCGGCTCGGTGTTCGTGAACCCGATCGGCGACTCCGCCGGGCGCCTGGTCGAGGAGGCCGGGGCCAAGGGGCTGCGGAGGGGCTCGGCGGCGGTGTCGGAGAAGCACGCCAACTTCATCCAGTGCGATCCGGGCGGCCGGGCGGCCGACGTTCACGCCCTCATGGTCGAGGTGGCGCGCCGGGTCGAGGCCCACACCGGCGTGTGGCTCCGTCCTGAGACCCGCCTGGTGGGCCTCGACTGGCCGGAGCCGACGTGAGGACGGCCGGTCCTGCCCCGACGAAGCGGCCCGCGCCGGTCGGCTCGCCCCACCCGCGCCTGCGCGACCGCCGGGTCGAGGTGGCTCGCAGGGTGGGGCGGCGCCGTCGACGGCGCCTGAACGTGATCCTCGCCCTGGTGGCCACGGTGGTGTGGTCCCTCGTCGGCCTGCGGAGCGGACTGCTCGACGTCGACCGCGTGCAGGTCGCCGGGGCCGACCGCACCGCTCCCGCCTCCATCCGTGACGCCGCCGGGATCGCTCTCGGCTCGCCCATGGTCGAGGCCGACCTCGACCGCGCCGCCCGAGCCGTGTCCGCACTGCCGTGGGTGGACGAGGTCCGCATCCAGCGCCTGTGGCCGGGCACGGTGCGCGTGGTGGTCACCGAGCGCACCGCGCTGGCGGCGGTGCCCGTGGCCGAGGGGTGGGCGCGGGTCGACGCGAAAGGGCGCGTGCTCGACGTGGTGGCGCGCCGAGGCGACCTGGTCACCCTGGCCGGACGACGGTCCGTGGGCCCCGGCGACACCCTGACCGGCACCGACCGCAGCGTGCTGGCCACCCTGTCCCGCCTGCCGTCGGACCTCCGTCCGATGGTGGAGGGCGCGACCTCCGACGATCGCGGCCTGGTGCTGGCGGTGGGGGACGGGTGGACGGTGGTGGTGGGCAGCGGTGACGCCCTGGTCGCCAAGGCGGCGGCGGCCCGCGCCGTGCGGGCGGCGTCGGATCCCGCCGACGGCTGCGTCATCGACGTGCGGGTGCCGGACGCTCCGGTCTTGACCCCCGGCGGCAGCTGTGGGTAATCTCTCAACCCTCACCACAACTTTACATAACCCTCAACCTCGAGTCGATGTCGAGGGTTGGAGGACGGTCGGCCCCCGTGGCCGACCGTCGTGCGCGGTCCCCAGATAGGAGCTCCCATGGCCGGCAACCCACAGAACTACCTGGCGGTGATCAAGGTCATCGGCGTCGGGGGTGGCGGCTGCAACGCCGTCAACCGGATGATCGACGCCGGGCTGAAGGGCGTCGAGTTCATCGCCGTCAACACCGACGCCCAGGCGCTGCTCATGAGCGACGCCGACGTGAAGCTCGACATCGGCCGCGACCTCACCCGCGGGCTGGGGGCCGGCAGCGACCCCGAGGTCGGCAACCAGGCTGCCGAGGCCCACCGGGAGGAGCTGGAGGAGGTGCTGAAGGGCGCCGACATGGTGTTCATCACCGCCGGCGAGGGGGGCGGCACCGGCACCGGCGCGGCCCCCGTGGTGGCCGAGCTGGCCAAGTCCCTGGGCGCGCTCACCATCGGTGTGGTGACCCGCCCCTTCGCCTTCGAGGGTCGCCGCCGCTCGGTCCAGGCCGAGGCCGGGGTCCAGCGCCTGAAGGAGACCGTCGACACCCAGATCGTCATCCCCAACGACCGCCTCCTCACCGTGTCCAACGAGAAGACCTCGGTGTTGAACGCGTTCAAGATGGCCGACGAGGTGCTGCTCCAGGGGGTCCAGGGCATCACCGACCTCATCACCACACCGGGCCTGATCAACACCGACTTCGCCGACGTGAAGATGGTGATGAGCAACGCCGGGTCGGCCCTCATGGGCATCGGGTACGCCTCCGGAGAGAGCCGGGCCCTCCAGGCCGCCCGCAACGCCATCTCCAGCCCGCTCCTGGAGGCCTCGATCGAGGGCGCGCGCGGCATCCTGCTCAGCATCACCGGCGGCAGCGACATGGGCCTGTTCGAGGTCAACGAGGCGGCCGAGGTGATCCACGGCGTGGCCCACCCCGACGCCAACATCATCTTCGGCACCGTCATCGACGACGAGATGGGCGACGAGGTGCGCGTGACGGTCATCGCCGCCGGCTTCGACCGCTGGGAGGAGGGTCGCACCCGGGCCCGCACACACGCCGACAGCGTCGACGGCGCCACCGGCGAAACTGCGGCCGCCGGGGTCACGGACCTCTTCGGGGACGCGGAGGCGGAGGCCGACCCCGAGGACCCCGACGACTTCGACGTCCCGAGCTTCCTCCGCTGATCCGCGCCCACCACCTGACCACGTCCCGGGCCGACGGCGACCTCGCCGTCGCGTCCCCCGATGCCGGTCTCGCGGCCCGGCGAGCCGCGGTCGTCGACCTCCCGTGGACCTGGTTGCGCCAGGTCCACGACGCCGGCGTCGTGACCGTCACCGCGCCGGGCGAGCATGCCGGCGCGGAGGCCGATGCCGCGGTCACCGCGATCCCCGGGGCGGTGGTGGCGGTGGCGACCGCCGACTGCGTCCCGGTGGTGCTGCTCGCCGACGGGGCAGTGGGCGTGGCCCACGCCGGCTGGCGGGGTCTGGTGGCCGGGGTGGTGGAGGCCGCGGTCGCCGCCCTGGCCGACCTGGGCCATGCCCCGCACCGGGCCGTGGTCGGCCCCTGCATCCGCCCCGCTCGCTACCAGTTCGGCCCCGACGACCTCGACCGCGTGGCCTCCCGGTGGGGTGACGGTGTCCGCTCGGTGACCCACTCCGGTGCTCCCGCCCTCGACGTGGTGGCCGGAGTCCGCGCCGCCCTGGACGAGGCGGGGGTCCACGACGTGGTCGACGAGGGGCTCTGCACCGCGGCCGACCCCGACCGGTACTGGTCCCACCGGGCTCGCGCCGAGGCCGGACGCATGGCCACGGTGGCCTGGCTGGGAGAGGAGGAGCGCGCGTGGGTGCCGTGACCGCCTGCGGGGTGACCGCGGCGGAGCTGGCGGGGCGGATCGACGCCGTGCACCGGCGCATCGAGGCCGCGGGCGGGGACCCGACCGCGATCACCGTGGTGGGCGTGACCAAGGGCTTCGACGTCAGCGCCCCGACGGTAGCGGCGGCCGCCGGCCTCAGGGACCTGGGGGAGAGCTACGCCCAGGAGGCGGTGCGCAAGGCCAAGGGGGCGCCGCCCGGCGTGCGCTGGCACTGGGTCGGGGGCCTCCAGCGCAACAAGGTGCGCCAGGTCGCCCCGTTCGTCCACCTGTGGCACAGCATCGACCGGGCCCGGCTGGGGGCCGAGATCGCCCGGCGGGCCCCCGGGGCCGCCGTGCTGGCCCAGGTGAACACCTCCGGCGCCCCCGGCCAGGGAGGCTGCGCCCCCGGTGACGCCGCCGCCCTGGTCGCCGACCTGCGGGCCGACGGTCTGGAGGTCCGAGGCCTCATGACCATCGCCGCCGCCGCCGCGACGGAGGGCCCTGCCGCGGCGGGCTGCTTCCGGTTGCTGCGGCGCCTGGCCGACGACCTGGGGCTGATCGAGCGCTCGATGGGGATGTCGGCCGACCTCGACGTCGCCGTGGCCGAGGGCGCGACCATGGTGCGGGTGGGCACCGCGCTGTTCGGTCCCCGGCAGGCGTGAGCCCGATGGCGGCGGCGGCGACGGCCGTCCCGGCGTGAGGGCGCCGAGCCCACGAGCACCAGTAGGTATGCTCCCCAGCCCAGGAGGATCCATGGCGACCATGTGGCGCAAAGCAATGCTCTACCTCGGGCTTGGCCCCGACGAGGAGTACGACGACTACGACCCGGGCTACGACGACCCGGCTCCGCCGACGCGGTCGGCGACCCCGCCGCCGCCGATGCCGACCGACCCGGATCCGTCGCCGCCCCCGTCCGCCGTCGGCGCCGTGCGCCCCATGGCGCCGGTCCGGTCCGTCGAGACGAGTGGCGACTTCGCCAGCCAGGTCGGTGGCCTCGGCCGCCTCGAGGCCGGCGGCGGCGGCGGGCGGAGCGCCACCCCCCGAGCCAAGGTGGTCCGGCCCATGCCGGTGGCCTCCACCGCCCGGCCCCGCCTGGTGGTGCCCACGCACTTCAACCAGGCGCAGGAGGTGGCCGACACCTTCAAGGGCGACCAGCCCGTCGTCATGAACCTGCGCAACGCCGACCGCGAGGTGTCACGCCGTCTCATCGACTTCTCCAGCGGCCTCTGCTACGGGCTCGGAGGGCGCATGGACAAGCTCGACTCCCAGGTGTACCTGCTCAGCCCGGCCAACATCGAGGTGTCGGAGGACGAGCGCGCCCGCCTCGGCGAGCGCGGCTACCAGGACTGAGTGCCCTGACTCGATGGACGCCATCCTCACCCTCCTCTGCTTCGCGGCCATCGGCTACCAGCTGGTGGTCCTGGCCGCCATCATCATCAGCTGGTTCCCCCTGGAGCCGGACTCCGCGCTCGAGGGCGTGCGCAACGGGCTCCGGACCATCACCGAGCCCGTGCTGGGCCCGGTGCGGCGGGCCCTGCCACCGGTCCGCCTGGGGGGCATGGCCCTCGACCTGTCCCCGATCATCGTGCTGATCGGGCTGCAGGTGCTCCAGGTCGTGATCTGCCGGTAGGGCAGCGCCGGGCTTGGACCCGGCCGGCCCGGGGCTGACTACGATCAGCCGGATGGACGTCTCCTCCAGCCTCTCGGGTCCCAAGGAGTTCCGCATCGTCAAGCGGGGGTACGACCCCGACGAGGTGGACACGTTCCTCGACCAGATCTCGGTCGGGGTGTCCGAGCTCAAGCGCAAGTTGGCCGAGGCGAGCGACAAGGCGGCCGTGGCGCCGGCCGAGCCCGAGGACACGGGGGGGGCCGAGGAGATCCACCGGGCCCTCATCCTGGCCCAGCGCGCGGCCGACGAGGAGGTGCGCAAGGCTACCGAGGAGGCCGAGAGCATCCGGGCCGACGCCAACGCCGCCGCCGACGATGCCCGCCTCCAGGCCGACGCCGCCGCCGCCGAGCAGCGCACCGCGATCGAGGAGGAGGTGGCCCAACGGCGCGAGGAGGGCCGGGCCAGCCTGTTGACCGAGATCAGCGAGCTCGAGAGCACGCGCGGCTCCCTGGCCAGCGATGTCGTGGTGCTCGAGCGTCACGTGGAGGAGCAGCGAGAGGTGGTGCAGGCCGCCATCGGCGAGCTCCAGTCCCTGCTCGACCACCCCGAGGCGTTCCGCGTCGCCGTCGCCGCGGGGGTCCGCCTGCCCCCTCCCGACGAGCCCCTCGGCGGGGCCGCGCCCGTCGATGGCTCGGTCGAGGGCGACGGGCCCGGTGCCGATCCGGTCGCCGACGAGCCGGCGCCGGTCGCCCCACCCGCGACCGACGAGTCCCCCACACCACAGGACATCGTCGCCGCCTCCACGGAGGATGAGCCCGCGGCCGACGAACCTCTCTCGGACGAGGCGCCTGCCCCCGCCGAGGACGGGCCCGATCCCGAGACGCACTCGGAGCCACCCCCTGTCATCGATCAGGCGGGTCTGGAGCCCTCCGTCCCCGACACGGGGCCGCCGGACGAGACCCCCGCCCCCGCGCCGTCGCCGTCGGACGAGGGAGCCGGGATCGACCTCACCGATGCCAACACGCACGTCGACGCCGCCGACGATGCTGATGCCGGGCCCGCGACCGAGGCCGTGTCCTCGGTCGACGCCCCCGACGGCGAGGACACCTTCCTGGCCGAGCTGCGCAAGGCCATGCTCGACGACGAGCCCCTCGGGCCGCGCGAGGACGGCGACGACCGGACCCCGAGCGTCACCGAGGAGGAGCCGGCCCGGGGGAAGTCTCGCTTCGGACGTCGCCGGTAGCACCCGGGTCGGCGCGCCGATCTAGGTCAGACCGGCCGCACCGCCACCGCGGTGGCGAGGCCGTCGAGCTCGAAGCGGCGCACGTGGAAGCCGTCGACCTCGTCGACGGCGCCGACCACCACCTCGGTCGCCAGGGTGTCGGCGGCCAGCCGGGCCGCGTGGGTCGTGGCGGCGTCGGTCACGGTCGTCTCACCGTCGACGCGGAGGTGGATGCGATCCGCCAGGGCCAGATCCGCCTCCTTCCTGAGGTCGTTGACGGCTCGGACCAGCTCGCGGGCCACGCCCTCGGAGCGCAGGGCGTCGTCGATGGTCAGGTCGAGCGCCACCGCCCAGCCGCCGTCCTCGGCGAGGGCGAAGGACTCGTGGTGCCGGGCCCGCACCTCCACCTCGTCGGCGGTGAGGCGCTCACCGGCCACCTCGATGCTGCCCTCGGCCTCGAGCTGGTGGCGCAGGGCGGTGCCGTCGGCCGCCGCCAGGGCGGCCTTGACCTCGGCCACCTTGGGTCCGAGCCGGGGCCCGAGGGCGCGGAAGTTGGGGATGACCTCCCAGGTCATCAGGTCCGAGAGGGTGTCGACCTCCTCGAGCGCCTTCACGTTGAGCTCCGACGCCACCTCGGCGCCCAGCTCGTCGCCGAGGGTGCCGTCGCGGTGCAGGAGCAGGGCCCGGGCCAGGGGCTGGCGCACCTTGACCTTGGCGTCGGTGCGGGCGGCGCGGCCCAGGGCCACCAGCCGTCGGGCCCCGGCCATGCCGTCGGCGAGGGCCCGCGCGTCGACGTCGCGGTCTGCAGTGGTAGGCCAGTCAGCCAGGTGGACCGAGTCGGCGCCGGTGAGGACGGTGTGGATCTCCTCGGCCAGGAAGGGGCAGAAGGGGGCCAGCAGCCGGGAGGTCACCACCAGGCAGTGGTAGAGGGTGGCGTGGGCCTGGGTGTCCTCGGCGCCCCAGAACCGGGGCCGGCTGCGGCGCACGTACCAGTTGGAGAGGTCGTCGACGAAGGTGGCGACCCGGTCCGCGCCGGTCAGGGCGTCGAAGCCCTCGAGGGCCTCGGTCACCGCGTCGACGGTGGCGTCGAGCTGGCCCAGCACCCAGCGGTCGAGGACGTGGGTGGGGTCGGGCCGGGCCTCGCCGGCGGGTTCCCACCCGTCCAGGTCGGCGTAGGTGGTGAAGAACCCGACCACGTTCCAGAGGGTGATGAGGGTCCGTCGGGTGCTCTCCCGGATGGCGTCGTCGAAGACGCGCCGGGGGCTCCAGGGCTGGCCCGCCGCGAAGAAGTACCACCGCAGCCCGTCGGCGCCGAAGCGGGCGAACGCGTCCCAGGGGTCGATGACGTTGCCCCTGGACTTCGACATCTTCCGCCCCTGCTCGTCCACGATGTGGCCCAGGCAGACCACGTTGCGGTAGGGAGCGCGGTCGAAGACGAGGGTGTTGACCGCGAGCAGGCTGTAGAACCAACCCCGCGTCTGGTCGATGGCCTCGCAGATGAAGTCGGCGGGGAAGGCGTCGGGACCGTCGTCGCCGCCGAGGAAGTGCTGTTGGGCGCTGGGCATCGACCCTGAGTCGAACCAGGCGTCGAGGACGGGAGGGAGGCGGCGGGCCGTGGCCTGGCACTGCGGGCAGGGAAAGGTGACCTCGTCGATGAAGGGCCGGTGCAGGTCGAGCGAGGACAGGTCCGTGCCGGCCAGGGTGGACAGCTCGGCCACCGACCCCACGCAGGTGTCGTGGCCGGCGCGGCAGCGCCAGATGGGCAGCGGCGTGCCCCAGTACCGGTCGCGGGAGAGCGCCCAGTCGATGTTGGACTCCAGCCACTTGCCGAAGCGGCCGTGCTTGATGTGGTCGGGGTGCCAGGTGATGCTCTCGTTCTCCCGCAGCAGGGCGTCGCGGCGGGCCTCGGTGCGGGCGAACCACGAGGTCTTGGCCCAGTAGATGAGGGGTGTGCCGCACCGCCAGCAGTGGGGGTAGCTGTGGGTGAGGTCCTCGGCCGCCAGCAGCAGGCCCCGCGCCTCGAGGTCGACGAGGATGTCGGCATCGGCATCCTTGACGAAGCGGCCGGCGTAGGCGGGCACGGTGTGGTCGAAGGCGGCGTCGGCGTCGACGGGGTTGAGCACCGGGAGGTCCTCGGCCCGACCGATGCGGGCGTCGTCCTCGCCGAAGGCGGGCGCCAGGTGGACGATGCCGGAACCGTCGTCGGTGGTCACGAAGTCGTCGGCCACCACCCGCAGACCCCGCTCGTCGAGGGCGAGGACGCCGAAGGGCCGCCGGTAGCGGGTGCCAACGAGGTCGGCTCCGGTCAGACGGGCCACCACGGGGGCGTCGGGGTGGCGTCGCTGCTGGGCGGCCTCGGCCATGACCAGGTCCGCCCCGTCGCCGGTGGGGACCCGCACGTAGTCCACGTCAGGTCCCACCGCCGCGGCCACATGGCCGAGGAGCGTCCACGGGGTGGTCGTCCACACCACCAGGTCGGCGTCGGCCACGGCGTCGGGACCCTCGGTGATCGGGAGCCGCACGTAGGCCGAGCGGTCGACCACGTCCTGGTACCCCTGGGCCACCTCGTGGCTGGACAGCGCAGTACCGCACCGGCCGCAGTAGGGGCTGACCCGGTGGCCCTCGTAGAGCAGACCCGCGTCCCACATCTGGCGCACCAGCCACCAGACCGACTCGACGTAGGAGTCGTCGAGGGTCCAGTAGGCCTCCTCGGTGTCGATCCAGGTCCCCGACCGTGATGTGAGCGCAGTCCAGTCCTCGACGTGACGGGAGACCGACGCCCGGCACCGCTCGTTGAAGGCGGCGATGCCGTAGGCCTCGATCTCGTGCTTGGAGCGCAGCCCCAGCTCCTGCTCGACGGCCAGCTCGACGGGCAGGCCGTGGCAGTCCCAGCCGCCCTTGCGTGGCACCTTCCGGCCCCGCATGGTCTGGAAGCGGGGGTAGAGATCCTTGAACACGCGGGCCCAGACGTGGTGGAGCCCGGGACGGCCGTTGGCGGTGGGTGGGCCCTCGTAGAAGATCCACGGCTCGCCGCCCGTGCGGCTGTCCCGGACCCGGGCGGGGATGTCGTTCGTCCGCCAGCGAGCGAGGACGCGCTCCTCCAGCGCCACCAGGTCCAGTGCGGGATCGATGGGGCCGAAGGGCATCCCGTCACCCTACGAGGGCTCCCGCGCCGCGCCCCAGTGGGATCCGGCCCTCGTCGCGGCGTCGTCGGGTCCAGGTTTCCAGCGGTGTCGGTCGGGGTCGCTATGCTTCGACACCTTTCGACCACGGAGAAGGTGGGACCCCGATGGCCCAGCCCACGAAGAAGGCGGCATCCGCCCGGGGCACGACGAAGAAGGCAGTGACGAAGAAGGCTGCCACGAGCAAGGCTCCGGCCAAGGGCTCCGGCTCCAAGGAGGGGGTGACCAAGAGCACCGCAGCGAAGGCAGAGACCAAGAAGGCCCCCGCCAAGAAGGTGTCGACCCCGAGTTCCGCCGGGGGCCGGGCCTCCTCGCCGTTCCCGAAGGCCTTCCTCGCCTCCCAGCGCGAGGCCCTGCTCGAGGAGCGAGCCACCTACCTGGGCCAGGCCGAGAGCCTCAAGGCCGAGGCCGACTCCCTCGTGGACGACGTCGACCCCGGTGACGTGCAGTTCGACGAGGAGTCCGGCGAGGGGGACTCGCTGGCCATCGAGCGCGACCGCGACCTCGCCCTCTCGGCCCAGGCCCGCCAGGCCGTCGAGGAGATCGACCATGCCCTGGCCAAGTTCGATCTCGGCACCTACGGCATCTGCGAGATCTCGGGCGAGCCGATCCCCGAGGAGCGCCTCGAGGCCATCCCCTGGGCCCGGGAGCGCGTCGAGCACAAGATCGGCGGTCTCGGCCGTCGCTGAGCCTCCACCGCCTGGGGCCGCACCGCTCGGACCCCCGTCGGAGCCGGAGGGGGGACCCGACGAGCGTCGCCCGCGGGTCCCCCGCCTCCGGTTGGTCGCCACCGTGGCGGTCGTGGCCGTCGTCGCCGACCAGCTGACCAAGACCTGGGCCCTGCGCCGCCTCGACGACGGTCTGCCCCTCGAGGTCATCGGATCCCTCCAGCTCCAGCTCACCTGGAACACCGGCACCGCCTTCAGCCTGGGCGACGACCTCAACCTGGGGCCGCTGATCGCGGTGGTGGCTCTGGGCGTGGTGGGCTGGCTGCTGTGGGCGGGCTACAGCGCCCGCGCCGTCGGAGCCGTGGCGGCCGGCCTGGTGGCGGGGGGCGCGGTCGGCAACCTGATCGACCGGGCCCTGCGCAGCGGGCCGGCCGGGGCCCCGGCCGGGTTCATGGGCGGCGCGGTGGTGGACTTCATCGACCTCCAGTGGTGGCCGGTGTTCAACGTGGCCGATGCCGGCATCGTGGTGGGGGCGGCCCTGCTCGTGGTGGCCTCCTTGTTCGAGCCCCGCGACCAGGCCGAGGCCGACCCCGGGTGATCCTCCGAGAGGCGGTGCCCCCGGCGCTGGCCGGCCAGCGGATCGACCGCCTCGTCGCCCTGGTGGCCGATGTCAGCCGGGCCGAGGCCGCGAGCCTGCTGGCGGAGGAGAGGGTGCGGGTCGATGGCGAGGTCGTGACCAAGGCCTCGACCCGGGTGGAGGAGGGGGCGCGGGTCCGCGTCGAGGCCCACGAGGCTCCAACCGGGCCCGAGCCGGTCGCGCCCGAGCCCGATGTCGAGGTCCCGGTCATCCTCATCGACGCGGCCTTCCTGGTCGTGGACAAGCCGGCCGGTCTCGTGGTGCACCCTGGCGCCGGCCACCGGCGCCACACCCTCGTCGCCGGTCTGGTCGCCCGGTTCCCCGAGGTGGCGTCGGTGGGGGAGCCCGAGCGTCCCGGGCTCGTCCACCGCCTCGACCGCGACACCTCGGGTCTGCTCGTCGTGGCCCGCACGCCGGAGGCCCACGCCGCCCTGGTGGCCCAGCTGGCCGCCCGCACCGTGTCCCGGTGCTACCAGGCCCTCGTCGTCGGCCACCCCGAGGCGTCCCAGGGCCTGGTGGACGCTCCCATCGGCCGCTCACCCCGCCAGGCCACCCTCATGGCCGTCCGGGCCGACGGCAAGGAGGCCCGCACCCGCTACCAGGTCGAGGAGGTCTTCGACCGGCCCGGGCCCTGCGCCCGCGTCGCATGCACGCTGGAGACGGGTCGGACCCACCAGATCCGGGTGCACATGCGGGCCATCAACCACCCTGTGGTGGGCGACGTCCGCTACGGCGGCGGGCGCACCGCGGTCGAGTGCCCCCGCCCGTTCCTCCACGCCGCCCAGCTGGCCTTCCGCCACCCGGTGACCGGCGTCGAGGTGCGGGCCGAGGCGCCGCTGCCGGGCGACCTTCAGGCCGTCCTCGACGCGCTACGCGCCCTCTGACCGCAGACGTGTTGATCAGGTGGCGGGCTCGGGCCACGCGGCCTGACCGCGGGTGATGGCGGCCACGTCGGCCAGCGTGCGAGCCTCCAGCACGGTGCGCATCTGGCGCCCGGCGTCGGCCCACACCGCCAGCAGCACGCACTGGCCCTCGTGGTCGCATGCCCCGTTCTGGTGCGGTTCGCCGAAGTCGCCGACGACGATGGGACCATCCACTGCCGACACCACCTGGGCCAGGGTGATCTCGGAGGGGTCGCGGGCCAGCACGTAGCCCCCGCCCACACCCCGCTTGGACCGGACCAGCCCCGCCCCCTTGAGGGCGAGGAGGATCTGCTCCAGGTAGGGCTGGGGGAGGCCGGTCCGCTCGGCGATGTCGCGGACGGCGGTCGGGGCCTCCTCGGGGTGCAACGTCAGTGACAGCAGGGCCCGGCAGGCGTAGTCACCTCGGGTCGAGACCTTCACAGCGGCCATGGTACGGGTGTGCGGTGGGTGGCGGGGCCGTCACCCCGAGGACCCATTCACCGGAGGGGCCGAGGTGACCGATAGGGTCGTAGCGCCCCGGGCCGTCTGGGGCACCGGAAGGGCCTGACGTGGGCGATCCCCCTCTCATCCCGGACTACGGCGGTGCGTGCATCTCGAGCATCGTTCCGGCGCTGCTGGAGCCCGGCCCCGTGTCGCCCCCCTGGCTCCCGGCCGCCGCCCTGGAGGCCGACCAGGTGGTGCTCCTCGTGCTCGACGGCCTGGGCTGGGACCAGCTCCAGGCCCGGGTGGCCCTGGCGCCCACCCTGGACGGCCTGGTGGGGGGACCGGTGACCAGCGTGGCGCCGTCCACCACCGCCACCGCCCTCACCTCCATCGCCACCGGGCTGACCCCGGGTGAGCACGGTGTCATCGGCTACCGCGTCGCGGTCGGGACCGATGTGCTGAACGTGCTGCGCTGGTCGACCGCCGCGGGCGACGCCCGCCGCCACATCGACCCCGAGCAGTTCCAGACCCACGCCGCCTTCGCGGCGCAGCGTCCGGCGGTGGTGACCAAGGCCGAGTTCGCCTCGTCGGGCTTCAGCGGCGCCCACCTGCACGAGGTCCGCTTCAACGGCTATCGGGTGCCGTCCACCCTGGTCACCGAGCTGGGGCGGCTGCTGCGGCTGGGCGAGCCGTTCATCTACGCCTACTACGACGGCATCGACAAGGTGGCCCACGAGTACGGCCTGGGCGACCACTACGACGCCGAGGTCGTCGCCGTCGATCGCCTGGTGGGCGATGTGCTGTCGGTCCTGCCCCCGGGTGCGGCACTGGTGGTCACCGCCGACCACGGCCAGGTGCACGTGGGCGATCGCATCCGCACCCTTCACCGCGACCTGGTGCCCCACATCGCCTTCCAGTCGGGCGAGGGGCGGTTCCGCTGGCTCCACGCCCGCTCTGGCCGGGCCCCGGCACTGCACGAGGCGGCCCTGGCCCACCACGGCCACGATGCCTGGGTGGTCACCCGGGAGGAGACCATCGAGTGCGGCTGGTGGGGACCGACGGTCACCTCGGCCGCGCTCGGGCGGATGGGTGATGTGGCCCTCGTCGCCCGCGAGCCGGTGTCGTTCCACGACGACGCCGACTCCGGGCCCTTCGTGCTGGTGGGCCGCCACGGTTCGCTGACCCGTGACGAGATGCTCGTGCCCTGCCTGGTCGGCACCGGCTGAGCACCCCGTACGCTGGCCCGGCCGTCCCGGCCCCCTTCCCGGAGTGAACCCGTGTCCGACGCCCAGCCTCAGCCCCCCGCCGACTCCGCCCTCCACGGCGAGCTGATCGACCCGCCCGCCGCCGACGGCGACGGAGCCGGCGAGCGCCGGGAGGCGGTGGAGGAGCCGGCCAAGCTGATGCGCATCGGTTCCATGATCAAGCAGCTGCTGGAGGAGGTCCGCGGTGCCGAGCTCGACGAGGCGGCCCGCGGCCGGCTCAGGGAGATCTACGAGACGTCGCTGGCCGAGCTGGGCTCGTCGCTCTCCGAGGACCTGCGCGAGGAGCTGGATCGGGTGACGATCCCCTTCGGCGCCGCCGACGAGCCACCCTCGGAGGCCGAGCTCCGCATCGCCCAGGCCCAGCTGGTGGGCTGGCTGGAGGGCCTGTTCCACGGCATCCAGGCCACCCTGTTCGCCCAGCAGGCGGCGGCGCGCTCCCAGCTGGACGACATGCGCCGCCAGCTCGGCCCTGGTGGCCAGCCCGGCGGCCCGGGTGGCCCGGGCCAGGGCGGTCCCGCCGGCGCCCCCGAGCCCGGCGGCGGCACCTACCTGTAGGGGCTCGGCCGTGCACGGGCATGCGCCTCCGGCGTACCGCACCCGGTATCCGGGGTTCCCGAAGCCAGTCGTCGAGAAGAACTCGAGCAAGTGCGCCCTCCGGCGACGTCCGGACGCATTGCGCTGGGCGAGCGACACGGGCCGATCTCCACCCGAGTGCTGAGCGCACCAAGGCAGGGGCCTCGCCACTGGTCACCTGCTACCCGCCGGAGTTCAGGTCCGCTTCCGCCTCATCGAGGGCTTCCCGAATCTCGTCATCACTCGCAGAACAGATGTCGATGGCGTCTTGGCGTTCCTGTGGAGTCTGCGAGCCGTAGACCTCCTCGAAGTTCCCCGTCGACTCCTCCACGCACCGATCGACTTCTGAGCGCGACGGACGCTGATAGTCGATCTGGCTGGGGGAATCATTCGAGCTGTACCGGCCACCACCACCAGTGTCGTCATCGTCGCTGCTGGCATTGCCGATCAGCGCGAGGACGAGGACGATGCCGACGATCCAGAGCCAGATCGATCGACGACTCGGGTCTTGAGCCCGCGTCCCCGCAGCTCCGTCTTCCATCGGTTTCATGCCTGGCCCTCCCGTGCGCTGCTCTGGTGCGACGAGTGCCGGGGACCCGAAACGACCTCCGCTCTCGTTCCAAGGCTCTGATCGGCACCCGAGGCGTGGTGTGAAGAGGAAGGCCGAATCGTGTTCTGCGTTCCGGAACAGCGCTGTGGCCGGGCCGCTAGAAAGTGGGACGGGGCAGGCTGTCGACGATCTCGGCAGAGGGGGACGGCTGATCATCTGACGGCGGTCCAAGTCAGGGTGGCCCTCCGTTGCGGCGTCGCCGCCCGGGTTCGGGGCAATCGCGTTTCAGCGGGGGAATCGCGGTCCGCTGACCTGGGTCGTGTTGTGAGTCGCGCCGTCCCCGGCGACACCGTCCTATCTCCGACGTGTAGCGACCCCAGGCCGGCCTCCGGCGTCCGCACCCGGTAGACGATCGCACCGATCAGGTCGCGCCATCGTGACCGGGGATCTGGCTGGCGACCGACAGACCGACAGACCGAGGCGCCTGGCCGCAGTCTCCTCCATCGGCATCGACCCTTGCGACCGTGGTCGCCGCCTGGCTGCGGCGGGTGCCGGTCGCGTGGGCGGTCCAGGCACCGGCACCTCAGCCGCGAAGGGGGGTGGTGGCGGTGGGGTAGCGGGGGTGGCTGCCGCGGGCGACCTGGGCGGCGCGGACGAGGTCGTTGATGCGACAGCGGGCGATGTAGTGGTCGGAGCGGCGTTCCTCGGGGGTGCGGTCGTCGGCGTCGCCGTCGGGCGGTGGCGGTGGTGGTGGCCGGGTGCGGATCAGCGGTGGACGGGCCCGCAGGGGTGGGGTGAGCGGTTGCCGGTCGGTGCGGGTGGTGTGAAGGGTGCCGTCGCGGTTGCGGGTCATGGTGAACCCGCCGCCGTGGACAGCCTTGTGGTGGAACCGGCACAGCAGCACCAGGTTGACCAGGTCGGTGGGCCCGCCGTTCTCCCACCACACGAGGTGGTGGGCGATGCACCACTCAGGACCGACGGAGCAGCCGGGGAACTGACAGCCGCCGTCGCGGATGCGTAGGGCGCGGCGTTGGGCCGATTGGCGATGCGGAGGGTGCGTCCCATGTTGAGCTGGTCGGCGCCGGAGCCGATGTAGACGGGGATGACGGCGCCCTCGCAGGCCAGGCGGCGGACGATGTCGGGGTGCACCGGCCCCGAGCGCGACAGCTCGGCCAGCAGCGCCGGGTACGGGGTCAACGGGTCCAGGTCGGCCAGCGGGTCGGGGTCCGGGCCCGCGCCCGAGCTGCTTCCCGAACCGGTGCCGTCGCGGGGCAGCAGCCACGGTGGAGGCGGGGTGCCGGTCGTGATGGTGTCCTGCGGATCGGTGCCGTCAGTCCTCGTGTCGTCGGTCGCCTGGTGGCAGCCGCAGTCGCAGCCAGAAGGAGCGGTGCCCCCGGCCGGGTCGCAGTGGGCCGATCGGTGGCTGGTCTCGTCGTCGGTGCGGTCGTTGCGTCCGGCCGGGTCGTTGTCGTGCTCGGCGTCGGCCTCGTTGTCGTGATCGCCGACGACACTGGTGGGGTCGTCGCTGCGGCTGGTGCTGGCGGGGTCACCGTCGGGTTCGCCGCCTGGCTCGCCGTCGTCGCCGTTGGCGTGGCCGTTGGGGTTCTGGGCGAGGGTGTCGAGGGTGGTGAGGGCGAAGATGAGGGGGCGGGCGGTGCCGTCGCCGCCGCCGCGGGTGCCGCGTTC
The DNA here is from genome assembly GCA_038233075.1 of Acidimicrobiales bacterium. Taxonomy (GTDB): domain Bacteria; phylum Actinomycetota; class Acidimicrobiia; order Acidimicrobiales; family Iamiaceae; genus Iamia. The sequence continues at coordinate 30,986 of JBBSMQ010000019.1, forward strand.
GATGACCTGGACCAGGGCGATGGCTCGGCGTTCGGCGGGGGTGAGGTCGTCGCTGGTGGTGAACACCCCCTGGTTCCACAGTGCGTCGATCTGGTTGTCGATGGCGTTGGCGACCTTCTCGCCGTCTTCGGCGGTGAGGTCGAGCTCGCCGGCCCAGCGGTCCCCCACGGGGGAGAGGTGGGCCCGGGACCGGTCGCCGCCGTCGGGTTCGGGGCCGTCGGGTTCGCCGATGCCGAACCGTTCACGGACCTCTTGGGCCCAGCGGGCCAGGAACCGCCGCCCCGCAGCCAGGGTGGCGGTGGCGATCTCGTCGATGAGGATCTCCTCGCAGGCATCGAAGACCTCTTCCAGGCCGGCGGTGCGAACGCCGAGCAGGGCCCGGGTCTGGTCGCGGGTCAACCGGCCCTGGCGGGCCGCACGGGTCAGGTGAGGGTGGTCGCGTAGGTCCCGGGCCAGTTGCAGGTCGCCGCGGGCGGCGCCGTAGGAGGCCCCGACGCGAGCGGTGACCCAGGCGGGGGTGCTGCGGGCTCCGTCGCCGGCCCAGACCAGACGGGCATCGAACACACCGGTGATGGCCACCACCGCAGCATCAAGCCGGGCCCGCATCCGCTGGGCCTGCAACAGCCGGTCGACCAGCTCGCCGTCGGTGCAACGGGGCAGGTCGACCTCGACGAAGCGGTACAGGTCACCGGGTTCGGTTGTCTCGGAGGGGGCCGATCCGGCCACTGCGACCATTCCCCAACCCTACGCAGGGGGTGTGACAGCGAAGCCGGGCTCGCCGGCGCCGCGGTCTTGCGCTGGACGCTGGGACCCGCCTCCTCGCGATCGGCCGTTTCTGCCCGCGCCGATCTGGTGCACTCCCACCGACGATGACCGCGGCGATGGCTCGTGGCTCCAGGTCCGACGGTGGTCGGCGGGAGGTCCACTCCAGGGCGTCTTGGAGCTCGATGGCGAGGTCGAGCAGCAGGTCGTCGTCGCCCCGACGGCCGACGATCTGCACCGATGGGGAGTTCGTCGTGCGTGGGTCGGGCGGGGATCGAGAGCGCGGGCTGACCGGTGAGGCTGAAGGGCGCGGCCAGCGTCCCGACCTCACGAGGCCCGGGCTCTCCACCGAGCGGTCAGGCCGGCTGGAAGGTGGTGGGGGTGAGGAGCAGGTCGTGGTCCTGCCACCACCGGTGGATCGGGGCGATGGCGGCGTCGACGACCTTCCGCGCGGCCTGCACCTCGCCGGGGCCTCGCGCCCGGGCTCGGGCGGCCTCCTCGAACACGCTGCCGCTGACCTCGTCGGCGCGCACCGTCCGGCCCAGGCGGTCGCTCACCCAGTCGAGCATCGGTGGTCGGGTGGCATCGCTCAGCACCCCGAACGCAGCGAACGTCCCCCAGAGGTGATCGAGGGGCGCGGGCCACCCCGTCTCGACGTGGTGACCCTGGGCCTCGAGCGCGGTCGCGGTCTGGTGGACCCAGGCTCGACACGCGTTGTGCACCGCCAACCCCAGCTCGGGGTCATGATCGAGGACGCCGATGTGCAGGCGACGCCGCCGCGCCGTGGTCGTTGCACCCGTCAGGCGCTCGAAGACCGCTCGCAGGTCGCCGGCGTCCCCGGTGCCGTCTGGGAGTGGGGGGTCGTGGAGCGGGTGTCCACCGGCCTGCTCGCCACCCGGATCGGCCTCCAACCCATCGGCCACCAGATGCTCGCCGCCGCCGACCACGTCGCCCTGCTCTGACGCGCCGACCTGACCGCCCGCGCTGCACCCGGCGCCATGGGGCGACGGCGGGGCACCCACCCGCGCCGGAACCGGGGGTGCCCGACATCGGTGGGCCGTCAAGAGCCAGCGCGCTGACCACAGGAGCTCGCGTCGGTCAGGGCGTGGGTCGGTCCCGGTCAGGATCTCGGCACCACCGGCCGGGGTGGGCATCGGGAGCTAGCCGGTCCGAGCCCGACGCTTCTTCTTGGGCGTGGAGCGCTCGTCGAGCTGGAGCCTTCGTTCGGCCCCGGGGACCCCTCGTTCCAGCTGCCGGCTCCGTTCTCGCTCGGCATCGATCTCGGCGCCGAGGAGGATGGCCAGGTTGGTGATCCACAACCAGACCAGGGCGATGATCACCCCTGCCAGGGCGCCGTAGGTCTTGTTGTAGGAGCCGAAGTTGGCGACGAAGAAGGCGAAGCCGGCCGAGGCCACGAGCCAGACCACCACGGCGAGGATGCTGCCCAGGGTGATCCAGCGGAAGCGGGGCAGCTTGGCGTTGGGCGCCATGTGGTAGAGCAGGGCGAGCATGAACAACACGACGACGGCGAGGACGGGCCACTTGGCGATGTCCCAGATGGTCAGCGCAGTGCTGCTCAACCCGATCTGATCGCCGATCTCCTCGGCCACCGGGCCGGTGAGGGTGACCGCTGCCAGCACGAGCGCCAGCAGCACCACGAGGATGAGGGTGATCAACATCTGCAGGGGCCGCAGCTTGAAGAAGGTGCGGCCCTCCTCGACCTCGTAGATCTCGTTGGAGGCCCGCATGAACGCCCCGATGTAGCCCGACGCCGTCCACAGGGCGCCGACGATGCCGACGATGAGGAGGACGCCCACGGTGCCCTGGCTGCTCGTGACGTCGTCGATCGGGCCCTCGAAGGTGTCCGCCGCTGATGACGATCCGAGCGACTCCGCGATGTTGGTCAGGGTCTCGGTGACCGTCTCCGGGTCCCAGACCAGACCGACGATCGACACCAGTGCGATGAGCGCGGGAAAGATGGACAGCACCGAGTAGTAGGTGAGCCCGGCCGCTCGGTCGGCGAGGTTGTCCTCCTTGAACTCGAACACGGCCCGCTTGAGCGTGGCGCCCAAGCCCCCCTCACGAGGGTGGGCGGGTCCGGCCGGCCCGCCCCACGTTGCTGTGGGCTCGTCCCGACCGGCCGCCGGGTCGGCTCCGTCCCCCTGCTCCGGGCTGCTCTCGTCCTGGCCGGCGTCCGAGGGCCGCGTGGCTTGGTGGTCCGGATGGTCGGGATCGGCGTGACGGGAGGTTGCGTCACCGCCGTGCGCATCGGCTGGGCCGGCGTCGGTCTGGCCCCCGTCCGTCCGGAGCGACTCAGCGGAGCGGTCATCACCGTCGCTCGCCGGTCTCGTGCTGTCGTCGGATCGGGACGCGCCCTCGGCTCCCGCGCCTCGTTGCGGGGTGCGCTCCGGGTCCGGCGGGCGGGGGCCGGGCTCGCGTCCCGGCTCGTCAACGCGCCCGCCCTCCGGTGGACTCGGGTCAGCCGTCCTCGCCTCCCGGCTGACCTGCTCTTCCGTCGTCTGGGAGGGAGCCCGGGCGCCCGGGCGCGCACCGCGTCGACCCTTGGCCCCTCGACGGAGCTTCCTGAGCAGTGCCATCGCCATCCTCCTTCGCACGAGGCGCCCCCGACGCCTCGGGACCGCTGCCCCCCCGCACCGTCGGGAAACGTCGGGGTCGGGTCGCGTGGTACCGTCCGAATCACAGCGGTGTCATTCGTCCACAGGTGTGGAGAACATCTGTGGGCGGCGTTGTGGACCGTCCAAACGGCGGGTGCGAGCCCGTCGCCGCCGCTGGTCCGAGGAGGCTCTGTGGGCGACTCGTTCACCCACCTGCACACCCACACCGCGTACTCGATGCCCGACGGCGCGTCGCGGATCGACCTGGGGGGGGCGGCGGCCGCCGCCGACGGCCAGCCCGCGCTGGGCATCACCGACCACGGCAACATGTACGGCGTCCTGCCCTTCTACAAGGCGTGCCGCGAGCAGGGGATCAACCCGGTGCTGGGCTTCGAGGCCTACATGGCCCACGAGCACCGCAGCGAGCGGATCCAGACCCGGGGCAAGGTCGACGACACCGGCGGTGAGGGCGACGGGGGGAAGAAGGCCTACTACCACCTGACCCTGCTGGCCGAGGACGACGTCGGCTACCGGAACCTGATCCAGCTCTCGTCGCGGGCCTTCCTGGAGGGCTACTACCGCAAGCCCAAGGTCGACTGGGAGACCCTGGCCGACCACTCCGAGGGTGTGATCGCCACCACCGGTTGCCTCGGTGGCCACGTCCTCCAGTCCCTGCTCAACGGCGACCCCAAGGCCGCGCTGGCCAAGGCGGCGCGGCTCCAGGAGATCTTCGGCCGCGACAACCTGTTCGTGGAGATGCAGGACCACGGCATCCCCGAGCAGCATCGGACCAACCCGCAGCTCATCGAGATCGCCAAGCGCCTTGGCGCCCCGCTGCTCGCCACCAACGACAGCCACTACACCCATGCCGCCGATGCCGAGGGCCACGACGCCCTCCTCTGCGTGCAGACCGGCGCCCTCCTGGCCGAGAGCGAGAACGAGCGCTTCAAGTTCAAGGGCGCCGGCCACTACCTGAAGTCGGCGGCGGAGATGCGCCACCTGTTCCGCGAAGTCGAGGTGGCCTGCGACAGCTCGCTCTGGATCGCGGAGCGGGCCCAGGTCACCATCGACGTCGACGGCAAGCCCAAGCTGCCCAGCTTCCCCCTGCCCGAGGGCTTCGCCACCGATGCCGACCACCTGCGCCACCTCACCTTCGAGGGGGCCCGCCAGCGGTGGGGCGACGACCTGCCCGACAGGGTCGTCGATCGGCTCGCCTACGAGCTGAAGATCATCGACGACATGGGGTTCTCGGCCTACTTCCTCATCACGTGGGACCTCATCAAGCACGCGCGCGACACGGGCATCCGGGTCGGCCCCGGGCGGGGGAGCGCGGCCGGGTGCGCGGTGGCCTACTGCCTGCGGATCACCGACCTGGACCCCATCCGCTACGACCTGCTCTTCGAGCGCTTCCTCAACCCGAGCCGGGTGTCGATGCCCGACATCGACATGGACTTCGACTCGCGTGGCCGTGACGAGATGATCCGCTACGCGGCCGAGCGCTACGGGCGCGACCACGTGGCCCAGATCGTCACCTTCTCCACCATCAAGGCCCGCGCCGCGGTGCGCGACGCGGCCCGGGTGCTGGGGCTGCCCTATGCGATGGGCGACAAGGTGGCCAAGGCCATGCCGCCGCTGGTCATGGGGCGCGACACGCCCCTGTACGCCTGCCTGGAGAAGCACGAGAAGTTCGTCGACGGCTACCAGCGGGCGGCCGAGCTGCGGGGCATGTACGAGGCCGATCCCGACGTGGCCAGGGTGGTCGACGTGGCCAAGGGCCTCGAGGGGTTGCGCCGCCAGGACGGCATCCACGCCGCCGCGGTGGTGATCACCGACGCACCCCTCACCGACTACCTGCCCATCCAGCGCAAGCCCGTCGCCGGCCAGGCCCTCGAGGAGGCGCCGGTCGTCACCCAGTACGAGATGAACAACGTCGAGGAGCTGGGCCTGCTCAAGATGGACTTCCTGGGCCTGCGGAACCTCGACGTCATCACCGACGCCCTGGCCCTCATCAAGGACTTCCGCGGCATCGAGGTCGACATCGACGACCCGCCGCTCGACGACGAGGCCACCTTCGAGATGCTGCGCCGGGGTGACTCCATCGGCGTGTTCCAGATGGAGGGCGGCGGGCTGCGCCAGCTGCTGCGCCTGCTGGCTCCCACCACCTTCGAGGACGTGTGCGCGCTCGTGGCCCTCTACCGGCCTGGACCCATGGGCGTCGACATGCACACCGACTACGCCGAGCGCAAGAACGAGCGGCGTCCGGTCGAGTTCTTCCACCCCGACGCCAAGGAGCTGCTGGCCGACACCTACGGCCTGATGATCTACCAGGAGTCGGTCATGCGGGTCTCCCAGCAGTTCGCGGGGTACTCCCTGGCCGACGCCGACAACCTCCGCAAGGCGTGCGGCAAGAAGAAGCGCGAGGTGATGGCCCAGGAGCGCTCCAAGTTCGTCGACGGCTGCGCATCCTCCGGCTACGGCGCCGAGCTCGGCACCCACCTGTTCGACATCATCGAGAACTTCGCCGACTACGCCTTCAACAAGTCCCACTCCTTCGGCTACGGGCTGGTCGCCTACCAGACCGCCTACCTGAAGGCGAACTACCGCATCGAGTACCTGGCCGCGCTGCTGACGAGTGTGAAGGCCAACCTCGACAAGGCTGCGATCTACCTGAACGAGTGCCGGATCTCCGGCATCCGGGTGCTGGTGGCCGACGTCAACCGCTCCGGCGCCGACTTCGTGCCCACCCAGCTCGACGACGGCACCGAGGCCATCCCCTTCGGGCTCTCCGCGGTGCGCAACGTGGGCGCTGCCATCGTCGAGCAGATGGTGGCCGAGCGCGAGGCCAACGGGCCCTACGCCGACTTCTGCGACTTCTGCGACCGGGTCCCGCTGCCGGTGCTGAACAAGAGAGGCATCGAATCGCTGATCAAGGCCGGTGGGTTCGACTCCCTCGGCCACCACCGCAAGGGCCTGCTCCAGGTGTTCGAGCCCATCATCGACATGACCCTGTCCCGTCGCCGCCAGGAGGACCAGGGGGTCATGTCGCTGTTCGACGACGCTCCCGTCGATGGGCCCGGTTTCGATGACCGGCCGCCGATCCCCGTCGTGGAGTTCGACAAGACCGAGAAGCTGCGCTTCGAGAAGGAGATGCTGGGGCTCTACGTCTCGGATCACCCCATCATGGGCCTGGAGGACGCTCTGGCCCGCCGGACCGACTGCTCGCTGCGGGAGCTGATCGAACAGGCCGAGACGGGCGAGGCCGACGTCCCCCCACCGGCGAACGGCAACGGTCGCGATCGGCGGGACAGGGTCGTCACCGTGGGCGGGGTCATCACCAGCCTCCAGCACAAGTTCACCCGGGCCAACGCTCGCATGGCCGTCTTCGTGCTCGAGGACCTGGAGGCCAGCCTCGAGGTCACCGTGTTCCCCCGCACCTTCGAGACCATCGGCCACATGCTGGCCGACGACCTGGTGGTCACCATGAGGGCCCGGCTCGACACCCGCGACGACCAGCCCAAGCTCATCGCCATGGAGGTCACGCCCTGCGAGGATCTCTCCGACGATCCCCCCCTGCGACTCCGGGTCGCTCCCCACCACCTCTCCGAGGCCCGGGTGCGCGACCTCAAGGACCTGCTGGTGCGCTTCCCGGGCCACTCCGCCGTCTACCTCCACGTGGGCGAGCAGGTCGTGCGCCTGCCCGATGCCTGGTCGGTCGACCGCGGCTCGGGGCTCGTGGCCGAGCTGCGGGTCGTCTTCGGCGCCGACTGCCTGGCGGGCTGAGTGCGTTCCTACCGCGGTAGTCTTCCGGTGTGACCACGACCAAGCGGAAGATCTCGGTGTCGGTGGACGAGGACCTCGTGGCCGAGCTGGAGGCATCGGACGAGCCCGTGTCGACCCAGGTGAACAGCGCCCTCCGGAGCCAGCTGGAGCATCGTCGGCGCCAGAGGTTGCTGCGCGAGTGGCTCGATCGGATGGATGCCGAAGAGGGACCCGTCGATGAGGCGATCGTCCAGAAGTACATGGACCTGCTCCGGTGACGTCGGTCCTCGTGCTCGATGCCGAGGCGATGTCTGCGCTGTCCCACCGATCGGGCCCACGTCGAGATGAGGTCCGCGGCGCGTTGGACGCCGCTGAGCGACTCGACCGGGGTGCGATCGTGCCCGCCGTCGTGCTGGCGGAGCTCTACCGCGGTCCGCGACGCAACCCCGTCGTCGACGCCTGCCTCTCGCGTGAGACCGGCCTCTCGGTGCGCGACACGGACCGGGTGCTGGCTCGGGCCGTCGGAGGAGTCCTCGTCGCGGCGGGCGCAGGGTCCGAGGACATGGTCGACGCCCACCTCGTCGCAGTGGCGGCCGAACCCGATCGGGGCGTGGTGCTGACCGGAGACGAGCCTGACCTCACCCGGCTCGCCGCCGCGTACCCCTCGGTCGTCGTGCAGGGCCTGTGAGCCCCCGGGCTCCGGCCGACGTCCGGGAGTCGAGTTGCACGACGGCGCTGCGCCGACTGGACTTAGGAGGCCCCCTACGCCCGCACCCGGAGGGTTGACGACACCCATGGCCATCGAGGTCGACACCAAGGACTGCACCGCCCTCTCGGATTCAGAGCTGGCCGAGATGGCCGATCTCTGTGCGTCGGGGCCGCGACCCTACGAAGCCGGCCTGCTCTCGAAGCTGATCGAGGAGTGGGTGCTCGTCACCCTCGCTCGGGACAACGATCGCCTGAAGGGCTTCTCGTTCTGCACCCTGGAGCGCATCGGCGGCACCCCCAGCCTCTTGATCGGCCTGGCGTCCATCAAGCGGACATCCAAGCGCGACACCGTGCTGCGCCAGATGGTGGGCGACCAGCTGCGGCGCTCGGTGCTGGCCTTCCCCGACGAGGACGTGCTCGTCGGCACCCGCCTGGCCACCGCCTCGGGCTTCGACGCCTTCCGCACCCTCGACGACGTCGTCCCCCGCCCCGACTACGTCGCCACCGGTGAGGAGCGGGCGTGGGGTCGGCGCCTGGCCAAGCGCTTCGGCACCTCGGCCGAGGCCTACGACGAGCGGGCCTTCAAGATCACCGGCTCCGAGGTGCCGGCGCTGGTCCTCGACCACGACAGCGCCAAGCCCGAGGCCATCGACGCAGAGATCGTCGCCCTCTTCGACGACATCGACGAGGACGCCGGCGACGCCCTGGTTGCCTTCGGCTGGGCCCTCGCCGACGATCTGGTGAAGCTGCTGTAGGCCAGCCGCCGGCACCGCCCCCGGGCGGTGTCACCCCCATGGAGCTCTCCGATGCCGTCCGCCGCCGGCGCATGGTGCGCTCGTTCACCAATGCGCCCGTCGATGGGCCCGTGCTCGACGCCCTGCTCGACGGGGCCCGACGGGCGCCGTCGGCGGGCAACGCCCAGGGGGCGCGGTTCCTGGTCCTCGACACCCCCGCCGCGGTCGCCGGGTACTGGGACCTGACCCTGGCTCCGGACCGGCGGGCGAGCTTCGCCTGGCCGGGGTTGCTGGTGGCGCCGGTCCTGGTCGTCGTGCTGGTGGATCCCGATGCCTACGTGACCCGCTACGCCGAGGCGGACAAGGAGGCCACAGGTCTGGGGGAGGGCCCCGAGGCCTGGTCGGTCCCGTACTGGTGGGTCGACGCCGGCGCGACGGTCCAGACCCTGCTGCTCGGAGCGGTCGACGCCGGGCTGGGGGCATGTCTGTTCGGGCTGTTCGCGGCGGAGGAGGCCGTGCTCGCGGCCCACGGCGTGCCGCCGCGCTGGCGCAGCGCCGGGACCGTCGCCCTGGGCCATCCCGCACCCGGTGACCGGCCGGGACGGTCCGCCCGACGGCCGCGGCGGGTCTGGGGCGAGGTGGTCCGGCGGGGCCGGTGGGGTCCTGCCTCCTCGCCCTGAGGCCGTTGCTGAGGACCTGCGCGGATAGGACCGGGTCGCGCCGGAGTTTCTCCTCGGCTGCGTCTCGGAGAGGGCCCGTGCTTGCTGGGTCGCCTCGCCTACCGGCTCGTCTCCTAAGGTTGCAGAGATGTGACGGTCGCAGCCTTCTGACCAGGCGATCCTTGGCGCGTGCCCAACTTCACGTTGCGATCAGGTTACGAAGTTGGGCACCAGGGGCCACACTGTCCTCTGCCCCGTCAATCGTGAACGTGATCACGTGGCTCTGCCGGCGGGGTGCACTGAACCTCGATGCAAGGAGATCGTCCCATGGACGCACACCGAAAGGCGCGTTCAGCCTCGCGCCCTCCGAGTTCCACCGCGCCGAAGGGCGCACGGTTCCGCCACCGGCGGGCCCGCGTCGCCACCGGCGCCGCCGTCGTCTCCCTCGCGTTGGCCACGGCGCTCGGTCCGGCTGCGGCCGACGAGCTGCTCGTCGACGACGGGGCGGCGACCACCGAGGCCGTCCGTCAGGACGTCTCGGCCGCGAGTCCCGCGGCCGCGAGTCCCGCGGCCGCGGACACCCCGGCCGCGGACACATCCCTCCCGGCGGCGCAATTGGACCTGGCCATGGCCCCCAAGCCGCCGAGCGAGCACGACAAGCGAGTGCTGGTCCTGACCCTGGACAAGGTCCAGCGCGACGCCGCGGAGTCCTTCCGTCGCCTCGCCGCCCACGCTGAGGACGTCCGCCGCCAGGAGGCGGCCGAGCGGGCCGCAGCCGAGGAGGCCGCAGCCGAGGAGGCCGCTCGCCGGAAGGCCGCTCGCCGGGAGGCTGCCGCCGCCGAGTCCGAGCCCGCCCCCGAGCCCGCCCCCGAGCCCGCCCCCGAGCCCGCCCCCGAGCCCGCCCCCGAGGCACCGTCGGCGGGCCCGTCGTCCGGTGGTGGTGTCTGGGACTCCCTCGCCGCCTGCGAGTCCGGTGGCAACTGGTCGACCAACACCGGCAACGGCTACTACGGCGGACTCCAGTTCTCCCAGTCGACCTGGCAGGGCTTCGGTGGCTCCGGCCTGCCCCACCAGAACAGCCGCAGCGCCCAGATCGCCGTGGCCGAGCGGGTCCTGGCCAGCCAGGGCTGGGGCGCCTGGCCGTCCTGCTCGCGCCAGCTGGGGCTGCGCTAGGCCCCCGCAGACCTGCGGTCTCGCAGGTCCCGAGATCGGCGGACCCTTCCCCCAGGGTTCCGTCGCCAACCGGCCCGGTCGCGCGAGCGACCGGGCCGGTGCGCGAGACGCCCGCATCGCCTCACCCGAGGTCACCGGCGGGAGGGAGGCGGTGGACGCCACGGGGGGTCCAGGACAGTCCCTCGGCCTCGCCGAGGACGGTGGCCGCCAGGTAGACGACCGAGAGCCACATCTCGGTGCCCTGGAGCCCCGGTCGGGCGCGCCGCGCCTCCCAGGCGAACCCCTCGCCATCGACCCAGTCGCCGACGGCCGCCTCGAGGATGCGGGCCGCGCCGTCGCGGATCTCATCCCCGCGGTGGGCGGTCTGGCCCGACAGCATCCACAGCGGGTGCACGACGTCGAGCACGTTGCACGCGTTGCGCTCCTCCTCCTCGAACCACCCGTGGTCCTCACAGTGGGCCAGGATGGTGTCGATCGCCGCCTTCGGATGGGGGAGGGGCACTGCGAACTGGGCGTAGGTGCCCCTGATCGTCCGGTAGTAGCCGTTGACGGCCATCAGCCACCGCAGGTCCCACGCACCGGCCGGGTCCAGCCTCTCACCCCACAGGCCTGACCCGCTCCGCACGTGGGTGGCCAGCCACCCCCACAGCATCGGGTGGGTGCGCGTGGACCCGTGGTGGCGACGGTTCAGGTGGATGGCAGTGCCGAAGGCGTCGACCCAGGCCCCGGACCCCCAGGCCAGCCACTCCCAGTCCAACCCGTCGAGCAGCTCCTCCAGGCGACCCGCGTCGCACTGCTCGACGACGTGGACGGGGTGGGCCGGGCCCGAGCCCAGGACCTCGAGGGCGTACCCGCACGAGATGATCCCGTACATGTCCCATTCGCGGTCGGTGGCGGCCAAGGGCTCGTCGGGCGGTCCCGTCCGGGGATCGGTGAACAACCCGGTCACTGGGTCCTGGGTGTCCTGGATCCGTGCCACCAGCTCCTCACGGCTGGCCACCGGCGGAACCTCACCGAAGGCGCCGGCGATCTCGACGGCGTCGTTGAGGGGTCGAGGCCCCCACTCCTGGCCGGGTGCGTCAAGGTAGGTGTCGGCGTCCTCGTCGACCGTGTGGCACCGCTCCAGCACCGCGGTCCATTGGGCCGCCACGCTCGCATCGAACTGGGCGAGGACGTCGCGCCGTCCGACGCCGGGTCGCGGGGACCGGCGGTGCCGGAGGAGTCGTCCCGGGACGCCGCCCACCACCGACCAGGGCGCGACGTCCCGCGTGATCACGGCGCCGGCGGCGATGACGCTGTGGGCCCCGACGGTCACGCCATCGACGATGGTGGCGTGGGCGCCGATCCACACGTCGTCCTCGATCACCACGCCCTTGGTCGAGAGCCCCTGCCAGGCGATGGGGACACCGGGGTCGGAGAAGACGTGGTTCTCGCCCACCAGGACGGCGTAGGAGGCGATGCGGACGAGATCACCGATGGTGACCCGCCCGATGGTCGTGGCCCCGGCGTTGAGGCTGCAGTGGGCTCCCACCGTGAGGTCGCCGCGGATGAGGCACCCGGCGGCCACGAACGATCCTTCGCCGAGGACGAACCGGTCGGCGACCACGTGGGCATCAGCGGCCACGAACGATCGCTCGTGCAGCTGGTACCCCGATCGAGCGCCGAGGGCCGTCCGTCGGGCGACCTGATCGGCGGCGGGCTCCTCGTCGCCCACCGCGAGCCAGGGCTCATGGGCCACCCGCTCGGAGTCGACCCCGTCCCACGAGGCCGAGGCACCCTCGGGTCGGTCGGTTTCGGTCAAGGGTCGGATCGTACCCACGGTCCCGGCCACGCGGCTGGCCCGCGACTCGTGCAGCCCGGTGCGACGACGAGGGCGACCCAGGCCACGAAGCCAGGGGCCGACCTGCTTCGAGCGAGGCTCCGCGTCAGGCCGAGGCGGAGTCGAGGGCGGCGCCGAGGGCCTCGACGTCCCCGACCGGCGCCTGGCAGACGTGGTCGCGGCACACGTAGGCCTGTCCCTCCTGGCGGCCCTCCCACAACGGGGAAGGGTAGGCCTCACCCCACGCCAGCACGCCGGTCGGCAGCCACCGCTGGTGGACCTCGGCCACGAGGTGCGGGGCGTCACCGGGCACGACCACCTCGGTGGCTCCCACGGCATGGAGGTCGAGGGCCGCCGCCAGGTGGGCGAAGGCACCGCCGTGCTCGGCCACCAGGGGACCGAGCAGGGCCAGCACCTCCAGGGCGGCGGCTCGGTAGGAGTCCTCACCGGTGAGGGCGGCCAGGCGGAGCAGGACCCAGGCGGCGTTGCTGTTGGCGCTGGGCGTGGCCCCGTCCTGCAGATCCTTGGGTCGGGCGACGAGGTCCTCGGCGTCGGCACCGGTGGTGAAGAACCCGGAGCCCTCCCGGTCGCGGAACAGGGCGAGGAGGACATCGGCGGTGGCCCGGGCGACGGCGATCCATCGCGCCTCGCCGGTGGCCTCGGCCAGGTGGGTGAACCCGTCGACGAGGGCGGCGTGGTCGGCGGCGAAGGCGTCGGTGTGGGCCCGCCCGGGGTCGTCGGGGTCGTCGTGGGCGCCCTGCCACGACCGGAGCCACCGACCCTCGGAGGTGCGAAGCCGGGTGCAGAGGAACTCTCCCGTGGCCACCGCGGCCTCGAGCCAGGTCCGGTTGCCGGTCGCGGCGGCGGCCTCGGCGAGGGCACCCAGCATGAGCCCGTTCCACTCGGTGAGGACCTTGTCGTCGAGACCGGGACGGACCCGGTCGGCCCGCACGTCGAAGAGCCGCACCCGGCAGTCCTGGACGAGCGGCGGCCGCTCGATGGCCCCTCGGGCGTGGAGCCGGTTGAGGATGGTGTGGCCCTCGAAGTTGCCGGCCTCGGTGACGCCCCACCACTCGATGGCGGCGGCCGCCTCGTCGGGGCCGAGGGCGGCGCGGATCTGGTCCGGTGTCCAGAGGTAGAAGCGGCCCTCCTCACCCTCGCTGTCGGCGTCCTCGGCCGAGTAGAAGCCGCCCCCGGGATGTCGCAGGTCGCGCAGCACGTAGGTGATGGTCTCATCGAGGACCTGGCGGTGGCGGGCAGCGCCGGTCAGCTGCCAGGCGTGGAGGTAGCAGCGGACCAGCAGGGCCTGGTCGTACAGCATCTTCTCGAAGTGCGGAGCCAGCCAGCGCGCGTCGACCGAGTACCGCGCGAAGCCGCCACCGAGGTGGTCGTAGATCCCCCCTGCGGCCATGGCGTCGAGGGTGGTGGTGGCGGCCCGCAGGGCGGACCCGTCGTCGTCGGGTCCCGCGGCCCGGCGCAGCAGCAGCTCGACCGACGCAGGCTGGGGGAACTTCGGGGCCCGGCCGAAGCCGCCGAGGTCGTCGTCGTGGGAGGCGAGCAGGCCCGCGACCGCGGCGTCGACCGCCTCCCGGCCGGGCACCGGGTTGGCGCCGGGCGGCGCCGACAGCGTGCGCTGGAGGTGCTCGGCCAGCTTCCCCGCCTGTTCGACGACCTCGGTCCGACGCTCCCGCCAGGCCTCGTCGATGGCCCGACACACGTCCAGGAACCCGGGCATGCCCTGGTGGCGCTCGGGCGGGAAGTAGGTGCCGCAGAAGAAGGGCTCGCCCTCTGGGGTCATGAACACCGTCATGGGCCAGCCGCCGGAGCGGGTCATGGCCTGGGTCGCCTCCATGTACACGGCGTCGACGTCGGGTCGCTCCTCCCGGTCGACCTTGACGGTGACGAAGAGGTTGTTGACGACCTCTGCGGTAGCCTCGTCCTCGAAGGACTCGTGGGCCATCACATGGCACCAGTGGCAGGCCGAGTACCCGATCGAGAGCAGGACCGGCACATCACGCCGACGGGCCTCGGCGAAGGCGTCGGCGCCCCACGGCCGCCAGTCGACCGGGTTGTCGGCGTGCTGGCGCAGGTACGGGCTGGTCTCGTCCGCGAGGCGGTTGGGCATCGGGTCACGGTACCGGCGCTCACGCGGGGCCGGGTCCGTGGGCGCCTGGGTCAGGGGCCCCGAGGTCGCCCCCGGGTCCGGTCGGGTCGCTCGGTCAGCCGTGGAGCGAGCAGACCCGGGCGCGGTCGGGTGGGACGCGCCCGGAGTGGACTTCGGCCCAGGTGGCGGCGACCTCCTCCGGCCCGTGGGCGCGCACGACGGTCATCCAGTCGCGGGAGCGAGCGACGAAGTCGCTGAGGGCCCGCTGCGAGTCGGCCTGGACGGCGGTCACGTCGGCGCCCCGCTCGCGCATCGCCGCCAGCGCGGTCGGCGCGAAGAACAGCTCAGGGGTCGGCCCCGAGCTCACCTGTCCCGTCGGAGCCTCGTTGTGGGTCCGGCCCACCACCATCGAGTGGGCGAGACTGTCCGCGAAGTGGTCGTGGAGCGCAGTCAGCACGTCGCCGTCGCCGGCCATGTCGATGGCCACCGCGGGACCGACGGGCAGGTCGCGCACATCATCGTAGGTGGTGATGTCGTCGTACAGGTCGAGGCCACGGACGAAGTCGACGTTGCCCGCCGACGTCACCCCGATCAGCCGGGGCGCGTCCCCGCCGCTCGCGCAGGCGGCGAACGAGATGGCGGTCTTGGAGGAGGCCGACAGCACGACGGCCGCCTCGGCGCCGTACCACTCGTTCGAGGCGAAGAAGGCGTCGGCAAGGAAGCCGGTGAGGAACAGACCACGAAGGAGGGCGTGGCGGTCCTCGAGGTCGGCCCGCACCTCGGGGTCGGCCTCGTCGGAGGGGTACAGGGGGTCGGTCCGGGTGTCCTCGAATGCTCGGTACACCGGCGCGTGGTCGGCTCGGTGGGCGCCGTCGTCGCGCAGCCCGTCGTCGGTCGGCGTCACCGTCACGTCGACGTAGCCGGCCATCGGGAACCAGCCGTAGTACCGCCCGCCGGCTTCGACATCGGGGTGGGCGGAGTCGACGACGTCGGCCCAGCCCATCGCCGGCACCCGGCCCCACGTCGGATCGCCGGTGGGGTAGAAGCCCCAGTAGCCGAGCATCGCACCCATCTGGGCGTAGGTCACGGTGTTGGCGGTCACCGCGAACCGGTCGACGCGGAACCGGACCTGGCCGGGCGCCAGCTCACCCCGCCCCTCGGATGTGGTGCGGGTTGTGATCGTGGAGCCGCGGTCGACCTCGATCACGTCGGTGGGGGTGGACATCGGTGCCTCCAGCAGGTGGGACGGACGGCGACGGGGGCGACCGTACGCGCCCCACCCGACCGGCGTGGCCGCCGGTCTCTCCGAGGGTCCCTAGGGTCGGGCAGATGACCGACATCGACCTTGACCGACGGGTGGCCGTGGTGACCGGGGCCTCGCGGGGGATCGGGCTGGCCACCGCCCACCGCCTGGCCGGCGCGGGGGCCCGGGTGCTGCTGACGTCGCGCAAGCCCGACGCGGTGGAGGAGGCGGCCGAGGAGGTGCGGACCGCGGTGCCGGACGCCGAGGTCGCCGCCCTGGCCGCCAACGCCGGGGACCCCGACGCGCCGGCCGCCATCGTCGGCGCCGCCATGGAGCGCTGGGGATCGGTCGACATCGTGGTGAACAACGCGGCCACCAACCCCTACTACGGGCCGGCCCTCGACATCAGCGACAGCCAGTGGGCCAAGACCTTCGATGTGAACCTCCGAGGCGCCCACGCCCTGGTTCGGGAGGCGTGGCGGGCGTCGATGGCCGAGCGGGGTGGAGCGGTGGTGAACGTGGCCTCGGTGGGGGGGATGACCGTCGAGCCCGGCATCGGCATCTACAACGTCACCAAGGCGGCCCTGTTGCACCTCACCCGCACCCTGGCTGGGGAGGTGGGCCCGGCGGTGCGGGTCAACGCCGTGGCCCCGGGCCTGGTCCGCACCGACATGGCCCGCGCGCTCTGGGAGCAGCACGGCGAGGCCATCGCCGCCACCGTCCCCCTGCGTCGGCTGGGCGAGCCCGACGACATCGCCGGGGCGGTGCTGTTCCTGGTCAGCGACCTGGCGGGCTGGATCACCGGCACCACCGTGGTGGTCGACGGCGGCATGGACCTCCACGCCTGACGTCGCGGTCCGGGCGTCCGCGCGGGTCCCGTGCGCCGGTGTCGGGGCGAAGCGCGGTGCGGGGCGTCACGACCCTGGACGGGCGGATCTGTGTCGGTCCGCGGACCAGCGGGTAGCACTGGTCCGACACCGATCCGGGAGGCCCCATGCCCACCAAGTTGTTGACCCTCACCCTGGCCGCCATCCTCGCCCTCGCCGGCCTGGCGTGCTCCGACGACGACAACGACGGCGAGTCCAACGCCGAGGAGACCGTCGAGAGTGTGGCCGACGATGCGCAGGAGGAGGCCGAGGACGCCGCCACCACCGTGGCCGACGCGGCCGACGAGGCGGCCCTCGACGCCGCCGAGGCCACCGCCCGCACCATCGGTGCCGAGCAGGGCGCCGAGGAGTTCGCGGACAACGATGCCGAGCTCGACGGGGACCTGACCTGCGAGGCCACCGGCGGTGAGTCCGATCCCGACCAGATCATCCTCATGTGCACCGGCACCACCATGGACGGCGGCGAGGCCGAGCTCAGCGGCAACACCTCCGAGCTCCCCGGTGCCAGCGCCACCGAGCTCGAGGGCGACTTCACCGGCACCGTCGACGGCGACGAGGTCTTCACCACCGATCGCCTGGGCGGCAGCGACGACGGTTCCTAGTCGGCCGACAAGGGCCAGCGGGGCACGGGCGCGCGGGGGGCGGCGCCGCGGCCAGTTGTGACGTGTGCCAACATGGGAGGTCCGCCGCTGAAGGAGGCCCCCGTGCACGTCGAAGGTCTGCTGTCGAGCAAGGGGGACGCGGTGGTCACCGTGTCCCCCACGGCCTCGGTGGGCGATGTGGTCGCCACCCTCGCCCGGCACCACGTCGGTGCCCTGGTGGTGAGCGACGACGGCACCCACGTCCATGGCATCGTCTCCGAGCGCGACGTGGTGCGCTCCCTCGCCGAGCACGGGAGTGACCTGCTCGACCACGAGGTGTCGTCGATCATGACCCGCGAGGTGGTGACCTGCGAGCTGACCACGACCGTCGACGAGCTCTCGAGCCGGATGACCGAGCGTCGCATCCGCCACATGCCCGTCGTCGTCGACGGCGAGCTGGCGGGCATCGTCAGCATCGGTGACGTGGTCAAGGACCGCATCAGGGACCTGGAGACCGAGGCTCAGACCCTCCACGAGTACATCAGCCACGGCCGCTGACCCCGGCCGACTCCGTCACGCGTCGGGCAGCTGGCCGCGGCGGACCTTTCCCAGCGCCGTGCGCGGCAACCTCCCCACCAGGCGCATCTCCTTGGGGTGCGCCCAGGGGGGAAGGTGGTGGCGGATCCGGGCCCGCACATCGGCGAGGGTGGGGAGGGGGGCATCGGGGCCGGGCACGACCCAGGCCACCACCCGCTCGCCCCACTCCGGGTCGGGCCGTCCGGCCACCGCGACCTCGGCCACGCCCGGGAGCGGGCGCAGCGCCGCCTCCACCGCGTCGGGCCACACGTTCTCGCCGCCGGTCACGATCATGTCGTCGGTGCGGCCGAGGACGGTGACGGTGCCGTCGCCGGTGACCGATCCCGCGTCGCCGGTGGCCAGCCATCCGGTGCTCGACGCGTCGTCGGGTCGGGCCCGGCGCAGGTCGCGGGTCGCGCCGTCTGTCTGGCGGACCCCGCGGGACAGGGTGGGGGAGCGGACCCACAGCTCGCCGTCGATGGAGGCCACCTCCACCCCGGGGAGCGGCCGTCCGTCGTAGACGATCCCGCCGCCGGTCTCGGTGAGACCCCACGTGCGGACGACGTTGGTCGGTCGGTGCGCCACCGGGTCGGCCGAGCCCCCGAGCACCACCCACCGGAAGCCCTGGGCGCCGACCCGGTCCAGCGCGGTGGGCACCAGCGAGGTGAGCGTCGCACCGCGGTCGCGGGCGCTGCGGACGGCCCCCTCGTCGAAGGCGGGCAGCACGTCCAGGCCGATGCCGTCGAGGAGGGCCCGGACCACGACGCCGAGGCCGCCGATGTGGGCCAGGGGCAGGCACGCCAGCCAGCGGTCTCGGGCGGAGACGCCGAGGTGGGCGTGGACCGCGGCGGCGTGGGCGCCGAGCGCGTCGTGGGTGAGGACGACCCCCTTGGGCTCGCCGGTGGTGCCGCTGGTGGGCACGACGAGGGCATCGCCCTCACGGGTCGGCTCCCGGGGGGCGTCGACCGCCATCGGACCGGGCCGCCTGGTGCCCTCCGTCGCGACGGCCGACGGTCCCATGATGGCCAGCAGGCGCTGTCGGACCGGGACCGGCAGGCGGGGGTCGAGCGGCAGCACGGCGTCGCCCTCGTCCCAGATCCGCTGCAGGGTCTCGACGAAGGTGGGTCCACCCCGGGCGACGACGGCGACGAGGGCTCCCACCGTGGCGAGGGTAGAGCCCTGCGGTCGCCCCCACGGGTGACGCGGGACACAGGACCGTCGCCGGGCGGGTACGGTCGAGGCCCCACCCCGAGACGTCCCCGGAGGATCCCATGCAGGGCCTGATGCAGGACCACCCTTTGACCCTGGTCCACTTCTTCGACCGGGCCGAGCGCCTGTTCGCCGACAAGCAGATCGTGACCGCCACCGCGACCGGCCGCGAGCGGCGCACCTACGGCGAGTGGGCCGATCGGACGCGGCGGCTGGGTGGTGTGCTCGACACCCTCGGCATCTCCGCCGACGGCCGGGTGGCCACCTTCGGCTGGAACACCGCGAACCACCTGGAGCTCTACTTCGCAGCCCCGTGCAGCGGCCGGGTGCTCCACACGCTCAACATCCGCCTGTTCCCCGAACAGCTCACCTACATCGCCAACCACGCCGAGGACGAGGTGGTGTTCATCGACCGTTCCCTGGCCGGGTCGGTCTGGCCGCTCCTGCCCACCTTCGAGACCGTGCGCCACATCGTGGTCATGGACGACGGCACCGGCGACGTGCCCGACGAGGTGCCCGAGGGCAAGGAGGTCCACGACTACGAGGAGCTGCAGGCCGCGGCGTCGCCGATCGAGTGGGACGTCACCGACGAGGACCAGGCTGCAAGCATGTGCTACACGTCGGGCACCACCGGCAACCCCAAGGGTGTGGTCTACAGCCACCGGTCGACCTACCTGCACACCCTGGGCGCCATGGCCGCCGACGCCCTCGGCGCCTCCGAGACCGACACCATCCTCCCGGTCGTGCCCATGTTCCACGCCAACGCCTGGGGCCTGGCCCACGCCGCCGTGGCCACCGGCGCCAACCTGGTGATGCCCGGCCCCAGCATGAACCCGGCCGCGTTGGCCGAGATGATCGAGGAGGAGAAGGTCACGGTCGCCGCGGGCGTGCCCACCATCTGGATGGGCGTGCTGCCCGAGCTGGAGGGGCGCGACACCTCGGCCCTGCGCTCCATCCCGTGCGGGGGTTCGGCCGTGCCCAAGTCGCTGTCGGAGGCCTACCGGGAGCAGACCGGGCTGCCCATCTTCCAGGCCTGGGGCATGACCGAGACCAGCCCGGTGGCCTCTGGGGCCCACATCAAGACGACCCTGCGCGACCGCCCCGAGGAGGAGCTGGCCAACCTGCGGGCCACCATCGGCGTGCCCGTCTGCGGTGTCGACCTTCGCGTCGTCGATCCCGAGAGCCTGGAGCCGGTGGCCGCCGACGGGGCGGCCCAGGGCGAGATCCAGGCCCGGGGGGCGTGGATCGCCCGGGAGTACTACGACGACGAGCGCTCGCCGGAGTCCTTCACCGAGGACGCCTGGCTGAAGACCGGCGACGTGGCCACCCTCGACGAGCACGGCTACATGCGCATCGTCGACCGCACCAAGGACGTGGTGAAGTCCGGCGGCGAGTGGATCTCCACCGTCGAGCTGGAGAACGAGATCATGGGCCACGACAAGGTGTCCGAGGCCGCGGTCATCGGCATCAAGCACCCCAAGTGGGGCGAGCGGCCCCTGGCCTGCGTGGTGGTCGCCGAGGGCGAGGAGGTCACCGGCGACGAGATCGTCGAGTTCCTCGAGGGCAAGGTGGCCAAGTGGTGGATGCCCGACGACGTCGTCTTCGTCGACGAGATCCCCAAGACCTCGGTCGGGAAGTTCTCCAAGAAGGACCTCCGGGGCCAGTTCGAGGACTACGAGCTCCCCACCGCGTGAGGGTCCTCCGTCTCGGACTCAGCCTGCGTTGAGCCCGCGCTCGCTGGTCCGGTGCCTACCATGCGGTCGGTGGGGAGGTCGTGCCTGTGAGCGTCAATCGGCGGATCGACAACCCGATCCTGTGTTCGCCGTTCGCGGAGCCGACGGCGCACTTCGGGTTCGATGACGGGGGGATCACCGACGAGGTGATCCACGGTCGTCGGCGGAGCGTGTACCTCACACCGGTGCCTCCGGCCCGCAAGGGCAAGGGGTCCAGCGCAGTCGAGGTTCAGGGGGAGCTCGTCTACGAGGGTGAGGCAGCCGAGCGGATCGTCGAGAACTCCTTCATCAACGAGGTGCGGGAGAAGATCGAGGTGTGGCGGGCCCGCAACTACCCGAACGTCACCGCGACGACCCGGCGGTTGCTGGAGCACTGGACCGCGGAGGGGCGAGAGAGGCGGTTCTTCTTCTGTCAGGTCGAGGCGTTGGAGACGGCGATCTTCCTGGCCGAGGCCGCGCACAAGGAGACCGGCGGCACCTACTTCCAGGAACGGCTGCGGGACTACGCCGATGAGCACAACCCGGGCCTGTACCGCGTGGCCCACAAGATGGCCACGGGGACGGGCAAGACGGTCGTGATGGCGATGCTCATCGTCTGGCAGACCCTGAACAAGGCGGCCAACCCGCAGGATGGTCGCTTCACCGACGCCTTCCTGGTCGTCTGCCCGGGCCTGACCATCCGCGACCGCCTGCGGGTGCTGGAACCGTCGGAGCCCGACAACTACTACGACGAGCGCGATGTCGTGCCCCCGGAGCTCAAGCCCCGGATGGCCCGGGCCACGATCGTCATCACCAACTTCCACACCTTCCGGGCCAAGGAGAAGATCAAGGCCGCCAAGACCACCAAGAACCTCCTGACGCGGGGCCGGGCCGACCAGGCCGGGGTGTTCACCGAGACCCCCGCCCAGGTGGTGCTCCGGGTCTGCCGCGCCTTCCGCTCGAAGCGCAGCGTGCTGGTCATCAACGACGAGGCCCACCACTGCTACAAGCCCAAGGCTCCAGTCGCCGATGTCCTGGCCATCGAGACCGACGCCGTCGGGGCCAAGCTCGACGCCCAGGCCAAGGCCGAGGCCAAGGAGCGCGACGCCGAGGCCCGGGTGTGGGCCGACGGGCTCACCGCAGTCCACGCCAAGCTGGGCGTGAAGACGGTCTATGACCTCTCGGCCACGCCCTTCTTCCTGTCCGGGTCGGGTCGGCCCGAGGGCAAGCTCTTCCCCTGGGTGGTGTCGGACTTCGGGCTGGTCGATGCCATCGAGTCCGGGCTGGTGAAGATCCCCCGGGTCCCGGTCTCTGACGACGCCGCGGCCCACAGCACCCACGACGACGCCCCCACCTACCGCAACCTGTGGGTCCGCATCCGCGACGAGCTTCCCAAGCGGCGTCCGCTCCGGGAGCTGTCCACACCGGTTGAGCCCCAGCCTCCGCCAGAGCTGGAGGGGGCGCTGCGCAGCCTCTACGGCGACTACACGGCGGCCTACGCCCGGTGGGATCAGGCGGGCACGACGCCCACCCCGCCGGTGTTCATCGTCGTCTGCAACAACACCACGACGTCGAAGATGGTCTTCGACTGGATCGCCGGCTGGGCCAAACCCGTCGCCAGCGACGGCGACGAGGAGGGGGAGGTGGTGCCCCAGCCGGGCCAGCTCGAGCTGTTCTCGAACGTCGAGGCCGACCGGTTCCTGGCCCGGCCCCGCACGATCCTGGTCGACTCCCACGAGCTCGACCGTGGCGAGGGCCTCTCGGCTGAGTTCAAGGCCGCCGCCGCCACCGAGATCGCCGAGCTCAAGGCAGATGTGGCCCACCGGTCCGGGGAGGCTGCGGCGGAGGAGCTCTCCGACGAGGAGATCCTCCGCGAGGTGATGAACACCGTCGGCAAGCCCGGCCGCCTGGGGGAGGGGGTGCGCTGTGTGGTGTCGGTGTCGATGCTGACCGAGGGCTGGGACGCCAACACCGTCACCCACATCCTCGGCGTCCGGGCCTTCGGTACCCAGCTGCTGGCCGAGCAGGTCGTGGGCCGCGGTCTGCGGCGCCGCTCCTACGCGGTGGTCGACACCGACGAGGGCGAGCGCTTCGCCCCCGAGTACGCCGAGATCTACGGCATCCCATTCTCCTTCATCCCCGCCGGCGGGGTCGGGGCTGAGCCGGCCGAGGCCAAGGCCGTCACCCGGGTCTGGGCCCCGCCTGCCCGGGCCGACCTGGCCATCCGGTTCCCGCACGTCGTTGGCTACCGCCGCGAGCTCGACGTCGAGGATCGGCTGGCCGCCGACTTCGACGAGACCTCGCGGCTCAAGCTCTCCTCTGCGGATGTGCCGACCGAGACCGAGGTCGAGGGCATCGTGGGCGAACGCCGCATCCACGCCCTGGATGAGCTCCAGACGGTGCGGCCTCAGGAGGTCGCGTTCCACATCGCCCACCGTCTCCTCGACACCCACCTCGACGGCGGTGTCGGCACGCAGGCGCGCCCCTGGCTGTTCCCCTGCCTCGTGTCCCTCGTGAGGCAGTGGATGGACAGCCCCGACGGCCTCCAGCTCAACGACAACGCCTTCGTCGGCCTGCTGGTGCTGGCCCAGCGCCAGGCCCAGGTCGTCGACAAGGTGTGGGCCGGCATCAACCGCCACGAAGACCACACCCATCGCCTCCGGATCGTTCTCCGCGACGAGGAGCCCTGGGGCAGCACCGATGCCGTCGACTTCGAGACCACCAAGCCCTGCTTCACCACCAACGAGCACCTGAGCCCGGTCACCCACGTGGTCGAGGACTCCGGCTGGGAGGGCGACGTGGCCCGGCGCATCGAGGAGATGGAGGAGGTCGTCCGCTACGCCAAGAACGACCGGCTCGGGCTCACCGTCCCCTACCGCACCGGCGGCCGCAGCCGTACCTACACCCCGGATCTCGTCGTCTGGGTCGACGCCGACGCCTGGGCCAGCCTCTACTCCACGACCAGTCGCCCGTTCCCCGTCCCGTCGACCGGCAAGATCGCCGTCAAGGTCATCAACCACTACGGCGATGAGGTCCTCCAGGTCTACGACGTCTGACCGGGGACCTGTCCGCCGACATGTGGCCGATGTCGCACGACGGCTGTTGCGTTGGCGCGTCGTGGCGAACTAGTGTTCGTGGTGCTTCCCCTTCGAGGATCGGGGTGTTCGGTCCTCCGCTCCCAGTTTTCGTCTGCCCTCGCCCGTGTCGGCGGTGGCCTGTCTGGTGTTGGAGGTGGAGCCATGTCGACCGCGACCGATCCCCTTGCGGGTGCTGTCGACGTGGCCGGGCAGCTGCGTGCGGTGGAGGCGACGCTGGTGGGTCTGGCTCCGGAGCTGGTGCCCGAGCGGGTCGCCAAGCAGGATCTGGCGGGGGTGGTGCGATCCTTGGGGCGGATCGAGCGGTGCGCGGCGGGGGCGCGGATCGTGTTGACCAAGGCGGCCGCGGATGTCGGGGCGTGGAAGGGGCAGGGGTTCCGGTCCGCGGCTGAGCATGCGGCGCGGGCCAACGGGACCACCGTGGGACAGGCGCGGGCGGATCTGGAGGCGTCAGGGCAGCTGGCAGATCTGCCCGCGACCCGCGATGCGGTGGGCTCGGGTGAGCTCTCCGCCGATGCGGCCCGGGCGGTGGCGGCGGGGGCCAGTGCGGACCGGTCGATGGAGCAGGGCCTGTTGGCCAAGGGGAGGGCGGGGGACCTGACCGGGGCGCGAGGCGATGCCCGTCGGGCCCGACAGGCGGCTGATGAGCGGGACGGGAAGGCGGCGGAGCGGATGCACCGGCGCCGGCAGCTGCGAACCTGGGTCGAGGTCGACGGCGAGGGCCGGGGTCAGTGGAATGTGCCGCCGGCCTACCAGGCCACGGTCCTCGCTGCCTTGGAGCCCTACCGTCAAGAGGCGTTTCGCCAGGCCCGCGCTGCGGGCCAGAGCGCCAGTCCGGAGGCGCTCATGGCCGACGCCCTCCAGCTGCTCTGCCTCGACGTTCTGGCCGACCTCGACCTCCCCGTCCCCGACACCGCCACCCACCCGGCCGGCAGCGATGGCGGCACCGACGACGCCGCCACGGGCCCTGCGACCTCCTCGCCCCACCCCACCGGGTGCGGGCCCCACCAGCGCCCGACCGCGCCGGGGGCGGCCACCGATCCGAACCTGTTCGACGCCACCCCGGAGACGCCCCCGGCCCCCGGTACCACCCGCCGGTCCTCGGACCCGCCGACATCGGACCCCCCGGCATCGAACCGAGCAACACCGGATCGCCCGGCATCGGAGTCCACCGGCGCGACGGGTGCGACGGCGGCATCGGAGTCGAGGAGCCGGCCCAGGAAGGCGCCCCGGTACCGGCGGCGGGCGCCAGCGCAGATCCACTTCCACATCGACGTGGCGGCCTGGCTCCGCGGTCGCATCGAGGGCGAGGAGATCTGCGAGGTCGCCGGCCTCGGTCCCGTCCCCGTCTCCTTGGCCCGGGCCTTGGCCAACGACGCCACCCTCAAGCTGATCGTCCGCCACGGCGACGACATCACCACAGTCACCAGCCACCGTCGGCACATCCCCGCGGCACTGCGCACCGCCCTCGAAGCTCGCGACCGCGAGTGCGTCGTCCCCGGCTGCCACGTCGCCCGGGGCCTCCAGGTCGACCACATCCACGACTTCGCCAAGGGCGGGCCCACCGAGGCCGCCAACAACGCCCTCATCTGCGTCTTCCACCACTACCTCAAGACCCACTGCGGGTGGGTCCTTCGCGGACCGCCCGGCCGATGGACCTTCACACCGCCCGACACCGGATGACCGAGGCTCCCGCGAAGTGGTCGGAGTCCACCGTCGATGCCGCGTCGATGCGCTCGGCGGCGGCCCGACTGGGCGCGATCCACATCCTGCCTCGCTCCGGCTGCGATGCTTGGTGATCGCGCTGCGATCCCCCGGTCAGCCCTGCTCCACCCCCTGCACCCATGACCCGCACCCTCGTCCCCCCCCACCCACGTCGCGGCCTCCTCGTCCTGGTCGTCGGCATGGCCTGGGTCCTGGTGCTGGGCTCCTGCACCGGCGACGACGGCACCGCCCTCGACGACAGCACGCAGGAGCTGGCGCCCTCGGACCCCGAGACCACCGTCGCCGGCCCCCGCCCGCCGGGCGAGGTGGTCGGTCCCCTCGGCCGCCTGCTCGTGACCCGTGAGGGCGGGCGGCCGGCGATCGTCGACGAGCAGGACCGCGAGGTGCTGCTCCGAGGGGCCAACCTGAACAGCCTGGGTGACTACCCGCAGGTGAACCTCTTCTTGCCGCCGACGAAGCCCCCGACCGAGGAGGACTGGGACCAGATGGCCGCCCACGGCTTCTCCGTGGTCCGCCTGGTGCTGTCGTGGTCGGCCCTCGAGCCCGTCCGGGGTCAGCTCGACCTGGGCTACATCGAGCGCATCCAAGCGGCCGTGGCCGCGGCGGCCGACCGCGGCATGTACACCGTCCTCGACATGCACCAGGACGCCTGGAGCAGGTTCGTCGCCTCCCCTCCGGATGTCGGCTGCCCGCCGGGGACCGAGCCCGCCATCGGGGGTGACGGAGCGCCGCTGTGGGCGACGCTCACCGACGGTGCCGACACCTGCCATCCGCCCGGCAACCCCGACGGCGCCCCCGCGGTGAGAGCCGCCTTCACCGCCTTCTACGAGAACCGGGAGGGCATCCGCGACGCCTTCGCCACCACGTGGAAGGCGCTGGTGGCGGTCTTCGCCACCGAGCCCGCCGTCGTCGGCTACGACCTGCTCAACGAGCCCACCACCGTCGCTGATCCCCTCATCTCGGCCCGCCAGTACACCGACCTGGTGGTCTCGGTCCTGGGCCAGATCCGCGCCGGTGAGGCCGAGGCCGGCGGCTTCGCGCACATCGTCTTCCTCGAGCCCATGGTCCCCTTCCCCTTGCCCGGCACCCTGCCCGTCGAGGGCGAGGTGGTCGACGACCAGATCGTGTTCGCTCCCCACGACGAGGTCGAGGCCGGCAGCGGGGGGCTGCCCGTCGAGCAGATCCTCGACATCGCCTCCGACATCGCGCAGGCCCGAGGCTGGCCCCTGTGGATCGGGGAGCACGGCGTCCACGCCACCGACGAGGCCGCCCTCGACGTGGCGCGCCGCTTCGCCACGGCCCAGGACGCCCACCGGGCCGGCGGCGCCTGGTGGCAGTGGCGCCAGTGGTGCGGCGACCCCCAGAGCATCGGGGTACCGGGCCGGACCCCCACTGAGGCACGGGTCCAGCTCAACACCGTGACCTGCCCCGACGACGTCGACGCCGGGCCCACCACCGAGCTCCTCGCGACGGCGGGCCGGGCCTACCCCCGGGCGGCACCGGGCCGGATCATCGACCTCACCTCCGACCCCGACGCCCGCACCCTGTCGCTCGAGGGTCGTGTGGTCGACGATCTGGCCACCGGCAGGGACCTCGTGCTGTGGGTCCCCGGCGACGCTCCGCCCGAGGTGTCCGGCGACGGAGTGTCGGAGCCGACCCTGACCCCGGTGCCCGGTGGCTGGTACGCGTCACTGGCCGTCGACGACTCCCCCTACCGGGTGGAGGTCGAGTGACCAGCTCCCGAGCCAACGGATGACCACGCAACCCGGGTCACCGGGCTCCCCGGCGGGCGCCGTTAGGGTCCGCACCCGTGGCCGACACGTCCGCGTTGCTCCTGGTGGCCCTGGGCCTGACCGGCCTCGCGGTGGGATCGTTCCTGAACCTGGTCATCGTGCGGCTGCCCGACGGCGGCTCGCTGCTGACGCCGTCGTCGCGCTGCCCGCAGTGCGAGGGCCCGATCCGCCCCGTCGACACCATCCCGATCCTGTCCTACGTCTGGCTCCGGGGCCGGTGCCGCTCCTGTCGTGAACCGATCCCCCTCGGCTACCCGCTGGTCGAGGCGGCCAACGCCGCGCTGTGGGTGGCGGCCGGGCTCCGGTTCGGTCTCAGCTGGGCACTGGTGCCCTTCCTGGTGCTGTTCTCGGCCCTGCTGGCCCAGTCGGTCATCGACCTCGAGCTCTACCGCCTGCTCGACAAGATCACCTTCCCCGTGCTCGGCGTCTCGACCGTGGCCGTCGTCGGGGTCTCGCTCATCGAGGGGGAGCCGAGCCGCATCCCCTACGCCCTGGGCGGCGCCCTCGGCTACTTCGCCTTCCTCTTCCTCCCCGCGCTCGTCTACCCCCGGGGCATGGGTCTGGGCGATGTGAAGCTGGCCCTGCTCATGGGGCTGTTCCTCGGCTGGATCAACCCGCTGCTGTGCTTCTACGCCCTCATCAGCGCCTGCCTGCTGGGCCTGGTGGTCGGGGTCATCCTCTACCTGGCCCGAGGCTGCACCAGCGTCGAGTTCCCGTTCGGCCCGTGGCTGGCCCTCGGCTGCGTCCTGGTCCTGCTCCTCAGTGGCGTCATCCTCGACTCCTACGGCGCACCCGCCCCCGCCTTCCTCGCCGTGATCTCGTCTCGCTGATCGAGGCCGGGACCGACAGGGCGCTCTCTCGATCGGGGCCGGGAGGGGACAGGCTCTAGATTCGCCGGCGTGCTGCGCTTCCTCACCGCCGGCGAGTCCCACGGGCGCGCGCTCGTCGTCATCGTCGAGGGGCTTCCCGCCGGGCTCGAGGTGACGGTGGCCGACATCCAGTCCGAGCTGGCCCGCCGGCGCCTGGGCTACGGCCGCGGGCCGCGCATGCGCTTCGAGGTCGACGACGTCACCCTCATCAGCGGGGTGCGCCACGGTCGCACCCTGGGGTCGCCGGTGGCGGTCCAGGTGACCAACACGGAGTGGGAGCGCAACCCCGACAAGTGGCAGAAGGAGATGTCCGTTGCCGCCGAGGACGGCCCCACCCAGGCCCCGCTCACCCAGCCCCGACCGGGCCACGCCGACCTGGCCGGCATGCAGAAGTACGGCTTCGTGGACTCCCGTGACGTGCTGGAGCGAGCATCGGCCCGGGAGACCGCGGCGCGCGTGGTGGCCGGCACCCTGGCCAAGCTGTGGCTCGCCACCCTCGGCATCGACGTGCTCTCCCACGTGGTGCGCATGGGCGCCGCGGTCTCGCCGTCCGGACCTCCGCCCACCCTGGCCGACCTGGGTCGCATCGACGAGGACGAGGTCCGCTGCTCGGACCCCGACGCCTCGGCCGCCATGGTCACCGAGATCAAGGAGGCGGCCCGCGACGGCGACTCCCTGGGCGGGGTGGTCGAGGTCGTGGCCCACGGCGTCCCCGTCGGCCTCGGCAGCCACGTCCACTGGGACCGCAAGCTCGACTCCCGTCTGGCCGCCGCCCTCATGAGCATCCAGGCTGTGAAGGCGGTGGAGATCGGCGATGGATGGGACGTGGCCGGTCGGCGGGGGAGCGCGGCCCACGACCCCATCACCTGGGACGCGGCCGCCGGCGACTACCGCCGCACCAGCGCCCACGCCGGCGGCGTCGAGGGCGG
Source organism: Acidimicrobiales bacterium (assembly GCA_038233075.1). GTDB lineage: Bacteria > Actinomycetota > Acidimicrobiia > Acidimicrobiales > Iamiaceae > Iamia. Next base: position 59,938 of record JBBSMQ010000019.1, read on the forward strand.
CATGTCCACCGGTGAGCCGGTGATCGCCCGGGTCGGGATGAAGCCCCTCGCCTCGCTCAACCGGCCCGTTCTCGGCACCGTCGACGTCCTCACCAAGACCGAGACCGTGTCGTTCAAGGAGCGCACCGACGTCACCGCGGTGCCCGCCATGGGTGTCGTCGCCGAGACCATGGTGGCCCTGACCCTGGCCGACGAGGTGGCCCGCAAGTTCGGCGGCGACACCGTGGCCGAGACCCGCCGCAACCGCGACGCCTACCTGGCCGCGCTCCGGGAGGGTCCCCTTGGCTGAGCGGACGGTACCGGAGCCGTCCTCGACGACGGTGCGGCCCGTGGTCCTGGTGGGGCTCACGGGGTCGGGCAAGAGCACCGTCGGGCGCCGACTGGCCCGCCGCCTCGACCGCGCCTTCCTCGATGCCGACGACGAGCTGGCCCGCCGGTCGGGACGGTCGATCCGCGAGTGGTTCGCGCAGGAGGGCGAGGACGGGTTCCGTGCCGCCGAGGCCGACCTGTTGGCGGACCTGCTCGCCGCCCCCGGGCCTGTCGTGGTCGCGTCCGGAGGGGGCGCGGTCGTCACCGCCTCGACCCGGGCCCTGCTCCTCGAGCGCGCTCTCGTGGTCTGGCTCCGGGCCGGGGTGCCGTTCCTGGTGTCGCGCCTGGAGAGGCGGGGCCACCGGCCTCTCCTCGACGACGACCCCGCCGGCGCGCTGGAGCGCATGGTCGGGGATCGCACCCCGCTCTACCAGCAGGTCGCCGACGTGGTCGTCGATGTGGAGCCGTTCCACCGAGACCACGACAAGCCCAAGCGGGCCCTCGCGGTCCGGACCGCCGAGCTGGTGCTCTCGGCCGAGGCGGCCCTGACCCTCGCGGCGCGCGTGGACAGCTCGGGGGACGGCGCGTGATCGAGCTGGAGGTGCCGCTGGGCGACCGCTCCTACCCGGTGCTGGTCGGTTCCGGGGCCCGTCACCGCCTGCTGGAGGTCCTGCCCATAGGCGTGCGCCGGGCCGCGGTGGTGACCCAGCCCGAGATCGGGTGGCGGGTCGACCCCGGGGTCGAGAGCCGCGTCTTCACCATCGACGACGGTGAGGACGCCAAGCACCTCGGCACCGTCGAGGACCTGTGCCGTGACCTGGCCCAGTGGGGGATGACCCGGGCCGACGTGGTCGTGGCCGTCGGCGGCGGGGTCGTCACCGACGTGGCCGGCTTCGTGGCGTCGGTGTACCACCGCGGCGTGCCGGTGGTGCACGTGCCCACCAGCCTGCTGGGCCAGGTCGATGCCGCCATCGGCGGCAAGACCGGGGTCAACCTGCCCGAGGGCAAGAACCTGGTCGGCGCCTACTGGCAGCCCTCGGCCGTTTTGTGCGACACCGAGACCCTCACCACCCTGCCGCCGCGAGAGCAGCGCTCGGGCCGCGGTGAGATGGCCAAGTACGCCCTCCTCGGGGTCGAGGACCTGCCCGAGCTCCCCCTCGACGAGGCGGTCGCCGCCTGCGTCCGGTGCAAGGCCGAGGTCGTGGCCGGCGACGAGCGCGAGGGAGGCCGGCGCGCCATCCTCAACTACGGCCACACCCTGGCCCACGCCCTCGAGACCGCCGGCGGCTACGACCTCCGCCACGGCGAGGCGGTGGCGATGGGCCTGATCTACGCGGCCGAGGTGGCCCATCGCCTGGGCCGCATCGACGCCGGCCGCGTGGCCGAGCACCGCAAGGTGGTGGCCGGCTACGACCTCCCCCTGTCACTGCCGCCGGACCTCGACCCCGGGCGCCTGGTCGACCTCTTCGGCCGGGACAAGAAGGCCGTCACCGGCACCACCCTCGTCCTCGACGGCCGGGCTGGCGTGGAGCCGGTGGCCGTCGACGACCGGGCCCTGCTCCTCGATGCCCTGGAGGCGATCCGTGCCTGACCCCCTCGTCCTCCTCCTGTCGGGGCCCAACCTCGATCTGCTGGGCGAGCGCCAGCCCGACATCTACGGCACCGCCACCCTGGCCGACCACGTCGCCACCGCCACCGCCGAGGCCCACCGCCACGGGCTCGTCGTCGAGCACCTGCAGTCCAACCACGAGGGCGAGCTGGTCGAGGCCGCCCACCGGGCCCGGGGCCGATGCGCGGCCATCGTGATCAACGCCGGGGCCCTCACCCACTACGGCTGGTCGCTGCACGACGCGCTGGCGGCGTTCGAGGGCCCGGTGGTGGAGCTCCACCTGTCGAACCCCAGCGGCCGCGAGCCGTGGCGCCAGACCTCGGTCATCGCCCCGGTGGCGGCGGGGACGGTGGCCGGCTTCGGCGGCGACGGCTACCGCCTGGCCCTCGACGCCGTCGCCCACCTCCTCGGCCCGGGGGACCGGCCGTGAACCAGCCTGCGCCCCCGCTGGCGGCCATGGACGTGGTGGACGTGGTGGCCATGGACGTGGCGGCCCGGGCGGACCGGGTCAGGGCCGGCTTCGACGGGGCCGAGGTCGACGCCCTGCTGGTCACCGACCTGACCAACGTGCGCTACCTCACGGGCTTCACCGGCTCGGCCGGGCGGGTGCTGCTCACCGCCGAGCGGATGCTGCTGGTGACCGACGGGCGCTACGCGGCCCAGGCCCCCGACCAGGTGGCTCAGGCGGGCGTGGCGGCCGAGGTGGAGGTGGCCCTGACCCTTGCCGACCAGGACTGCATCCTGGCCGACGCCGTCCCCGCCGATGCCCGGTTGGGCCTGGAGGCCGCCTCGGTCACCTGGGCCGCCCAGCGTCGCTACGGCCGCGACCCCTGGCGCCACACCCTCGTCCCCACCGAGGAGGTGGTCGAGGCGGTGCGACAGATCAAGGACGCCGGCGAGGTGGCCCGGCTGGCCCGCGCCGCCGGGATCGCCGACGCCGCCCTCGCCGCCGTCGCCCCCGGCCTGGTCGACGGGCCCACCGAGGCGGAGCTGGGCCTGGCCCTCGACACCACCATGCGCCGCCTTGGCGCCGACGGCGTCAGCTTCGAGACGATCGTCGCCTCGGGACCCAACGGAGCCCGCCCCCACCACCGCCCGGCCGACCGGACCATCGTCGAGGGCGATCTGGTGGTGATCGACTTCGGCGCCCTGGTCGACGGCTACCACTCGGACATGACCCGCACCTTCCAGGTGGGCGAGGCCAGCGCGACCCAGACCCGCATGTACGAGGTGGTGCGGGCGGCCCAGGCCGACGGGATGGCCGCGGTCCGCGCCGGGGTCGCCGCCGCCGACGTCGACGCGGTCTGCCGCGACGTCATCGCCGAGGCCGGCTGGGCCGATGCCTTCGGCCACGGCACCGGCCACGGCGTGGGCCTGGCCATCCACGAGGACCCGCGGGTGAGCCGGACCTCGACCGCTATGCTCGCAGCCGGTCACGTCGTCACCGTCGAGCCCGGGGTCTACCTCCCGGAGCACGGCGGCGTCCGCATCGAGGACACCGTCCTCGTCAGCGACCAGGGGTGCCGCCCCCTCACCCTCGCTCCGAAGGCCCCCGCGCCGCCGCCCGCCGCCTGACCGGCGCGGCTCAGACAAGGAACCCCGATGGCTCAGAACACCAGCGACATCAAGAACGGCATGGTCCTCGACCTCGACGGCAAGCTCGTCCAGATCGTCGAGTTCCAGCACGTCAAGCCGGGCAAGGGTCCCGCCTTCGTCCGCACCAAGGTCCGCAACGTGCGCACCGGCGCCGTGGTCGAGAAGACCTTCCGCGCCGGCGAGAAGATCGAGCGGGTGGTGATCGACAAGCGAGAGATGCAGTACCTGTACCGCGACGGCGATGACTACGTGTTCATGGACAACACCACCTACGAGCAGATGCATGTGCCCAGCGCGGCCCTGGGCGACGCCGGCAGCTACCTCATCGAGGGGGCCGCGGCCGTGCTCCAGATGAACGGCGACGAGATCGTGGGCACCGACCTGCCAGCCGCGGTCGAGCTCTCCGTGCGCGACACCGAGCCGGGCATCCAGGGCGACCGGGTCTCCGGCGCCACCAAGCCCGCCACCATGGAGACGGGACTGACCGTCGCCGTCCCCTTGTTCGTCAACGTCGGTGACCGGCTCCGCATCGACACCCGCTCGGGCGAGTACATCACCCGTGCCTGACCGTCCCGGCGGGGTCGGATCCCGCCGCGAGGCCCGGGAGCGGGCCCTGGCCCTCCTGTACGAGGCCGAGACCAAGGACGAGACCGGGCACGAGGTCCTCGTCGCCCAACCCGTCGAGGTGGAAGAGCACGCGGCCGACGTGGTGGGCGGTGTCAGCACCCACTGCGCCGCGCTCGACGCGCTGATCGGCCACCACGCACGGGGCTGGACCGTCGAGCGGATGCCCGCACTCGACCGCACCATCCTGCGCATGGGCGCCTACGAGCTGCTCCACCGGCCCGACGTGCCCCGCAACGTGGTGATCAACGAGGCGGTGGAGCTGGCCAAGCGGTACTCCACCGAGGACTCCGGTCGCTACGTGAACGGCGTGCTCGCGGCGATCGCCACCGAGGCCGACGCCGTTCGTCCCGAGGCCTGAACCGACCCGAGGCCCGAACCGACCCGGCCGGGGCCTCAGGGGATCAGCGCGGCCGTCACGCTGAAGGACCCGACGGTGTCGTCGGCGCCCTGCACCTCGAGCCGGTAGGTGGTGGCCTCGTCGGGGGCGAACGAGACGGACTCCGGTTCGCCGGGGCCGCCACTGTCGAAGCGGGCCAGCTCCGTGTTGGTCGCCGGATCCCCCACGAGGAACACGGGGTCGAAGGCCCCGTCGTCGGGGACGACGTCGATCGCCACCTCCGCACCGCCCTGGACGGTGAAGTCGATGAACTGGCTGTCACCGGGGGCCAGGATCATGCCGGTGGCCTCGGCCGAGCTGCCGTTGCCGAGGACGAAGGGCGGGACCTCGACCACGTTCACGCGGAACGAGCCCGTCGCCTCCTCGACGCCGCCGTCGACGCGCACCCCGTAGGTGCCGGCCTGGTCGGTGACGAGGGAGGCCCGGCCCTCGTCGAGCTCGATGAGGTCGAGGGCGCGGCCGTCGGGGTCGATGACGGAGTAGGAGAGGTCGGGCACGTTGAACATGAGCTCGTAGGCGGCGTCGGCCTCGAGGTCGACGCTGTACTCGACGATGTCGCCCGGCTGGCCGATGCCGCCGGAGGCAGCCTCACCGACGACGAGGTCCCGTCGCACCAGCGGGCTCACCCGCACCGAGGCCGTGCTGGGGCTGAAGCCGTCCTTGGCCAGCACCAGCACGTACTGGCCGGACTCGTCGGGTTCGACGAGGGAGAAGGCCGACTCGTACTCGCCGTCGGGGGTGACCAGGAAGGCCTGCAGCTCGTCGTCGACACCGTCCTCCAGCTCGGTGCTGATCGTGAAGCCCTGGCCGGCCTCGACGTCGAGGGTCACCACCGCGTAGCCGGCCTCGTTCAGGTCCACCTCGGTCGGTGACCCGACGGCGACCGATGCGGCGGGCTCGGCCAGCTCCGGGTAGTCGAGGACGCGGAGGATCGTGTCTCCGTCGAGCTCGGGCACGATGGCGGCGGCGTAGTCGGTGAGGGTGGCGAGGGGGTCGATCCGCCAGCTGCCGTCCTCCTCGACCGCCACCACCGAGAGCGAGTCGATGCCGAAGCCCTCCCAGCCGTCGGTCAGGCAGAGGTCCGAGGTGGCGACCCGTCCCTCCTGGTCTCCGTCGGTCATGCTGCCGCTACTGCCCTCGTCATCCTGGCGCCGAACGTCGACGTCGAGGCAGGTGCCGTCCCAGGTCACCTCGGCGACCTGGTCGTCGCCGTCCTCGTCGGTGTAGCTGAGGGTGCCCTCCAGGCGGGTGACGGTGACGCGCTGACCGCCGGCGGCGCGGTCGCTGACGTCGGTCTCGAGCACGTCGATGTCGGCCGACGTGTCCTCCCCGGCGCGGCCCACCAGCTCCTCGAGGGCCCCGGAGTAGGCTCTCACCGCATCGCCGGTGGCGCCCGCGGCCAGGTCTCCGATGGCCTCACCGTCGACGTCGCCGGCCCCGACCAGCAGGTCGCGCACCGCGGCCTCGGGGTCGTCGGCCCCCTCGCCGGCGTCCGGTGGGGGGAGGGTCGGCGCGTCGAGGCCCAGGGCCTCGACCGCGTACTGGGCGGCGGTGTAGAGGGGGCTGACGTACCAGCCCCCGCCCCGCCGGACGGTGACCACGAAGGGATCGATCTCGTCGTCACCGTCCTCGTTGGTGACCACGAGGTCGTCGACGGTCAGCTCGCCGTCGATGCGGTCATCGGGCTCCTCGTCGTCGACCGCGGCCGGGCGCTCGAGCCCGGGCTCGGTCGGGTCGCCCAGGTCGCCGGTGGTGACGGTGAGGTCGGCCTCGCCGTCGGAGATGGTGACCTTGGAGACGCCGTCACCGATCTCCTCGACGTCGTAGGTCACCCCGGACAGGGCGATGTCGGCGCCGCCCAGGGTGGTCGTGTCGGGGGCGAAGCCGATCGCCGTGGCCCGGTCGGCGGCGGACTCGTAGACGTCCCCGAGGGCCTCGACCTCGTCGGGGTCCATGGCCGCCAGGGCGGCGACGGGATCCTCCTCCTCCAGGGCGGCGAGCAGATCCTCGATCGCGGCCTCAGGGCTGCTCGCCCCGCCCCCGCTGCCGGTGACGGCCCGGACGACGAAGACGCCCACCGTCGCCACCGCGAGGACGCCGACGGCCACCAGAGCCACCGCGACCAGGCCTCTCTTGCCCTTCCTCGGGGGCGGGGGCGGGGGCGGCCCGGGGGATCCGGCGCCCGCGCCCGGCCACGCACCATGCCCCGGGGGTGGCGGAGGCCCCCACCCGGGTCCGGGCGGCGCCCCCGGTGGGGGCGGCTGGTTGCTCATCCCTCCGTGCTCCCCCTCGGCGGACCGCGGTCAGCCGACCCTCTCGACGGTGATGGTGATCATGCCGGGCATCGAGTTGAGCGCCTCGCTCCGGAACTCCAAGCGGCTGTACTGGTCGGCGGTGAACTCGATGGACTCGGGCTCGCCGGGGCCGGCGTCGTTGACCGCTTCCTCCTCGGTGCCTCCGACCACCAGGGTCAGCCCCGAGTCGAGCGTTGCGTCGGGGGTGCTCGTCACCCGGATCGTGACGCCCTCGCGCACCTCGACCCGGAAGCGGCCGAACAACGTGTCGGCCTCCTCGGCCGAGTTGTAGGTGTAGCCGAAGCCTGACGAGGTGACCGAGCCGTCGGTCAGGTTGGTGATGGTGAAGTCGTCGATGGGGGTGACGGTGAGGGTGAACGACGGGGTGGCGTCGCCCGTGCCCGCGACCTGGATGGAGTATCTGCCGCCGGTGGGGGCGTCGAACTGGAGACCCTGGGCGCTCGGGCTGGTCTCCAGCTGGGTCCCATCGGGGTCGAGCACGGTCACCGACGCGTCGGCGCCGTCGAGCTCGACGGAGTAGCGGGTGTCCTCGTCGAGGTCGGCCTCGTACTCCACGACGCCGCCGGCGGCGTCGATGGAGCCGTCCACCTCGTCCGCGAGCGCCAGGGACTCGGAGTCGACCCGACCGACCGAGACGTCGACTCCGCCCCTGTCGCCGTCCCGGGAGAAGATCAGCACCACGTCCTCACCGTCCTGGGTGGGCTCCACGACCTCCCCGACGGCGCCGACCACCTCGTCGGACGGGTCGAGGACCAGGCCCCCGATCTCCGGGGAGCCCGACGCGGTGGCCGTCACGCGGAAGCCCTCGTCGGCGGTGGTGTCGATGGTGAGGAAGGCCAGTCCCTCACGGTCGAGGTCGACGGAGGTGACATCGCCGACGGCGGCCGTGGTGGCATCGTCGAGCAGGTCGGGGTTGTCGTCCACGATCTCGGTGACCTCGTCCCGGTCGTCGTCGACCAGGGCGGACCGGAGGTCGCGGCGGGGCCGGTCGAGGTCGGGGTCCTCCGTGGTCGTGGTGGTCCCACTGCTGTCGTCGGTCAGCAGGCTGACGCCCACGATGGCGATCACGACCACGACGACGAGGGCGACCACGCCGAGGGCGATGAACAGGGGAGCCTTGCTCTTCGCGGTCGGCGGCGGGGGCGGGGGCGCGCCGTACCCCGGTGGGGCGCCGAACCCGCCGGGGCCCTGAGGGGGCGGTGACGACCCGCCCGGCGGTGGGCCGGTGGAGGGCTGCCCGCCGGGGGGTGGTGCCGACCACGGAGGCGACGAGGGCGGAGGGAAGGCGGGCGGCGGGGGGGTGGGCGCAGGCGATCCGGGGTGCGGTGGGGGGGTGGACGGGCCCGCGGCCGGCGCCCCGGACGTGGGTGTCGGCCGGCTGGTGCGCCAGCCCGGAGTGGTCTCGGGACCGGGCTCCTCGGGGGGCGTGGGACCGGGGTCCTCGGGGGTGGGTCCGGGGTCCTCTGGGGGTGGGTTGGTCATCTCGGTCCTCTGTCGGGGATCCGCGGTCCGGGGTGAGGCTGCGATGTCGAGGTGAAGGTACCATCGGCCCCCCAGCCGGAGCCCACCGCGGGGAGGGGTCACTCCCTTGACGAGGCGGCGGTGCCGGTCTCCGCCGGTCCCGCCCGGGGCGCGGCCATGCCCAGGCCGACCGCGGCCGTGCCCAGCAGGGCTCCGGCTCCGGCCAGCACCGGGCCGGGCCCGACCCCGGCCCGGCCGACCTGATCGAGGGCACCGACCACCAGGATGGTGCCGGCGACGGCCAGCACGACGGCCCCGCCCGACACGGCCGGACCGACCCGTCCGCCGAGGCCGGCCCCCACCAGCAGGAGGGCGCCGGCGAGGGGCACGGTGTAGACGGCCAACCCCGCCCACGGGGGGGCCCAGGCGTCGACCGCGCCGGAGAGGATCAGGTCCCCGACGCGGTGCAGGGCGATGGTCGACCCGGCGCCCCGCTCCGCCCACGGCGCCGCCGCCGCCGTCAGCAGCAGGGCCCCGCCCAGGGCCCCGATGGCCTGGCTGGCGGTCCGGGCGGACGGCACGCCGGGCACGGAGTGAACCTACCCCACACCCCCCGATGCCAGACTCCGCGCCGTGGCCTCGCTCCCGGTGCTGGTCGACCGGTCGGCCGGTCTCCGGCTTCGCCCCTGGCATCCCGCTGAAGCCGCCGTGCTGGTCGAGGCCTGGGCCACGCCCGACATCGCGGGCCGGGCGCGGGCCGGCGCCGACCGCTCGCTCGAGGGCGCGGCGCGCTGGATCCGCGGCGCGGCGGCGCGGGCATCCGCCGGCCTCGCGATCGACCTCGTCATCGCTCCCCTCGATGGCACCGCGGTGTGGGGAGAGGTGGGCCTGGTCCGTCGGCGACTCCGGTCCTCGGGTGGGTCCTCGCTCGAGCGCACGGTCTGGGAGGTGGGCTGGTGGGTGCTGCCGGCGGAGCGGGGCCGGGGCCGGGCCGCGCGCGCCGTGACCCGCCTGGGCACGTGGGCCGGACCGGCGCTGGGCGTGGAGGCGTGGGTGGCCCGCATCGAGCCCGGCAACGTCGCGTCGGCTCGGGTGGCCGAGGCCGTCGGGCTCACCCGGCGAGGTGGCTTCGACGCCGGGCGCGACCTGTGGGCCGGTCCGCTCCCGGGTGGCGGCCCCCGGGCCGATGACGGGCGGCAGGTGTAGGGTCCGTGATGTCCGTGATGTCCGTGAAGCGGGTCCGGTGAGGCCTGCACGGCAGGAGTCCGAGTGGCTGAGAGAGAGCGACGCATCGCCCCGCCCTACGGCGGCGTCTTCGTGCCCCGCACCCGGGTCCTCGATGCCGACGACGTGGCCCGGGCCATCTGGCGGATGGCCCACGAGGTGGTCGAGCGCAACCACGGTCTGGGCGAGGTGCTCGTCGTCGGGCTCCAGACCGGTGGGTGCTGGATCGCGGAGCGCCTGGCCGATGCCCTCGACTCCATCGAGTCGGTCCGCCCCGAGGTCGGCGTCCTCGACGTGGCCTTCTACCGCGACGACATCGGGATCCGCCCCGTGTTGCCCGAGGCCGTGACCGACATCCCCGAGGACATCGACGGGCGCAACATCGTCCTCGTGGACGACGTCTTGTTCACTGGCCGCACCATCCGCGCCGCGCTCGGCGCCCTGCACGACTACGGCCGGCCTCGCTCGGTGCAGCTGGCGGTGATGGTCGACCGGGGTCACCGGGAGCTGCCCATCCGCCCCGACTACGTGGGCAAGAACCTCCCCACCCGCCGCGACGAGGTCGTCGACGTCCACCCCGAAGGTGTCGACCTGGGCGAGATGGTCAAGTGAGCCCCGGGTCGTGAGGGCGCACCGGTGAGGGCGCACCAGTGAGGCACCTGCTCGACACCGCGTCCCTGTCGCGCCACGACGTGGAGGAGCTGCTGGAGCTCACCGAGTCGTTCGTGGAGGTGAGCGCCCGGTCCATCCCCAAGGTGCCGGCGCTGCGGGGGCGCACGGTGGCCTCGCTGTTCTTCGAGGACTCCACCCGCACCCGGCTCTCGTTCGAGACCGCGGCCAAGCGACTGTCGGCCGACACCATGACCTTCAGCGTGTCCAGCTCGTCGGTCAACAAGGGCGAGTCGCTACGGGACACGGCGCTCACCATCGAGGCCATGGGCGTCGATGCCGTCGTGGTCCGCCACCGCTGCTCGGGGGCGCCGCACCGGGTGGCCTCCTGGATCGACGCCAGCGTGGTCAACGGGGGCGACGGCTGGCACGACCACCCCACCCAGGGCCTGCTCGACGCCTTCACCCTCCGATCCCGCGTCGGCGCCCTGGACGGGTGCCGGGTCGCGGTGGTGGGCGACGTCAAGCACTCCCGGGTGGCGCGGGCCGACGTGCACGCCTTCACGACCCTGGGGGCGCAGGTGACCCTCGTCGCCCCACCGACGCTGCTGCCCCCCTCGCTCGAGGGCTGGCCGGTCACCGTCGCCCACGACCTCGACGCCGTCCTCGACGATGTGGACTGCGTGGCCCTGCTGCGCATGCAGCGGGAGCGGATGACCGAGGCCCTGGTGCCCACGCTGCGGGAGTACACCGCCCGCTACGGCCTCACCGTGGCCCGGGCCCGCCGCCTGGGAGCCGATGTCGTGGTCATGCACCCCGGTCCCATGAACCGGGGGGTCGAGATCGCCCCTGAGGTGGCCGACGACCCCCGGGCCGTCATCGTCGACCAGGTCCGCAACGGGGTCGCGGTCCGCATGGCGGTGCTGTTCCGCCTGCTCGGCGCCGAGGCTCGCAGCGCGCCCCGGATGGATGACGCCGCCGACGACGAGCGGGGACCGGTCGGCGGTCGCATCCCCGAGCCGGCCGAGGCCCCTCGTGGCTGAGACGCTGGCGATCAAGGGGGGGCGGGTCATCGATGCCACGGGGCAGCGAGCGGCCGACGTGGTCGTGGCCGACGGGCGCATCGTCGCCGTCGGGCCCGGCCTCGACGGCGACCGGATCCTCGACGCCGGTGGCTGCGTGGTGGCGCCCGGCCTGGTCGATCTGCACGCCCACCTGCGCCAGCCGGGCCGGGAGGAGGCCGAGACCATCGAGACCGGCAGCCGCGCTGCCGCCCGGGGCGGGTTCACCGCGGTGGTCGCCATGCCTAACACCACCCCGGCCATCGACTCTGCGGGCGTCGTGCGCGAGGTCCAGGAGCTGGCCCGGACCGCCCGTGGGGCGGGGCCCCCCACCGGGGCCATCACCGGCGACCCGGCCGGGGCGGCCCACCCCCCCAAGGCC
>JBBSMQ010000020.1:0-68603 GCA_038233075.1 Acidimicrobiales bacterium
GCGCTGCAGGTCAGCCGGTACACGAGGGAGATGTTCTGCCTCATGGAGGGTCGCCACGTGCACCCCTCCACGCTGTACCCGGGCGGGGTCGGCACCACCGCCACCATCCAGCTCTTCACCGACTACTACTCCCGGCTCATGCGCTACGTGGAGTTCATGAAGCGGGTCGTCCCCATGCACGACGACCTCTTCAACTTCTTCTACGAGGCCCTGCCCGGCTACGAGGAGGTCGGCCGCCGCCGGATCCTGCTGGGCTGCTGGGGTGCCTTCCAGGACCCCGAGGTCTGCAACTTCGACTACAAGGACATGACCACCTGGGGCCGGGCCATGGGCGTCACGCCCGGCGTGATCGTCGACGGCAACCTCGTCACCAACGATCTGGTCGACATCAACCTCGGCATCCGCATCCTGCTGGGCTCGTCGTTCTACGACGACTGGACCGACCAGCCCATGTTCGTCACCAAGGACCCGTTGGGCAACCCGGTCGACCAGCGCCACCCCTGGAACCAGCACACCAACCCGCACCCCCAGAAGCGCGACTTCGACTCCAACTACAGCTGGGTCATGTCGCCCCGCTGGTTCGACGGCAACGACCACCTCGCCCTCGACACTGGCGGTGGCCCCCTCGCCCGACTGTGGTCGACGGCGCTCTCCGGGCTGGTCAACACCGACCACATCAAGGCCACCGGCCAGTCGGTGCAGATCCACCTGCCCCGCACCGCGCTCAAGCCCGAGGTCACCCTCGAGTGGAAGATCCCACAGTGGTCCAACGCCATCGAGCGCGACCGGGCCCGCACCTACTTCCAGGCCTACGCCGCCGCGGCGGCCCTCGACTCCATCGAGAAGGCCCTCGATGAGGTGAAGGCCGGCAACACCAAGACGTGGGAGCCCTTCGAGGTGCCCGAGGAGGGCATCGGGTGCGGCTTCACCGAGGCGGTGCGCGGCGTCCTCAGCCACCACATGGTGATCAAGGACGGCAAGATCGCCAACTACCACCCGTACCCGCCCACCCCCTGGAACGCGAACCCCCGCGACAGCTTCGGGACGCCGGGCCCCTACGAGGACGCGGTGATGAACACCCCGATCTTCGAGGAGAACGGGCCCGACAAGTTCAAGGGCATCGACATCATGCGCACCGTCCGCAGCTTCGACCCGTGCCTGCCGTGTGGGGTCCACATGTACCTGGGCAAGGGCAAGGTGCTCCGGAAGTCGCACTCGCCGGCCCACCTCGCGAACCCGGAGATGGGTCTCTGAGCGCCGCCGAGGTCACCACCCCTGAGGAGGCCCCGCCCGACGACCTGGCCGCCGTCGGCGAACGAATCGAGGGGCTGCTCGACGCACTTCGGGCGTCGCCCGATCCCCGGGCGTCGGATCGGGCCGAGGAGCTGGTGCGCCTGCTCACCGACCTCTACGGCGCCGGCCTGTCGCGGGTCATGGCGGTGGCCGGCGAGCACAGTCCGGAGCTGGTCGGCCACCTCGCCGCTGACGACCGCGTGGCCAGCCTGCTGTCGCTCCACGACCTCCACCCCGAGGGCGTCCGCGCCCGGGTCGAGGCTGCGCTGCAGTCGGTGCGGCCCATGCTGGCCGAGCACGGCGGCGACGTGGAGCTGCTCGACGTCGACGACGCAGTGGGGGCGGTGCTCATCCGCCTCCTGGGCAGCTGTGACGGCTGCGCGTCGTCGACCTCGACCCTGCAGCACGCGGTCGAGGTCGCCATCCACGAGCACGCTCCCGAGGTCGGGATCATCGACGTCGAGGAGCCGACCCCCGAGCCGGCCGATCCGGTGCCGATCGCCCTGGGCAAGAAGCCCACGTTCGACAGCTGCCCGGCGGAGCCCGTCGCGACATGAGCGAGCGCACCAGCCGGCACCCCGAGCTCCTCGAGCAGCCGGCCGACCTCGACGGTCGGGCCGCGACTGCGGGCCGGCCCCTGGACGTGCTCGAACGCATCCGGCGCTCGCCCCCCAAGCCAAAGCCGATACCCGGCGAGCGCTGCGAGATGTGCATGGAGGTGCTCGACGACCGCCACGGCCACGTGGTCGACACCCACGCCCGCAACCTCATGTGCACCTGCCGGGGCTGCTACCTGCTCTTCGCCCCTGGTGGTGCCGGCGGCGGCCACTTCAAGGCCGTGCCCGAGCGGTGCCTGTCGCTCGACGTGGGTCTGTCGCCGGGCCAGTGGGACGCGCTGCAGATCCCGGTGAGCGTGGCCTTCTTCTTCGTCAACTCCACCCTCGAGCGGATGTGCGCCTTCTACCCCGGTCCCGCGGGGGCCACCGAGTCGCTGCTCTCGCTCGACACCTGGGCCGAGCTGGTCGACGCCCACCCGGTGCTGGGCGAGCTCGAGCCCGACGTTGAGGCCGTGCTCGTCCGGTCCGAGGAGCGCGACGGCGGCGCCCCCGAGTGCTACCTGGTGCCGATCGACTGGTGCTACGAGCTCGTCGGTGAGCTGCGCCAGGGTTGGCGCGGCTTCGACGGCGGCCAGGAGGCGCGCGCCGCCCTCGACGCCTTCTTCGCCAAGGTCCAGAAGGAGGCCCGACCGGCGGTCAGGGGCACATGACCGACCTCGGCTTCGAGATCGTGGGCTCGCGTCCGGAGGACTACGCGGCCGAGCCCACCCTGGTGCTGCGCCTCCGCATCACCAACACATCGGGCGCACCGGTGCACGCCCTCGCCCTCAAGTGCCAGATCCGCATCGAGCCCCAGCGACGCCAGTACGACGCCACCGAGAAGGAGCGCCTCTACGACCTCTTCGGCGAGGCACCTCAGTGGGGCAGCTCGCTGCACCCCTTCCTCTGGACCCACGTGGCCACCATGGTCACCGGTTTCGACGAGGTGACCGAGGTCGATCTCCACGTGCCGTGCAGCTACGACATGGAGGTGGCGGGGGCCAAGTACCTCCACGCTCTCATCGGGGGCGAGATCCCGCTTCTCCTCTTGTTCTCGGGGTCGGTGTTCGGCGCCGGATCCACCCCCGGGGGGCCGGGCTTCACTGCCCGGCCGGTGGCGTGGAGCGCGGAGGCCACCCACCGGCTGCCGCTGGCGGTGTGGCGGGCCACCATGGACCGCTACTTCCCGGGGGTGGGCTGGATCAGGGTGTCTCACCAGGTGCTCGACGACCTGGCCCGGTTCAAGACCGACCGCGCCCTGCCCACCAACGACCTGGCCCTCGAGCGCCTGCTCAAGGAGGCGGGCAACCCATGACCACGGCCTCACCCCAGCAGACGGCGGCTCGCGCCGAGGACGATCGCTGGGCGACGGCGCGGGCGGTGGCCGACGCGACCCTCTACGAGGGCTACGTGCTCTACCCGTACCGGGCCAGCTCGGCCAAGAACCGGGTCCGGTGGCAGTTCGGTGTGCTCGCCCCCCGGGCCTTCGCCGAGGCCGACGGCTCGGAGCGGTGGCGCTCCCGCACCGAGTGCCTGGTCGAGCCGGGTCAGACCCCCGTGCTCCACATCCGGGTCCGGTTCCTGCAGCTGGTGCACCGCACCGTGGCAGCGCTCGGGCCCGACGGGGCGTTCGCTCCCGCCGACGAGGTGGCTGTCGACGGGGTGCGCTGGGTGGCCTGGGACGAGGCCGTCGAGCGGGTGGTCGACCTGCCCGGTCAGGCGCTGCTGCCCCTGGCCCAGGCGGGCACGCTCGAGACCTTCCGGTTCGACCCCGGCACCGACACCGAGGAGCTGTCCGACGCCGACGGGACCGTCCTCGGTCGGGTGGTCCGCCGCCGGGAGGCGGCCGAGGGCGAGGTGCGTCTCGGCGTGGCGTGGGCCGCCGGAAGCAACGCCCTGCTCAAGCTCACCGTCGAGGTGGCCAACACGTCCACCTGGGGCGCCGACGGGTCGACCCTCGCGGGCGGGCGCGACGCCAACCTGGGCCCCTCCCTGCTGGGGGTGCACACCCTGCTCGCCGTCGACGACGGCCAGTTCGCCTCGGTGATCGATCCCCCCGGCGGGGCCGCGGAGGCAGTGGCAGATTGCACCCAGGACGGCACCTTCCCCGTGCTCATCGGCGGGCCCGACGCCGCCGAGGGCGACCAGTGGGCCGACGTCGTGCTGTCGTCGCCCATCACCCTCTACGACAACCCGTCGGTGGCGCCCGAGAGCCAGGGCGACCTCTTCGACGCCACCGAGATCGACGAGATCCTGGCTCTGCGGGTGATGACCCTGACCGACGAGGAGAAGGCCGAGGCCCGGGGCACCGACCCCCGTGCCGCGGCCATCGTCGACCGCTGCGACGACATGCCCCCCGAGGTCTGGGAACGGCTCCACGGCGCCGTGCGCTCCCTCGGGCCCCCGCCGGGGCCCCCCGTGGCCGAGGAGGATGTGCCGTGGTGGGACCCGGCCTCGGACGCCTCGGTCGACCCCTGGACCGACACCCTGCGCATCGGCGACGTCGACGTGGGCAAGGGCACCAAGGTGCGACTCCGCCCCAACCGCCGGGCCGATGCCCACGACCTCTTCGTCGATGGCATGGACGCGACGGTGGCCGGCATCTTCTCCGACGTCGACGGCGGCCAGCAGGTCGCGGTCAGCCTCGACGACGACCCCGCCACCGAGGCACTGGCCTGGCAGGGCCGCTACCTCTTCTTCTTCCCCGACGAGGTCGAGGTGATCGTGTGAGCGAGCGCAGCGACCGTCAGGTTCTGGTGGCCGGGGTGGGCAACATCTTCCTCTCCGACGACGGCTTCGGGGTCGAGGTGGCCAACCGCCTGGCCGGCGCGCCGATGCCCGAGGGCGTGCGGGTGGCCGACTACGGCATCCGGGGCCTGCACCTGGCCTACGACCTGGTCGACGACGTCGACATCCTCGTCCTCGTCGACGCCCTCCCCCTGGGCGAGGCCCCCGGCACCGTTGCGCTGGTCGAGGCCGAGGTGCCGCTGCCGCCGGAGGCCGGCGACCCTGCGCTCGACCGCGAGCCCGAACCCACCGTCGACGCCCACTCCATGAGTCCGGCGGTGGTCCTGTCCTCGCTGGCCAGCCTGGGCGGCTCGGTCGATCGAGTCCTGGTCGTGGGCTGCCAACCCGAGTCGGTGGGGGAGGGGATCGGGCTGTCGCCGACGGTCGCCGATGCCATCCCCCGAGCCGTCGCCATGGTCCACGAGGTCGTCGCCGACATCACCCAGCCCCTCACAAGGGAGACCCCTGCATGAAGAAGCTTCTCACCCTCGCCGTCCTCGCCGGTGTCGCGGCCGCCGGTGCCACCATGTGGCCCGACGTCCAGCGCTACATCAAGATCCGGTCCATGTGAGCCGGTCCCGCCCCCGTCCCGTCCCCCACACCCCAGAAGGGTGACCCATGTGCCTCGGCATCCCCGGGCAGGTCTCTGAGCTGCTCGACTCCCACGAGCACCTGGCGCGCGTCGACGTCACCGGCGTCGGCCGCGTCATCAACATCGGCCTCCTCGAAGACCAGGACATCGCGCCCGGCGACTGGGTCTTGATCCACGTCGGCTTCGCCATGTCCAAGATCGACGAGAAGGAGGCCGAGCTGGCCCTCGCGTCGTTGCAGATGATGGGCGACGCCTACAACGAGGAGATGGAAGCCATGCTCGCCTCCCGCACCACCACGGAGGACCAGATGCAGCCCCCGGCCGAGGTCCTGGCCTGGGACAACGACTGATGCGGTTCGTCGACGAGTACCGCGACCCGGTGGCGGCCCGGAAGCTGGTGCGCCACATCACCGACCTCGCCGGGGAGGACCACTTCAAGATCATGGAGGTGTGTGGCGGCCATACCCACACCATCTACCGCCACGGCATCGAGCACGTGCTGCCCTCCAACGTGGAGCTGGTGCACGGACCGGGCTGCCCGGTGTGCGTGATCCCCATGGGTCGGGTCGACGACGCCATCGCCGTGGCTGAGACACCAGGGGTGATCTTCACCTCCTTCGGCGACATGATGCGCGTACCCGGGAGCAACGGGAACCTGCTCGAGGCCAAGGCCCGAGGCGCAGATGTCCGCTTCGTGTACTCGCCGCTCGACGCGTTGAAGGTGGCCGAGGAGAACCCCGACCGGGAGGTCGTGTTCTTCGCCGTCGGCTTCGAGACCACCGCACCGTCGACCGCCATCACCCTGCTGCGGGCCCGCGACCAGGGCATCACCAACTTCCGGGTGTTCTCCAACCACGTCACCATCGTCCCGCCCATGAAGGCCATCCTCGAGTCGCCGGACCTGCGCCTCGACGGGTTCCTCGGCCCGGGTCACGTGTCGACCGTGGTGGGCAATCGGCCCTACGACTTCGTGCCCGCCCAGTACGGCAAGCCGGTGGTCACGGCCGGGTTCGAGCCCCTCGACGTGCTCCAGGCCATCGCCATGGTGCTGGAGCAGATACGCCAGGGCCGATGCGAGGTGGAGAACCAGTACTCCCGCGTCGTGCCCGAGGCGGGCAACCCGGTGGCCCTGCGGGCCATCGGCGAGGTCTTCGAGCTCCGTCCCCACTTCGAGTGGCGGGGCCTCGGGTTCATCGCCCAGAGCGGCCTGCGCCTCCGCTCCGAGTTCGCCAGCTTCGACGCCGAGCGCCACCACCACCTGCCCAACATCCGGGTGGCCGACCCCAAGGCCTGCCAGTGCGGCGAGGTGCTCAAGGGCGTCATCAAGCCGTGGGAGTGCAAGGTGTTCGGCACCGCCTGCACGCCGGAGACGCCCATCGGCACCTGCATGGTGTCCTCCGAGGGCGCCTGCGCCGCCTACTACAACTTCGGTCGCCTCCACCGCGAAGCAGCGGTCAGCCTGGGCCGCGCCAACACCTGACGGGCCCAGCGATCACTGGGTCGCCGGGTCATCGTGCACGACGACGCCGGCCGCCCGCAGCGCCTGCACGGCGCGCTGGCCGTCGCCCTCGTCGACCTCGACGGGACGGGTGGCGGCGAGGGGGACCTGGGTGGCGAAGCCGAGACGGTCGGCATCGAGGGCTGTCTCCTTGACGCAGACGTCCTGGGCCAGGCCGGCCACGACGACCTGGCCGATCCCGTGGTCGCGGAGGTGCTGCTCGAGGCCGGTCGCCTGGTCGGTCCCGGTGGTGACGTCTCGGGCCGTGAACCCCGAGTAGCCGTCCTCCCCGCCGGTGCCCTTGCGGACCACGGGCCCGTCGACCACCAGGTCGTCGTGCAGGCGCGCTCCCCAGGTGTCTCGCACGCAGTGCACCGGCCAGGTGCCGCCGTCGGTGACGAAGTGGGGGGTCTCGGGCGGGTGCCAGTCCTGGGTGTAGACGACGGGCGCGCCCGCGGCCTTGGCGCGTCGCACCAGCTCGTTGACCTGGCCCAGGATCTCCTCGGCCCCATCGACGTACAGGCTGCCGTCGGGGTGGGCGAAGTCGTTCTGGACGTCCACCACCACCAGGGCGGTGGTGGCGTCGAAGGTGGTTGGTGGGGTCATGGTCTGGACTCCCATGGGTCGACCGGCGCTCCTTCCGAGGATGCCGGGTCCGGGCGTCGTTCCCTCGCCCACCGTTCCCTGACCTTCTAGAGCTGGAGGGCGGTCACCACGAGGATGAGGCGGCGAGGGGCGCCAGCCGGTGGCGCGCACACCAGCACGACCACACCGAGCTCGAGCACCACGGCGGAGGTGCCCAGGGCGACCACGTCGGCCCCCGTGGCGTCGACGCCGCGCCGGAGGTGGTCCACACCGTGGACCAGCACGGCGACGGTGAAGAGCACAGCCGCGCCCAACAGCACGCGGTCGTCAGCCTCCTCGCTTCCTTGCCGACTTTGCGCCGGGTCGCTCTTGGTCGTGACCGTCATTAGAATGATCGTTCTAGTAGACGCCTGTCGTCCGGGCAAGAGGGAGCAGGGCATGGCCAGCACCACCCGGGAGCGGATCGTCGGCTCCGCGGCGACGCTCTTCCTCCAGCGGGGCCTGGCCGGGAGCGGGATCAAGGACATCTCCGCCGCCAGCGGGGCCCCTGTCGGGTCTGTGTACCACCACTTCCCGGGAGGCAAGGGCGAGCTCGCCGCCGCCGCTCTGCGCGACGCCGGAGCCGGCTACCAGGCCCTGGTGGAGGGGGTCTGGGATGCCGAGGGCGGCGTGGCCGACAGCGTGCGGGCCTGCTTCGACGGTGCCGTCGCCATACTCCGCGAGAGCGACTACGCCGACGCCTGCCCCGTCGCCACCGTCGCCCTCGAGGTGGCCAGCTCCGATGACGCGCTCCGTCAGGTGGCCGCCGAGGTCTTCGCGGCGTGGCTCTCCGCCCTTGAGGAGCGCCTCACCGGCGCCGGCATCGCCCCCGGCGTGGCCGCCCGCCTAGCCACGACGGTGATCGCAGCGCTGGAAGGCGGCTTCCTCCTCAGCCGGGTGGCACGCGACGCCTCGGCCCTGGAGGCCCTCGGCCGCTCCATGGTCGAGCTGGTCGAGGCGGCCGCCGCCGGCGCAGATGGCTGAGCCTGGGCGCCGTGGTCACCGGCCCGGGCTCAGGTGTCGGGGCGCAGGTGGACGACCGAGGGGAAGCGGGCGAAGTCCCGGTCGAGGGTGGCGACGGTGGCCCCGTGCTCGACGGCGATGGCGCCGAGGACCGCGTCGGGGACCAGGTCGCCGGACGCGTCGGCCTCGTCGCAGAGCTCTCGCAGCAGGGCGATGTGGCGCGGACCGGGGGCCACCGGGAGGTGGGTGCGCTGGGCCCGGGTGGCATCGACGAAGGCGAAGGCCTCCGGCCGAGGGGTGGGGACCGTGAAGATGCGGCGGTTGGTGGCGAGGCGAAGGAACGACCCCCAGACCAGGTCGGGCACGCCGAAGTCCTCGTTGCCCCCGGTCAGCCGGTCGAACCAGCCGCGGACGGGATCGTGGTGGGGGTGATCGACGCGGTGGGCCGCCAGGACCACGTTGACGTCGAGGACGATCACTCGCGCCCGAGGGGGTGCGCGCCCTCGTCGAGCGCCTCGTGCAGCGCCCGGTTCGAGGTGAGGTCGAGGCCGGGCCGGGGACCGGCGCCCCCGGTGAACACCGGCACCTCCGGGGCCTCAGCCGTCTCGTCCGGCGCCGAGAGCGCCCGCCGCAGAGCGGCCTCCACCACTTGACCCAGCGTCTCCCCTCGCTCGCGGGCCCGTCGCCTGGCCGCGTCCAGCACCTCATCGTCGATGGCCACCGTGGTGCGCATGACGCGCAATCTAGTGCATCACGTGCATCACTGGTTCGAGGCGCCCCTGGGGCGGGGAACCGCAGCCATGAGCGACCCCATGCGTCTCGGATCACTGCCGTTTCGTAGGGGTGGGCCGGCATCGCCACCCGTAGCCTCCACCGGCATGGATGCCGTGGTGGCCGAGGCCCTCGGCGCGCAGCTCGGGGCCGGCGTCGTCCGGTCCCGCCCGGTCGGCGGGGGTGACGTGGCCGCCTCGTCGCGGGTCGAGCTGGACGACGGTCGGGTGGTCTTCGCCAAGACCCACCACCGGGCACCGCCCGAGTTCTTCACCACCGAGGCCGCCGGGTTGTCCTGGCTCCGCGATGCTGGCGCCCTGCCCGTGCCCGAGGTGCTGGCCGTCGGTGACGATCCGCCGCTGTTGGCCCTCGAGTGGATCAACGAGGGGTCCCCCGGCCCGGCCACCGAGGCGGAGCTGGGGGCCGGTCTGGCGATGCTGCACCAGGCCGGCGCCCCGAGCTTCGGACGGCAGGACCGACGGCCCACGGGCTCGCGCTCGCTGCCCAACGACCCGGCCTCGTCGTGGGCCGAGTTCTACGCCACCCGTCGGCTGCTCCCCCTGGCCGACCTGGCCGCGACCTCGGGCGCGCTGTCGCCCGAATCGGTGGCCGACCTCCGCGCCGTGGCGGACCGCATCGACGAGCTGGTCGGCCCCGCGGAGCCGCCCGCCCGACTGCACGGCGACCTGTGGGCCGGCAACCGCCTGGTGGGCCGTCAGGGTCACAGCTGGCTGATCGACCCGGCCGCCTTTGGCGGCCACCGCGAGTTCGACCTGGCCATGATGGCGCTCTTCGGAGGCTTCGGTCCCGACGTGGTCGCGGCCTACGCCGATGCAGCCCCCCTCGCCGACGGCTGGGAGGACCGGGTGGCCCTCCACCAGCTCGCCCCGCTCGTGGTGCACGCCATCAAGTTCGGTGGTGGCTACCCGGCGGCCGTTGCCCGGGCGCTGGCCCGCTACCGCTGACCCTCGGGGCCGGCGCGGCGCGCCCGGAGGCCTCCTCGACGCCGTCAACGAGGATGCCCACCACCCGACCAGGCCCACACCTGGCTCGAGACGCGCTGCGCTGGGCCAGTCCGAGCGCTCTGGCGCCCGGGCGTACCTGTGGCGGGTCGATGACGCGCTGCGTGGCGCGGAGACCGCCCGGCACATCGCAGAGGTCTCGCCATCGTCGCCGCGGTGCCGACCCCCCGTCCGCCTGTTGGCAGTCTCGGCCTCTCAGCGGTTGCGGAAGTCCTCGCCGGTGTAGGGCTTGCGCTCGACCAGGACCAGCCAGTTCCCGGAGCTGTCGCGGAGGATGGCCTCGACCCCGTAGGGACGGTCGGACGGCTCCTGGATGAACTCGACACCCGTGGCCTTCAGCTCCTCGTAGGTCGTGTGGCAGTCGTCGGTGGCCAGGCCGACGGCGTGGAGGTCGCCCTTGGCCTGCATCCGCCGGACGGCCTCGGCCGACTCCTCGCCGACGGTCCCCGCAGACCACCCCTCCGTGGACCAGCCTGGTTCGGCCCGCACCAGGAGAGATCCGTGACCGTACGCGACGACGAGTTCCCCGACCTGACCTTCGACCGTCCCGCCGAGGCCGTGCTACGGATCACCCTCGACGCACCCGGACTCAACGCGGTGTCGCCTGCGGCCCATCGCCAGCTGGCCGACGTCTGGCTCGCCGTGGACCGCGACCCCGACGTGCATGTGGCCCTCCTGCGCGGTGCCGGCAAGGGGTTCTCCGCGGGCGGCAGCTTCGAGCTGCTGGAGGAGATGGTCGACGACCACGCGGTGCGCGCCCGGGTGCTGCGCGAGGCCCGCGACCTGGTGTTCAACGTGATCAGCTGCTCCAAGCCCATCGTCTCGGCCATCCACGGCCCCGCCGTGGGCGCCGGGCTGTGTGCCGGGCTCCTCGCCGACGTGTCGCTGGTGGGACGCACGGCGATGATCATCGACGGCCACACCCGGCTGGGCGTGGCCGCCGGCGACCACGCCGCCATCTGCTGGCCCCTGCTCTGCGGCATGGCCAAGGCCAAGTACCTGCTGCTCACCTGCGACCCGCTCTCGGGTGAGGAGGCCGAGCGCATCGGGCTGGTGTCGCTGTGCGTCGACGACGACCAGGTGCAGGACCGGGCCCTGGAGGTGGCGACCCAGCTGGCCCGGGGCGCCCAGTCGGCCATCCGCTACACCAAGCACACGCTCAACCACTGGTACCGGGCCCAGTCGGCGATCTTCGACGCCTCCGTCGCCTACGAGATGTTCGGCTTCGCCGGCCCCGACGCCCGTGAGGGTCTGGCCAGCCTGACCGAGAAGCGCGACCCGCAGTTCGCCGGTCCCGACCCGGGATAGGTCCGTCTCGACCCGGACCGATGAGTTCGCGTCCCCGCTGCCGTCGTACCAGGGTAAGGACACGCACGAGGCAGGAGACCGAGATGAGCCTTCCGAAGATCGCGAACCGCGACGAGTGGCTGACCGCCCGCCGGGAGCTGCTGGTCAAGGAGAAGGAGATGACCCGGGCGCGCGACGCGCTCAACGCCGAGCGACGCCGGCTCCCAATGGTGCGGATCGAGGAGGACTACCGGTTCGACGGCCCCGACGGCGAGGTCGGTCTGATCGACCTGTTCGAGGGTCGCGACCAGCTCATCGTCTACCACTTCATGTTCGACCCCTCCTGGGACGACGGCTGCCCCAGCTGCTCGGCGGGGATGGACGAGCTCAACCCGGGGATCCTCGAGCACCTGGCGACACGCGACACCACCTTCGCGATCGTCTCGCGGGCGCCGTTGTCCAAGCTGGAGCGGTGGAGGGAGCGGAAGGGCTGGGAACACCTGCGGTGGTACAGCTCCCACGGCAGCCGCTTCAACCACAACTTCGGTGTGACCCTGGAACCGTCGGTCACCCCCCCCGTCTACAACTACCGCACCCCCGAGGAGTCCGGGATGGAGCCCATGGGACCCGACGACGGACCGGTCGAGCTCCCCGGTCGGAGCTGCTTCCTGCAGGTCGACGGCGAGGTGTTCCACACCTACTCGCAGTACGCCCGGGGCCTGGAGTCCTCAGGTGGTTCCTACTACTTCCTCGACCTGACCCCCCTGGGTCGTCAGGAGGAGTGGGAGGAGCCGAAGGGCCGCTCGGGGTCGGCCCGGGCCAACCAGCCCGACTTCGCCTCGTGACGCTGGCCCATGCCGCGGGCCACCCCTTCGAGGAGGTGGCCGTGCTGGTCGTGTCCACCGGCGGTGGTGTCCTCCTCGCCGCCCGGGTGGCGTGGGCCCGGGTGCGGCCGCGGTGGTCAGCGTCGCCGCCCGGGAAGGTCACCGCGCCGTCGGCTGGATCCGACGATGCAGCACGGATCGCTGGTCGACTCCGCGGCGCACGGGACCACCCCGGCCCGGACCGCCTCGACATCGGCCTCGGTGCGCAGGGGCGGGTTGATCTTGAACACGGGGTCGAACGAAGTGCACTCGGCGTCAGAGCGTCCGGAGCAGCTCGGCCTTGAGGTCGGCCAGGTCGTCGGTGATCGACACGTGGTACACGTGCGGGTTCACCAGACGGCGGACGCCGGGGTCGAGGCGGTCCACGTCGGCCTGACGGCGTTGCCGGGCGCCCTCCACGTCGTCCAGGGCCTCCTGGCCGCCGCCGACCACCACCTCGCCGTCCCGCACGATCGGCCCCAGCAGGGCCTCGGCCTCGGACCAGCCCGCCGCCGGAACCGTCCGGGTGATGTCGGAGCGGCCGTGGTGGTGGAGGTGCAGGTCGGTGCCGGGCGGGAGCTGCTCATCTGCGGTCGAGAGCACGTCGGCGGTGGCCACCCCGTCCTCGTCGTAGACGCGCCACAGGCCCTTGGGCCCGGGGTTGAGCACCTTGGCCGGGGTGTCGGACCGCTTGATGGCCGGAGCCCAGTGCCCGCCCTGGTCCACCGCGACCAGCTTGTAGACACCGTCGAGGCTGGGAGCGCCGTGGCTGGTGGCCAGGCGGGAGCCGACGCCGAACACGAGGCGGTCGATGACAGCGTCGGCCTCGATCCCGGCGCGGCGCGACTCCGAGGCGATCTGGGTGAGGATCTGCCAGATGGCCAGCTCGTCGAGGCCGCTGGAGAGCACGATCCGGGCCGAGCCGAACCCGGCCTCGTCGAGCATCCGGGCCGATCGCACCGCCAGGTGGGCCAGATCGCCGGAATCGAGGCGGATCCCGACCGGCTCGTGGCCCTGGCGGCGCAGGTCTTCGAAGGTGGCGATGGCGTTGGGGACCCCGGATCCGAGTGTGTCGACGGTGTCGACCAGCAGCAGGCAGTCGTCGGGGTAGGCCTCCGCGTAGGCCGCGAAGGCGGTGCGCTCATCGTCGCCCAGGGCGAGGAACAGCTGCACCATGGAGTGGGCGTGGGTCCCGCTGGGGGGTATGCCGGTCGCGTAACCGACGGCTGAGTTGGACGTGCTCGAGGCGCCGCCGACCAGGGCGGCTCGTGACGCGGCATCGGCCCCTGCCCCCGCCGCCCGGCGCATGCCGAACTCCAGCACCGGTCGCCCCTGCGCGGCCTCGGCCACCCGACTGGCCTTGGTCGCGATCAGGGTGGGGAAGTTGAGCGCGTTGAGCAGGGGCGTCTCCAGCAGCTGGGCGACGGCGAGGGGCCCCTCGACCGCGCTGATGGGCGTGTTGGGGTGGACCACCCGCCCCTCGGGCACCGCGCTCAGCTCCAGGCCGTCGAACCCGGCAGTGACGAACCAGTCGAGGAAGTCGTCGTGGAACAGGCGCTGGCCGCGGTTGCCCCGGTGGCCGCGCAGGGCCTCCACGTCGTCGGCCGAGGCTCGGGTCTCGCCCATCCAGCGGGCGAGAGAGGCCAAGCCCGCCGCCACGCAGTAGCCGGCCTGGTGGGTGCCGTAGTCGGGGTTGCTGCGGAAGAAGTGCTCGAAGCGCACCGGCCGCTCGTGCAGGCCGGCCCGGAAGTAGAGCTGGGCCATGGTGAGCTGGTACTGGTCGGTTGACAGGATTCCGCGCACGCCCTCGACGCTACGGCCGGATCGACCCGCTCCAGGCGGCTGGCGTTCTGGGGTCGATGGCGGGGGTCGGGACCCCCGCGACCTGCCCCAGAAGGGGTGCTGTTCAGGCCGGCACGGTCACGGTGAGGAGGTGTCCGGGGTCGGCTGCGTGGCGGGCGACCCACAGGTCGTAGCGGCCGGGGCGCACCACCATGGCGTGGCGTTCGACGTCGCGCTCGGCCAGACGATCGAGTGGGACCACGACCTCGACCGCGGCTCGGGCGCCGGGGGCCACCTCGACCCGTGCGAAGCCGACCAGACGACGGCGGGTCGCTTCTTCCCGCCGGGCGTAGACCTGGACCACGTCCGAGCCGTCGCGGTCGCCCGTGTTGTGCACGGCCGTGCGCACGCGCAGGACGGACCCTTCCTCGACGGTGACCCCGGCCTCGTCCAGGGCGAACGTGGTGTAGCTGAGCCCCCAACCGAACGGCTGGGCCGGCTCCAGCCCCCGAGCCTCGGCCCGCCACCAGCCGTGCTCGGTGTCGTAGGTCGCGGCGGTGGCCTGGGCGTCGAAGGCGGGCAGGTCGCCCTCGTCGACGGGCACGGTGAAGGGCAGTCGGCCCGACGCGTCGACCACGCCCAGCAGGACGTCGGCCAGGCCGGGGCCGGCCTCCATCCCGCCGTACCAGGCCTGGACCACGGCCGGGACCCGCGCCTCCCACTCGGAGCCCAGGATAGCGCTGCCCCCGACGAGCACGACCACGGTGCGGGGCGCACCGTCGGCCACGGCACGGATCAGGGCCACCCCGTCGGCGCGCAGCCGCAGCGAGGCCCGGTCG
Organism: Acidimicrobiales bacterium; assembly: GCA_038233075.1. GTDB lineage: Bacteria > Actinomycetota > Acidimicrobiia > Acidimicrobiales > Iamiaceae > Iamia. The sequence goes on from JBBSMQ010000020.1 coordinate 14,918, forward strand.
CCCCCGGTGCCGAACCCGCCGTCGGCGTCTCGGGCAACGACGTGAGGCGGGGCCTCGATGGCGTCTCCGGGTGCGACCGCAGCGTGGAAAGCGGCGGCTTCGGCCGGGTCGTCGGGCGGCGGCAACAGGTGGGCCAGGTGGCTCGTGTCGCCGATGTACTCGCCCTCGTCCTCGGCGGTGCACCCGACCACGACGACCGCGACGTCGGCCTGCGTCGCGAGCCGGACGGCAGCGTCGAGGTCGGAGCCGCCGAGGTGGTCCACCCGGGCATCGGGGAGCGCGGCGCGCAGGCCGTCGAGGATGGTGGCGGCATCGGGCGCCCAGACGTCACTGGAGCCGCTGTCGCCCAGGTTCACCGTCGCCGCCAGCCGGCCCAGCACCGCGACCGCGCTCAGGGCGTCGGGATCCAGAGGGAGCACCGGCGTCAAGTCGACGGCTTCGTTGCGCAGCAGCACCACCGACCGTCGGGCGGTCTCGCGCGCCAGGGCCCGGTGCTCGGGGCAGGCCAGCACAGACCGGTCGGGTCGGGGGGCGGCGAGGACGTCCGCGAAGCGGAGTCGGGTGGCGAGCACCCGGGTGACGGCCCGGTCCACGTCGGCCCACGAGGCGGTGCCGTCGGCCAGGGCCGCCGGTAGGCCGTGGGCCCGAATCATCCGGAACGGCATCTCCACGTCGAGCCCGGCGTGCAGCGACCGCGCCGGGTCGCGCAGGCCGAAGATGAAGTCGCTGATGACCAAGCCCTCGAACTCCCACTCCTCGCGCAGCACCTCGGTGAGCAGCGCAGGGCTCTCGCCGCACCACTCGCCGTTCACGGCGTTGTAGGCACTCATCACCGCGGCCACGCCCTCGTCGACGACGCGTCGGAAGTGGGGCAGGTACACCTCGTGGAGGGCGACCTCGCCGACCTCCACGTCGACGGTGAAGCGGGCGTCCTCCATGGAGTTGCAGGCCAGGTGCTTCACGCAGGCCATGGCGTGGCGCTGCACGCCGCGGGTGAGGGCGGCGCCCATCTCGCCCACGTGGTGGGGATCCTCGCCGTAGGTCTCCTGGGCCCGGCCCCAGGCCGGGTGGCGCAGCAGGTTCACGCAGACGCCACCGAAGAGGTCGGCTCCCACGGCTCTCACCTCTCGCCCGATGGCCTCGCCGATGCGCTCCTCCAGCTCGACGTCCCAGGTCGCGCCCCTCGCCATGCTCACCGGGAAGCAGGTGGCGCGATCGACCACCACCCCTCGGGGCCCGTCGGCGAAGGTGAAGCCCTCCACCCCGAGGCGCGGTACCCGCCCCGATGGGTAGGGAGCCCGGTGGTAGCCGCCCCGGGCCATGTGGTCGACCCCGGCCCAGAACGGCACGTCGCCGTCGAGGCACCCCAGCCGCTCGTCCTCGGTCATCGCCGCGACCAGCCGCTGCGCCTCGGCCTCCGCGTCCTCGATCACGCCCGAAGTGTAGGAACCGACCACGAGGGAGTGCGAGCCGCTCGGGCGCTCGCTCCCGGTCGAGGCGAGACGGGCCACCGACCCTGAGCACCCAGGGTGCTCATACCCGGGGGCCCGCTACATGCTGCGGCGGGCGGGCTTCACCCTCATCGGTGGCGGTCGAGGACGATGGCCTCGAAGAGGTCCGCCGTGTGGGAGGCGAGACGCGTCCAGTCCAGCTGCTCGCGACGGCTCTCCGCCGCGGCGCGCGCCGCCGCCAACACGTCGGGGGTGAGGCCCTCGATGGCCGCGGCTATCGACGCCGTGGTGTGGCCGCAGGGGATGCCGGCGTCGCCCAGCGTCTCCACCAGGTAGCCCCAGTCGCTGCGCAGCACCGGCAGGCCCAGGCCCACGGCGTCGGCGGCGGCTCCAGTGGCGAGCATCTCGCCGTCGGGGTCGAACACCAGGGCCAGCACGTCGCAGGCCGCCAGACGGGTGGCGTAGGCGGCGGGGGCGACCATCCGGTACTCCGCGGCCACGGCGATGCGGTGGTCGTCGGGCACGACCTCGTCTCCCCCGAGTGACCAGCACACCAGCGACACGTCGTCCCGGTCGCACGCGGCGACCGCGTCGAGCACCTCCTGCACCCGCTTCTCGGCCCGGGGCGCGCCCACGACGCCGATGCGCAGCGCCACCGGGTCCAGCCCGAGGCGACGCTCGGCCTCGGCCCGATAGGGCAGACCGGCCGTCTCCCACAGCCCCCCGAAGTGACCGTGGGGGATCACCTCGTGGCGGCAGTCGGGCCCGAACGAGTAGCGCCCCCGCATCAGGGCCTCGCCCCAGCTGCTGTGGTGGATCACGCCCCGGACCGCGGCGGCCCACGCCGCGTAGATGGGGTCGAAGGCCTCGGGCTGCTTCTGGTGGGGGGTGAGGTTGTGGGCCGTCCACACCACCGGCACGTCGTGGTCGGCCAACTCGGCGATGATCGCCTGGTGGGCGGCCGGGTCGTCGAAGGCCAGCCACTCGGGCCAGTGGAGGTGGACCAGGTCGCAGTCCACGAACCGGGTGTCGGGTGCGGCCCGCCACCCCACTGGTGGAGGCCCCACCACCACCCGATCAGTCATGGGCCCATAGAGCGAGCGGCTGTAGTGGTGGTCGGACTCGGTGGATGCCACCCGCAGCAGGGGGGTGACCCGGGCCCGGTAGGCGAGCTCGGTCGTGGGGTCGAGGTCGATCTGGTGGACCCGGGCGATCTCGGAGGTGGGGCTGAACCACTCGGCCAGCCCGTCGACGGTGACGGTGGTGGTGGCGTGGCCGGTGGCGCACTCCCACTCGACACGCAGCGGGCGGTCGGCCACCTCGGGGATGGCCAGGCTGACCGTGCGGGGCGGGTCGTCGAAGCTGAGGTGGTCGTCGAGGACCACGGTGCGACCCTCGACGGTGAACCGGGCCGAGCGGTGACCCCTGAGCGGCGGACCGGGGTCGTCGCCGTCCAGGCCCCGACCCGACACGGGGAACCCGTCCCAGCGGGCCGTCAGCGAGCGGGGCCCGTGCTCCACCGAGGTGGGCAGGCCCCCGGCGGTGTAGCGGCTCAGCCCCGCGGTGACGAGCGGCGTCCACGTGGGCAGGTCCCGGTCGATGGGCACCTCCCATGTGCCGGGCTGGTGGAGGGCGGGAAGGTAGTGGCTGCGGGTGATGCCCACGAAGGGGATGACCAGATCGGCGCCGGTGCTCCGGTGGGCCCATGCCCCGGCGGGGCGGGCGTCCTCGAAGGCCACCCAGCGCTCCCCGTCGGGGTAGGCCTCGGCCACCGGGGCGGCGAGGAGGTCGGCCGGACCGCGCGCCAGGGCGCCGGCGGCCCAGGCCACCTTGCCCAGCAGGTCGAAGGTGAGCTGCAGGCGCCGGGCCGGGCCCCGGTAGCCGTCCTGGTTGCGATGTCGGTGGGCGGTGGCCACGCCGTCGGGATCGAAGCCCGCCCTCACCGTCTCGGCTGCGTCGGCGGCCCGCCGCAGCCACAGGCCGGCCCGGTCGGGGTCGTGGCCGTCGGCCAGGGCAAGGGCCCCAAGCTCCAGGGTCAGGGCCGCGGCCAGGTCACCCACCGATCGGCCCCACGCCACCGCCGAGCCGTCGCGGGCGCCGACCGTGGCCACCAGGTCGAGGGCCCGGTACAGCCCGTCGGCCCACACGGGGCCGATGCGGGGGGCCAGGGGCGCACAGAACAGCCAGACGTCCGCGGTGTAGATGTCGTAGCGACCGACCCGATCCTGGGAGTCGTCGAGGGCTCGCCGAGGGTTCTCGCCCAGCATCTCGACCACCCGCTCCACCAGGGAGTCGAGGCGCGATGTGTCGTCGGTGAGGCCGAGGTCGAGGCGGCTCTGCTCGCAGCGGGCCAGCACCGCGGCGTAGTTGCGGGGCAGCACGCCGGCGTCGAGCAGTTCGAGCCAGTCCGAGCTGTCGACGGCGACCTCCAGCTCTGCCCGCTGTGCCCCGTCGAGGGCCTCCAGCAACGGGTTTCCGGCGAAGGGACCGGCCCGCCGCAGCGTCTCGGCGATGCGATAGGAGAAGAACGTGTGGGTCGAGGAGCCGTTGACCTTCCCGAGGAGGCGGATCAGCACACCGTCGAGGTCCTCGCCCCCGATGCGGGTGACCCCGGCCTCGGCCAGGTGCGTGAGCGTGAAGCACAGGTCGGCTCGGACGTCGGCCGCCACCTCGTGGCCCGCGAAGGCGCCCGGGAGACGCCATCCCGGCAGGTGATGACGCTCGGCCGCCTCCAGTGTGGCCACCGTCCAGGCGATGAGGCGGGTCGACAGCTCGGCCGCGGTGGTCACGGTCGGTCCGTCGACGGGATCGGGTCTGAGGGTCGGTTCCGCGCCGCGAACATGGTCGGGGACACTACGGGCACCGGGCTGCGGTGGAGGCCGACGTCAGGCGACGATCGCCTGGCTGACCAGCTGGGACAGGGCGTCGCGGATGGGGTGGGTGCTCGACGGCAGGAGCTGGGTGAGGAACACGGCGGTGATGTCCTCCACCGGGTCGACCCAGAAGCTGGTGCTGGCAGCGCCGCCCCAGGTGTAGGTGCCGGGCGAGCCCAGGACCCGGGTGGCGACCGGGTCGAGGCTGACCGCGAACCCCAGGCCGAAGCCCACGCCGTCGTAGGTGGTCTCGGCGAACAGCGGGCGCCCGTACGCCTCCAGGTCGACGCCGCCGGGCAGGTGGTTCCGGGTCATGTAGCCGAGGGTGCGATCCGAGAGCAGGCGCGCGCCGTCGCCCTCGCCGCCCCGACGCAGCATGTCGGCGAAGCGCAGGTAGTCGGCCGCGGTCGAGACCAGGCCCCCGCCGCCGGAGAGGAACGTCGGGGTGCCGTGGGCGACCGGCCCGATCTCATCGAAGCGGGTGGCCCGGCCGTCCTGACCGGGCACGTACAGGCCGGCCAGTCGGTCGCGCTGGTCGTCGGGGAGCCCGAACCGGGTGTCGACCATGCCCAGCGGGCCCAGGATGCGTTCGGTGAAGAAGGTGTCGAGGCTCTGCCCCGACAGCACCTCGACGAGGTGGCCGAGGACATCGGTCGCCACCGAGTAGGTCCACTCCGAGCCGGGCTGGAACAGCAGCGGCAGCGAGGCCCAGGTCTCGCAGGCGGTCGCGAGGTCGACATCCGGGGGGTTGCCGAAGTCGTAGCCGTGGTCGCGGTACAGGGCGTCGACCGCGTCGGCGCGGTGGAAGCCGTAGGTGAGCCCGGCGGTGTGGGTGAGCAGGTGCCAGATCCGGATGGGCTCGATGGCGGGCTCGGTCTCGATCTCGGTGCCCGACCCGGAGCGGTAGACGACGAGGTCCTCGAAGCAGGGGATCCAGCGCGACACCGGGTCCTTCAGCGCGAAGGCTCCCTCCTCGTAGAGCATCATTGCCGCCACCGAGGTGATCGGCTTGGTCATGGAGTAGATGCGGAAGATCGTGTCGTCCTCGACCGCCAGGCCGGCCTCGATGTCGCGGCGCCCGTGACGGGCGACGTGGGCCACCTGGCCGTGGCGGGTCAGGGCGAAGAGCCACCCGGGCAGGCGTCCGTCCTCGACGTACCGGGTGAGGTGGTGGTCGATCCGCGCCAGGCGGTCGGCGTCCAGACCCACGTCGGCCGGGTCGACCTCGACCTCGAGACAGGTCACGGGCAGGGCTCGATCGTGGTCATGCCCGCACCGTAGGTCCGGCCGCCACCCGTCGCGACCCTGTCGTCGACGACCCCCGCGCTGACCCGACGGTCCCTCCGCCCCGCCGAGCGGGTGCCTTCAGCCCTCGTCGGACTCGAGGAGGGCGACATCGGGTCCGGCGTCGGCCACCACCTGCTCCAGGACCTCGGTCGGGTCGGCATCGAGCTTCACGACCTCGTCGAAGAAGTCGAGCGTGGCCGTGGTGACCACCGTCGAGTCCTCGCTATTCAGGCCCTGGACGTAGGGCGGGATGTGCTCGCCGCCCAGCAGCCGCACCAGCCACCACGGGGGTCCCACGGCCTCGGACACCTCGGCCGAGCGGCCATAGGGCACGGTGTCGTCGCTGTCGCCGTGGATGATGAGCAGCGGGGGCCCGTCCTCGACGGGGGGGCCGCCCTCGGGGGCGTCGTCGCCGCCCAGGCCGGGCACGTAGGCGCCGGCCCACTCGGCCACGGCGTCGACCCGGTCGTCGCGACAGCAGGGGTTGTAGCCGGCGCCGAGTGAGGTGAAGCCGCCGAGGGAGTGGCCGGCGATGGCGATGTGCTCGCTGTCGATCTCGTCGGCCAGGGGATCATCGTCGGGCCGGTCGACGGCCCAGTCGATGAGGGCGGAGACGTCGGCCGGCTGGTTCGCCAGGTCCCCGGGCTGGGGACCGCCCGGTGACTCCTGGTTGGACAGGGGGTAGGTAGGGGCGACCACCATGTATCCCGCCGAGGCCCACACCCGCAGGGTGGTGGCGTAGCTGGGCCCGGTACCGCCGAGGCCGTGGGAGAACACGACGAGCGGCCAGGGGCCGGGCTCGGGGGGGGCGTCGGGGGTGTCCTCTGCTTCGACGTAGGTGCCCTCGGCCGGGTAGAGGACGAGGACGGGCAGGGTGCGCTCCGGGAGCTCGCCCTGATCGCCCTGGGCCGGGGTGACCCGGGTGTCGTCGACGACGGTGTCGGTGGTCGAGCCCACGGCGTAGGTGCCGACCTCGACCACCGGCGGGGCGTCGACCACCGTGGTCGGGGCCGCGGCGGTCGTCGGTCCGGCGGTGGTCGTCGACCCGTCGGCGCTGGCCGTGGTCGTCGCCCCCGCCTCGGTGGTGGGAGCTGAGGTGGTGCTCTCGTTGCTGCTGCACCCGGCCACGGCCAGCAGCAGGGCCACGATGAGCACCGCGGCTCGCGGGCCCGTGCGATGGAAAGGACGGGCGAACGGCGGCGGGTCAGTGGTCACCGCCGCACGATAGGGGGGCGCGCGCCGGCCGCAGCCGTCACGTCCGGGATGTCGACGGCGGGGCCCGGTCAGGGCCGTTCCTAGGCCAGGGCCTTCTCGATGTCGCCCTTGAGCTTCTCGGGCTTGGTGATGGTGGCGTAGCGCTTGATGGGCGTGCCGTCCCGGCCCACCAGGAACTTGGTGAAGTTCCACCTGATCTTGTCTCCCATCACGCCGCCCTTCTCCTGGCGCAGCCACCGGTAGAGGGGGTGGGCGCCGTCGCCGTTGACGTCGATCTTGGCGAACATCGGGAAGGTGACCCCGTAGTTCACCTGGCAGAACTCCTGGATCTCCTCCTCAGTGCCTGGCTCCTGGTTCTTGAACTGGTCGCAGGGGAACCCGAGGACTACCAGGCCCTTGTCGGCGTAGGTCTCGTACAGCTCCTCCAGGCCCTCGTACTGGGGGGTGAAGCCGCACTTGGAGGCGGTGTTGACCACCAGGAGGGCCTTTCCCTCGTAGCTGGAGAGATCGACCTCCTCGCCCGAGAGGGAGTCAGCAGAGAAGTCGTACAGCGTGGTCATGTCTCACCTTCGTGGGGTCGGCCCGCGCCTCGTTGGCGGCACACGGGATTTCGGTGCACCGACACCGGCGGATGCCACAAGTGTGACACGGCTCGCCGTTCGGTCATGGTGGGGAGAGGCAGCCCTCGTCCCCCAGGAGGTCCAACCGTGAGCAGCCCCCTGTCCGCGATCCCCATCTCCCCTCCATCCCCTGGTCGTCGGGCGTGCGACCGCGCCCGTGAGTGTCCTCGCTCCGCCTGAGCCGACCCTGGCCCTCCGCGGGACCCGCGCGCCCTCACCCGTGTCTGCCATGGTGGCGATCGTGACCGATAGGGAGGAGGCCGAGGAGCTGTTCTCCGCCGCTCGTCGCGGTTCGGCCCAGGCCTGGTCCGACCTGTACGTCCTCGTCCGTCCCGACCTCTTCCGCTATGCCCGGGTCCGGCTGGCCACCGACGACCAGGCCGAGGATGCCGTCAGCGAGACCATGGCCCGCGCCATCGCGGCCTCGGATCGCTACCGCCCCGGCGCCGGTCCCGTCGCCTGGCTCGCGGGGATCTGTCGCAACGTCGTCTTCGAGACCTACCGCGCCGGGGGACGGCTGCGGACCACCGACCCCGACCAGATGACGGACGGCGCCAACCCGGCACCGGAGCCGGGTCCGGCCGAGCGGGTGGTGCTGGAAGCCGACGCCGTCGAGCTGCGCGCCGCGTTCGATCAGCTGGGCCCCGACGATCAGGAGGTCCTCCTCCTGCGCGTGGTCGCCGGGCTCGAGGCGGGCGAGGTGGCCTCCGCCCTAGGCAAGCGGACCGGCGCGGTGCGCATGGCCCAGTCGCGCGCCCTCGGGCGTCTGCGCCAGTTGGTGGAGGACGACCAGTGAACGCCCGACCGATGATCCCTCGCCTCCCCTCTGTCTCTCGCCGCGTCGGGTCCGGTGGTGCACCGATGAGCGAGCGCAGCGAGCGAACCAGGCAGCACGGGCTCTCCGGCGGCGGAGCTTGCGGAGCCGGCGGTTCTCATTGGTGCCCGGCGATGATCGAGGCCCTTGGTGTGCGTGATGACTGGATGGCGGACCGATGAGCCCCGAGCGCGACGACGACTTCCTGGGTCGGCTGGGTGAGGCGCTGTCCTCCCCGGTGCCCCCGCTCGACCCCGACCGGGCTGCTCGGGTGGCCGACCTGGCCGCCTCCACCCTGCCCTCGCCCGCGGACCCCTCCCGTCGTCGGCTTCTCTGGCTGGGTGCCGCTGCGGCCGGAGGTGTCGCCGCCGGGGTCACCGGTGCGGTCCTGCTGGTGGACAGCGACGCCCCCGAGGGTCCGCTCACCGAGGCCGTCGGCACCCTCAGCACCCCCGACGGGGTGACCGCCGAGGCCCGGCTCATCGACCACACCTGGGGCATGGAGGTCATGCTCGACGTGTCCGGTCTCGAGCCGGGGACGCCGTACGCCATGACCTACGTCGACCTCGACGAGCAGCGCACCGACGCCGGCGGCTTCGTCGGCACCGCAGGCACGGTGAGGTGTCGCAACAACGGGTCGGTGCTCCGGGTCGATGTCGCCCGGTTCGAGGTCAGCGATCCGGCCGGGGCGGTCGTGGTGCGGGGCGACCTGGCCTGAGGACCTCGACGCGCTCGTGTTGGCAGGCGATTCGGAAGCTCTGGCGCCGCCGACCGGGTGAGGACGGCGGGTGGGAATCCCTGGGCGTCGCTCTAGGTTGTTGCTTGCATTCCGCAAGTGACTGTGGGAGGCGACTGGGCCCAGCTCCACCGAACCCCGCACCCTGCCGGTGCTACCCCTGCCCGAGGGTGTCGTGCTGCCCCCCATGGTGGTCACCATCGCGCTGGAGTCCGAGGAGGCCCGCCGGGCCTTTGAGGCCGACGACGACGGCGAGCTCCTGCTGGTGCCGCGCGTGGGCCGCGAGCTGGCCCAGGTCGGCGCCGTGGCCCGCATCGAGTCGTCCGGAACCCTCCCCGGCGGCACCGTCGCCCTGGTCGTCCGAGCCACCGGCCGGGCCCGGGTGAGCGCCGGGGTGGTGGGCCCCACCCCGGGCCTCTGGGTCTCGGCCGAGCCCCTGGCCCCCGGCGCCCCGAGCGAGGAGGCGCTCCGGCTGGGCGCCGAGCTGCGGGCCACCCTCCGCGCTCTGTTCGAGCGGGTCGGCGGCCGTGGGCTCACCGCCGCCCTGGCCGGTGTCGATGCCGATGAGCCAGGAGCGCTAGCCAACCTGGCCGGCTGGTGGCCCGACCTCGGCGACGAGCACAAGGTCGAGCTGCTGGAGACCGTCGATGTCGAGGCGCGGGTGGGCCTGGTGCTGGGCTGGGTCCAGGAGGCCCTGGCCGAGGCCGAGCTGGCCGAACAGATCTCCTCCGACGTCCGCCAGGGCATCGACGACCAGCAGCGAGAGATGCTACTGCGGCGCCAGATGGAGGCCATCCGCAAGGAGCTGGGCGACGGCGCCGACGAGGGTGTCGCCGCCGACACCTACAAGGAGCGCATCGACGCCCTGGAGGCCGCCGGGGTGGCCGACGACGTGGTCCGGGCGCTGCGCAAGGAGCTGGCGCGCTTCGAGCGGATGCCCGAGCAGAGCATGGAGCGGGGCTGGATCGAGGGCTGGCTCGACACCGTGCTGGACCCGCCCTGGACCGCGCGCACCGAGGACGTCCTCGACGTCGACGCCGCCCGGTCCACGCTCGACGCCGACCACACCGGTCTCGACGAGGTGAAGGACCGCATCGTGGAGATGCTGGCGGTCCGCAAGCTGCGGGCCGAGCGCGAGGTCACCGACACCGGCACATCCCGGCGCAAGCCCGGGGCCATCCTCGCCCTGGTGGGTCCGCCCGGGGTGGGCAAGACCTCCCTCGGCGAGTCGGTGGCCCGGGCCCTGGGCCGCAGCTTCGTGCGCGTCTCCCTCGGCGGCGTGCGCGACGCGGCCGAGATCAGGGGTCACCGGCGCACCTACGTCGGGGCCCAGGCCGGGCGCATCGCCAAGGCCATCTCCGAGGCCGGCACCATGAACCCGGTCGTCCTCCTCGACGAGGTCGACAAGGTCGGCTCCGACTGGAGGGGCGACCCGTCGGCGGCGCTGCTCGAGGTCCTCGACCCGGCCCAGAACCACACCTTCCGCGACCACTACCTGGAGGTCGACCTCGACCTCTCCGACGTGCTCTTCCTCGCCACCGCCAACGTGCTCGACACCATCCCGGGCCCGCTGCGCGATCGCCTCGAGCTCATCACCCTCGACGGCTACACCGAGGACGAGAAGGTCGCCATCGCCCGCGACCACCTGCTGCCCGGGCAGCGGACCGCGCACGCCCTGGCCGACGACGAGGTCACCGTGACCGACGACGCACTGCGCGCCATCGTCTCGGGCCACACGCGCGAGGCAGGTGTCCGCGAGCTGGAGCGACGCCTGGGCCGGGTGCTGCGCAAGGTCACCGTGCGCATCGCCGAGCGTGAGGCCACGCCGGTGGCCGTCGACGAGGACGACCTGGTCGAGCTGCTGGGTCCACCCCGCTTCACCGCCGAGGAGGTAGCCGACCGCACCGCGGTGCGCGGGGTGGCCACCGGCCTCGCCGTCACCGGCGCCGGCGGCGATGTGCTCGTCGTCGAGGCCACGGCCATGGACGGCGAGCCCGCCCTCCAGGTCACCGGCCAGCTGGGCGACGTGATGAAGGAGTCAGCCGAGATCGCCCTCTCCTGGACGGGTGCTGCCCATCGGCGGGGTGAAACAGAAGGTCCTGGCCGCTCACCGGGCCGGGCTCACCGAGGTGATCCTCCCGGCCCGCAACGGCCCCGACCTCGACGATGTCCCCGAGGCCGTTCGCGAGGGCCTGACCGTCCACCTCGTCGACGACGTGGCCCAGGCTCTCACCCCCGTCCCCGACCAGGCCCTCACCCCCGTCCCCGACCAGGCCCTCACCCCCGTCCCCGTGCCGGCCCCCTCCTGACCCCACCCACCCCGAACTGGTCCCGAGAGTGGCCGCTGGAGCGACCGAAGTCGGGACCGGTTCGGGGGTTGGGGCTCGCCCCCGGCGTACTGGTCCCGAGAGTGGTCGCGGGGGCCACCGAAGTCGGGACCGGTTCGGAGGCTCGGACCGGTTCGGTGTTGGGCTCAGGCGGGGGCGCGGAGCTCGATGTCGGCGGTGGCGACAGGCCAGGGCTGGTGGGCCAGCAGGTCGGCGGTCACGACCCGACCCTCGTCGAGGAGACCGTCGGCGGCGTCGACGATGCGCCAGTGCATCCAGCGCGTGCCGGCGGGCTGGGACTCCAGGAACACGCACCGCAGGTCGCCCGGGGCGAATCCGCACCGGTCCTGGACCGCGGCGAGGAGCTGCTCGTGGTGGAGGTGGCCATCGCCGAAGTTCCAGCCCAGCACCACCCCTCCCACCAGATGGCGAGCTGGACGACCATGGCCCCGCCGATCAGCACGGCCAGGTCGTCACCGGCGAGCAGGAAGACGACCAGCAGGGTGGCGTGGTGCTCGGATCGAGCGGCCAGGAACACCGTCTTGTCCCGCAGACCCAGGATGGCGAGCACGACCAGGACGGGCAGCAGCACCGACGCTCCGAGGAAGGGTGCGGTCGACCACAGGGCGCGGAGGCACAGGACGACGAGCGCGGCGTAGAGGAGGGCGTCGACTGGGCTGCGTCGGTGACCCTGGGTCAGCGGGACCCGGCCGGGGAACGGGGGCAGACGGGTCGTGCCCGGGCGGAGGAAGTGGGTGGGGGCGACGATGGGCGGCAGGTAGCGTCCGGTCAGCGGCCCGCTCCCGCAGCCCAGTCCCAGCACCTCGTAGAGCAGGGTCCAGAGGGATCGCCTTCTCGAAGGCCACCGGGAGGTCCCACCACGTCCCGATGTCGGAGACGCCCGCCACCTCCGGCGACCGGGCTACGAAACACCGTCCACAGGCCGATGTAGAGGACCAGCTTGAGGACGTAGGAGACGTAGGCCACCGCCGGCGCTCCGAAGCCCTGCACGGCCCAGGACTCGCACATCATCCGCACCCGGTCGCGCTCGGGTCGCCGCGCCCACTCGTCGAGGTCGAAGCCGGGCAGCTCCGGTGCGATCACACCCACGGCGCCTTCCTACACGCGCCTCTCCGACTCGCGCTCGATCGGCGGGCACCGTCCGCCGAGCCCGGCGGCGGGGACGATGTGGGAACGCCTCGGGCACATCTCGACGTTGCGTCACACCGCGCCTCGTCGACTTGCGCTGATCGGCGGGCACCGTCCGCCGAGCCCGGCGGTGCGAATGACGCCCGAACGGCTCTGGCGTCGTCTCGATGCTGCGTCGGTCCTGGCAGGTGATGCCGACGTCGGGCGCCGGAGGATCGCCCAGCCCGGAGAGGGAAGGGGGAGCGGACAGCGGCCCCGGTTAGCGTCGGACCCGTCCCCCATCGGCTGCGGTCGATCCGTCATCGACGCAGGTCACCAGGAGGCAGATGTGATCGATGCGGTGGTGGTGGGCTCGGGGCCCAACGGCCTGGCCGCCGCGGTCGCCCTGGCTCGGGCGGGCCGCTCGGTGACGGTGCTGGAGGCGGCCGACACCATCGGCGGGGGCACCCGGACCGAGGAGCTGACGGTGCCCGGTGTGCTCCACGACGTGTGCTCCGCCGTCCACCCCTTCGGGGTGGCCTCGCCGTTCCTCTCCACGCTGCCGCTCGCCGAGCACGGCCTGGAGTGGTGCTGGCCCGAGGTCGACCTGGCCCACCCCCTCGACCTCGGTCGGGCCGGCGTGCTCCTGCAGTCTCTGGAGGCCACCGTGGCCGGCCTGGGCGAGGACGGTGCGGCCTGGCGCCGGACCCTGGGGCCGCTGGCCCGTCGGTTCGACGAGGCCGCGGCCGACCTCATGCGACCCATCGCGCACGTGCCGGAGCACCCGGTGCTGCTGGCCGGTTTCGGTGCCCGGGCCCTGCAGCCCGCCACCCTCCTGGCCCGCCGGTGGACCACCGATGAGGCTCGCGCTCTCTTCGCCGGGGTCGCGGCCCACGCCATCCACCCGCTAGAGCGGCCCGCGACCGCCGCCATCGGGCTCATGCTCACCGCGTCCTGCCACCACGTCGGCTGGCCGGTGGCCCGGGGCGGCTCGGCCCGCATCACCGACGCCCTGGCCTCGCTGCTCCGCGCCCACGGCGGCACCATCGAGACGGGGGTGACGGTCCGGGCCCTGCACGATCTGCCTCCGGCGCGGGCCTCCCTGTTCGACGTCGCTCCCGGACCCTTCGCGGCCATCGCCGGCGATGCCCTCCCGCCCCGGGTCCGGCGGGCCTACCGCCGGTTCCGGCGTGGCCCCGGTGCGTTCAAGCTCGACCTGGCCGTCGACGACGGCGTTCCCTGGACCGCCGAGCCCGCCCGGCGGGCCGGGACCGTCCACGTCGGCGGCACCCTCGAGGAGGTGGCCGCGGCCGAGCGAGCGGTGCACCGGGGGCGGATGCCCGAGCGCCCCTTCGTGCTCGTCTCCCAGCAGTCCCTCGCCGATCCGTCCCGGGCCGCCGGTGCGGTGGCGCCGGTGTGGGCCTACGCCCACGTCCCCCACGGTTGGGACGGCGACGCCACCGAGGCCATCCTCGGGCAGCTGGAACGCTTCGCCCCGGGGACGCGCGAGCGGGTGGTAGGCATGCACACCCGGAACCCGGCCAAGATCGAGGCGGACAACGCCAACTTCAGCGGCGGCGACATCACCACCGGCGCCAACGACCCGTGGCAGGTCGTGGTCCGCCCTCGGCTGGCCCTCGACCCCTACGCGACGGGCATCCCGGGGGTCTTCCTGTGCTCGGCCGCCACCCCGCCCGGCGGCGGCGTGCACGGCATGTGCGGCGCCGGCGCCGCCCGCTCCGCCCTCCGGTTCATCGACTGACCGGCGGCTCGGTCACGCCGCCGAGGCCAGGGCGAAGGCGGGGTAGCCGGGGGCGATGGCGGTCAGGTCGGCCCCGGGAGCCGAGGCATCGACGCCGTCGAAGAACTGGCCCACCTCCCATCGCCACCGGGTGAGGTAGGCGCGCAGCACCTCGACCTTGTGCTCGTCATCGTCCAGCTCCGCTGGCCTACGGCAGTCCGGTGCCCGGCTACCAGGCTCCGCCGACACCATCTCGCCGGCCGCCCGTCCCGCCGTCGCGGCCCTCGGGGTGGTGGCCGATGGCGTCGCCGCCGGCGTGGCCCGCCTCCGCGATGAGGTCGCCCCCGAGGTCCCCGACGAGGTGCTGGCCCGCACCCTCCTGGCCTGGACCCAGCTCTTCGGCGGCATCAGCTTCGAGCTGTTCGGCCACCTGCACGGCGTCATCACCAACCTCGACGACCTCGCCACGCACCAGGCCCGTCGTGGCGCCCACCTGGTGGCCCGCGGCTGAGGCAGATCGACCATCGCGGCGGCGGGGCGAAAGCCGGTTGACCGGGCGGTTGATCGAGGACGAGCCTCGTCCGCCATGGGGAACCCGTTCGAGGAGACGACCACGGTGGGCGCCGTCGCCCCCGGCCGGTACCAGGCCCAGATCGACACCGGATGGGACCTGCGGCCCGTGCCCCAGGGCGGGATCGTCACCGCCGTCGCGCTGCGGGCCCTGACCGCCGAGCTGGACGACCCGAGCCAGCGGCTCCGCACCTTCCACACCACCTTCGCGACCCAGGTGACTTCGGGCGCGGTGGAGATCGACGCCGAGGTCCTGCGCCAGGGCCGGACCATGTCCCAAGTGCGGGGCGAGCTCCGCAACCCCGGAGCGGCGCGGGGCCACCTGACCACCGCCGTCTCGGCGCCTCCCGGCGGGGGTTCGACTTCACCGACCTCGCGCCCCCGCCCGACCCCCCGGGACCCGACGACTGCCCGTCGTTCCGGGACCCACCGGCTCCAGGCGTGCCCGCCTTCGAGCCCATGCCCTTCTGGGCCGAGAGGGTCGAGGGTCGCCCCGCGCTCGGACTGCCCCCGTGGGAGGAGGGCGAGCGCGAGCGGGCCGAGCGAGCCCAGTGGTACCGCTTCGACGAGCTTCCCCGGCGCGCCGACGGCACCCTCGACCCCCTGGGCCTGGTGGTGCTGGCCGATGTCATGCCCGGCGCGGTGGGGGAGAAGATCGGTCCCAGCGACGACATGTGGTTCGCGCCCAGCGTCGACCTCATCGTGCACCTCCTCGACGAGTGGTGCTCGCCCTGGGTGCTGGGCCACAACACCGCCCGCCACGCCGGCGACGGCTACGCCGCGGCCGACATGGCCCTCTGGGACTACGGCCCCGACCAGCGCGACCGGCCCCGCCTGGTCGCCTACGCCACCCAGCTCTTCCTCTTCACCTTCGCATGAGGCTCCAACCCGCCGCCGCGCCCCAGAGCCGGGGAGTCTCACCATGACGGTTGACGGGACCGCCCGGTGCGAGGAGCTGACCGCGACGGGCAACGTCCCACCTCTCGTGGCCGAGGTGATCGCTCGGGCCCGCGCTCTCGACTTCCCCTTCTCGGTCCACCCGGCCACTGGTCGACTGCTGGCGGTGCTGGCCGGCGGCGTCGAGGGCGGGATCATCGGCGAGACGGGGTCCGGGACGGGTGTCGGCGTGGCGTGGATGCTGTCGACCGCCTGCCCGGGGACCCGGATCGTCAGCATCGAGCTCGACGGCGAGCGGGCGAGACAGAGCGCCGAGCTCTTCGCCGGTCACCCCGAGGTCACGATCCTCCAAGGCGACGCCAACCAGCTCGCTGAGCACGGTCCGTTCGACCTCCTCGTACTCGACGCTCCGAGCACGCCAGGACCGCTTGACCGAGCTGTCCTCGACCCGGGAGTCCACCTGACCCCGGGCGGCGTCCTGGTCAAGGACGACCTGTGGCCGTTGACCTCGTGGCCACCGCGCACGCCCGACGGGACGGAGGACCGGGCGCGGATCCGCTGGCTCTCGGATCCCCGCATGTTCACCACGGAGGTGACAGTGGCCGAGGGCTACGCCGTGCAGATCGCCCGCCGCCGGCCGGCCGGCGCCTCCCCGTGACCGGCTCGCTGCTGGTGGTCACCGGCCCGCCCGGGGCGGGGAAGTCGACGGTGGCGCACTCTTTGGCGGCGCGCCACGAGACCAGTGCGGTGATCGTGGGTGACGGCTTCTTCGCCTTCCTCGCTCGCGGCGCCATCGCGCCGTGGTTGCCGGCTGCCGCAACCCAGAACGCAGTGGTGGTCGACGCCGCCGCCGGCGCAGCCGGGCGCTTCGCCCGGGGCGGTTACGCCACCGTCTATGACGGCGTGGTGGGGCCCTGGTTCCTCGAGGGCTTCCTCGCCGCCACCGGCCTCGACCAGCTCGACTACGTGATCCTCCTGCCGTCGGTCGAGCGCTGCGTCGAGCGGGTGGTGACCCGTCGCGACCATGGCTTCACCGATGTGCCCGCCACCCGCAAGATGCACCGCGAGTTCGTTGTTGCCGAGGTCGCCGCCCGCCATGTGCTGGTCGACCCACCCGGCGTCACCACCGTGGCAGACGAGATCCTGGCCGCCCAGTCAAGCGGCGCCCTCCGTGTCGAGGCACCCTGAGCAGGACCCACCGGTGTCACCTGTGCGTGCCGACAGAGCACATCCCCTTTGGCGGGGTCTGAGCCTTGGTGGCGCTGGCCACCAGACCCCGGACCACGTGGGTTCCGATGCAGGCTCAGGCGTCGTCGCGCTCGTCGCAGCGGGCGTCGAAGGTGATGGGCACCGGTCCGGCGGAGGTGGGGCTGCCGTCGATGGCCACCGGCTGGGCCTCCCCGGAGGCCTGGATGCGGGCGCCCTTGACCCGAGCCGAGGTGATCTCGCCGGGGGCATCGCCGGTCTCGCCCCGACGGGCCCAGGCCTCGTCACCGAAGGCGGTCACGGGCTGGTCGCCCTCGGTGATGGTCACGCCGGTGGAGGTGGGGACGCCGGTCTCGCCGTCGGCCTCCACGCCCACCACGGCCTGGAGGACGAGGCCGTCGTCGGTGCGGCCCACGACGAACACGGTCGTGCCGTCGAGGAGGCAGCCGTCGACCTGGAAGGTGGTGGCGTCGCCGTCGACGGTCACCCGGGCGGTCCGGTCCGCGAACGCCGGCTCCCGGCTGCACCCGGCAAGGGTCGCCGTCAGGGCCAGGCCCAGGGCGACAAGGGTAGGCAGCGGGCGCACAGCCCCAGGGTAGGGACGCCACCCACGGGTGTGACCGCAGTGCTGACGGTCACGGGGCGTCTCTCAGTGCTGCGGTTCTGTGTGGGAGAGAGCTGCCCGTCGAAACGGCAGTGGTGACGGTCACGGGGTGTCTTTCAGGGGTGCGGTTCGTCCGATGGACGTCAGCGAGGGGTGGTCGCCCCCTCGCCGAGGGCCCGGACCTCGGCGGCCACCACGTCGGGGGCCTCCAGCGGCGGCCAGTGGCCCACATCGGCCAGGCGCACGATCCGCGGGGTGCCGCCCGCTCGCTGCTCGACACCTTCGATCATGTGGGCGCCTGACACCGGGTCGACGCCGCCCCACACGTAGGTGGTTGGGAGGTCGGTGGTGAGCGCCGCCGCCCACCGGTCGGCGAACTGCACCCGCTGGGGGATGTAGCTCAACAGCTCGTGCATGAGGGCCACGCCCCCGCCGTCGGCCAGGGACGCATGCATCTCGGCCAGCTCGGCCCGGTCGGCCGGGATTCGCGTCCCCCAGGTGCCCTCGATGGCGTCGACGAAGGACTCCTCGGTGATGGCCGCCGCCAGCTCGGCACCGTGGTCGGGGTCGCGCAGCATCTGCTGGCCCGCGGTGGGGCGGTGGAGGTCCGGGTAGAGCCCGCCGTTCATCCACACCACGGCTGTGAGGGCGACCGGCAGGGTGCCGTCGGTCCGGCGGGCCACCAGCTCCTGGCCCACCGTGGCGCCGTAGTCGTGGGCGGCCAGCAGCGTGGAGGTGACGCCCCGGGCGGCCCACATCGCCTCCACCGCATCCGCCGCCCCGGCCACCGTCGGCGGCTCCCCCGGGGTCTTGGCCGACGCCCCGAAGCCCGGCAGGTCGAGGGTGAGCACGCGCCAGCCCTTCCCCAGGTGGTCGAGCACGGGGGCCACGTCGAGCGACGACGACGGGTACCCGTGGAGGAAGGTCACCGGTGTGCCCTCCGGGTCGCCCCGATCGTAGGTGGCCACTGCGTGGCCCCCGACGTGGATGTGGTCGGCGGCGGCGCGCCAGCGCTCCCAGGTGTGCATGGCCTGAGCCTGCCATCACCGCTCGGACCTTGGACGCGTCACCACCGCCAGCGGTGCCGTACCGTCCAAAGTTGCGGGCTGCGGAGGCGCGGCGAGCGGGACGGGGCTCTGGTAGACGACCGGAGATGGGCATCACCTCCATGTCAGAGCGGTACGAGCGCCCGGACTGGGTGCGTCGCCTCAACGCGATGGGCCCGGCCGCCGGCGGCGCCGACCGCATGGTGCCGATCGCGGCCGACCACCTGATCGACCATGCCCGGACCTCGACCGGGGTCACCGACCCCGGCGACCTGGGCGACAGGGACTGGGAAGGGACGTTTGCGGGCCCTCGTCGACGCGATCAACGGCAGCGACCTCCACGTGGTGGGCCGCATGCTCACGCGGGAGGAGCCGCTGCGCGGCGTCCGCACCCGGTTCCTCCTGGCCGAGGGGTGGCGCCGGGACCCGGGCATCGCCGAGGAGGTCATCGAGGCCCCCATCGTGGTCACCGGCCCGGCCCGCTCGGGGACCACCATCCTCTTCGAGCTGCTCGGCCTCGATCGCGGTCTCCGCACCCCGATCGCCACCGATGTGCTCCACCCGGCTCCTCCGCCGGGCACCACCCCGGAGGAGGTTGCGGCCATGACCGAGGCCGAGCAGGAGCTGTGGGCCGACGTGCAGCCCGAGTTCGCGTCCATCCACGAGCTGCGGTCGGACCTTCCCGTCGAGTGCATCACCCTGTGCTCGCCGTCGTTCGCCGGGAGCCACTGGCCCATGCTGCTCGCCGACCTGGGTGCGTGGGTGCCGGACCTGGCCGCCGACCTGGCCTTCCACCGGGCCGTCCTCCAGACCGTCCAGCGGGGTCGGGACCCGAAGCGGTGGCTGCTCAAGACGCCGGGCTACCTGACCATGCTCGACGACCTGCTGGCCGCCTATCCCGACGCCTGCATCATCCAGACCCACCGCGACCCGGCCAAGACCATGCCCTCGACGGTGAGCACCGTGGCCATGATCCTCTGGCTGCGCACCGACGCGATCGACCTCGACGCCCTGGCCCCCTGATCGGGACGATCTTCGGGGATGCCCTCACCACGGTGGGCCGCCGGCGCCTCGACGGCTCCCTGCCCGATCGCTTCGGCGACGTCCGCCTCGGTGACCTCATGGCTGACCCGGTGGCCGCCATCGAGGGCGCCTACGACGGCATCGGCCGGGAGACGGCCCCTCCGCACCGTGACGCCGTCGTCTCCTACCTGCGGGACAAGCCCCGCGCCAAGCACGGCGCCCACCACTACATGGCCGAGGACTGGGGCTTCGACCCGGACACGCTCCACGCTGAGCTGGCCGAGTACATGGCCCAGTTCGAGGTCGTCGTCGAGCCCTGAGCCGCCCCGCCCGGACCGGCCGCTCAGCTCCGACCCATCCGCCACCCTGCGCTGCACACCCGCGGTCGGACCGCGCTCCGGGGGTGCTCCGGTCACCACTGCGAGGTCCAGGAGCCGGCGGTGAGAGGGTCGGAGGCCGTCAGGGGGTGCGACCCATGAAGGCGAGGACCCGGGCCTGCGCGTGGGCGTCGTCGGGAACCTCCACCCGCGGGCCGTAGTGGCCGCTGGCACGCATGGCCTCGTCGGTCGCAGGGTCCATCCCGTCGACCATCTGGGCCAGGCGCCGCACCTCCTCGGGGTCGAGGCCCTCGTCCAGGCCGGTGGCCCGGGTCGGATCCCAGGTGTGCACCAGGAGGTCGGGCAGGCCAGCGGAGGCCCAGGCCTCGGCGAGGGTCACCTCGCCCATGGGGGTGGCCCGGCGGGCGCTGTCAGTGGCCGGAGCGTCGAGCGCCGCCAGGAGCGCGTCGCGCAGCGTCCGCCACGCGCCCACCGGGTCGGTCGTGGCCGAGGGCATCGGTGGCGCCTCGCCGCCCCAGCCCTCGAGGAAGAACGGCGCCATCCACCCCACGAGGTGGTCGACGACGTCGCGGGCCGCCCATCCCTCGCAGGGCGCGTCGTGGTCCCAGGCGTCGTCAGGCACGGCCTCGACCCGGCGGGTCAGGTCGACCGCCACCCGGCGGGTGCGGTCGGCGAGGTCGTCGTGGGCGGAGAGGGTGTCAGTGTCCATGGTAGGTAGACGCCAGGGACAGGTTCCGCTCATCGGTGGGGACAGGGTCCGAGCCTCGGTCGGGGTCGCCGTCACGGCCCGGCGGCACCGCCGGCGGACCGGTGGCCCGCAGCCCGGCGGGCAACCGGTCAGGTCGGCAGGGTGATGACCGAGGCGGTGGGGGTGGCGATCGGGCCCTCGGGGAGCATGAAGCGCCAGAACACGAGGCCGAAGGGCCGGCCCTCCGTGGTGATCCAGTTGGGTCGGCCGGGGTCGCGGTGGGCGACGACCACCTCGACCTCGCCGTCCGGGCCGACCTCGGCCTGGGCCCGGTTGAGGCTCACCGGGCCCCGCAGGTAGTCGAAGGTCTGTAGCTGGCGGTTCCAGAGCGAGACGTTGGCGCAACGGCACTCGGGCCACCGGGCTCGGATCACCAGCGCCTGGTCGGGGTCGAGGAGGTACGGCGCCATGGAGTAGGCGGCATCGGCGGCGGCGAGGGCGTGGGTGCCAGGGGGCACCGGCGGCGGGACCTCGTGGGGGACCCGCGACACGAAGTCCGGCGACTCGCCTTCGCCGGGCTTGGCCATCGACTCGAGGGTGCGGCTGCGCACGTAGGTCGCCATGCGTCGGATCGACGCCGCCACCGTCTCGTCGGTGGGCGCTGCCGGACCCTCGGAGACATCGCCGTCGACCAGCTCGATGGTCAGAGCCAGGTCGGGCGCCGGCGGCGAGGCGGGGGGCTCGGGGCCCTCCCAGTAGTGGCGGACGGTGAGGCGCGAGGCATCGGGGGCCAGAGGCAACCAGCCGCGATCTCGTGCGGGACCCCCCACGGTGATCTCGAACGAGCCGTCGGCGTCCACGTCGTACTCGGCGTCGTTGAGCACGCCCACGGTGCCCGAGGGAAGGCGCCGTCCTCGGCCGACGCCTCGACGGTGACCGAGACGTAGACGGCGCCACCGGTGCGGCCCCGGACCCGGTAGGTGCCGGCCGGGCTCACCGGGGCGTCGTGGTACATGGCGTCGGCGTTGTCGCCGAGCGCCTTGCGCCACGGGGTGACGATGGCCCGGAACGTCGGGTGGGCGACGTCCTGCTCCAGCTGGGTCTCGATGCCGGTGCCCAGGTGGTGGAGGATCACCCGCAGGCCCTCGGCCCGGTCGACCGGGTCGGTGAGGCCCCACTCCTCGCCGGCGTAGCGGTCGCCCACCTCCCGCAGGGTGGCCAGCAACTCGTCGAAGGCCTGCCCGCTGGCGCTCATCGTCGCCCCCTGGTGTCGGTCACGCGGCCGCACGGTACCCGGGGCCCAGTCGGGTCGCCGGGCCACCCGCCGGTGTCCGTCGCCGGTGCCCGAACGTACTGGCAGGCGGATCGGCCGTGGGGACGACCAGATCGCCTGCCACTTCGGCTCGGGCGATGGGCCCCGGTCGTACTGGCAGGGGAAACGGTCGTGGTGGTGACCAGATCGTCTGCCACGTCGGCTCGGGGGGAGCCTCAGTCGGGGAGGGGCCAGGTGCGGGCTGCGTCGGCCAGGGCGTCGATGAGGGCCCGGGTCGGTGGGCTGAGGCCGTCGGGACCGGGTCGGGGAGAGCGGGGCGACCGGCCCCGCACCCGCGGTGGCAGCTCCAGCTGCACACCCCCGCCGGGGGCCAGGTTCACCGGGTTGTCGGGGTGCAGGCCCCGCAGGCCCGGCGGGATGGCATCGATATCGGTGACCACCTCGTAGCCGTCGAGGGCGGGCTCGACGTGGGCGGTGACGTGGTCGGCCAGCTCGCGGTTCGACCCGCCGGCCAGCAGGCTCGTCCACAACCCGCGTCGCCCGTAGCCGTGCACGGTGACGACCACCTCGACGTGGTCGAGGAACCCGGCCAGGACGGGCGACGAGCCCGGTCGCACCTGCGTCGAGGGCAGGTGCACGTCGAGCGTGCGGGGATGAAGGACCCCGTAGTACGAGGCCCCCGATGTCTCGGCCGCGGCCGAGGCCACCACGTCGGTCACGGCTTCCAGCTCACCCCCGTGGAAGGCCATGAACCCGAACCGGGAGCGCAGCGCCACCCGTTCGGAGACACCGGGGTGGGCCAGGAGGGCTGCAAACGGGTCGGGGGCGTCGCAGATGCGCCGCTCCTCTGCTCCCACCGGCGCAGCCTCCCACGACCGGGTCGGCGGTCCCGGGGTCAGAGCCTTGGCGGGTCCACTGGCGCCCTGAGGTGGGGCCGTCGGAGCGACGGGGTCTCGCCCGGCGGCGACGACTCAGGAGACGCCGGCGAGGGGCTGGTCCTCGTGACGCTCGGCGTGACGGGCGTAAGCCCACCCCGGGCCGCGGAACACGAAGCCCAGCCGGTCGGACCAGTCCGGGGCAGCGGCCACGTCGCGCAGGATGTCGAGGTGCTCGTGGGTGGCGATGTGGGCCGGGTTGAAGGTGCCGATGTTCTTGGTCAGGCCGTACCGGACGGGCTCGTCCTCCCGCGCGAAGGTGCCGAACAGGCGGTCCCAGATGATCAGGATGCTGCCGTGGTTGCGGTCCAGGTACTGACCGTTGCTCCCGTGGTGGGCCCGGTGGTGCGACGGCGTGTTGAGCACCTCCTCCAGCGGCCCCAGCTTCCCGATGGCATCGGTGTGGATCCAGAACTGGTACAGCAGGTTGACGCCGCGTGCCGTCTCGATGAGCTCGGGCCGGAACCCGAGCAGGGCCAGAGCTCCCACGGGGATGAACATGCCGAAGGCGTCGGCAACGGGCTGGCGCAGGGCGGTCGAGAGGTTGTACCGCTCGCTGGAGTGGTGGACCACGTGGATGGCCCACATGAGCCGGCTCTCGTGCATGAGCCGGTGGTTCCAGTAGTAGATGGCGTCCCAGGCCAGGATGGCCCCACCCACTGTCAGGGCGCCGGTGCCGAGGTCACGTCCGCCCGGGCGGCGGTCCCACAGCCTCTGGACGGCCGTGCGCGAGGCCCAGGTGGTGGCCCCTGCGGTAATGCCGGCGGCGATGGTGGTGACCGCGGTCGACGAGACCACCCTGCGAGCAACGGCTGCCGCCCGTCGTCGGCCCCTGCGGGAGGCAGGGGGCCGATCGGGCTCGGGCGCTTCGTACCGGTCGCGTTGCACGAGGAGGTCGGCCACGGTCGTCGCTGCGGCCGCGCCCAGGGTGGTGGCCACCAGCGCCTTGCCGTAGCGGCCGCGCCCGGGTGTGACCGGGGCCAGGAGCTTGTCGAGGGCCATGGGCACGAGCAGGCTGCCCACGCCCATGGCCAGGCTGGCCAGGGTGTCGCGCCGCTCGTAGTCGGTGGGAGCGGGCGCGCCGGTGCGCTGGGCTCGACGCTTGAGGTACAGGTGCTCGGCGCCCATGCTCCCGAAGTAGAACGGGATGGCGCCCACGGTGAGGTCCAAGGGT
The DNA here is from genome assembly GCA_038233075.1 of Acidimicrobiales bacterium. Classification (GTDB taxonomy): domain Bacteria; phylum Actinomycetota; class Acidimicrobiia; order Acidimicrobiales; family Iamiaceae; genus Iamia. The sequence continues at coordinate 38,864 of JBBSMQ010000020.1, forward strand.
CCCCTTTCGGTGACGGCGGGCCCCATCTTGTCCGCTGCGGCCTCGCCGATGCCCGTCGGCGCTCCGGCCGAGGTGCGTGGGCCCGCCGTCGCCGGGCAGGGTGGGCGGACCCACAACCCAGGAGACGACGCCCGATGGACGTGAGTGATCTGCTGATCGAGGCCTACGGCCGCATCCCCCCGCTGGTCGACGGGGCCGTGGACGGTCTCGACACGACGACGTTGGCCGCCTCGCCGGCACCCGGCATCAACACCGTCGGCTGGTTGGTCTGGCACCTCACCCGGGTGCAGGACCACCACCTGGCCGAGGTCCTCGACCAGGAGCAGGTCTGGGTCACCGGCGATTGGGCGGCCCGCTTCGGCCTCGACGCCGACCCGTCGAACACTGGCTACGGCCACGACCCCGACGAGGTGGCCGCGGTCGCGCCCGACGGCCCGGAGGCGTGCACCGGCTACCTGGCGGCGGTGGCGGCGCGCACCGAGGCGTTCCTCCGGAGCCTTGGCCCCGACGACCTCGACCGAGTGGTCGACGACGCATGGGACCCACCCGTCACCCTCGGCGTGCGCCTGGTGAGCGTGGCCGACGACGACCTCCAGCACGCCGGCCAGGCCGCCTACGCCCGCGGCCTGCTGGGCTGAGGACCGGGTCAGGTCGCCGACTGTGAGGTCTGCTGGGTTGAGGAGCGGGTCACGTCGGCGACCCGAGGTCTGTGGGGCTGGTGCCCGGGCCCGCCACCGCCGGTCGTCGGACCCGGTGCCGGGCGCCCGGGTGGAGGACGGCGCGCCCGGTCAGCGCGCCCGCCGTCGGCTCGATCGTGACCCCGCCCCGAACGCGACGATGATCAGCGCCGCGGAGGCGATGGCCACGATCGCGCCGAGGACGTTGAGCTCGAAGATGTCGCCGGTGCCGAGGGCGTTGGCCACGAGGCCGCCGATGACCGAGCCCACCAGACCCAGGCCCAGGGTCTTGAGCAGGCCCATCCGTTGGCGACCCGGGGCGAACAGGCGGGCCAGGACCCCGACCACCAGGCCGAACAGGATGAAACCGATCATGGGGCCTCCTCGGACCGACCGGCACCCTTCTAGCCGACTGGGGCCGCCTCCGCCGCCAGAGCTCGGGCCGCCCCCCGGCTGATGAGGCGCTGAGCCAGCCGGGGCGAGGCCCGCACCATGAGGTCGAAGGCGTGGGCGTCGGGGCCGATGAGGGCCCGGCGCTTGTTCAGCTGCACGGCCTTGACGATGGCGCGGGCCGCCTTCTCCGCGCTGGTGATGAACACCTTCTCGAAGTCCCGTCGGGCCTCGGTCGGATCTGTCCCCATCTCGACCATGCTCTCGTCGATCCGTGCGTTGCGAGCGATGTTGGTCTTGATGCCACCGGGGTGGACCGAGGTGGCCGACACCCCGCATCGCTCGATGTCGAGCTCGATCCGCAGCGCCTCGGTGAAGCCCCGCACCGCGAACTTGGCCGCGTTGTAGGCGGACTGCGAGGGGATGCCGGCCAGCCCGAAGATGCTGGAGATGTTCACCACGTGGCCCTCGCCCGCCACCTTCAGGTGGGGCAGGAACGCCTTGGTGCCGTGGACCACGCCCCAGAAGTTGATGCCCATGAGCCACTCCAGGTCGGCGTAGGACATCGTCTCGACGGGGGCTCCCAGGGCGACCCCGGCGTTGTTGAAGATCAGGTTGACCCGCCCGTGGTCGGTGACCACGGCCTCGGCCCAGGCCCCCACGGCCTGGCGGTCAGCCACGTCGAGGAGCGCGGTGGTCACCGTCAACCCGGGGCGTCGGCACTGCGTCGCCGTCTCGGCCAGGCCCTGGTCGTCGATGTCGGACAGGGCCAGGTGGCAGCCGCGACGGGCCATCTCCAGGGCGAGGGTCCGGCCCATGCCCGACGACGCCCCGGTGATCGCGGCCACGCGATGGTCGAAGTGCTTCATGTTCTCTCCTGCTCGGCGCCGCTCCTCACTCTGACACGAACCCCCGAGAGGCTGGCCCGAGCCCGACCTGGGCCACCCGCTCGACTATGGCCTGGTTGCCGTCCTGGTAGAGCCGGCCGCCGAAGCCGTCGTTCTGCGAGCGGGTCACCCTGGGCGACGAGCGACCCCGCGTGGTGTCGGTGACGGCGACGTGGGCCGACGACGCCATCGTCGTAGGCGCCGGTCGGCGGACCGCCGCCAACGTCGCCGAACGTCCGGGGGTCACCCTGCTGTGGCCCGCCGACGGAGCGCACCCCGACCACAGCCTGCTCGTCGACGGCACCGCCACCGTCGACGAGTCCGGCGAGATCATCGCCGTCGTCCCGGCCAGCGCCATCCTCCACCGGTCCCGCACCGACGGCGCCCGCGACTGAACCCGATCCGTCCTTGCGCCCTCAGGAGGCGACGTGTTCTGGCGCGCTCGGGCCGCGCTGGTGGTGGCCCGCCTGCGCAAGGGGGACCTGGCCCCCGGTCCGCCCGCTCGCGCTCATCCGAGGCGGTCGAGGATGTTCCGGGTGACCTGCTCCACCTGGGGGTCGCGCTCGGCCAGGCCCATGGCCCAGTCGGTGCAGCCGGTGGTGACAACGGTGCCCCCCCGGGTGTAGGTGCCGAGCACGGCGTGGCCGTGGGCCAGGCGGGCGGTGGCCTCGGGGTCGCGGCGGCCCAGCACCCGCCAGGCATGGAACTCGAGCTCGGAGAGCTCGTCGGGGGCCGGCGGCCGGGCCGCCGAGTCGCGGGTGAAGGACTGGGCCGGTGAGGTGCCCAGGATCTCGAAGCCGTCGGGGCAGCCGTCCTCACCGGTCGGGTAGGGCAGCCCGTCGCGGTAGGTGAAGTCGCAGCCGTCGCACTCGTAGCCGACGACCGTGGCGCCGGCCCCGAGGAGGTCGCCGTACTCCAGGCCGGTCCCGGCGAACAGCCAGTGGTCGGGTCGGTGGACGGTGTAGCCGCCCGACCCGCCGGGCACCCGGCGACCGATGCGGGCGTAGCCACCTCGGGCGAAGCTGACGCCCGTCATGTGGGTCTCGGGCCGACCCACCTCGTGATCGGACCAGATGCTGGTGGTCTCGGCCTGGCGCTCGGTGCCGTAGACCGGGTCGTCGGCGAAGCGCTGCTTGTAGCCGACCATCGTCGCGCTGTCGTCCTCTAGGCGGACCTGCCAGAAGGAGGTGTTGCCCGAGAGGAAGGCCACGTTGCCGCCGGCGGCGATGAAGCCCTCCACGGTGTCGCGCATCGGCCCGCTCCAGTACTCGTCGTGGCCCACCGAGAGCATGAGCCGGTACCGGCCCAGGAGGTCCGGGTCGTCCTCCAGGTCGGTGTTGGCCACCACGTCGATGGCGTAGCCCTCGCCTTCGGCCCAGGCCACGAAGGGCTCCTCCCAGTTGGGCCAGCCGGCCGAGCCGGCCCACTGCGACAGACCGTTGACGAACATGTACCCGATGTGGGTGGCGATCTGCGGGTCCGGCGGGTGCACCGAGGCGACCCGCCGCCCGGCGCCCGGCGGCTTGTCGAGGTAGCCGGGGGCCATGGGGCGCTGGCGCGACACCTGGGTGCCGCCGTTGTAGAGGTTCTGGCCACCCCAGTCGTTGTAGGCGTGCCAGGTGTTGGTGCCCAGGACCAGCAGGATGCGGCGCTCGCTGGTGGCCGGCGGGCCCACCACCACGAAGGCTCGGTCGGTCACCGTGCGACCGTCGGCCGTGGCCGTCAGCAGCACCTCGTGGTACCCGCCCTCCCAGTCGTCGCCCACGGTGAAGGTGGTGGCCACGGGCCAGCCGCAGCCGTGGGCCGAGGCGCCGTCGGGCGCAGGGTGGTCGTCCACCGCCACCGCCTCCTCTCGGTGCACCACCGTGCGCTGCCGACCGACCCGGGCCACCTCCACGTCGACCACGCCGGTCGTGGCCGACAGGTGGAGGGCCACCTCCTCGCCCGGCCGGGCCGATTGGGGCCAGCAGTAGCCCGACACCTGCGCTCTCGCCATGGCTCGACCCTACGGGCAGCGCCCGGACCGTGCGTCGTGGCGCGGCGGCCCCATTGGCACGGACCACCCGTCGGGCGGAGGCGGGAGCGGAGGGAGACCGCACCAGGTCGCTGGACGCGAAACTGTGACGGTGACCGCCTCCTCCCCCCCGTGGCGGATCGACCCGGGTCTGGCCCGTGACCTCGCCGCGCTGATCGGATGGGACCCCGGTGCGGGACCGGTCGCGTTGCTCGGCGCCCTGGCCGACCAGGTGCCGGCGGGGACCACGGCCAAGCTCGCCGCCGTGACCGCCGGGGAGGTCCCGCCCGGTGCCGACCCCACTGCGGTGGCCACTCGCCTCGTCCGCGACCGGGTCGAGGTCGCTCCCACCCCGGCCTGGTCGTGCTGGGCCCTGTCCACCCTGATGGCGGCCCTGCTGGACCTGGGTGGTCGGCCCGGTGCGGTCGTGGCTCTGCGCCGCATCGACGGCCGCGCCCCAGCCGTCGACCTGCACTCGCTCGTGGTCACCGCCGGCGACGACGGACCCCTGGCCTGTGACCCCTACTTCGCGGCCGTCCTGCCCGGACCCGGGGCCGAGGGGAGCGAGGCCGTCCACCGGGGTGTCTGGGCCCGGCGCACCGACGAGCCCGACGGGCGATGGACCTACGAGGTCGGTCGGGGGCGCAGCGCGGGCCCGCCCCTGTGGTACCGGGTGCTCGCCCCCGTCCTCGACAGCGGCGACGTGGCCGCGCTCTGCGCCATCTCGGTCACCCACACGGGAGTCCCCCCGGGGCCGTGCGCGTCGATCTGGCGGGCGGATGTGGCCACCGATGCCTTCGTGCACCGCACCGGGGGCGCGGCGGTGCGGGAGTGGCGTCGCGCCGGTCCCGACGCGGTGGCCGAGGGCGATGCCGTCGTCACCGAGCACCCAGACTGGGCTGGCGCCGCGGCCGACATGGGTGCACGCGTGGGCTTTCCCATTCGCTGACCGACGACCGTCACCCCGCCGGCCGGCCGCGTTCCCATCATCCCTACTTATCTGGTAGACATTGTTGGCATGGAGGACGGGACGACGTCGGCGACCCCGCCCGCCGTCGGGCCCTCCGGGCTCGACGGTGTCGCACCCACCGCGCCTGACCTGGTGGAGACCCCGCCCGACCAGGGGTCGCCGGTGCACGCTCCCACCCAGCGTCCCCCTCACACCCATGCCGAGGCCGCCCTGGCCCACGTCGAGGGCCGGGAGCTGCCGTCGGAGGACCTCGTCGTCCCCGACGCCGGGGCCGTGGCGCGGCCCATGGGGGTCCGGGTGGTCTACGCCCTGGTGGGCCTGGCCCTGTTCGTCACCGCCCTGGGCCTGATGAAGGAGGGCGCCACCGCCCTCATCCCCGCGCTCCAGGGTTCGATCTTCACTGACAACGCCTGGAGCACCCTCGGCCTGGGCTGGTTGGGGGCGTGCCTGGTGCTCTCGGGGTCGCCGGTGGCCGCCTCGGCGTTGACCCTGCTCGACGGCGGGGCCATCGATCGGGCCCAGTCCTTCACCATGCTCACCGGGTCACGGCTCGGCGCCTCGTTCGTGGTCCTGGTCGTCGGGGTCGTCTACGCCCTGCGCCACAAGGGCCAGGGCCAGCGCCGGGCCCCGGTGTCGATCGGTGTCCTGTCGCTGCTCATGACCATGGTCGTCTACGTGCCCGGTGCCGTGGTCGGCTACGTGCTGCTGGAGCGGGGGACCTTCGATGGCGTCGACATCGGCACGTCCCCCCGGCTGACCTCGCTGACCGACTCGGTCTTTGGGGGCCTGGTCGACCTCATCGACCGGGTGGCGCCGGGCTGGGCCCTGTTCCCGATCGGCCTGGGTCTGCTGCTGCTGGGCTTCTCGGCCATCGACCGGGTGCTGCCCGCAGTGCACCCGGACCGTCTCCGCGACGGCGACGAGGGCTGGTACTCGCGGGTGTGGCCCATGTTCCTGGTGGGCTGCGCCGTCACCACCCTCACCCTGTCGGTGTCGGTGTCGCTGACCCTGCTGGTGCCGTTGGTGGCCAAGGGACACCTGCGCCGGGCCAACACGCTGCCCTACATCGCAGGGGCGAACATCACGACTCTGGCCGACACGCTGGTCGCCGCCGTCCTCCTCGGCAACCAGGACGGGGTCCGCGTGGTGGTGGCGGTGACCCTGGTGGTGACGGTGTGGACCGTGTTCCTGCTGGTGACGGCCTACCCGCTGCTGCGGACGATGCTGCTCGGGGTGGCCCGGCGCATCCTCGCCTCCAACGTCCGCCTGGCCGGCTTCGCCGCCGTCCTCTGCCTGGTGCCCGCGGTGCTCATCGCCCTCTGACCGTCGCCTTCCCCCCGCGGAATCGCAGTGCTGGCGGTCGCCACGCGTCGCTCAGGGGTGCGGTTTCGGGGCGGGGGCCTACGGAGCGTCGGCCTGAGCGCGGGCCAGGCGAGCGCGCACCTCGGGGCGGCGCAGGGGCGGGACCGTGGGCGGCGGCTGCTTGCGGGGTGGTAGCTCGCCGAGCAGCTCGGTGGTAGCGGCGGCCACGGCCCGGACGGCCTCGTCGAAGGCGTCCTGGGTGGCGGCCGCCGGAGCCCGCACCCCGCTCACCTTGCGGACGTACTGGAGGGCGGCGGCGTCGACCTCCTCGCCGGTGGCCGGCGGTTCGAGGCCCCGGAGGGTCGTGATGTTGCGGCACATGGCGCCCACGCTAGGTCCGACCCACCGGCCTGCCCCGTCGGTAGCCCGGCGCGGTGGCCGGATCAGGTGTCCACGCTTGGGCCGATGACCGTCTCGCGGTCGAGCACCACCCGGCGGAGGGGGATGACCATGCGGTCGCCGGTGCGGGCCGCCACCACCGGCACCCCTCTGCGCCGGCGCGCCGTCGTGATGCCGGGCAGGTAGAGCGAGCGCACCAGCAGCGCCGCCGACTCCGGGTCGACCGTGGAGGCAAAGGCGCGCCGCTCGTCGGACACGACGGTCAGGCCGAGGTCGCCGACCCGATGGGCCAGGCGACGGGGTGAGAGGGCGGCACCGTTCGGGTAGCGGATCACCCGGCGCAGCACCAGCTGGAGCCGCAGGTAGGTCCACAGGTCACGGGGCCGAAGGGGCCAGCTCGCCGGCAGCAGCAGCGCGATCCGCCCCCCCGGCGCCAGCACCCGGGCCAGCTCGGCCAGGGCCTCGTCGAGGGGCTCGAGGACCTGGAGGCTCATGGTGCAGACCAGGGTGGCCACGGCGTCATCGGGGACGGGCAGGCGGGTGGCTGATCCCCGCACCAGTGCCGTGCGACCCACGCGGCGGGCCGCCGCCAGCTCGCCGGTCGAGGTGTCGACGCCGACCCACCCGGGGCACAGGTCCAGGTGCTCGTCCATGGGGCCGCTGCCACAGGCCAGGTCGAGCAGAGGCCCGTCCCGTCCGGCCAGCGCCTCGGCGCACCAGGCGTAGGGGTCGGTGCCGGCGTGGTCGGTGCGGCCCAGTAGCTCCTCGGTGATGCCGGGCTCGTCGTCGTGGAACCGGGCCACGTAGCCCTCCCACCGGTCGTCGCTACCGGTCATCCCTCCGAGCCCCGCACCGTCGTCTCGGCCGGCGTGTGCTCACGGGTGGCGAGGGGCTGGCCTGGGGGCGGGACCCCCGGGTGCGACGGGCCGGTCACCGGAGCGGTCGGGGCCGAGGACACGGGTCTCGTCGACGGGTCGTCTCGGATGTCCGACGCGCGCCACCCGAGGGACGAGTCGTCGGGCCCTGGACCACGCCGGGCCGGTCAGGAGCGACGGAGGCGGCTGAGCAGTCCGCCACCGCCCTCGGGCGGCGACACGGAAACGCCGGCGTCCTCGGCCAGGGTGGCCACCTCTGCCGCCCGGGGGTTCACCAGCAGCCGGCCCCCCACCGCGACGGTGGGCACCGTCTCGTTGCCGCCCGCCGCGCCGCGCACCACCGCCGCGCCCTCCGGGTCCTGCCAGATGTTGACCTCGCGGGTGGGGACGCCAGCTCGATCCAGCCCCCGACGCAGCGAGGCGCAGAACCCACAGCCCGGCCGCCAGTAGACGACCACCTCGGGTTCATCGTCGGCGGGCACGTCGGTGGAGGGTTCCATCACGACGTGCAACCCCGACGGCCGCCCCTGCCTTCCCGCGTGCGGGGGGTCACGACCGAGCCGGCCGGGCGAGGGCCGCGACCACCGGACCCACACGAGGGCACGGGCACGGTTGGCCGGGGCGCGTAGAGGCGACCGACGCCGCCCCATCGTCCTCAGCCTAGAATTGGACAGGTGTCCAGTCTTAGTCCTCTTGCGGCCCTGAGCCGGGCCCAGCTGGCCACCCTGGTCCCCGAGCTGCTCCTGGCCGGCCACCTCATCGACCGCTCCGGGATGCCCCACGCCATCGCCGCTCTGGGCCGCGACGGCATGCGCGACATCGCCATCGAGGAGTGGATGGGCGCCAGCCCGGTCTACTCGCGACGCATGCAGGCGGCCCTCGGCTTCGCCGGTCAGGGTGTGGAGAGCATCTTCAAGGGCATGCAGCTCGATGTCGGGGCCCCACCCCAGTTCATGGACTTCCGCTTCCGGCTCCACGATCGGGACCACGGCGAGTTCTGGCTCGACCACTGCGGCGCCCTCATGGACGTCGAGCCCATGGGTGAGGACTACGTGGTGGCGATGTGCCACGACATCGAGGACCCGACCTTCGACGCCACCGCCGCCGCCACTGACCCGCGGGCGCAGGTCCGTCCCGTGCACCGACCGACCCGCACCCCGAGCGACCGTCGTCCCCACTGCGCCTGGACGGTGAAGATCGCCCCGGACCACCCGCCCCTGGAGCTGCCTCCCATCACCGGCCGGGTGGCCGCCACCCGCGCCGCCGCTGTCGAGCTCACCCCCATCGATGCCGGCGAGCCGGGCATGGGTGACTACACCGGCCCTCTGCTGTCGGACCTCCGCCTGGCCGACTGGTCCCACTCCGCCCTGGTCCGCATCGCCGAGGAGGTCTGCCTCCAGGGACACCTCCTCGCCCTCTCCTACCTGATGGCCCTACGGGCCCGGATCGACGACGAGGATGAGGTGGGGGCCATGGGGCGGCGGCAGCTGGCCGGTGTCGCCGGGCTCACCTCCGAGCGACTCCGCGCCGCCCTCGACCTCCCGGGCGGCCTCGACGGTGCCGCCGCCGTGGTGGCCCTCCACCCCGCCCTGCTGCCGGCGGCCTACGTCGACGCCACCGTCGGCGACGACGACCGGCTGCTTCTCCGCCTCGGGCGGGGCGACGGGGCCCACGCCGACGGGGCCTGGCCCTCGTTGCTCGACGCTGACCACCTCGCGCCCCTCGATGCCCTGCTGCGGGGCGTGGACCCTCACCTCCGGGCCGAGGTCGTGGAGGACGGACCCGAGGCCCTGGTCGTGGAGGTGGTGGCTGACGACCGGCCCGCCCCGGAGGCCGAGGAGGTCACCCTCACGCGGTTCTCCACGGGGGCGGACTTCTCCTTCGCCGAGCGCGCCACTCCCGTCGCGCTCAACCCGAGCTGATCGTGCGAAGAAACATGGTCGCCCGGGCCGGCCCCGGGCGAAGATCATGGCTGGGTGGATCTCCGCACCCTGGGACGCGACGATCGCGACCTGCTGCGTGCGCTGCGCCTGCGGGCCCTGGCCGATGCGCCCTGGGCTTTCAGCTCGACCCTGGCTCGCGAAGCCGCCTTCACCGATGCCGACTGGGACGCCCGGCTGGCGCGGCCCGGTGCCTCCACCTTCGTCGCCGTCGGCCGCGGCGGCGCGCCGGTGGGCCTCGTCACCGGAGTCCCCGACCCCGAGCAGCCGAGGGCCGCCGACCTGGTCGGGATGTGGGTCGACCCCGCTGCCCGGCGCTCCGGCGTGGGCGATTCCCTCGTGGCTCGTCTGATGGTCTGGGCCAGGGAGGGCGGGGTCGACGTCATGCGGCTGTGCGTCACCGAGGGCAACAAGGCGGCTGAGCGGCTCTACGCTCGAAACGGCTTCGTGCGCACCGGCTGCTCCGAGGTAATTGGTTCCAGCGGTCTGGTTGAGATCGGCATGGAGTGCGTCATCGGGAGCTCTCCGCCACGATCGGCCCCGCGCCCGTAGCGTGCCGTCCCGGGTCGAGGTGGCGCTCGTCGCGAGCGCCGGCCGGGACCTCCACCCGGGCGGGGTGACTGGCGGCGATGTCCGAATTGGCGGCGCGCCCGGCACCAAAGGGACGCCTCAGGGTGCGCAGCGCACACAGGTGGTGGTCGCGGGGAGGGTGTCGAGACGCTCCGGTGCGATGGGCCCGCCGCACCCGGCGCACGTGCCGTAGGTGCCGTCGGCGACCCGGGCCACGGCCGCGTCGAGGTCGTCGCGGCGGGCCCGGGCCGCATCGAGCAGGGCGGCGACCTGCTGGCGCTCCCAGGCAATGGTGTGGCCCTCGGGGTCGTGCTCGTCATCGGTGGCCACCAGGTCGGCGGCCTCGACGATCTGGGTCAGGTCCCGGGTGAGCGAGGCGACCTGGGCCGCGGCCGCCCTCCGCTCGGCCCGCAGACGCCTGGTCGTCGCCTGATCGTCCGACCCGTGGACGCCGCTCATCAGCCGCCGGCGCTCACCCGGAGGTGTCCGCCGTCTCGACCGGGATGTCGTCGGGCTGGTGGCCGTCGAGGGGGCGCTCCTCCACGCGCCCGTCGGCGTGACGGGCAAAGCGCACCTGCTCGCGCAGGTGGACGGGGTCGTCGTCGGCCCAGGGCCAGCCGCCGAACTGGGTGGCCTGGTAGTCCTCGAGGGCCTGCTGGACCTCGGCCCTGGTGGTCATGACGAAGGGTCCGTAGCGGGCCACGGGCTCGCCGATGGGCCGGCCCTGGAGCACCAGCACCTCGACGCCGTGGGTGCTGCTGAGCGGGAGTGGCGCGTCGGCTCGGACCACGGCGCCGACATCGACCCCGAGTGCCTCGTCGTGGCCCTCGATGCGCAGGTCGGTGCCGTCGAAGACGTAGAGGGTGCGCATCGTGTCGGGCCCCGCGGCCGCCGGCACGGTCCAGGACCCGCCGGCGTCGAGGCGCACGTGCCAGATGGCGACGTCGGACTCGGGTCGGGCGGCCCACGACGCCGGTGGCGGCGCGGGCGGGGGCTCGACGCCGGGAAGGGCCCCGGCGATGACGGTCACCTCACCGCCGGGCCCGTCGCCGTCGCCGATGCGCAGCCGGGGCACGTCCTCGTCCCAGAACATGGTGAAGTGGGCGTCCACCAGCTTGTCCGACGCCGGCAGGTTGAGCCAGATCTGGAACATCTCCAGGGGGTTGGTCCCGACTCGGTCGAGCAGCGGGAACATCTCGCTGTGCTGGATGCCCCCGCCGGCGGTGAGCCACTGCACGTCCCCCCGACCGAAGCGGGCCGCGGCGCCGAGCGAGTCGGCGTGGTCGACCAGTCCCCGGCGGACGTAGGTGACGGTCTCGAACCCACGGTGCGGGTGGGGTGGGAACCCTGGGACCTGGCGACCGTGGTACATCCGCCAGCCGTCCCGGCCCTCGAAGTCCATGCCGATGTCGCGCCCGTCGAGGGGTGCGGCGGGGCCCAGGTCGTCGTTGCCGGCGGGATAGGAGTCGTCGTGGTGGGCGCAGAAGAGGAAGGGGTCCATGGTGGGCCACTGGGGGCCCAGGGCGACGGTCTGGAGCACGGGATCGGCCATGGATCCAGGCTACGGGCGGGTCACAACCCGCCAGGGTGTGCCTGATGCGGGAGGTCGTGCCGTCCCCGTCGTGGGCGACTGCGGGGAACCCGTGTGCCTCCGGGGCCGACCGGCTCGGCCGAGGCTGTGCCCGCGTCCACCGTGACCTCGGCACGTGGGCCGGGCGGGCCAGCGCCGGCCGACCCGTCGACCGTGTCGATCGTTGCGGTCGGGACCGCGCCGCCGGTCCGACCAGCGATCTCAGCGGCGGCGGTGGGGCTCGGAGTGCTCCCAGTCGGACAGCAGGGTGCGCAGGGCGGTGAGCAGGATGAGCGGCTCGTCGAGCATGGGGTGGTGGCCCGCCTCGGGGATCTCGACCACGGTGGCCACCCGACCCAGCTCCTCGTTCATGAAGTCTCCGATGTCACGGGTCACCAGCCCGTGCTGGGAGCGCAGCAGGGCGAAGCGGGCCACGATGCGACGCAGGTGGGGCAGGGCGACGGCACGGATGGACCCGCCGCCGAACTGCGCGAACACGTCGCGGTCGAACTTCCAGCGGTACCCGTCCTCGTACGGGGTGAGCGATCGCCGGGCCACGTGGTCCATGACGTAGGGGAGGTAGTGGTCCTGGGCCGGGATGGTGCGGAACCGGGCCAGCGCCTCCTCGACGGTGGCGTAGGTGCGGGGGGCGCCGAAGGCCTCCTTGAGCCGGTACGAGGCCACCTCGGGGTCGGGCTCGGTCACGGGGGAGTCGCAGATCACGACCCCCGAGACGCGATCGGGGTGCATGGCGGCGGTGGCGATGGTGACGAACCCGCCCATGCTGTGGCCCACGACGACGGGCAGGCCCTCGATGCCCGCCGCTTCGGTGACGGCCATGACCTCGTCGGTCCACTGCTCGAACTCGTAGAGGTCGCGGTGGCCGCTGTCGCCGTGGCCCGACAGGTCGATGGCCACCACCCGCAGGCGGTCGGCGAAGGAGGCGGCCACGTGGGTCCACCAGTGAGCGTGGGCCCCGCCGCCGTGGACGAACACCAGGCCCCGGCGTCCGGGCTCGCCCCAGGCCAGGTAGTGGATCGGACATCCGCCCACCTCGACGGTCTCGTCGGCGACGGGGACGGCCAGCGCCTGTCGGAACCAGTCGGGCGCGTCGGGGTGCAGCGGCACAGGGACGGTCACGGTCGCAACCTACGCGGGCCGCTGACGATCGCCCCACCCGCAGGGATCGCCGGACGGGGCCCGACGAGCTGGTGGGCGCGTGGCGGGCTGGGAGCGGAGCGTCCCACCGGATCTTCTTGCACGGGTAGTGTCCGAACCTGCGAGGAGGCCAGGGCGTGACCAACCGGGACAGTGATGGCGGTGCCACCCCGACCGTGCCGGGCGCGGTCGCCCGGCGCTTCCCCCTCTGGCCGCTGATGGCCATGGCCCTGGTGAACCTGATCGATCAGGTGGACGTGTCCGTGGCCCGGGGCGTCCTGCCGATCCTGGAGGACGAGTGGGGTCTGAGCGACATCCAGCTGGGGTTCATCCCCGCCGTGTTCATCTTCGTCGGGGCGGTGGCCACCATCCCGGCCGGCTGGGTGGCCGATCACTACCGGCGCACCCGGGTGATCGGCTGGACGCTGCTCAGCTGGAGCGGGTTGATCCTGCTGTCGGCCACCGCGCTCAACTACGTCAACCTGCTGGTGGCCCGGGCCGCCATGGGCATCGGCCAGGCCGTCGACGACCCCGCCTCGACCTCCTTCCTCGGCGACTCCTTCCCCTCCCGCATGCGGGCCCGGGTGTTCTCGTTCCAGCAGGTGAGCTTCTTCCTGGGCGGCGGCATCGGCCTGGCCCTGGGGGGAGCAGTGGGCGAGGCCCTGGGGTGGCGCTGGGCCTTCGCCCTGGTCGGACTGCCGGGAGCCCTCGTGGCCCTGGCCGTGTTCCGCCTGCGCGAACCGCGACGGGGCGAGGCCGAGCTGCCCGAGACCATGTCGTGGGAGGAGATCGAGGCCCTCCCTCCCCGCGCCGCCGAGGTCGAGCGGGCCGCCGGTGCCGAGGGGCTCAGCTTCGGTGCGTTCACCCGGCTGGCGCGCACCGAGCTGATCGGCCAGCTGAAGCTCATCTTCGGGATCCGGACCATGCGCTACGTGCTCGTCGGGGTGGCGGCCCTGCTGTTCACGGTGTCGGGCATCAGCACCTGGCTGTCCATCTACCACGAGCGCTACTCCGGCATGACGATCACCCAGGCGACGGCGTTCACCGGCGGGCTGCTGGGCCTGGGCGGCATCATCGGCACCTTCGCCGGCGGCGCCTTCTCGGACCGCTTCCACCACCGCTGGAAGGGCGGACGCATCGTGATCGTGGTGTGGTCGGCGGTGATCTGCGCCTTGGTGTTCATGCTCTCCTTCGCCGTCGACGCCGTGGCGCTGCGCCTGGCCCTCCAGTTCCTGGGCGTCACCGCCGCCGCCGGTGCCGCTCCCGGGCTGCGGGCCGCCATGCTCGACGTGGTGCCGCCGGATTCCCGGGGCGTGGGCGCCTCGGCCATGGCCCTCACCACCGCCGTCTTCGGACAGGCTGCGGCGCCTCTGGTCGTGGGCGGGTTGTCGTCGCTCACCGGGTCGTTGGTGGCCGCCTTCTACATTGTGTTCCCGCCGGTGATCGTGGGGCTGTTGCTGCTCCTGCGGGCCCGCCACACCCTCGAGGACGACGCCCAGGCCATCGTGACCGCGATCTACCAGGAGAACGAGGTCCTCGAGGCCAGCCGCGCCGACCTTTCCGACCGCTGACCTCCCGGACGGCGTGGCGGTGGCCGGTGCGCCCGAAGATCCTCGGCCGCGTCGACGGGACTGATCGGCGCCGGCCTCGTGCGAGCCGTCCTGCACCGACCCGGTCCCTTGGGATCAGCTGCCGCAGTTGGCCTCGATGTAGGAGGTGACGTTCTGGATCTTCTCGGCGATGCCGTCGGGGAAGTTCTCGACCAGCTGCGAGTCGGGATCGGCAGGGTCGACGTTCTCGTCGAAGTAGTCGGCGACCTGCTCGACGTCGGCGGCGACGTCGTCCGGTGCGATGCGTGCGAGGTCGCGGAGGTCTGCGACGTTCTCGGTCGACCCGACGTAGGCCTCGGGTACCTCGTCGCCGGCCCGGGGAGCCGCGGCGCAGAACGAGTTGAGTCCGCCGCTCTCCTCGGTGGTGGACGGGGCCGCTGCCGCCGCGACGGTGTCAGTGTCGGTGTTGGACGAGCACGCGACGCCTCCCGTGGCCACGAACGCAGCACACACCGCCACGGCCGCAGCACTGCGACGTCCGAGCGGCGAGCGAGACGGGCTGAGCATGCAGTCGATCATGGCGGACCACCATCGCTGCCGCCACCAAGCCTGTCCTACCGTGAGCCGGGTGCGGATCCTCGGGGTCGATCTGGCGGCCCAGCCCAAGTCGACCGGGTGCGTGGTGCTGGCGCTCCACCCGGACGGCAGGTGGCGGGCCCACGAGCTCGACGGCCGGGCAGACGACGACCGCCTCGTCGCCGCTGCGGCCGGGGTCGACGTCATCGGCATCGACACCCCGCTGGGCTGGCCCCGTGCCTTCGTGGCCGCCGTCACCGCCCACGAGGGCTTCGGACCATGGCCAGGCGGGGTCGACCGAAGGCCGCTGACCCACCGGGTGACCGACCACCTGGTGGTGTCCGCGGGCCAGGGACGGCCCCTATCGGTGTCGGCCGACCGCATCGGCTCTCCCGCCATGCGGGGCGCCCTCCTCCAGCACCGCTGGGCCACCGAGGTCTGGGGCGCCCCCGAGCCCCGGGACGGCACGGGTCGGCTGATCGAGACCTACCCCGCGGCCTCCCTGCGGGCGTGGGGCATCGAGGCCAAGGGTTACAAGCGCGCCGGCGCCGCGGCCGCCGCCGGGGCCCGGGAGGTACGAGCGGGCATCGTCCGTCATCTGGCCGAGACGCTCGGCGAGTGGCTCGACCTCGACCCGGTGGTCGACCGGTGCGTCGCCTCGGACCACGTCCTCGACGGCCTGCTCTGCTGCCTCACCGTCGTCGCCGCCCGGGCCGGGGCCACCACGGTCCCGGTCGACCCAGCCCACGTCGAGGCCGCACGAGTCGAGGGCTGGATCCACGTCCCCACCATCCCCCTCGTCACCCTCACGCCCCCGAAACGGCACCCCTGAGAGTCGCCCGGTGTCTGTCAGCACTGCGGTTTGGGGGATGGGGGTCACGACCAGCGAAACGGCACCCCTGAGAGTCGCCCGGTGTCTGTCAGCACTGCGGTTTCCGAGGGTTCAGGGTTCGGCTCGCAGCCTGGCAGGATCGCGGCACCCTCGACCTCGGAGACGTCATGACCCTGCGCATCGTCCAGTGGGCCACCGGCAACCAGGGGGTCGAGGCCATCCAGGCCGTCATCGACCGGCCCGACATGGCCCTGGCCGGGGGGTGGGTGTCGTCCGACGCCAAGGACGGCGCCGACCTGGGCACCATCGCCGGGCGTGACCCCATCGGCGTCGCCGCCACCCGGGACGTCGACGCCCTCTTGGCCCTCGGGGTCGACTGCGTGGCCTACATGCCCCGCATCGCCTCCCTCGACGAGGTGTGCCGCATCCTCGCGTCGGGGGCGTCGGTGGTGACCACCGCCTTCCTCTTCCACCCCCCGTCGCTCCCGACCGCCGACCAGGAGCGCCTGCGCGTCGCGTGCGCCGAGGGCGGATCCACGATCCACGGCAACGGCCTCAACCCCGGCGTCCTGAGCGGGGTGTTGCCCCTCGCCATGTCGGGCATGGCCGTCGCATCGAGCGCATCACCCTCCAGGAGCGGGCCGACTGGTCCTTCTACGAGAGCACGCACATCACCTTCGACAACATGCGCTTCGGCCGACCCGCCGACGAGGTGTCCGAGGACGCCAGCGACTTCCTCCGCTTCAACAGCGGCATCTTCCGGGAGATGATCCAGCTCCTGGCCGACGCCCTCGGGGCGGGCATCGACGAGATCACCACCGACGTGGAGCTGGTCACGGCCGAGGCCGACCACGACGTGTTCGGGATCACCCTGGAGGCAGGCACGGTGGCCGGCCAGCGCTGGCACTGGCGAGGGAACCGGCAGGGCCAGACCCTGGTCGAGATCGAGACCCTCTGGACCATGGGCGGCGAGTACCCGCCCGACTGGCCCCGACCCCAGGACGGGTGGACGCTTATCCTGGAGGGCGATCCGTCGTTCCGCGCCCACTTCCTGGGCCTGGCCAGCTTCGCGCGCGACGAGCCCATCGCCGAGCACGTGCGGGCCGCGAGCATCGCCACCGCAATGGCCGCGGTCAACGCCATCCCGGCCGTGGTGGCTGCTCCTCCCGGCGTGGCCACCATGGCCGATCTGCCCCCGGTCCGCAGCGGGTTGGGCTTCGGCTTCGGCTGAAACTCAGCTCGATCGCCACCGCGGACGATCCATGGGGCGCGGCGTCGCCAGTGCGGTCGACGCGGGCGAGAAGCCGGACCCACAGGCCAGATGCACCTCGGTCGTGGCTCCGCCGGAGGCCGCGGCGGCACGGAGGGGGTGCACGCCAGGCGGGGACGTTGTCGGCTTGGGTGCGCTCGGGTCACCCGGCCGCGGCCCCGCCCGAGGCCGCGACCCGGACCGCTACACGCCGGCCAAGGCGAGGGCGCTTCCGGCTCGGGTGACCACGGCGGGGGTGCCCATGTAGTTGGACGACCCGGTGTGGGGCACGTTGGCGTACACCACCTTGCGGGCCGACGGCACGCTCATGGAGATGGCCGACGAGGTGGGCACCACCCAGTCGCCGTTCGAGCCGATCACGGTGAAGTCGGTTCCGCCCAACCCCTGGGGGTTGCCGTTGCGGTTGAGCCACCGGATGTCCGACGAGCCGGGCTTGAGCGACGCGCACTGACCCCACAGGCAGAGGTTCGAGTACCAGGCCGCACCCTGGTGTGGGGATCCGAGGGTCACCACGTCCTCCACCCGGACGGGCGCCGAGAACCCGGACTCCCGGATGGACGACCCGTAGACCGCCCCCCGGGCGATGTCACCGCCCATCGAGTAGCCGACCACGTCGACGGCGGTCCCTCGCGAGGTGTAGGTGCTGGAGATGTACTGGGAGAAGGCCTTGGCGATCGTCTTCCACGACGAGGAGTTGCCGACCCGGCCCCACGAACGCAGGTTGACGTCGCAGCCGGTGTCGCCGCTGTAGTAGCCGACGCGGATGAAGGGGCCGGTGAAGCCCTCGGACCGCATCTGGCCGATCATGCGATCGAAGGTGTCACGGCAGTCGGTGCCATTGGTGAGGCTGTAGCCGTGGACCAGCAGCACCGGACGGTTGCGGACCCCGGTGGCGGCCCCGGCGGGCGCAGCGACGGATCCGCCGACCACGAGCGAGCCCAGCAGGACGAGGATGACGACGAACAACAGCGACCGCCGCCGGCGGGGGACCGCCGGCGACAGGGGCGCGGATGGGGACATGTGGACCTCCGATGGGGGGGAGCGGTCCCGGCCGCTATGACCGGTGACACGGCGGAAGTCTGGCCCGCCCGGGGGCGCGACGCACGACATCGTGTGCTGATCGCGTCGGGCCCGGGAACCGCCGAGGCGAGGGGAGGGGTGCGCGGCGACGAGGGGTGTCGCCCGACCCGTGCGATCCGGTTGGGACCGTCAGAGGACGAGTCGCGCGGAGACCAGATCGTAACCGAAGGCTCGACCGGCATGCGGTCCCGTCACCGCGGGCGAGCGATGATGGGACCGTGACCGACATACCATGGCAGGACGATGCATGCTCGCTGGTCGACGCCTTCCGGGCGGGGGAGCGATCTCCGGTCGAGGAGCTCGACGCGACCCTGGCGGCGATCGAGGCCTCGGACCTGAACGCCTTCTCCCACCTCGATCCCGAACGGGCCCGGGCCGGGGCGGCGCAGGCCGACCTGTCGCTGCCCTTCGGCGGTGTCCCCACCGGCATCAAGGAGCTGGAGCCGGTCGCCGGCTGGCCCGACACCGGGGGATCGCTGGTGTTCAAGGACCGCATCGCGACGGAGACCGCCGGCCACGTCACCCGGCTCATCGACGGTGGCGGCGCCGTGCCCGTCGGGCTCACCACCTCCAGCGAGTTCGGCGGGCTCAACGTCGGCGTCACCAAGCTCAACGGCGTCACCCACAACCCGTGGCGCCACGGCCGCACCGTCGGCGGCTCCTCGGCGGGTGCGTCGGCCGCGGTCATGGGCGGTCTGGTCAGCCTGGCCACCGGCGGCGACGGGGGCGGCTCCATCCGCATCCCCTCCGGCTACACCGGGCTGCTCGGCATGAAGGGCACATTCGGGCGCATCACCCGCGCCCCCCACGCCATGTCCCGACCGGGGACCGTGGTGCTGGGCAACCTGGCCCGCTCTGTGCGCGACGCGGCGCGCTTCTACGACGTGGTGGCCGGCGTCGACGCCTACGACCCCACCAGCCTGCCCTCGACCGGACGCTGGGAGGCCGGTCTCGGTCAGAACGACCTCACCGGTCTCCGGGTGGCGGTGATCCCGAACCTCGGGGGTGTGACCCTCGAGCCCGGCGTGGAGGATCAGCTCCGCGAACATGCGGCGCTTCTCATCGCCGACCACGACATGGTGCAGGTCGATGTCGACCTGCAGACGCCGAACCTGGCGGCCCAGTGGATGATGGGCAACCTGTCCACCCTCCTGGCCGAGCTCGGCGACGAGTGGCCCCGGTGCGCCCCCCTGCTCACCGACGAGGTGGCCATCGGCCTCTACCTGTCCCAGTCCCTGTACAACCTCCAGACGGCAGCCACCGCCGAGGCCCTCCGGCTCCAGGCCGACGCCGCCATGGCCGACGCCTTCGGCCAGGTCGACCTCATCATCGCCGCGTCCAACCCCGGCCCGGCCTTCCCGGCCGAGTGGACCACCAGCAACGGTCAGGCCGACCTCATCGACTGGGCCAAGTCCAACCCGGTCTCCCGGGGGGTCTTCCGCAGCGCCCTGTTCGGTACACGTCTGGCCAGCTCGTTCGTCCCCAAGCTGCCGACGAACCTGCTCGACTTCTTCAGTGCCCGGCTCCCGGACATGGTGAACATGGGCGCGCTGACCATCATCTCCAACATCTACGGCAACCCGGCGGTGTCGATCCCGGCCGGCACGATCGACGGCCTCCCGGTCGGGATGCAGGTGCTGGCCCGCCACCACCGTGACGACCTGCTCTTCGACGTGGCCCTGGCCGTCGAGCGCGAGCGCCCCTGGCCCACGGTCGCTCCCCCGGTCGTCGCTCGGACCGAAGCCCCGGCCTGACCGGCTATCCTTCCCAGGCAGGTTTCGGTGGTCGCGACGACCAGGAACGACCCAAGGACGGGGCGGCTCGATCCGGCCGGGCGGGGTCAGCGCTCGACGAGGGTGAAGTGGGCCGGGTCCGGGGCGCGGGTCCAGTCCCAGTAGTCGACCAGACGCCAGGGGGAGAGGATCCGGATGCGTCCGCTCTCGTTCATGTACCAGCTGTGCCGGATCGACGGATGGGTCCAGACCATGCGGTCGAGCTCGGCCTGGAGGCGCTCGTTGTAGGCGTCGTGGGCCAGGGCGGTGCACTCTAGCGACGCGCCCGGGCCGGTGGCGACGAGACGAGCGAGAGCCTCCTCCACGTAGCGCACCTGGCACTCGGCGTGGAAGATCATGCTGCCACCGTGGGCCAGGTTCGTTCCCGGCCCGTAGAGGCAGAACAGGTTGGGGAACCCGGGGACGATGATGCCGTAGAGGGCGGTCGGCTCGTCGCCCCAACGCTCGGAGAGCAGCGCGCCCTCGCGGCCGACGATCTCCATGGGCCACAGGTAGCGGTTGGCGTGGAAGCCGGTGGCCCACACGATCACGTCGACGGGGTGGAGGGTGCCGGTGGCGTCGACGATGCCGTCGGGGGTGACCTCGACCACTCCGTCGGTCACCAGGTCGACGTGGTCCCTGGTCAGTGCGCCGAGCCAGCTGCCGTTGTCCTGCGGGGTGCGCTTGCCCAGGCACACGTAGTCGGGCACCACCTTCTCCAACAACTCGGCGTCATCACCCACCCGCTCGGCCATCCACGCCGTGAACACCTCGCGGGCGGCGTCGTTGGCGGCGCTGACGGCTCGATCTTGGTCGGGGAAGTCGGCGTCGACCCGCATGGCCTCCAACCCGCCGTCGCACGCGGGCCAGAAGAGGAGGAACCGGAACCAGCGACCGTAGAACGGCAGGTGGCGGATGGCCCAGGGCACGCCCGCCCCGACACCCTCGTGGTAGTGCGGGTTGGGGAACATCCACGGGGCTGAGCGCTGGAACACGGTGAGGTGGGCGACGTCGTCGGCGATGGTGGGGACGATCTGGAAGGCGCTGGCCCCGGTGCCCACCACCGCCACCCTCTTGCCGCCCAGGTCGGTGCCGTCGATCCACTCGGCGCTGTGCATGTCGAGCCCGGCGAAGGTGCCCCGCCCGGGGATGTCGGGCACCTGGGGTCGGTTGAGCTGGCCCACGGCGCTGATCACGGCGGTGGCGTCGAGGTCCTCGGTGTCGCCCTCGGGGCCGCGGACGGTGACGGTCCAGTGCCCGGCGTCGTCGTCCCACTCGGCCCGGGTCACCTCGGTCGCGAAGCGGATGTGGTCGACCACGTCGAAGTCGTCGGCGCAGCGCTCGAAGTAGGCCTGCAGCTCGGGCTGGCGGGCGAAGCGCTCGGTCCACTCGTCGTCGGGGACGAAGGAGTAGCAGTAGAAGTGGTTCCCCACGTCGACCCGACAGCCGGGGTAGCGGTTCTCGTACCAGGTGCCGCCTACCCGGGCGTTCTTCTCGACGATCGTGTAGGGGATGCCGGCCCGGCCCAGGCGGATGCCGGCGAGGATGCCCGACATGCCCGCGCCGATCACCACCACCGGGAACTCCTGGCGGGCCTCGGGCGTGGCCTCCGGGGGCCAGGTCACCTCCCGCTCGTCGACGCCATCGAGCTCGAGCTCCTCGAGCAGGAGTCCGAGGTACTCCTCGGGCACGTCCTCGGCCACGAGGAACCCCATCATCTCGTGCACCAGCTCTGGACCGGGCGACGGAGGCAGCACACAGCCACCGTCGCGGTAGGCGCAGATCGCCTCCAGGGCGCGGGCCCGCACCGCGGCCTGGTCCTCGGGCGCCATGAACCCCTGGATCTCGTTGAGGAAGATGCCCTGCGGGCGGAGGTCACCCCGGATCCACGACGGATCGCCGGTCATGTGGACCAGCGACACCATGAGGGCGGGCACGCTCAAGTCGTCGAGGGCGGCAGCGATGGTGGCGTCGTCGTCGGTGATGGGCCGCCCGGCATGGCGGCTGCGGGTCGCGCGCTCGCTCATCGGGCCGGCGTGAGGCGCACCGGCACCCGCTTGTAGCCGTTGTTGAGGTTGGACCGCAGCCGGCCCGGGTCGCCGGTCAGCTCGATGTCGTCGGTGCCGGCCAGCAGCTCCTCGAAGAAGACGCGGCCCTCCAGGCGGGCCAGGTGGACACCGAGGCAGAAGTGTTCGGCGATCCCGAAGCTGAGGTGGGGGTTGGGGTCGCGGTGGATGTCGAAGTCCTGGGCGTGGGCGAACACGGCGTCGTCGCGGTTGGCGGCGGTGTAGTACATGGCCACCTTCTCGCCCGCGGCGATGGGCACGCCGTGGAGCCCGGTGTCGGCGGTGGCGGTGCGCCGGAAGTAGTGCAGCGGGTTGGCCCAGCGCAGGATCTCCTCCACCGCCCCCGCGATCAGCGACGGGTCGGCTCGCAGCTCGGCCAGCTGGTCGGGGTGCTGGAGCAGGGCCAACAGGCCCGACGACAGCATGGTGCGGGTGGTGTCGTTGCCGGCGGTCACGAGCTGGACGAAGAAGCTGCCGAAGTCGACGTCGCTCATGGGCTCGCCGCCGAAGTCGCCGTCGAGGATGAGGGTTGTCAGGTCCTCCCGGGGCGGCTGGGCTCGACGCTCGGCCGCGAAGCCGATGGCGTACATGGCCATGTCGATCGACGCGCTGTGGTCCGCCTCACCCCCGGTGACCTCCGGGTCCTGTCCGGCGGTCTGGCGCTCGGCCAGGGAGTGCAGCAGGGCCCAGTCCTGCTCGGGCAGGCCCATGAGCCGGCCCATGACCTGGGTGGGCAGGTGGGCGGCCACCTGGTGCACGAAGTCGACGTCGCCAGCGTCGGTCGCCTCGGTCAGGATCTGTCGGCAGATGCCCCGGATCTGGTCCTCCAGGCGGGCGATGACCTTGACCCGGAACGTCTCGGCCAGCGGCCGGCGGTAGGTGACGTGGCGGGGTGGGTCCATGGCCAGGAGCATGTTGCGCATCATCTCCAGGTCCGTCTCGGGCAGGTCCTCCAGCACCACGCCGCCCTCGGAGGCCGAGAACAGCTTCGGCTCCCGGGCCACGGTGACCACATCGGCGTGGTCCAGCACCGCGTGGAAGCCGGGCCGGCCCTCCACGTCCTCCGACCCCGCCCGCCGCCCCGTCTGGCTCGGCTCCGCCGAGGCCGATCCCATCGGTATCCAGGCCACGGGCGTGGTGCGGCGCAGCTCGGCCAGGGCCTCGTGGGGGACACCCTCGCCGAAGGTCGACGGGTCACCCAGGGCCAGGGTGGTGGGGGCGGTCGTGCGGACAGGTCCGGGAGCGGCCATCGCAGCCTCCGAGTCGGTGGGGCTTCGAGTGTGCCCCAGTGCTGGACAGGCGTCCACCGCCATCGACCTGGGCATGATGAGGCTCCGACCCCGCCCGCTCGGAGCAGCCCATGAGCCACCCCGGCATCGCCACCGTCCGCCAGCTCATCGTCGACAGCGTCCGCGCCGAGCAGCCCACGATCGAGGAGCGTCGGGCCTGGCTCGACTCCCTGGGCGACGTCCTGCCGCCGCCCTCCGGCGTGGTCATCGAGGACCTGACCCTCGGTGGACGCCCCGCCAGTCGCACCACTCCCGGACAGGTGGGCCCCGGCACCGTCCTCTACCTCCACGGGGGGGCCTACGTGTCAGGGTCGCTGGTCAGCCACCGCGGCCTCGTCGCCCGGCTGGCCCTGGCGTCCAAGACCACCGCCCACGCCCTCGACTACCGCCTCGCTCCCGAGCACCCCTTCCCCGCCGGCCTCGAGGACGCGGTGGCCGCCTTCCGGGAGCTCGACGCCGCCGGTGCCGGCCCCATCGCCGTGGCCGGAGACTCCGCCGGCGGAGGTCTGGTCCTGGCCACGCTGATGGCCCTCCGCGACGAGGGTGGGACCCAGCCCGTCGCCGGCGTGGCGCTCTCACCCTGGGCCGACCTGACCCAGAGCGGAGCCTCGTACGAGACTCGAGGCGACGACGACCCCCTCCTCACGCGCGAGGGCCTCACCGAGGGCGCCGAGCTCTACCTGGGCGGCGCCGACGCCACCGACCCGCTGGCCTCACCTCTGCTCGGCGACCTGTCGGGTCTGCCGCCGGTGATGATCGAGGTGGGCGACGGCGAGGTGCTGCTCGACGACGCCCGTGGGGTGGCCGAGCGGATCACCGCGGCGGGCGGTGAGGCCGAGCTGGAGGTGTGGCCCGAGATGCTCCACGTCTTCCAGGCCTTCCCGGCCGACCTGGTGCCCGAGGCCGACCAGAGCCTGGAGCGCGTCGGCCGCTTCCTCGCCGACCGCCTCAGCTGATCGGAGCGTGACCGCCCTCGGGCACCGCGCGCCCTCGTACTGGTCCCGAGAATGGTCGTCCTGGCCACCAGGATCGGGACCAGTTCGAGGCCGGCGGCGCCGGAGGGGCGTCAGGCGGTGAGGGCGTCTAGGGCGGCGGTCCAGGTCCTGCGGACCTGGGTCCGGGAGCGGCCGTGGACCGACCCGAGGAGGTCCCAGGCCTCGAACGAGGTCAGCGCATCGATGGCGGCGACCCGGTCGTCGGCTCGGGCGGGGGTCAGGACGGCCAGCTCGGGCGTGAAGTGCTCCCGGACCTGGGCCGCCAGCAGGGACCGGGCGTCGGCCAGGGAGTGAGCGATGCGGGGCGCATCGAGGGCGCGTGCCCGGGCCACGCGGGCCACGGGCGCGATGGCCTCGTAGAGGTCGAGGCGGGCGTCAACGAGACGGGCGACGCGATCGTCCCGGCCTCCCCGACCGATCGAGGGGACGGCGAAGAGGGGAGCGACCCGGGCGAAGTGGTGCTCGATCGTCTGCCGGTGGAGGTCGTCGAGGTTCTCGAAGTACCGGAAGACCGACGAGATCGACACCCCGGCCCGTTCGGCGATGGCCTCGACCGTTGGCGTGGCCCTGTCCTCCTCGATGAGGGCGAACACCGCGTCGACCACCGCGGTGCGGTTGCGCTCTCGTCGGGCGCGGCGCCCGTCGACGGCAGGGGCGTCGGCTGCGGTGTCCGCCACGCCCAACACTGTAGTGATCCCGTGAACTTGTGGGAGACGGTGTCGCACAAGCCGTTGACTCGGACGGCCGCGGCGTGTGGGATCCTCCCCAGCCGAACGAGGAGGTCCCATGCAGGAGCTGGCCACCAAGGTCGCCGTCGTCACCGGAGCGGGTAGCGGCATGGGCCGGGCCATGGCGGTCCGGTTCGCGGCCGAGGGCATGCGCGTCGCCCTGGCCGACATCGAGGCCGCATCGTTGAAGGAGACCGAGCGCCTCATCGTCGAGGCCGGCGGAGCCGCCGACGACGTGGTGGTGCAGCTCACCGATGTGTCGTCCGAGGCCGAGGTCGACGCCCTGGCCGAGCAGGTCTACGGCGAGTGGAACCAGGTCGACGTGTTGGTCAACAACGCCGGCGTCTTCGTCGGCGGCTTCCTCTGGGAACGCCCTCCGGCCGACCTCGAGTTCGTCCTCGGTCCCAACCTGTGGGGGATCCTCCACGGCATCCGCGCCTTCGTGCCCCGGATGCTCGCCCAGGGCACCGAGGGCCACATCGTGAACACCGTCTCGGCCGCGGGCCTGCTCGGCACGCCGTACGCCGGTCCCTACAGCATCTCGAAGTTCGCCGCCCTGGCCGCCACCGAGTCCCTGGCCTCGGACCTGGAGGCCATCGGCGCCCCCCTCAAGGTCACCGCCCTCTGCCCAGGCATCGTGAACACCGACATCGCCAACGGCTCCGAACGTCACCGTCCGGCCGCCCTGGCCACCGAGACCACCGACGACCGGGCCTTCGTGAGCGAGATGCTGGCCGACGTCACCGCCAAGGGCATCGACCCGTCGGAGGTGGCGGAGATGGTGGTGGGCGCGATCCGCGAGGAGCGCTTCCTGCTGCTCACCCACCAGGAGTACGCGCCGGCCCTGGCGCGGCGGGCCGCGGCGCTGGCCGAGGGCACGCTGCCCGAGCCCGGCGACTTCGGCGAGGTCCCGGACTCCTGATTGTTGTGAGACTCTGATTGTCACAACCTGTTGACATCGACCGCACCGGCGGGTGAGATGGCCACATGTCAACCCACGCGGCCACCGTGGCCGAGGTGCTGCGGAGCGAGGGCTACGCCACCTTTTGCGTGGGCAAGTGGCACCTGGCGCCGATGGAGCAGTGCTCGGCCGCCGGGCCGTTCGACCACTGGCCCGTGGCTCGGGGCTTCGACCGGTTCTACGGCTTCCTGGAGGGCGAGACCGACCAGTTCCGCCCCGACCTCGTCTGCGACAACCATCCGATCACCCCGCCGGCCGGCCCCGAGGACGGCTACCACCTCAGCGAGGACATGGTCGACCAGATGCTGCGGATGATCTCCGACAGCAAGGGCGTGCGCCCCGACCGGCCGTTCTTCGCCTACCTGCCGTTCGGGGCCACCCACGCCCCCCACCAGGCGCCACCGGAGTACCTGGCCAAGGACCGCGGCCGCTTCGACGAGGGGTGGGACGTGGTGCGCCAGCGGTGGTTCGAGCGCCAGCTCGACCTCGGTGTGA
The DNA here is from genome assembly GCA_038233075.1 of Acidimicrobiales bacterium. Classification (GTDB taxonomy): domain Bacteria; phylum Actinomycetota; class Acidimicrobiia; order Acidimicrobiales; family Iamiaceae; genus Iamia. The sequence continues at coordinate 65,230 of JBBSMQ010000020.1, forward strand.
TCCCCGGCGGGACCGAGCTAGCCCCCCGCAACCCGGGGGTCGAGCCGTGGGACGAGCTGCCCGAGGCCCAGCAGCGGCTGGCCGCCCGCCTGCAGGAGGCCTTCGCCGCCTTCCTCGACCACACCGACGCCCAGATCGGTCGCCTGGTCGACGGGCTGCGCCAGCTGGGCCAGCTGGACGACACGATCCTCGTGGTGCTGGCCGACAACGGCGCCTCCCAGGAGGGCGGCCCGTTCGGTGTCATGCACGAGATGAAGTTCTTCAACGGGTCGCCAGTGGGACCAGGCCCGCTTCAACGCCTTCCCCAGCCGAGCCGCGTTCATGGCCGTGGTCACCGACCCGGGCCGCCTGGAGGCCCAGAAGGACCACCGGGAGACGGCCATCGCCGACACCTACACCATGATCCTTCGACCCACGATCGACCGCCTGGCCGAGAGCACGCAGTCCACCCCCAGCACGGAGACACCCTGATGCAGACCGTCCGCACCCCCGACGAGCAGTTCGTCGACCTCCCCGACTTCCCCTTCGAGCCGCACTACGTGGAGGTCGACGACGGCGAGGGTGGCACCCTCCGCGTCCACTTCCTGGACGAGGGGCCGGCCGACGCCGCTTCGGTCCTGCTGATGCACGGCGAGCCGACCTGGGCCTACCTCTACCGGAAGATGGTCCCGGCCCTGGTCGAGGCCGGACACCGGGTGATCGTCCCCGACCTGGTCGGCTTCGGCCGCAGCGACAAGCCCACCGAGCAGAGCGACCACACCTACGCCCGCCACGTGGAGTGGATGCGCCAGGCCCTCTTCGACCGCCTCGACCTGCGCGACATCACCTTCTTCGGCCAGGACTGGGGCGGGCTCATCGGCCTGCGCCTGGTGGCGGCCGACCCGGACCGCTACGCCCGGGTCGCGGTGGGCAACACCGGACTGCCCACCGGCCACGGCGCGCCCAGTGAGGCGTTCCTCGCCTGGCAGACCTTCTCGCAGACGACCGAGGACTTCCCTGTGGGCGGCATCATCAACGGCGGCTGTGCCGGTGACCTGCCCGCCGAGGTCATCGCCGCCTACGACGCCCCCTTCCCCGACGACACCTACAAGGCCGGGGCCCGGATCATGCCCGCCCTGGTGCCTACCAGCACCGAGGACCCGGCCAGCGCCGACAACATCGCCGCCTGGGAGGTCCTCAGCGCGTTCGACCGCCCCTTCCTCATCGCCTTCAGCGACGGAGACCCGGTGACCAAGGGGGGCGACGCGCCCTTCAAGGCCAAGGTGGCCGGGGCCCAGGGCCTCGACCACCCCACCATCGAGGGCGGCGGCCACTTCCTCCAGGAGGACAAGGGCCCCGAGCTGGCCCAGGTGCTGGTCGACTTCATCTCCTCCTCGTGACCGAGGTCGATTGGCTGGTGCTCAGCCGGCGGGCGGCGTTGGCGTCGCACCGGCTGATCGGGTGGATCTACTGGGATCCCGTGGGCATCTAGCGCTACGCCGCCCTCGGTGCCCGACGGAGTGGGCTACTACATCGCAACCCGCGGGGCGTCGCTGGCGCCCGCCGGCAACGCTGTCATCCCCCGTCTCACCAGGAGCACCTCCCGTGGCCACCGTGACCCGATCTCGCACCATCGCCCGACCCCGCGAGGAGGTGTGGGCCGCGCTGGCCGACTTCGGTGACATCGCCGCCTGGGCCGACAACGCCGACCACTCCTGCCTGCTGGGCGCTTCCGGTGCCCCGACCGTGGGTGTCGGGGTCACCCGACGGGTCCAAGCCGGACGCATCACGCTCGTCGAGCGCGTCGTTCGGTGGGACGAACCCGAAGCGCTGGCCTACGCCATCGACGGCCTTCCCCCCGTCATCCGATCGGTGACCAACGAGTGGCGGCTCGTTCCCACGGGGGGCCCCACCCAGGTCTCCCTGACCACTCGTGTCGACTGCGGACCCCGCCCCCCGCAGAAGCTCATCGCTCGCATCGCCGCTCGTCGCCTGGCCAAGGCGTCCGAGACCATGTTGTCCGGACTGGCCTCCACGCTCGAAGGAGCATCCCATGCCTGATCGCCCCGACGTCATCATCGTCATGACCGACGAGGAGCGGGCCGTCCCGCCGTATGAGACCGACGAGCTGCGGGCCTGGCGCGACGCCACCCTCACCGGTCGCAGGTGGTTCGACGACCACGGCGTCCGCTTCGACCGCCACTACACCGGCTCGCTGGCCTGCGTCCCCAGCCGGCCCACGCTGTTCACCGGCCAGTACCCCGACGTCCATGGCGTCACCCAGACCGATGGCCTGGGCAAGCTGGCCGACGACTCCCGCATGCGGTGGATGCGCGAGGGCGAGGTGCCCACCATGGGCCACTGGTTCCGAGCCGCCGGCTACGACACCCACTACGACGGCAAGTGGCACATCTCCCACGCCGACCTCACCGACCCCGAGACGGGTCGGCCCCTGGCCACCAACCGGGGCGACGGCACCATCGTCCCCGACGCGGTGCAGGCCTACCTCGACGCCGACCCCCTGGGCCCGTTCGGGTTCTCCGGCTGGGTCGGCCCCGAGCCCCACGGGGCTCCGCTGGCCAACGCCGGGCTCCGCCGCGACCCGCTCATCGCCGATCGCATCGTGACCTGGCTGGAGGACCGCTACCGGCGCCGCCGGGAGGGTGACGCCGACGCCCTCCGCCCCTTCCTCCTGGTGGCCAGCTTCGTGAACCCCCACGACATCGTGCTGTTCCCGGCCTGGAACCGGAAGAGCCCCATCGAGGCCTCGCCCCTCGACCCGCCGCACGTCGCCGTGGCCCCCACCGCGGATGAGGACCTCTCGACCAAGCCGGCGGCCCAGATCGCCTACCGGGCCGCCTACCCCACCGGCTACGGGCCCGCGCCCCTGATAGAGCGCACCTACCGGGAGAACGCCCAGGAGTACCGGGACCTCTACTACCGCCTCCACGCCGAGGTCGACGGCCCCCTCGACCGGGTCCGCCGGGCCGTCACCGACGGTGGCTCCGACGACGCGGTCCTGGTCCGCACCTCCGACCACGGCGACCTGCTCGGTGCCCACGGCGGCCTCCACCAGAAGTGGTTCAACCTCTACGACGAGGCCAGCCGGGTGCCCTTCACCATCGTGCGCACCGGTCGCCAGGCCACCACCGCCCGGGTGGTCGACGACATGCCGACCTCCCACACCGACATCATCCCCACCCTGCTCGCCGCGATGGGCGCCGACCAGGCCGCCATCGCCGCCGAGCTGGCCGGGTCGTTCTCCGAGGTCCACCCGCTCCCGGGGCGCGACCTCATGGGCGTGGGGGGCGGCGCCCCGGCCGGCGCCCCGCACCCGCCCCGCGACCTCCGGCCCCCCGCCACCAAGGGGGGGGGGGGGCCCGGCGCGCCCCGCC
>JBBSMQ010000021.1:0-63991 GCA_038233075.1 Acidimicrobiales bacterium
CAAGACGCTCAAGCGGTGGCGCCCAGAGATCCTCGCCCACCACGTCACCGGGGCATCCAACGGTCCCACCGAGGGCCTGAACCTCTGCCTCAAGAAGGTGAAGCGCTGCGGCCACGGGTTCCGCACCTTCAGCCACTACCGGCTCCGCGTCCTGCTCCACGCCGGCGGCGTCACCTGGCCCGCCCGCCCCTCACCACCCCGCATCCGCACCCACGCTCCCCACTCCAACGCGTAGAGCCCCTTTGGGTCCTGCAATGGCAGCTTCAGAACGCCTCGCCCGCCGGTGCGCTCGTTGTGGACGTTGCTTGTTTCCTCGCGGGTTTGGGCGCGAAGCACGTCGTCCAGCAGACGAAGGATGAAGGGGGCCACCGACAGATGGGGACCTGCCCGCGCGAGCCGTCGATGATGACAAATCGCGGACAAACCGGCTTGTCCGGCCCGGCCGCACCCCTTCTGACCTGGGGTTTTGTGGTGTCGGAGGGGGGACTTGAACCCCCACGCCCTTAACGGGCACTAGCCCCTCAAGCTAGCGCGTCTGCCAATTCCGCCACTCCGACGTGGCTCCCGGGGCGGGCCCGGGGCGGTCGCTCAAGATACCACGCTCCCCTCCTCGGTCCGAAGGTGATCCGGTGACGGGGACACGGAGCCCGGCGTAGGGTGCCGCCCCGTGGCCGAGGTGGTGGTGAGGCTCTACGCGCCCGGGGATCGGGACGCGGTCCGCCGCATCTGCTTCGAGACCGGCTACATGGGCGACCCGGTGGCCTGGCAGTGGGCCGACCCGGAGAGCTTCGCCGACCTCTTCACCAGCTGGTACACCGACCACGAGCCCGAGTCGGCGTTCGTCGCCGAGAGCGAAGGGCGGGTGGTCGGCTACCTGCTGGGGTGCCGGGACACCCGGCGGGTGCAGTCAGCCGTCCGCACCATGGGACGGCACCTCCGACGGGGTGTCCTGGTGCGCCCGGGGACGGCGGGGGTGCTCTGGCGGTCGATGGCGGACATCGCCCGCGACACGCTGCGGGCCGAGGCGGTCCCCACCGGGTTCGTGGACGACCGCTGGCCGGCCCACCTCCACATCGACCTGCTCCCCGAGGCACGGGCCGCAGGCGTGGGTCGGGAGCTGATCACCCGCTGGTTGGACGTGCTGGACACCGGGGGCATCCCCGGCTGCCACCTCGAGATCTGGGCCGAGAACGACGATGCCATCGCCTTCTTCGGCCGCCTCGGCTTCGCTCGCTGGGGGCCTCCCATGCCCATGCCAGGCATCCGCTCACCCGAGGGTCACCGTCACCACACGCAGGTCATGGTCCGCTCACTCCGGACCGGTTCCGAAGCCACGGCACACCGGCGCGCAACCGACGAGCGGACCAGCCACCAGATGTCGACCGAGGGATCTCCAAGCGAGACCGCGGACCCGTGACCTCGCTCGACGAGATGGTGCTCATCCCCCGGCCTCGACGTGTCACCCCAGCGGGCGCGGGGCCGGCGATCGAGGGGCTCGTGGTCCGCGATCGCCGCACGCCGACCGTGCCGCCGCAGGGCTTCCACCTCACCGCCTCCGCGGACGACATCACCATCGACCACCGCGACGATGCCGGGCTCCGCTACGCCCGCCAGCTCCTGGACCAGATGGTCGCCCAGAGCTCCGACGGGCGCCTCCCCGGCGTGATCGTCGAGGACAGCCCGGACATCCCCGTCCGTGCCTTCATGCTCGACATCAGCCGCGACCGGGTCCCCACCCGGGCCACCCTCGAACGCCTCGTGGGACTCTGTCGGTTGGCTCGCATCAACCAGCTCCAGCTCTACATCGAGCACACCTTCGCCCACCCCGAGCACCGCACCGTGTGGGAGCACGCCTCTCCCCTGACGGCCGACGACCTCCAGTGGCTCGACCGACACTGCTCCGAGGCCGGCATCGAGCTGGTGGCCAACCAGAACTGCTTCGGGCACATGGAGCGCTGGCTCGGCCACGACGCCTACCGGCACCGGGCCGAGTGCCCCGACGGGTGGGAGGCCATGGCGGGGACGACCCGGCCGCCCTCGGTGCTGGCGCCCACCGCTGACAACGGTGCGTTCGCCCTCGACCTCGTCGGCCACCAGCTCGACTGCATCGTCAGCCGCCGGGTGCACATCGGCTGCGACGAGCCCTTCGAGCTGGGCCACGGGGCCAGCCGCGACCAGGTGGCCGAGCGGGGCTTGGGCCCGGTGTACCTCGACCACGTGCGCCGCCTGGCCGACCCGCTGCTCGATCGTGGCTACCAGGTCCAGATGTGGGCCGACGTGCTGGCCCGCCACCCGGAGCTGGCCGCAGGGCTCCCGGACGGGTTGGTGCCCGTCGCCTGGTGCTACGAGGCGCCGCCTGCCGATGGCGGCCTCCGCTCGGTCCCCGACGGTGTGGCTCGGGTGCTGGCACGCCTAGGCGTCGATCTGGCCACGTTCTCGGGCTTCGGGCCTGCGCTGGCCGGCCTGGCCGAGACCGGGGTCGACTTCTGGGTCGCACCGGGCACATCGAGCTGGAACAGCCTCGTGGGCCGGACCGACAACGCCCGGGCCAACCTGGTCGACGGGGCCGAGACGGCCCGGACCCACGGCTGCGGTGGCTACCTCGTTGTCGACTGGGGCGACAACGGCCACCACCAGCCGCCCTCGATCAGCTTCGGTCCCCTCGTCTACGGCGGAGCGGTGGCGTGGGGCCTCGACGCCAACCGTGACCTCGACCTGGAAGCGGTGCTCGACCACCACGTGTTCGCCGACGGCGCCGGCGTCATCAGCTCCGCCCTGGCCTCCCTGGGTCGGGAGTGGGCCCGCACCGGCCAGGAAGCCATCAACGCCAGTCCCCTCGCCGCCGCCCTGTTCCCCCACCAGACCCACCTGGTGCTCGGCGATCCCGATCCCGATCCCGCCCGCGTCCACGCCGTGGTGGATCGCATCGACGAGGCCATCGCCGCGCTGGCGCGCGCCACCCCCCGCTGCCAGGACGGCGGGATCGTGGTGCGCGAGGTCATCCAGGCCGCCCGCCTGGCCCGCCACGGCGCGTGGCGGCTCCTCGGTGACGCCGGTCCGTCACCGGAGCACCAGCGCGAGGATCTCATGGCCCTGGTCGACGGCCAGCGGGCCACCTGGCTCGGCCGGAGCCGCCCCGGTGGCCTGTCCGACAGCCTCGCCCACCTCGACCCCACCATCAGGGAGGCCCCCGGCTGAGACCACCGCCGACACGCAGCCCCGGCGCCGTCGTGAGAGCCCGAGGGGCCGGAAGCTCCGTCCTGGGGAGGAGACCGACACTCCCCGAGGCGGGGGAGCCCGAGGAGGCAGAGGCTGCGCCGGAGCCCCCTCGGCCTTGGAACGATCCGGCTCGGACAATCGTTCCCTGCGAGATCAGCGTCGGCGCAGCCGACGCAGCCAGTTCGTCCGAAGGGCTCCGCCCTGAGGACGAGACGAGCTCAGGTGTTGGTGAGCAGCATCCCGAGGGCGATGGTGGTGAAGGACCAGACCAGAGCGGCCACGACGGTGATGCGGTTCAGGTTCTTCTCCATCACCGTCGAGCCCGCCGCGGAGGCGCCCATGCCACCGCCGAACATGTCCGACAGGCCACCGCCCTTGCCGCTGTGGAGCAGGACCAGCACGATGAGCAGACCCGACATCAGCAGGTGAAGGGGGGTCACGATGTACAGCACGGCGTGGGGCTCCTCGGTGACGGCACAGACAGCACGGCCGACGGCCCAGGTTAGCGGCAGGGCTCCCCCGGGAGCCCATCACCCCGGCTGCGGCCGGACCGACACGGACCGACCGATGGCCGTGGGCGCGGGCCCGAGAGAGGCCACCCGTCGATGCGAACACACCTTCGCGGTGCTCCGACGCCGATCCGCCTGCCGGTCGGCTCCGTCGGCTGGGGTCGACCAGGTCGGCGGGGTCGGCCGGGTTGACACCCGGGTGGAGGGACGCAGGACCCCGAGAGCGTCGGTCTCGCCCAACGGCCTCAGGAGTCGGAAAAGCGGACGATCTGGGCGAAGTCGTCAGCGTCCAGGGAGGCCCCGCCCACCAGGGCGCCGTCGATGTCGGGCTGGGCCATGAGCTCAGCAGCGTTGGCCGGCTTCACCGACCCCCCGTACTGCACCCGCACCCGCCCCGCGGCCTCGTCTCCGGCCACCTCGGCCACCGTGGCCCGCACCACCGCGCACGTCTCCTGGGCGTCCTCGGGCGTGGCCGTGCGGCCGGTGCCGATGGCCCAGATGGGCTCGTAGGCGACGACCAGACCACCCACCTGCTCGGGGCTCAGACCCGACAGCCCGGCCCGCACCTGGCCCGACACCTTGTCGACGGTCGCCTCGGCCTCGCGCTCGTCCAGGGTCTCGCCGCAGCAGAGGATGGGCGTCATGCCGTGGGCCAGGATCGCCCGCACCTTCTTGTTCACCCACTCGTCGGTCTCGCCGAACAGCTGCCGGCGCTCGGAGTGGCCCGCGATCACGTAGGCCACGTTGAGCTTGGCCAGCATGGCCGCAGCCACCTCGCCGGTGAAGGCACCCTTCTCCTCCCAGTGGCAGTGCTGGGCGCCGAGGGCGATCGGCATGCGGTCCTGCTCGATGGCGGTCTGCAGGGTGCGCAGGTCGGTGAAGGGAGCGTGGACGGACACGTCGACGTCGTGGTCCGGGTCCTCCCCGCCGAGCAGGTAGCTCAGCTTCTGCACCGTGGCCAGGGCCTCGAAGTGGTTGTGGTGCATCTTCCAGTTGCCGCTCATGAGCGGGGTGCGGGTCGCCATCGGTACCTCCGGAGCAGATCGGGTGAGGGGGGTGGGGTCAGTCCGACGTGGGGCCGGCGCGCAGGGCTTCGAGGCCGGGCAGGTCACCCTGCTCCAGCAGTTCCAGCGACGCCCCGCCGCCGGTCGAGATGTGGTCGATGCGATCGGCCAGGTCGAACTGGGCCACGGCGGCGGCGCTGTCGCCGCCGCCGACGACGGTGAAGCCCCGGCAGTCGGCCACCGCCTCGGCCACGGTGCGGGTCCCCGCGGCGAATCGGGGGTCCTCGAACACGCCCATGGGCCCGTTCCAGAGCACCTGGCGGGCCTCGGCGATGAGGTCGGCGAACTCGGCGGCGGTGCCCGGGCCCACGTCGAGGCCCATCCAGCCGTCGGGTACGTCCCGGCCCACCTGGCGCACGTCGCCTCCGGCGTCGGGGTCGCCGATCTTCCCGCCGGGGCCGAGGGCGGTGACGTCCGACGGGAGGTGGAGCGGGGCGTCGGAGTCGAGGAGGCTGCGGCAGCGGTCGACCTGGCCCTCCTCCAGCAGCGACGAGCCGACGTGGTGGCCCTGGGCGGCGAGGAACGTGAAGCACATGCCGCCGCCGATGATCAGGCTGTCGCACACCTCGAGCAGGGCGGTGATGACGCCCAGCTTGTCGCTCACCTTGGCCCCGCCGAGGATCCCGAGGAACGGCCGCTTCGGGTGGTCGCGGCATCCGAGGAGGACGTCGACCTCCTCGGCCAGCAGCCGACCCGCGGCACTGGGAAGGCGTCGGGGCGGCCCGACGATGGATGCGTGGGACCGGTGGGAGGCACCGAAGGCATCGTTGACGTAGCCGTCCTGGCCGGCGACGAGGCGGTCGACGAAGGCGGGGTCGTCCGCCGTCTCGCCCGGGTCGAAGCGCAGGTTCTCCATGACCTCGACCCGGGGGACCAGCTCGGCCAGCCGCGCCCGCACCGGGTCCATGGCCAGGGCCGGGTCGGGCTGGCCCTTGGGTCGGCCCAGGTGGGAGCAGGCGGTGACGGTCGCGCCCCGCTCCACCAGCCAGCGGAGGGTGGGGACCGCAGACCGGATGCGGAGGTCGTCGGTGATGCGACCGTCCCGCAGGGGGACGTTGAGGTCGGCGCGGACGAGGATGCGCTTGCCCTCGAGCCCGCCCAGGGCGGACTCGAGGTCCTCCAGGCGGGGCACGTCAGCGGCGGTCACCGGGCTACTGGTTGGCGGCGCCGACGATGAGCGAGAGGTCGACCAGACGGTTGGAGTAGCCCCACTCGTTGTCGTACCAGCCCAGCACCTTGACCAGGTTGCCCAGGGCCATGGTGAGCCCGGCGTCGAAGGTGACCGAGGCCGGGGACCCGACGATGTCGGAGCTGACCAGGGGGTCCTCGGAGTAGACGAGCACGTTGGCCAGGGCACCGCTCTTGGCCGCCGCGGCGTAGGCCTCGTTGATCTCCTCGACGGTCACGTCGCGGTCGAGCACGGCCACGAAGTCGGTGATCGAGCCGGTGGGCACCGGGACCCGCATCGAGGTGCCGTCGAGCTTGCCCTTCATGGACTCCAGCACCAGACCCGTGGCCCGGGCCGCCCCGGTCGAGGTGGGCACGATGTTGATGGCCGCGGCGCGGGCCCGGCGCAGGTCCTTGTGGGGTCCGTCGACCAGGGCCTGGTCGCCGGTGTAGGCGTGGGTGGTGGTCATCAGGCCCTTCTGCACGCCGAAGGCGTCGTCGAGGACCTTGACCATGGGCACGAAGCAGTTGGTGGTGCAGGAGGCGTTGGAGACGACCTTGTGGGCATCGGGGTCGAAGGTGTCGTCGTTGACGCCCACGACGAAGGTGGCGTCGGCCTCCGAGGCGGGAGCCGACACGACGACCCGGGGGGCGCCGGCGTCGAGGTGGGCGGCGGCCTTGTCGCGGCTGGTGAACAGGCCGGTGGACTCGATGACCACATCGACGCCCAGATCGGCCCACGGCAGCTTGGCCGGGTCGCGCTCGGCGAAGAACTTCACGGTGTCGCCGTCGACCTCGATGCCGCCGTCGACCTGGTTGACCGTGCCCGGGAACTTCCCGCCCACGGAGTCGTTGGCCAGCAGGTGGGCCATGACGTCGAGGGATCCGAGATCGTTGGCGGCCACGAAGTCGATGTCGGCGCCGGAGGACTTCACCGCCCGGAAGAAGTTGCGGCCGATGCGGCCGAACCCGTTGATGCCGACGCGGATGCTCATGGTGAGTGACCTCTCGCTGTGGGTCGAGACGGGGTGACGCGGCGGGCCGGCACCCCGGGGTGGATGACGGTCGGACCGTAGCCGAGCGGCAGATGGTCCCCGTCCACCATCGGGGCGCGGTCGGGGCTGCCGCGGTTCGCGCTCAGGGGCCGACGAGGGCGCGGAGGGCGGCGCCGAGCCGGGCCGGGTCGTGGACCGGGACCCGGTCCACCCCGACCGGCGTCACCACCAGCTCGACCCCAGTCGGCGGCGAGGAGGGCACGAAGCGGGGATCGGCCAGGACCACGTCGATCGGGACGTCGTGGTCGAGGGCCAGGCAGACGTGGTCGTCGGGGGTCAGCCCCTCGGTCTCGCCCACCTGAGGGCCCAGGTTCAGCACCAGCACCCGCCTGCCCCCGGTCGCCCGCAAGGGGTCGGCCACCCCGGGGACCACCGTCGCCGCCAGCACGCTGGTGAACAGCGATCCGGGACCGAGCACCACCAGGTCGGCGGCCCGGATGGCGCCGCCCACCGCGTCGGGCGTGGGCGGGTCGACCGGTTCGACCGCCACCCGGCGCAGGTCCGAGGACCCCTGCACCCGCACCTGGCCCTCGACGGGCCGGCCGCGGCCGCGCTCGCCGCACAGCGTCACCGGGACGGTGGCCGCCGGCAGGACGCGACCCCGCGCTCCGACCAGGCGGGCCACCTCGGCCAGGGCCTCCTCCACGCCCAGCCCGTGGTCGAGCAGGCCTGCGATGACCAGGTTGCCCAGGGGGTGGCCCTTCAGCTCCCCGTCGGCGAAGCGGTGCTCCAGGGCGTCACCGAGGGGTGAAGCGGGGTCGGCGAGGGCGCTCAGGCACCGGCGCAGGTCCCCGGGCGGCAGCACGCCCAGGTCGTGGCGAAGACGCCCGCTGGAGCCGCCGTCATCCGCCACCGAAACGATGGCGGCCACGTCGTCGGCCCAGGGGCGCACGGCACGCAGGGTCGCCGCCAGGCCGTGGCCTCCCCCCACACAGGCGACGGCCGTCACGGCCCGGCGGGGCCGTCGTGACCCGGAGATCGGCCGGCGCTCACCGGGCGATGTCCCGATGGCTCACGATCAGCCGGCAGCCCCGCTCTCGGAGGCGGCGGGCGATCTCCTCGACGACGGCCACCGCACGGTGATGACCCCCGGTGCAGCCGAAGGCGATGCTCAGGTAGGCCTTGCCCTCGCGCTCGTACTCGGGCAAGAGCAGCTCGAGCAGCCCGGTCACCTGGTCGAGGAACGGGACCGCGATCGGGTGGTCGAAGGCGTGGTCGCGGACCGCGGGGTCGCGGCCTGTGCGGGGCCGCAGGTCCTCGACCCAGTGGGGGTTGGGCAGGAAGCGCACGTCGAAGACGAGGTCGGCATCGCGGGGCAGACCGTGCTTGTACCCGAACGACGTCACCGCCAGGCTCAGTCCGTCCGGCGACCCGGTCTCCAACACCTCCTCGATGCGCGATCGCAGGTCGTGGACAGAGAGGTCCGAGGTGTCGATGACCAGGTCGGCCCGGGCGCGCAGGCCATCGGCCATGGCTCGCTCCCGCTCGATGGAGGTGGCCAGCGTGTCACCCCCGATGGGGTGGCGGCGCTTGGTCCCCTCGTAGCGCTGGACCAGTGCGTCGGTGGTGGCGTCGAGGAACACGACCCGCAACGAGCCCGCCGCGTCGCGCAGGGGCTGGAGCAGCGCCGAGGGGTCCTCGAACATGGCCCCTGGACCGATGGCCAGGGCCACCTGGGCGATGGTGGAGCCCGGGGCGGTGGCCAGCTCGGCCACCTTGCCCATGAGCGAGGTCGGCAGGTTGTCGATCACGAACCAGCCCCGGTCCTCGAGCACACCGGCGACGGTGGAGCGCCCGGCGCCGGACATGCCGGTGATGACGACGAAGTCGGTCACGGGACGAGTGTACGGGCGAGGGGCTCCGGCCCGGGGAGGCCGAGCCGCCGGCCGACGGGATCGGGTCACGGACGAGCAGGCGGGGACGGCACTACGGTGGGCGGACACGTCGCCCCGGTCTGGTCGAGGCGACGAGCACCGGCGACGTCCGGGGGGCATGTGCGGCGCATCGAGGACCGAGAGGTGCCGGCGAGGATCCGCTCCCTGGCGAACAACCCGCTCGCTCTGCCCCTCGCCGTCTGGGCCGGGTGGCGTCTGGCCCACCTCCTGGCCGTGCTCGCCTGGGGCGGCGACCCGGTGGGAGACACCTTCCGGTTCGACGGAGCCTGGATGCGCTCGATCCTCGAGCAGGGCTACGTCCGCAGCGACCCCACCTACTCGGTGCAGCAGAACCTCCCCTTCCTCCCTGGGATGATCTGGCTCACCAAGCCGCTGGCCCTGCTGATCGGCAACCGATGGGGGGCCTTCGTGATGGCCAACGTCGCCGGGCTGGTGGCCTTCGGCGCCGTCCACGCCGCCATCGCCGCCATCGCCGGGCCCCGCGCCGCCGGGCGGGCGGTGGTGGCCCTGGCGCTGTGGCCCGGATCGCTCGTGCTGTGGGCCTACATGAGCGAGGCCCCCCTCGTCGCGGCCACCGCCCTGGCGGTGCTGGCCGATGTCCACCGCCGCCCCGGACGGGCCGGCCTGGCCGCGTTCGTGGCCGGGACTTGTCGCGTGGTGGGCTTCACCGTGGGCCCGGCCCTGGCCGTGGCCCGGGTCGTGCGGCTCCGGCGGGTCGATGCCGTGGCCTGCGGCTACGCCCTGACCGGCGTGGCCGGTTTCGGCGCCGTCGCCCTGGCTCAGCACCTGGCCGTGGGCGACGGGCTCGCCTTCGCCCGGGCCCAGAACGCGTGGGACCGCTCGATCGCGCCCCCCGGGTCCGGCGTGCTCCGCGGCGTGCGGGAGATCGTGGTGGACCTGCCCGCGCTCCACCTGGAGACAGCCATGAACATCACCGCCGCGGTGCTGGCCTTCGCGGCCCTGCTGGTGGCCACCGACCGCTTCGGCCTCGGCGGTCGGACCGGCACCGCCCTCGTCGCCGGTTGGGTGGGCCTGATCGTGGCCCTCAGCAGCGAGCTGGTCGCCAGCCAGATCCGCTACGTCCTCGCCGCCTGGGCGGGCCTCCTCGTCCTCGCCCCGACCGGCGCGCCCCGGACCCGCCGCCAGACCCTCCTCGAGGGTGCCCTCGTGGTGGTGGCGGTCGGCGTCAGCCTGGTCCTCAGCCGCCGGTGGGTCAACGACGCCTTCGTGGCCTGACCGGTTCGAGCCGACGCTCGGACCGGGCTCGACGGTGGCAGGTCTCGGTGGAACCGGTCGTCCAGGCGGTCACCCATGGTCTCGCACGGGGTGCGGGCTCACCGCCGGTCCGTGGTCGACCCCGCGCCTCAGCCGGTGGTGCGACGGTGGCCGAGGACCACGGCGCCCAGGCAGAGGGCCCCGTAGGCCAGGACCGTCCCCCACACCACCGGATCCCCTGGGCGGTCCAGGTACCGGACGTAGCCGGCTCCGGCCGCCACCGCCCCGATAGCGGTGAGAGCGGCCTGGCGCCGGGCCGAGTAGCGGACCAGGCCCAGGTTGTCGACGATGAAGTCGACCACCGCCGGCAGGGGCAGCAACGGGATGAGCCAGACGTCGAGGTCGCGAGGCCACCACGGGCCCACCGACGCCACCACCGCGGCCACGACGGCCACCGGGTACATGACGAGGCACCGACGGCACACGTGACGGCGCCCCACCCGGGCGCAGCGGTCGTACTGGTCGGGCCAGTGGTGGCTGAGCCAGATGGGGGTGTCGGCCACCGGCGGCTCCGACGCCGGGGGGACGTAGGGTCCCAGGTCCGGCTTCTCGTCGGCCGGGCCTCGCTGCCCCGTCATCGGGGCACCACTCTTCCCTGGGGCGCGTTCTCCGGGCCGAGGCTCACCAGGCGCCGAAGGACCGAGCCCACTCCGCACCGGTGCGGGGGGCCGTGCGTCGGGCGCGGGGTGGCTGACCGTGGCGTGGTGGACCACAAAGACCCCGTCGGTCGCCGCCGGCCTCTCGTGAGCCTCCGACCTCGCATGACCGGCCGCGTCAGGGGGCCGGGACGGTGGCGAGGGTCTCTCTCAGCAGGGCGGGGACGGCCATCTTGGTGGTCGTCCCGGGTTGGACGCAGACGTAGGTGATGAGGGCGGTGAACACCGGGCGCTCCCCGGCTCGGCCCGTGAACCGCACCCGGAACGACGAGGCACCCCAGTGGTCGACGCCGGCCACGACGCTCAGGGTGTCGCCGTAGGTCGCCGAGCCCTGCCAGTCGATCTCGACCCGCACGAGCATCCAGTCGACCTCGTCGTCGTCAACGTTCCAGCCGAAGGCGTCGGCCACCCAGGCGGCCATGGTCTCGTCGCAGTACGCGAGGTAGTGGGCGTTGAACACCACCCTCTGCATGTCGACCTCCTGGTACCGGACCCGGATGTCGTAGCAGAAGGGATCGGGGGACACGGGTCGTGAGCCTACGGTGGACTCCGGAGCCAGGGCGGTGGCGACCCGACGCCGTTGAGCCGGGTCCGCGACGGTGAGGCCGTGCCGCGGCGGATCCGCCGCGACCGACGAGGACGGGCCGGCGGCGATCGCGCGCGCGCATCGCCGCCCCCCTAGGCGGAGAGACGCTCCCGATCGGCGGTGAGCCGGGCGCGGAAGCGGTCGAGCTGGTCGGCCACGGGAGCGGGTCCGCCGCCCCCGCGGGTGGTGCGGCGGGTGACGGGCACACCCGGGGCGATGAGGGTGGCGGCGTCGGGGCCCAGGCGCTCGTCGGCGGCCACCAGGTCGGCCAGACCCCCCTCCCCCGCCAGGGAGCGCTGGACCAGGTCACCGACCACGGCGTGGGCGTCGCGGAACGGGGTGCCCCGGGCGACGAGCCACTCAGCCAGGTCGGTGGCCGCGGCGGCAGGGGTGTCGGCTGCGGCCGCCATGCGGTCGGTGTGGAAGGTGGCGGTGGCCACCATGCCCTCCAGGGCGGTGAGGGCCAGCGCCACCTGCTCGACGGAGTCGAACAGCGGCTCCTTGTCCTCCTGGAGGTCGCGGTTGTAGGCCAGCGGCAGGCCCTTGAGCGTCACCAGCAGCCCGGTCAGGTTGCCCACCAGGCGCCCGGCCTTGCCCCGGGCCAGCTCGGCGATGTCGGGGTTCTTCTTCTGCGGCAGCATCGAGCTGCCGGTGGCGTAGGCATCGTCGAGGGTCACGAAGCCCACCTCCTCACTCGACCAGATGACCCACTCCTCACCGATCCGCGACAGGTGGACGCCGCAGAGGGCGAGGGCGAAGAGGGCCTCGGCCACGAAGTCCCGGTCGCTCACCGCGTCGAGGGAGTTGTCGAAGGCGGCGGCGAAGCCGAGGTCGGCGGCCGTGCCCGCAGGGTCGAGGGGCAGCGACGAGCCCGCCAGGGCGCCCGCGCCGAGGGGAGAGACATCGCCCCGGCGCCGGGCGTCGACGAGCCGGTCCAGATCGCGGGCCAGAGCCCAGCCGTGGGCCAGCAGGTGGTGGGCCAGGAGCACGGGCTGGGCCTGCTGGAGGTGGGTGTAGCCCGGTAGGTAGGCGTCCCCGGCGTCGGTGGCCCGGTCCAGCAGCGTGGCCTGGAGGGCCACGATGCGCCCGGCCACGTCGGTGAGGGCCCGTCTGGTCCAGAGGCGGAGATCGGTGGCCACCTGGTCGTTGCGGCTGCGCCCGGTGTGGATCTTGGCGCCGGCGGGACCGGCCAGCTCGGTGACCCGGCGCTCGACCGCGGTGTGGATGTCCTCGTCGGTCGGTCGGAAGGTGAAGGTGTCGGTGGCCAGCTCGTCTTCGACCACGTCGAGCGCCGATAGCACCGCCGATGCCTCCTCGCCGGTCATCAGCTCGCCCCGGACCAGGCCCCGCACGTGGGCGCGGGATCCGGCGATGTCCTCCGCGGCCAGGCGCCGGTCGAACGGCAGGCTCACGGTGAAGGCCATCAGCGCCTCGGCCGGACCCTCGGCGAAGCGCCCGTGCCAGAGCGTCTGGCCCTCGTTCGAGGCGTGCCCGCTGCCGTCGGCCCCGCTCATCGGCGCCACCCCCCCACGTCCTGGGGCAGGTTCCGGGGGTCACGACCCCCGCGATCGACCCCGCGACGCAACCCCGCGACGGTGGCCGCTGAGGCCGGCATCAGTCGCGGTTCCGGTCGCTGCCCTGCCGGGCGGCCCAGGTCTCGATGCCGAGGCCCCAGAGGCGCACGAAGCCGGCCGAGTCCTCGTGGCGGAACGAGTCGGCCGCGTCGTAGGTGGCGAGTCCGTAGTCGTAGAGCGAGTGGACGCTGCGGCGGCCGGTGATCTTGGCGATGCCCGGCTCCAGACGCAGCCGTACCTCACCGGTCACGAACTCCTGACTGGAGTCCACGAAGGAGTCGAAGGCCTGCTTCAGGGGGCTGAACCACAGCCCGTCGTAGATGAGCTCGGCGTAGCGGGGTTCGACCCGGGACTTCTCCCGGTCGAGGTCGCGCTCGAGGCAGATGGACTCCAGGTCCTTGTGGGCCATGATCAGCGCCAGCGCCGCCGGGCACTCGTAGGTCTCCCGGCTCTTGATGCCCACGCGCCGGTTCTCGACCATGTCGATGCGCCCCCAGCCGTAGGACCCAACCACGGTGTTGAGCGTCTCGATGACCTCCAGCATCCCCAGGCGCTCGCCGTCCACCGACGTCGGCACTCCCTGCTCGAAGCCGATGACCAGATCCCGGGGTTCGGTCTCGGTCGCCTGGGTGAGCAGCCACACCCCCGGGGGCGGCACCGCCCAGGGGTCCTCCATCTCGCCACACTCGATGGCCCGGCCCCAGAGGTTGTCGTCGATGGAGTACACCTTCTCCTTCGTCGCCTGGATCGGGATGCTGTGGTCGTAGGCGTAGAGGATCGATTCCTCCCGGGTCATCCCCCAGCCCCGCACCGGCGCGATGACCTCGAGGTCGGGCGCCAGGGCCCGGGTCGACACCTCGAAGCGGACCTGGTCGTTGCCCTTGCCGGTGCACCCGTGGGCCACCGCGTCGGCACCGTGGTAGCGGGCCGTCTCGACCAGGTGCTTCACGATCACCGGCCGCGACAGGGCCGACACCAACGGGTAGCGGCCCTCGTACATGGCGTTGGCCTTCAGGGCCGGGGCCACGAACTCCTCGGCGAACACCTGGCGGGCGTCGACGACGATGGCCTCGACGGCCCCGGCGGCACGCGCCCGCTCCCGGACCACGTCCCAGTCGTCGGACGCCTGGCCAACGTCGACGGCGAGACAGACGACCTCGACACCGAGCTCCTCGATCATCCACTTCACGGCCACGGAGGTGTCGAGACCCCCGCTGTAGGCCAGGACGACGCGCTTGGGCATGGACGGCTACCTCTCGTCTTCGATGGTGTCGATGGGCAGGAAGGGGACGCTGCGGCCGGCGGGGGTCGCCGCGGCGGGCTCGGCCTCACCGGCGTCGGACGGGGTGTTGCTGCCGGCGGCACCGTCCGGGGTGAGCCCGGCCAGCTCGCGGAGCCGTTCGGCGAGGGCGCCGGCGGGGCCCGTGGCCGGTCGGTCAGGGTCCTGGACCACGACGAACAGGGTGTCATCGCCGGCGACGGTGCCGGCGACCTCGGCCAGCGCCGCCCGGTCCAGGGCGGAGCCCACCACGTGGGCCGAGCCCGGCGGTGTCCGCAGGACGACGATGGTGTCGGTGGCCGCCACCTCCACCACCCAGTCGCCGAAGACCCGTCGCAGGTGGTCGTCGGGGGCCCGCTGCTCGTGCGGCAGCTCGGGGATGGCGTAGGCCGGCTCGCTGTCGGCGGTGCGGACCTTGATGGCCCCCAGGTCGACCAGGTCCCGAGAGACGGTGGCCTGGGTCGAGGTCACCCCCTCGGCGGCCAGCAGCTCGACCAGATGCTCCTGGCTCGTCACCGCCGACGAGGCCAGCAGCTTGGCGACGAGGTGTTGGCGTTGCGTGCGCCCCATCCGGGAGCTCATCGGTGCCGCACCACGCCGGGCCCATCGAGGACCTCGATCGTCGCCGGGCACTGACGAACGCGGGTGGTTCCCCTCGCGGTGCTCACTGGTCCCGGACCCCGAGCAGCCAGGCCAGCACGCCGCGTGCCGCGTGGAGCCGGTTCGCAGCCTGGGGCCACACCCGCGACGCCGGGCCGTCGAGCACCTCGTCGGTGACCTCCTCACCCCGATGGGCGGGCAGGCAGTGGAGGAACACGGCGTTCGGCCCGGCCTGGGCCATCAACGCCGCGTCCACGCGGAAGGGGGCGAACAGAGATCGACGCTCGGCCGCCTCGGCCTCCTGACCCATCGAGTACCAGGCATCGGTCGACACCGCGTCGACCCCGCGCACGGCGGCGCCGGGGTCGTCGCTGACCTCGATGCTGCCGCCCAGAGCGCGGACGCGTGCCAGATCCTCGTCGGTGGGGCCGTAGCCCTCGGGCGCGGCGACACGGATGCCGATGCCGGTGAGGGCAGCGGCCTGGGCCAGCGACCGGGCCACGTTGGAGAAGTCGCCGACCCACGCGATGCTGCGCCCGTCGAGACCCCCCGCCTCCAACAGCGTGAGCAGGTCGGCCACGGCCTGCAGCGGGTGGGCCCGGTCCGACAGGAGGTTCACCACCGGCACCGACCCGGCCCCGGCCATGCGCTCCAGGACCCGATGGTCGAAGACACGGGCGCAGAGCGCGGCGTGGAACTGGGAGAGGGTGCGGGCCACGTCCTCGGCGGTCTCGCGCTCGTCGATGCCGACCTCGTCGGGGCGCACGTACACGGGATGGCCACCCAGCTGCACCACCGCCATCTCGGTGGAGTGGCGGGTGCGGCCCGACGGCTTCTCGAACAACAGGGCGACGCCCCTGCCCTCCAGCACCCGGTGCAGGCCGTGGTCCTGGGCCAGGACGAGGACCTCGGCCAGCTCCGCGGCGGTGAGATCGTCGACCTCGAGCAGGTGGCGGACGGTCACGCTGCCCCGTCTCGGTGCCCGGCCCGGTCCCCGAACGCCCCGTTGTGGTGCGCGACCCGGGGACCCTGGCAACCAGTCTGCGGACCAGCTCGCCATGGCGTCTCGAAGCGGCGCGCGACCTGGGGGTCCCGGCAACCGATTCGCGAGCCAGTTGGTGCGGGGTCGATGGTCATGACGGTGTCACGCCTCCGCCTCGGTGGCCTGGGCCAGGACCCGACCCACGATGGCCACGGCCTCGTCGACCTCGTCATCGCTCACCGTCAGCGGGGGGGCGAAGCGCAGGGCGGTCGGGGTTACGGCGTTGACGATGAGCCCCGCGGCCAGGCAGGCCTCGGCCACCGGCTTCGAGGCCAGCCCCTCGAGCTCCGCCGCCAGGAGCAGGCCCATGCCCCGCACCGAGGCGACACCGACCAGGTCGGCCAGACCCTCGGCCAGACGCTCTCCCTGAGCCGCGGCCCGAGCGGGGGCATCGATGGCTTCCAGCGCCGCCAGCGTGGCTCGGGCCGCAGCGGCCGCGAGAGGCTGGCCGCCGAAGGTGCTGCCGTGGTCGCCGGGCGCGAACACCTCGGCCACCTCGGCGCGGGCCCAGCAGGCCCCGATGGGCACGCCGTTGCCGAGGGCCTTGGCCATGGTCACCACGTCAGGGACCACGCCGAAGTGCTGGTGGCCGAACCACCGGCCCGTGCGCCCCAGACCGGTCTGGACCTCGTCGACCATGAGCAGGATCCCCCGCTCGTCGCACAGCCGACGCACGGCCTGCACGTAGGCCACCGTGGCCGGGTTCACCCCGCCCTCGCCCTGGAGGGGCTCGAGCAGGATGGCGGCCACGGTGGGGTCGAGAGCTCCCTCCAGAGCGTCGACGTCGTCCCACGCCACATGGCGGAACCCCTCGGGCAGGGGCTGGAAGGCCTCGTGCTTGGCGGGCTGGCCGGTGGCGTGCAGGGTGGCCAGGGTCCGGCCGTGGAACGAGCCCATGGCCGAGACCACGACGTGGCGACCCCGGCCGCCGAAGCGCCGGGCCAGCTTGAGGGCGCACTCGTTGGCCTCGGCACCCGAGTTGGCGAAGAACACCCGACCGCGGGGCCCGTCGCCCGTCCAGCCGTCGGCCCAGCTTGGCGTGCCGAGCAGGCGGTCCAGGGTGGCCGCCACCTCGGGTCCGATGACGGTGCCGAAGATGTTGGAGGCGTGCAGCAGGGTCCGGGCCTGGGTGCTGAGCGCCTCGGCCACGTCGGGGTGGCAGTGGCCCAGGCTGCAGACGGCCAGGCCGGTCAGGAAGTCGAGGTAGCGCCGCCCCTCGTCGTCCCAGACGTGGGTGCCCTCGCCCCGGACCAGGGTGATCGCGGGCGCGGCGTAGGTGGGCATGAGCGGCGCGGGCATGGGCGTCGGGCCGGTGGAGGTGGTCGCGGCGGTCATGTCGAGGCCCCGGTGGTGCGCGTCACCATCGTGCCCACGCCCTCGTCGGTGAGCAGCTCCAGGAGCACGACGTGGGCGATGCGACCGTCGAGCACGTGGGCCGAGCCGACCCCGGCGTCGACGGCATCGACCGCAGCCTCGACCTTGGGGATCATGCCGCCGGCGATGACGCCGTCGTCGATCAGCAGCCGGGCCCGGGTCACCGACAGCCGGGAGATGAGCGAGGCCGGGTCCCCGACCTTGGTGAGGACGCCGGGCACGTCGGTCAGGTAGATCAGCTTCTCGGAATCGAGGGCCTCGGCCACGGCGATGGCGGCGCTGTCGGCGTTGATGTTGAGGGCCTGGCCCTGACCGTCGCTGCCGATGGTCGAGATCACCGGCACGAAGGCACGGGCCAGCAGGGTGTCGAGGATGGTGCGGTCCACGTCGACCACGTCGCCCACGTAGCCGAGCTCGGGGTCACGCTGGGTCGCGACGATGAGACCGGCGTCCTCGCCGGAGAGGGCCACGGCCACCGGCGCGTGACGGTTGATGGAGCGCACGATGTCGCGGCCCACCCGACCGCCGAGGACCATGCGGGCCACGTCGAGGGTGTCGGCGTCGGTGACCCGCAGGCCGTCGCGGAACTCGGTCTCCAGGTTCAGACGGGCCAGCATCTCGCCGATCTGAGGGCCGCCGCCGTGGACCACGACCGGCTTGAGCCCGACGGCCCGCAGGAGGACCACATCGGAGGCGAAGGAGGCGGCCAGGTCGGGGTCGCCCATGGCGCTGCCCCCGAGCTTGATGACCACGATGCGCCCCGCGAAGGCCTGGATGTAGGGCAGGGCCTCGACCAGCACCGAGGCCCGGGTGGCGGCGTCGACGCCCGCGATCTCCACCTGCTCAGGGGACACAGGATCGGCCATCCCCGGAGTCTATGCAGAACCATGCATGCACATGCAAGACGAGTGCGGCCGCGGAACCTCGCGGCCGGCGCACGGGCCGCTCGGTACGGTCCCCGGTGTGCTGTCCTACGGGAAGGTCGCCCGTCGTCGTGGCCCATCCCTTCCTCGTCCACCGGGCCACCTGGCCCCACCGCGACGATCGGCCGCGAGCCACCGCTCAGGCGGGCGTGGCCCCGGCCGCACCCTTCGCCCTCCGACGGGGTGGACCCCAGCCCCGTCGAGGGCCGCGATCCTCGCCGGTCTGGGGTCGAGCCTGACATGAACGCCCTCGATGGAGATCACATGGTCCGCTCGTGAGGTGACGCCCCCGTCACCGAGCCTCCACGAGGTGGAGGGCGTCGCCGGGCGGCTCCTGGGAACCGGCGTGGAGGCCGTCGCGCCCCTCGCCGTCGGGGACTGGTCCCGGGCCTATGCCCTGCGACACCGGGGTCAGGACCTGGTCATCCGCTTCGGGCTGGAGATGACCGACTTCGCCAAGGACGAGCGAGCCGCCGCGCTCGCCGGTCCCGACCTGCCGGTCCCCGCCGTGGTGGCCCGGAGGGAGGTCGACGGGGTGCCGGTGTGCGTGACTGAGCGGGTGGGCGGGGTGGTGCTGGAGACGCTCGACCGGTCGGGGTGGCGGTCGGTCATGCCGTCGCTGCTGGCCGTGCTCGACGCGCTGCGGGCCGTCCCCACCTTCGGCTCCGGGTTCGGGCCGTGGGACGAGTCGGGTCACGCCCCGCGCCGGGACGTGCAGAGGTGGTACCTGGGTGTCGCCGAGGGCCCGCCGGGCTCGGTCCACCACTGCGGGCGCGATGCCATCGCCGCCTCGTCCGTAGGTGCCGGGGCCCTGGACCGAGGGCTCGCGGTCATCGGCGACCTGGTCGAGGCCGTTCCCTCCGGGCGCCACCTCGTGCACGGCGACCTGGTCAACGCCAACGTGCACGTCGACCCCGGGACGGGCGCCATCTCCGGGGTCTTCGACTGGGGCTGTGCCCTCTGGGGCGACCACCTCTACGACCTGGCGTGGCTCGACACCTGGTCCTCCTGGCACCCGCCCATGGACGAGGTTGCGCTCGTCGCCACGGTCTTGGACCACCTCGCCCGCACCGGCGTCGACCTCACCGACGCCGCCGCCCGCCTGCGGCTCGCCCGGGTCCACATCCTCCTCGACTCCCTGTCGTACTGCGCCACCCGGGGGCGAGACCAAGACCTGGTGGACGTCCACGCCCGGCTGCTCCCGCTGCTCGACGACTGATCCGTCCCCCCAGCCGGCGACGGAGGGCGGCGGTACGGTGCCGCCACCCGACCCAAGGAGCCGACCCAAGGAGCCCGCCGTGGCCGACCTCGATGTGATCGCCCTGCTGACCGCCAAGTCCGGCTCGGAGGACGCCGTCGGCGCCGTCCTGCGCGACCTCGTCGTGGCCACCCGGGAGGAGGAGGGGTGCCTGTCCTACGACCTGTTCGAGTCGGCCGCGACGCCCGGGACCTTCGTGACCATGGAGCGCTGGCGCAGCCAGGACGACCTCGATGCCCACATGCAGACCGAGCACGTCGGGGTGGCCTTCGCGGCCGCCGGCGACCACCTGGCCGAGGCTCCCGCCATCCATCCCCTGAAGCCCACCGGCGCCTGACCCTCCCACCCCCGCTTCTCGCGACGTTTCCGACACAGATGTGTGTCGGGAACGTCGCGAGATCAGCTGGTGCCCATGTTCTCGTCGACGTAGGCGTGGGTGAGGTCGTTGGTCAGCACCGTGGCCGTCCCCTCCCCCATCCCCAGGTCGCAGCGGATCTCCAGGTGACGACCCTCCATGTGGTCGGCCACCGCCTCGGTGTCGTGGTCGATGCTGACCCCACCGGATGCAACGGTGACCCCGCCGTAGGCCACCGCCACCCGCTCCTGGTCGAAGGCGATGCCAGCGCAGCCCAGCTCGCTGGCCAGGCGCCCCCAGTAGGGGTCGCGCCCGTACCACGAGCACTTGCAGAGCAGGCTGCGGGCGATGCGCTCGGCGCCGGTGCGAGCCTCGGCGTCGGACGCGGCCCCGGCGACGGTCAGGCGGACGACCTTGGTCGCGCCCTCGGCGTCGTCGGCCATCTGCTCGGCCAGCGAGGTGCACACCTCGGCCACGGCCCGAGCCAGGTCGGCCTCGTCGACGGGTCCGGCCTCGCCGGAGGCCAGCAGGAGCACGGTGTCGTTGGTGGAGGTGCAGCCGTCGGTGAGCAGAGCGTTGAAGCTGACCTCGACCCCGTCGGCCAGCACCCGACGGAGGGTGGCCGCGTCCGCGTCGGCGTCGGTGGTCAGCACTGCGAGCATGGTGGCCATCGACGGGGCCAGCATGGCGGCGCCCTTGGCCATGCCGCCGACGGTGACCGCTCCGGTCGTGGCCACCGCCTCCTTGCGTGCGGTGTCGGTGGTGCGGAGGGCCTCGGCCGCCGCCGCCCCACCCTCGTCGTCGCCGGTGAGGCTGGCCACCAGGCCGTCGACCGCGGCGACCAGGGGCTCGATCGGCAGGGGGATGCCGATGAGACCGGTCGAGGCGACCAGGACCTCGTCCTCGGCGCAGCCCAGGTCTCGGGCCACGGCGGCACCGGCGCGCTCGGCGTCAGCCCGGCCCGGCGCTCCGGTGGCGGCGTTGGCGTTGCCGCTGTTGAGCACCACCGCGGCCGCCCGCCCCCCGGTTGAGGCCAGGTGGGTCTGGGACACCTGGACCGGCGCCGCGGTCATCAGGTTGGCGGTGAAGACCCCGGCCGCGGGCACGGCTCGCCCCGACGCGGTGGACACCACGGCCAGGTCCGGGTCGCCGGAGTCCTTGATCCCGGCCGCCACCCCCGCGGCCACGAACCCCTTCGGCGCGGTGACGCTCATCGGGCCGCCACCGTCTGGCCG
Source organism: Acidimicrobiales bacterium (assembly GCA_038233075.1). Lineage (GTDB taxonomy): Bacteria > Actinomycetota > Acidimicrobiia > Acidimicrobiales > Iamiaceae > Iamia. Next base: position 21,067 of record JBBSMQ010000021.1, read on the forward strand.
TTCTGGTCGACAGATGAGCCCTCAGGGGCGTTCCTGACGACCACAACGACCAGGTCCGTCGCGCCCACCCGTTCTGGTCGACAGATGGGCCCTCGACGGCCCATTCCTCGACCAGAACGGCGGGTCTGAGGTCGGGAGGTGTTCACGGGTAGGTGCCGATGGTGGAGAGGCCGGTGGCCTCCGGGAGGCCGAGGGCCAGGTTGGCGCACTGGACGGCGGCGCCGGAGGCGCCCTTGCCCAGGTTGTCGAGGGCGCACAGGGAGAGCACCCAGCCCGTCCGCTCGTCGAGGTGGGCGGACACGTGGGCCGCGTTGGAGCCCTGGGTGGCCTTGGTCGACGGCGAGCCCTCCACCACCGACACGAACGTCTCGACGGCGTAGGCGTCGGCCATGGCGGCGTCGACGTCGGCCGCGGTGGTGCCCGGGACCGGACGCGAGTAGCAGGTGGCCAGCATCCCCCGGCTCATGGGCACCAGGTGAGGGGTGAACACGACCTGGGCGTCGGCACCCGCGACTCGCGACAGCGTCTGTTCGATCTCGGGCGTGTGGCGATGGCGGAGCAGGCCGTAGGCGGTGACGTCGCCATCGGCGGCGCAGAACGTGGTCGCCGCCTTGGGCGGCCGACCGGCGCCCGACAGCCCGCTCACCGCGTCGACCACGATGCCGGCGGGCTCGACCAGACCGGCCTGCAGGAGGGGGGCCAGGGCCAGGGCGGCTGCCGTCGGGTAGCAGCCGGGCCCGGCCACCAACGAGGCCCCCACCATGTCCTTGCGGAACAGCTCGGGTAGCCCGGAGACGGCCTCGGCCAGCAGCTCGGGCACGGTGTGGGCATCTCCGTACCACTCGGGGTAGAGCGCGGCGTCGGCCAGCCGGAAGTCGGCGGCCAGGTCGACCACCGCCCCGACCCGCCCTCGCAGCTCGGGCACCAGGGCCTGGCTGGCCCCGTGGGGTAGGGCGCAGAAGACCAGGTCCAAGCCGTCGACGGCCGCAGGGTCCCAGGTGTCGAACGTGCGGTCGCCGTAGGCGCCGACCAGGTTCGGGTAGAGGCCGGCGACGGGCTGGCCCGCCTGGGAGTCGCCGGTCGCCACTGCCACCTCGAGGTCGGGGTGGCCGGCCAGCAGCCGGAGCAGCTCGGCACCGGTGTAGCCCGACGCCCCGACGATCCCGACCTTGGCCATGGAGCACACTCTATGCGGAACCACGCATCACTATGCAACAGCGGTCGGGCACTCGGGGACACCAGGGCGCCTCGGCACTGGCTGACCGCCTCCGTCAGATCCCCTCCGGAGGGCCGGCATCGAGGTGCCGGCCGATCTCGGCCACCACGCGGGCGTGGTCGGCCACGAACTGAGGGTCGTCGGTGGTCCGACCGGTGAGCATCCGGGCCAGCTGCGGGAAGGTGGCCGCCGCGACCGTGACACCCAGCTCGACCAGCAGCCGGTGGGCGGCGTCCGGGGGGCCGCCGCCGAGTCGGGCCGCGAGCTCGGCCAGGACCTCGGCTCGCTCCTCCTCGGCCACCACCGGACCCTCGGTCCCGGTGTCGAGCGCCTCCCACATGAGCCGCCGGATGCAGGAGGGATCGGCCAGGGCCTCGACCATGCGGGCGGGCAGACGCTCCTCGGCGGTGCCAGGCAGGGCTGCGACCACCTCCCGGCGCCCCGCCAGCCGGCGCCGCAGCACGGCCTCGTAGAGACCGTGCTTGGAGCCGAAGTAGTAGTAGACCATCCGCTTGTTGACCTCGGCGCGGGTGCCGGCGGGGGTGCCCGTCGGCGCCGTCCCCGACGGGCAGGACTCCATCGCCAAGGCGCTGCAGGTGGGCCAGGCTCCCGGCGTCCCGCCCGAGCTCGCCCTGCGGATCCACGACGCGGCCAGTGCGGCGTTCCTGAACGGCATGCGCACCGCGGTGGTCTGCGGGGCGGTGGTCATCGGGCTGGTCGCGCTGGTGGCCTGGCGCTGGCTTCCGGCGGAGGAGGCCGCCCCCGAGGGGAACCAGGACCCCGGTCGCAAGCTGGCGATGGCCGAAGCCGCGCCGCTGGCCGCGGTGGAGGACGGCCCGCTGGTGTGAGCGCTGGGGACCGCGGCGCACGGACGCGATCGAAGGGCAGGCCTGTGCTGCTCCCGACCGGACAGACCACCCCCCTGGCCGCCGCCGGGTCAGCCCCGCAGCGTGGCCCCGTGGGCGGCGACGACGGCGTCGATGAGGGTCTGGCGGGCCTCGGCCACCTCGGCGTCGGTGAGGGTGCGCTCGGACGAGTCGAACCGGACCCGGTAGGCGAGGGAGCGTCGGTCAGAGTCGACGCCGGGGGCCCGGTAGGTGTCGAACAGGGCCACCGACCACACCAGCGGCGAGGCTCGGAGCAGTGTCCGCTCCACGTCGGCCGCCGAGGTCGACGACGGGACCTCGAAGGCCAGGTCGACGTCGCTGGAGGGGAACCGCGACACCGGCCGGTAGGCCACCTCCCCCACCTCGCGGGCCAGCAGGTCGCCCAGGTCGACCTCCAACCACGCCACCCGCTCGGAGATGCCATGCGCAGCCAGCACACCGGGGTCGATCTCGCCCACCGTGCCCACCGGCGTCCCCCCGACGCGGGCCACGGCACTGCGCGTGGGGTGGAGGCCGGGGCCGGGCTCGTTGGCCACGTCGGCGTCGCCCAGACCCAGGCGCGCGGCCAGGGCCAGCCACGCCCGGACCGCCTCCGGCGCCTCGGCCCCGGCGAGGGCCACGCCCAGGTGCTCGCGCTCGTCGGGCAGCAGGTCCGGTCGGCCCGGCCCGTCGGGGACCTCACCGTCGCGCCGGGGGAGGAAGACGTGGCCGACCTCGAAGAGGCGCACGCCGAAGCTGCGCCGAGCGGCGTTGGTGGCCACCGCCGCCACGAGGCCGGGCAGGAGGGTCGTGCGCAGGACCGACTCTTCGGCCACGAGCGAGTTCCGGAGCTCGATGCCAGCGGCCGGGAACCCTGCCGCGGTCAGCTGGCCCGGGGCCAGGAACGGGAGCGGCATCACCTCGGTCAGTCCCAGCCCGGTGAGCAGCCCGCGCAGCTCACGGCGTCGATGCTGCACCGTCGAGAGGCGTCCCGGGCGCGACGTCGCCAGCTCGCGTCGCGGGATCCGGTCGTAGCCGTGGTGGCGGGCCACCTCCTCGACCACGTCGATCTCCGCCGTCGAGTCGTGGCGCCACGACGGGATGGCCACGTCGAGGTCGCCCTCGGCATCAGGTGCGGGGGTGCACGTGAAGCCGATGGGGTCGAGCAGCCTCGTCACCGCGGCGGCGTCGAGGTCGGTGCCCAACACCTGGTTCACCCGACCGGTGCGGACCCGGACCGGCGTGCGGTCGGGCAGCTGGCCCCGCCCGTCGACGACCCCGGGGGCCAGGGCGGTGCCGCACACCTCCTCGGCCAGCGAGGCGAAGCGGGCCGCGGCCAGGTCGATCACCTCGGGGTCGCAGCCCCGCTCGAAGCGGGCCGCGGCCTCGGTGCGCAGTCCCAGGCGGCGGGCGGTGCGCCCCACCGAGCGGGGCAGGAACCAGGCCATCTCCAGGGCCACGTCGGTGGTCGCGGCCGAGATCTCCGCCGACGCCCCGCCCATCACGCCGGCGATGCCGAGGGCGACGTCGTCGCCTCCACAGATGAGCAGATCCTCGCCATCGAGGCTGCGGGCCACATCGTCGAGGGTGGTGAGCGTCTCGCCGGGGCGGGCCCGGCGGATCCGGAACCGGCCCTCCGGCACCCCGTCCCGGTCGTACGGGTGGTTGGGCTGTCCCAGCTCCAGCATCACGTAGTTGGAGATATCGACCAGGGCGCTGATGGGTCGCATCCCCAGGACGGTCAGGCGGCGCTGCATCCACTCCGGCGAGGTGGCGGCGGGATCGAGGCCGCGCAGGAGCCAGACGCCGAAGCGCCCGCACAGGTCCGGATCGAGGATCTCGACCCCGAGTTCGGTCGCGGCCTCGGCCCCGTCGCGACGGGGGTCGGCGGTGGGCAGGCTGAAGGGGACACCGAGGCGGGCGGCCAGGTCACGGGCCAGTCCGGCCACGCTCAACGCATCGGGGCGGTTGGCGTTGACCTCGAGGTCCCACAGCACGTCGGGCTCGAGGCCGATGGCCTCGGTGAGGGGCGTCCCCGGAACCAGGTCGGGCGCCAGGATGCGGATGCCGCCGTGGTCCGCGCCCAGGCCCAGCTCGGTCGAGGAGCACAGCATCCCGTTGGACCACTCGCCCCGCATCTTGCGCCGGGCGATCTCCATGCCGTCGGGCATGGTGGTGCCCAAGGTGGCGAGGGGCACGAGGTCGCCGGCGGCCATGTTGAAGGCGCCGCAGCAGATCTGGAGGGCCTCGCCGTCGCCGAGGTCGACGTCGACCAGGCCGATGCGGTCGGCCCTCGGGTGTGGTCGCGTCTCCAGCACCCGGGCGACGACGATGCCGTCGAGACCCTCGCCGAGGCGGGTCACCTCCTCGACGGGCGTGCCCAGGTCGTTGAAGGCGGCGCTGACGGTGTCGGGATCCTGGTCGAACGGGGCCAGCTCCCGCAGCCACGACTGGAGCACCTTCACCGCGATCTGCTCCCCGACGCGGGAGTGGTCCAGACCGTGCGGACGGGGCGACCCAGCCGATCGAGCACGGTCATCAGAACTGCTCCAGGAAGCGGACGTCGACCGACAGGATGTCGCGGAGGTCGGTCACACCGTGGCGGGCCAGGGCCAGGCGGTCGATGCCGAACCCGAAGGCGAAGCCGGTGAACTCCTCGGGGTCGATGCCTCCGTTGCGCAGCACCTCGGGGTGGACCATGCCGCACCCGCCCAGCTCCAGCCAGCTGCCGTCGGGGCGCTGGATGTCGAACTCGGCCGAGGGCTCGGTGAAGGGGAAGTACGAGGGTCGCAGGCGCGACGAGAAACCGGGGCCGAAGTAGGCGCGGGTGAAGGCCTCGATCGTCCCCGCCAGGTGCCCGAAGGTGATGCCCCGGTCCACGACGAGGGCCTCGATCTGGTGGAAGGTCGCCAGGTGGGTGGCGTCGCGGGCCTCGTTGCGGTGCACCCGCCCGGGCACGACGACGTAGATGGGCGGACCCTGCTCCTCCATCACCCGCAGCTGCACGGGAGAGGTGTGGGTGCGCAGCACGACGTCACCCGGTTCGCCCAGGTCGACGAAGAAGGTGTCCTGCATGTCGCGAGCGGGGTGGTAGGCGGGGAGGTTGAGGCCGGTGAAGTTGTGCCAGTCGTCTTCCACCTCGGGTCCCTCGGCCACCTCGAAGCCGAGGCCCACGAAGACGTCCTCCAGCTCCTCCATGGTCTGGGTCACCAGGTGGAGGTGACCGGCGCTGCGCGCGGACCGGACCTCGGTGAGGTCGAGGCGCTCGGCGGCAACGGTCTCGGTGTGGGCCGCGGCCTCCAGCTCTGCTCTCCGGTCGGCGGCGGCTGCGGCCACCTCGGCGGTGGCGCGGTTGAGGGCCAGTCCGGCCTCGCGCCGCTCGTCGGGGTCGAGGCCGCCCAGGCTGCGCTTGACCCCGGCCAGCTCCGAGCCCTTGCCGATGACCTCGGACTCGACCGCCCTCAGGCCGTCGACGTCCGTGGCCCAGGCCAGGCGCTCCACCGCGGTGGCCCCGAGGCGCGCGATGTCGTCGGTGACCTGGGAGCCCATGGACGCCTCACCCTGCCCCGTCCCCGGGCCGACCGACAAGTCCGTTGTCGGTGGCGGCCTCGGTGCGCTGACGGACGATCTCGTAGGCCAGGACCGAGCCGGCCACCGCCACGTTGAGCGACTCCACCTCGCCCGCCATCGCCAGGGTCACCCAGGCGTCGATGTCCAGGGTGACGTCGGCCGGCAGCCCATGAGCCTCGCTGCCCAGGACCAGGGCGACGGATCCCGACAGGTCCAGCGCCTGGGGCAGGGTGCCTCGTGCTGCGCTGGTACCCACCCGGCGCACGCCGGCGGCGGCCAGGTCGGCCAGCACGGCGTCGGCCGGAGCCGAGCGGACCGGCACCCGCAGCACGGACCCGGCCGACGCCCGCACCACCTTCGGCGACCAGGGGTCGACCGATCCGTCGGAGAGCACCACCGACGTCGCCCCCACGGCCTCGGCCGTGCGCAGCAACGTGCCCACGTTGCCGGGATCGGCCACCGCCACCAGCACCACGTGCAGGGCCGGGCCGTCACCCTCGGCGACGTCGCGGCGCGCGGGCGCGTCCGGGATGCGGGCCACGGCCGCGACCCCGTTCGGGGTGCGGGGGTCGACGTGGCCCCGGAGCCCGCCCTCCACGGCCCAGGTGCCGGCCCCGATCGCGGCGGCGGCGGCCACCACGGCGACGACCTCGGGCCGGTCAAGCGCCTCCGGGTCGACGAACACGTCGTCGACGGCCAGCCCGGCGCGCACGGCGTCGGCCACCAGCACCGGCCCGTCGAGGACGAAGCGGCCCTGGGCCTCGCGCTCGCGCCGACGGCGGGACAGACGGGCCAGGTCGGCCACCCGCCGGTTGCGCGGCGCCAGGGGCACCGGTGCGACCGACCGGGGCTCGGCACCGTCTGTCGGCCCGGTGGGGGTCGGAGAGGTCGGGGGCACGACCGGGGACCGCGGCCCGGTCCTCGCCTCTGGCCTCAGGCGGCGGACTGGGCGTCAGCAGCGACCTGGACCAGCGCGGCGAAGGCGGTCGGGTCCGACACGGCCAGCTCGGCCAGGACCTTGCGGTCGACGTCGACCTCGGCCACCCGGAGGCCGCTGATGAAGCGGCTGTAGGACATGCCGTTCTCGCGGCAGGCGGCGTTGATGCGCTGGATCCAGAGCTTGCGGAACTCACCCTTCTTGGCCCTGCGGTCGCGGTAGGCGTACTGCAGGGAGTGCATGACCTGCTCGTTGGCAGCCCGGTAGGAACGGCTCTTGTTGCCGTAGTACCCCTTGGCGCGCTCGAGGGTGGCCTTGCGGTGCTTCTTGCTGTGGACGGATCGCTTGACGCGGGCCATGGTTCGCTCCTCTTCTTCCTCTGGGTGGACCCGGTGACGGGGGCTTGCGACCGGGTGGGTGGGAGAGCCCGGTCAGCGGTTCCCGAGCATGCGGTTGATGCGGTCTCGGTCGCCCTTGGCCACCTCGACCTCGCCGGTCAGGCGGCGGGTGCGCGTGGAGGGCTTCTTCTCCAGGATGTGGCGCTTGTTGGCCTGCCGGCGCATGAGCTTGCCACCACCGGTGGTCTTGAAGCGCTTGGCCGCGCCGCGGTGGGTCTTCATCTTGGGCATGGATGTGTCCTCGTTCGGGCCGGTCGAACCGGCGGGGGATGTCTCAGGAGGCGGCGGCGTCGCGGCCAGGAGCGGCAGTGGGGGTTGCCTCGCCCAGAGCTGGAGCCGGAGCCCACCCGTCACCGGCGGCGTTGGCCTCGGCCTCCTTCAGCTTGGCGGCGTGCGCGGCCTGGGCCTTCTTGTCGGGGGCGAGCACCATGATCATGTTGCGACCGTCGAGCTTGGGGACGACCTCGACCCGGGCCAGGTGGGAGACGTCCTCGGCCACGTGGTCGAGGATCTTCTTGCCCAGCTCGGGATGGGCCATCTCACGCCCTCGGAACATGATCGTCACCTTGACCTTGTGGCCCTCGCCCAGGAACTTCTCCACCTTCTTGGTCTTGGTGTCGAAGTCCCCGGAACCGATCTTGGGCCGGTACTTCATCTCCTTGACCACGACGTTGGTGCTCTTCTTGCGCGATTCCTTCGCCTTCTGCGCCGCCTCGTACTTGTACTTGCCGTAGTCCATGATGCGACAGACCGGGGGGTTGGCCTTGTCGGCCACCTCGACCAGGTCGAGGTCTTGGTCTCGGGCGATGGCGAGGGCCTCGGGCAGAGGCCGGATCCCGATCTGGTCCCCGTCGGCACCCACGAGGCGGACCTCACGGGCTCGGATCCGGTCGTTGATGCGGGGCTCGTCGTTGTGCGGCGCGGCTATGGCCGGTCTTCCTTCATGCGGTGAGGTTGTCCTCCGTCGGGTTCGGGTCAGTGTCAGGCCGCCGAGATCGACGGCGCAGACGTCGGAAGGCCGACGTCCGCAGAACCCGCCCGGAGGGGGAGCCCGCTTCGATCGACCCGACGCACCATGGGTGGCCGGGTGGGAGCCAGGGCCCCGCTTTCCGTCTTCGGTTGTCCGCCTAGGGTACGGGCGCCCGGGACCGGGCCGCAACCACGTCGGGCGGGCCCCGCCGTGGTGCGCCCGCCGGCCCCGCCCCGCAACCCGAGAGGTGACCCCGATGAGCCTGTGGACCCCCGGCGGTGAGCACGAGGTGCCCCGCCCCCGCCCCACCCCCCCAGCGGCCGAGGAGGCCGCCGCGCCCCAGGCGGACATCGACCCCGAGATGGCCGAGGCCCTGGCCCAGATGTCACCCGAGGAACGGGCCGAGGCCGAGGCCATGATCGCCCAGATGGCCCAGACCCGGGCCGAGCTGGCGTCCACGCCGGCCGAGGTGGTCGTGGCCAACCACGCCATGGGCCTCTACGAGCTGGCGGCCATCCACCTGTCCCAGGACCCGCCCAACCTGGCCGAGGCCAACCTGGCCGTCGACGCGCTCACGGGCGTGCTGGGAGGCGTCGAGGGTCGACTCGGTCAGAACGAGGCGACCCTGCGCCAGGCCCTGGGCCAGCTGCAGATGGCGTTCGTGGAGCTGTCTCGGCGGACCGAGGCGGGCGACACCGACGAGGGCCCGGTCAGCTGATGGCGGTCCTCGTCACCGGCGGCGCCGGCTACATCGGAGCCCACACCGCGCAGCTGCTGCGCCAACGCGGGCGCGACGTGGTCCTCTACGACTCCCTGGAGCTGGGCCGACGCGAGGCCACCCTTGGCGCCCCACTGGTGGTGGGCGACATCGCCGACACCGGCCTGGTGGCCGCCACCGTGGCCGAGCACGGCATCGACTCGCTCATCCACTTCGCGGCCTACAAGGCGGCGGGCGAGTCCATGGAGCAGCCCGGCCGGTACTTCGCCAACAACGTCGGTGCCGCCAACGCCCTGTTCGACGCGGCCCAGGGGGCGGGTGTCCGCCACGTCGTCTTCTCCTCGACGTGCGCGGTGTACGGCACCCCCCAGCGCCTCCCCGTCGACGAGGCCCACCCGTTCGGGCCCGAGAGCCCCTACGGCGAGAGCAAGCGGATGGCCGAGGACGTCCTGCGCTGGTACGACCGGGCCCACGACGTGCGCTCAGTGAGCCTGCGGTACTTCAACGCGGCCGGCGCCTCCGCCTCGGGCCTCATTGGCGAGGACTGGACCGTCACGCTCAACCTGGTGCCGGTGGTGATGAAGGCTGCGCTCGGGCGCATCCCGCAGCTGACGGTGTTCGGCACCGACTACCCCACGCGCGACGGCACCGCGGTCCGCGACTACGTCCACGTCGACGACCTGGCCGACGCCCACGTCCGAGCCCTCGACTACCTGGAGGCGGGGGGCGAGACCACCGCCATCAACCTCGGCACCGGTGTGGGCTCGACCGTCCGCGAGGTGCTCGACTGCGCCCGGCGCGTCAGCGGCATCGACATCCCCTCGGTCGACGTCGACCGCCGCGCCGGAGACCCGACCGAGGTCTACGGCGACAACCGCCGGGCCCACGAGCTGCTCGGCTGGCGAGCCGACCGGAACCTGGAGACGATCGTAGCCTCGGCCTGGCAGTGGCACTCGACCCACCCGGACGGCTACGACACCGTCGGGTGACCCCGGCACCGGCACCCGGGCGGTGGGGTAACGATCCGCAGAACTCTCAGGGCGCGACGGGAGGGCTCGCCCGCACCCCCCTACCGTGGAGGTGGTGGTCGCCGATGCCCTACCCATCCCCGTGACCCGACCCGACGGCGACCCCACCCGCCCCGATCGGGTCCTCATCATCGAGGACGACCCGCACATCGGCGACGTGCTGGCCCGCTACCTGGCCCGCGACGGCGTCGAGGTCGAGGTCGTCCGCAACGGCGTCGACGGGCTGGCCCACGCCCTCGAGTGGCTGCCCGACCTCGTCGTGCTCGATCTGATGCTGCCCCGCATGGACGGGTTCGAGGTGTTCCGCCGGCTGCGCGCCGTCGCCCCCATCCCGGTGATCATGCTCACCGCCAAGGGCGATGAGGCCGACCGGGTCACCGGCCTGGAGATGGGGGCCGACGACTACGTGGCCAAGCCCTTCTCGGTCCGGGAGGTGACGGCGCGCATCCGCTCGGTTCTGCGACGGGGCCGGACACCCGCTGTGGGCCTGCCCTCGGTCCCCGCCGCGCTCCTATCGACCGAGCGCCTCCAGGTCGACGTGGTCGGCCGACTGGCTCGCCTCGACGGAGACGACCTGGCCCTCACCGCCCGCGAGCTGGACCTGCTCATCCACCTGATGAGCCACCCGGGCCAGGCCTTCGACCGCACCGAGCTGCTGGCGGCGGTGTGGGGCTGGACGGTAGGCGACACCGCCACGGTGACGGTCCACGTCGGGCGCCTGCGGGCCAAGATCGAGCGCGATCCCACCGCTCCCGAGCACCTCCGGACGGTGCGAGGCGTCGGCTACCGCTGGGACACCTGATGACCCTCTCGGCCCGCTCCCCGAGGGCCCGGGTCCGGCTGGCGGTGACGATCATCGCCGTCGGGCTGCTGGTGGCGGCGACGGTCGCCGTCGCGACCGACATCCCGTGGTCCGACACCCTGGCCGTCGTCGGCTTCGCGGCGGGGGGCTCGGCCGCGGCTGCCCTCGTCATCGGGGCGCTGACCCGGCTCGGCCAGGGGACATCGCTCTTCGGCCGACTGCTCGTGGTGGCCGCAGTGGCCACCGCCGCCACCACGGCCGGGGTGGCCGTCGCCGCCCAGGCCATGTTCATCTCCGCTCACGACCTCGGGATCCTGGGCGTCGTGCTGGTGGTGAGCACCGGCCTCTCCGCCGCCGGGGCGGTGGTGCTGTCGGGGCGGGTCGCCGACGAGGCCGACACCCTCGTCCGGCTGGCCCAACGCCTCGGCACCCTGGGGCCGCTCGACCGTGACGTCGATCCCGACACGGACGGCGAGGTGGACCTCGCCGGCGGCCACACCCTTCCGGCCATCCGCAGCGCCGAGATGCGGGCCGTGGCCGACGAGCTGCAGACCGCGCATGACCGCCTCGACCGCGCCCGTCGCCGGGCCCTGGCCCTCGACTCGTCTCGCCGGGAGCTGGTGGCCTGGGTCTCCCACGACCTCCGCAGCCCCATCGCCTCGGTGCGGGCCATGGCCGAGGCCCTGGAGGACGGCGTCGTCGACGACCCGGCGTCCATGGCTCGCTACCACCGCAACATCCGCACCGAGACCCAGCGCCTGGGCACCCTCGTCGACGACCTCTTCGAGCTGTCGCGCATATCGAGCGGCGTGGCCGCCACCGCCGACGCCGAGCCGGTGCCGCTGGACGAGCTGCTGATGGAGGTGGTCGAAGGAGCAGGGGGCCAGGCCGACACCCGGGGCGTGGCCCTGGCCCATCGGCTGGCCGCCGACGAGGCCCCCCTCGTCCCCTGCGACATGCGACGGGTGCTGCGGAACCTGGTCGACAACGCCATCGCCGCCACCGGCGCCGGAGGCCAGGTCACGGTGGTGGGGCGCCTCGGTGCCGCCGTCGGCGACGAGGGCGCAGCCCTGACCCTCGACGTCACCGACGAGTGCGGCGGGATCGACGACGTCCACATCCCCCGCCTGTTCGACGTCGGCTACCGCGCCGATGTGGCGCGACGGAGCGCCGACGGCGGCGGCGGCCTGGGCCTGGCCATCGCCCGCGGCCTGCTCGAGGCCCACGATGGGCGCATCTCTGTGGCCAACGAGGGTCCCGGGTGCCGCTTCACCGTCAGCCTGCCGCTGCGGCCGAGCCCATGACCACCCGAGCGCCGCGCGACGGGCGCGCCGTCGAACGCCATCGCGCCTCGGATACTCGCGCCCGCATCGCCGGGATCATCGCCGCGGGGGCGGCGTTGGTCGCCACCGAGGCGGTGGCTCTGGTCGCGCCCACCCGCCCCTCGCTGCTCATCGCGGTCGAGGCGCTGTTCATCGACACCTTCGCGGCCGCCCTCAAGGATGTGGCCACCGCGCTCTTCGGCACCCAGGACAAGACGGCGCTGGCCGTCGGTACCGTGCTCGTCGTCCTGCTCATCGGTGCTGCGCTGGGTCGCCTCGAGGTGCGGCGTCGCGGGTGGGGCGTCGCCGGCCTGGCGATCTTCGGCCTCATCGGCATCCTGGCCACCGCCCGCAACCCTCGGGGCTGGGTGGGCCTGGCCCTCGTCGGCGCCGTCGCGGGCGTGACCGTCGGCGTCACGGTCCTGCTCCTGCTGCTCGATCGCTTCGGCCTGCGCGCCGCGCCGTGGACGGCGATCCGGGTCGCGTCGTCGGGCGCCAGCCGACCCCGCTCGTCAGACGACGGGCTGGCCCTGGTCACCGCGACCCGCCGCGACGTGCTGGCCTGGGGCGCGGGGACCGGCGCCGTCGTCGCCACCGCCGGCCTGCTGGGCCAAGAGGTGCGCAGCACCCTCCGCTCCTCGGCCGCAGCTCTCCCCCAGCGCCTGCCGGCGCCGAGGATCGCCGAGAGCGTCCCGTCGGAGTCCTTCGCCATCGACGGCCTGACCCCGTACATCGTCCCCAACCCCGACTTCTACCGGATCGACACCGCACTCCAGACCCCGGTCGTGGACTCCGGGTCCTGGCGCCTGCGCATCACCGGCCGGGTCGGCCGGGAGATCGAGCTCTCCTACGCCGACCTCATGGCCCGCGAGCTGGTCGAGGAGGTGGTCACCCTCTCCTGCGTGTCCAACGAGGTGGGCGGCGATCTGGTGGGCAACGCCCGCTGGCGCGGCGTCCCCCTGCGCTCCCTGCTGGAGGAGGCCGGCGTCGACCCGTCGGCGACGCAGATCGTGGGCCAGTCGGTCGACGGCTTCACCGCCGGGTTCCCGACCGCCACCCTCGATGACCCCGACCGCTCCGCCCTGCTGGCGGTGGGCATGAACGGCGCGCCCCTCCCCCGCGCCCACGGCTTCCCGGCGCGCCTCGTCGTGTCCGGGCTCTACGGCTACGTGTCCGCCACGAAGTGGCTGGAGGAGATCCGCCTGACGACCTTCGAGGAGGAGGAGGGCTACTGGATCCCCCGGGGCTGGGCCCGGGAGGGACCGGTGAAGACCCAGAGCCGCATCGACGTCCCCCGCGGCGGCAGCGACCCCCAGCCCGGGGTGGTGCCCATCGCCGGCGTCGCCTGGGCGCCGAGCCGAGGCATCAGCAGGGTCGAGGTCCGCATCGACCGGGGCCCGTGGCAGGAGGCCGAGCTGGGCCAGGTCGTCTCCGACGACACCTGGGTCCAGTGGGTGCTCCGGTGGGACGCCACCGCGGGTGAGCACGAGATCGAGGTGCGCGCCACCGACGGCACCGGCGAGACCCAGACCGAGGAACGGACCGACGTGGCCCCCGACGGGGCGTCAGGCTGGCCCCGTCGCCGCATCCGCGTCGGCTAGAACCGAGCCCGATCCCCGTAGCGGCGACCACCCACGACCCTCCAGGGGCACGCCTGGTCGCCGGTTCGGAGATGTGTGGGTCGGCCGCTCAGGGCGGCGCTATCGCCTCCACCGCCACGGCCTGCCAGCGCCCGTGGTGACCCGGGGCGGCGACGGCACGGACCCGCGTGCCGACCTCGGTCGTCCGGGTGCCGTCGACGAGGTTGGTGCACTGGAGGTCGAGCTCCCGACCGTCGTCAGTGCGCACGGTGCCCAGGCCGCGCTCGTCGTCCCACGCCTCCACCACCCCCGCGACCGGCCCCGACGATCCGGTCACGTCCACCGCGCCACGGTCAGTGGACGATCTTGGCCAGCGCCAGCTCGAGGATGTCGGTGGCCCCCGCGTCGCGCAGCGCCGGGATCAAGATGTTGATCTCGGCTTTGGGCACCACCGTCTCCACCGCGAACCCGCCCCCCCGGTGCAGGGCCGACACCGTGGGCGCCTTCATCGACGGCAAGATGTCGATCACCGCGTCGAGGTCCTCGGTGCCCACGTTGAGCTTGACCAGGACCTTCCCCCGTGCCTCCAGGGCGCCGTCGAGGAGGGTCTTGAGCTGGCCCATGGCATGGGCCTTCTCGGGGTCGGCGAGGGCGGCCGGGTTGACGATGAGCTCGGTGTGGGAGGTGAGGATCTCACCGATGATCTTCAGACCCGAGGCCCGCAGGGCGGAACCCGTCTCGGTCAGGTCGACGATGGCGTCGACGATGTCGGGCACCTTGGCCTCGGTGGCGCCGTAGCTGAGGCTGATCTCGGCGTCGATGCCCTTGTCGGCGAAGAAGCGCCGGGTCAATCCGGGGTACTCGCTCGCCACCCGCACGCCGTCGGAGAGGTCCTCCACCGACTGGACGTCGGAGTCGACCGGCACCGCCACCACGATCCGGACCGGGCGCGCCGTGGCCTTCGAGTAGTGGAGCCGGCCCAGGCTCTCGACCTTGCTCTCGGTCTCCTCGATCCAGTCCCGCCCGGTGATCCCCACGTCGAAGAGACCGTCGGCCACGTACCGGGGGATCTCCTGGGGCCGCAGGATCCGCACCTGGGCGATGCGGGGGTCGTCCACCTCGGCCTTGTAGGCCACCGCCGAGGAGCGCGACACGGCCAGGTCGGCCGCCTCGAACAGCTCGAGGGTGGCCCGCTCCAGGGACCCCTTGGGCAACACGAGGCTCAGCACGCCCGCCATCGTGCCCGGCCGACCCGGCACCAACCAACCCGGTTGGCGAGGGGCAGCACACCCTCACGACAGGTCATGCCGACGCCGCCACTCCTCGTGGGCTCGCTTGGACCCGCGGACGTCCAACATGGCCCCGAGCTGGCGGATGTGCCTCACCGGGTGGCGGAACGTGTGAAGCGGGTTCAGGCTGGTCTTCGCGGCCTGGGCCAGCGCAGGTGGCGGATCCTCGAGGGCACATGTGAGCCGCTGCTGCAGGAGCAGGAAGGCCATCCCCGAGCCGAAGAACACCCACCCCACCTGGCATCCACCCTGCTGACCCCCTGGCCGGCTTCAGTCGACGGTGATGAGGTCCACGACGAAGACGAGGGTCTCGTTGGGGGCGATGACCCCGCCGGCGCCCCGCGCGCCGTACCCGAGCGCCGGGGGGATGGTGATGCGACGGCGGCCGCCGACCTTCATGCCGGCCACGCCCTGGTCCCAGCCGTCGATGACCTGGCCCCGTCCCAGGCGGAAGCCGAAGGTGTCGCCCCGGTCCCAGGAGGCGTCGAACTGCTGGCCCGTCGACCACGACACGCCCACGTAGTGGACGTCGACGTTGTGGCCGGCGGCGGCTTCGTCGCCGTCGCCCACGGTGAGATCCTCGGTGGCCAGCTCGGTCGGCGGGGTGGTGTCGGCGGGGATGGTGACCTCGGGCTTGTCCATGCTCGAACCCTATGTTCCCGCCGATCCGGCGCGGATCACGGGGGTCAGGACCACCACGACCCGCCTCAGAACGAAGCCACCGCCGAACTGGCGCGGATCACGGGGGTCAGGGCCACCACCACCCGCCCCAGAACGAGGCTGCGGCCTGCGGGTCAGTCGGCCTCGGGCTCGGTCTGGCCCTCGGGCTGGCGCTCGGGGCGCTCGGGCGGGGGGAGGAGGTCGTGGACCGAGCCGATGCGGTGGGCCCCGGGGCCGAGGTCGACGCCCCCGTACAGGTCGTCGGGGTCGAGCAGCAGCGGGACCAGCCCCGCGGCCCGGGCTCCGGCGATGTCGTAGCGGAGGCTGTCGCCCACGTAGCCGATGCGGTCGGCGGCGACGCCGCGGGCCGCCATCACCTCGAGGGCAGGCGTGAAGATCCGTGGGTCCGGCTTCTCGACCCCCACCACCGCCGAATCGACCACCACCTCCACCGGCACCCCACCGCCGGGACCGACCTGGCAGGCCGAGAGGTTGGCCAGCATGCCCTCGATCTGACCCGATGCGTTGCTCACCACGCCGAGGGGGATCCCGGCGGTGTGGAGGCGCTCCATGGCGGTGATCGTCTCCACCAGGGGGAACCGCCAGGTGCGGTGGCCGAAGGTCCGCAGGAAGGCCTGCCTCCCCTGGGCCTCGTGCTCGGGCGGCACGCCGGCGGCGGCGAGGTAGGCGTGGAGGTAGGCCGACCAGGTGTCCTCCCCACCTCCGGTCGACCCGGCGTGGGCGCGCATCCCCGCGTAGTGGGCCCGGACCAGGGTGGCGACGTCGGTCCGGGCTCCCGCGCCGACGAGGGCGAGGCCCATGGCGTTCGGGTCGGGGACGACGATCACCCCGCCGGCGTCGAACAACAGGGCATCGAGCTCGGCGCCGACCCGAGGCCCGGCGCCCGGCTCCGGCGAGGTCAGCGACGCGGTGAGGGCCGCCATGGCGTCGACGTCGGCGCCGGTGGGGCGAGCAACGATGGACGGCGACGGTTCGGGCGACATGGGGAGGAACCTACGTGGCACCAGGGCACCCGTCGGCCCGCGACCTGCGGACCGGGGAGGGCGATGGTCAGGAGGTGGAGCGTGACGCCGAGCGTCGCACCACCCGGCTGACGAGTCCCATCGCCGCGAACAGCGTTCGCATCGTTGCCTCCCTCCGCGGCGCCGGACGCAGCACGAGCAGGAACCGGGCCGGTCCGGACCTGGCACGCCCTCGCCGGGCCGGCCATCGGCCTCCGCTACCCGGCGATGCGCTCGAGGAGACGGACCATCTCGACTGCGGTGTGGGCTCCCTCCTCGCCCACGTTGTGGCCGCCAGGGCCTTGGGAGCGCTCCAGCGCCTGGTCCAGGGTCTCGGTGGTGAGCACGCCGAAGATGATGGGCACACCTGTCGCCAGCCCGGCCCGGAGGATGCCGGCCGCGCACTCCCCCGCCACCGCCTCGTAGTGGGTGGTGGCTCCCCGGATGACGCAGCCCAGCCCGATCACGGCGTCGACCGAGCCCGCCTCGGCGAAGGCCTTGGCCGCCAAGGGGATCTCGAAGGCGCCCGGCACCCACTCCACCACCGGGTCGGGTGCGCCCAGCCCCTCCAGGCCCCGGGTGACCCCATCGAGCAGCCGGAAGGTGATGTGGTCGTTGAAGCGCCCGGCCACGACCGCGACGCGAACGCCGACGCCGTCGAGCACCGGCTCGGCCCGTCGCTCGGACGCGGCGTCGCCCGCCATCAGACCTCCTCGCCCGCGGCGGGGATGTCCGCCGGGGCCACGGGTACCGCACCCTCGCCCACCTCGTCGAGACCCTCGAGCAGGTGGCCCATGCGGTCCCTCTTGGTGCGGAGGTAGGCGATGTTCTCGGGGTTGGGCGCGATGATCGACGGCACCCGCGCGGTGATGTCGAGCCCGAAGCCCTCGAGCCCCCCGTACTTGGACGGGTTGTTGGTGATGATCCGCATGGTGGTGAGGCCCAGCTCGTTCAGGATCTGGGCCCCGATGCCGTACTCCCGGCTGTCGACCGGCAGGCCCAGCTCGGTGTTGGCATCGACGGTGTCGTGGCCTGAGTCCTGGAGGGTGTAGGCCCGGATCTTGTGGCCGATGCCGATGCCACGGCCCTCGTGGCCGCGGAGGTACACGATCACCCCGGTGCCCTCCTCGGCGATCATGGCCATGGCGGCGTCGAGCTGGACGCCGCAGTCGCAGCGCATGGAGCCGAACACATCGCCGGTCAGGCACTCGCTGTGGACCCGGACGAGCACGTCGGGCGTGCCGTTGACCGAGCCCTTGACCATGGCCAGGTGCTGCTCCCCATCGAGGACCGACTCGAACACGTAGCTGGTGAAGTCTCCCCAGCGGGTGGGGATGCGCGCCTCGGCCACCCGGCGAACCAGCTTCTCGTGCTGTCGTCGGTAGCGAACCAGGTCGGCGATGGAGATGAAGAGCAGGTCGTGCTCCTGGGCGAAGCGGACCAGCTCGGGGACCCGCGCCATGCCCATCTTCTTCTCGTCGACGATCTCGCACAGCACCCCGGCCGGGGCCAGCCCGGCCAGGCCAGCCAGGTCGAGCGCGGCCTCCGTGTGCCCCGCCCGCTTGAGCACGCCGCCTTCTCGGCCCACCAGAGGGAAGATGTGACCCGGGCGGGCCAGGTCGCCGGGGCGGGTGGCGGGGTCGACGAGCGACACGATGGTCGCCGCCCGGTCGTAGGCCGAGATGCCGGTGGTGGTGCCGTGACGGACGTCGACGGTGACGGTGAACGCGGTGCGCATGCTCTCGGTGTTCTGCTCGACCATGGGTCGCAGGTCGAGCTCCGCGGCCCGCTCGGCGGTGATGGGGGCGCAGATCACCCCGGACGAGTGCTGCAGGAA
The DNA here is from genome assembly GCA_038233075.1 of Acidimicrobiales bacterium. GTDB lineage: Bacteria > Actinomycetota > Acidimicrobiia > Acidimicrobiales > Iamiaceae > Iamia. The sequence goes on from JBBSMQ010000021.1 coordinate 39,282, forward strand.
GAACGCGATGGCCTCGGGGGTGACGGCCTCGGCCGCCATGATGAGGTCACCCTCGTTCTCGCGGTCCTCGTCGTCGACGACGACGACGATCTCCCCCCGCCCGATGGCGGCGATGGCGTCCTCGATGGGGGCGAAGCTGGTCTCGGTCATGGCTGGCTCCAGGTGGAGGTGTCGGGCCCCGACGGTGCCCGCCGGCAGGGATGGGGGGCGGAGCTCACGGCGCGGCCTCGGCGGAGGGGCGCTCGGGGCCGTAGCGGGGGACGGCGCTCATGGCGTCGCCTCGGCGGAGGGGCGTTCGACGTCCGGGCGCTCGGCGTACCAGGCGAGGAGGCGTTCGACGTGCTTGGCGGTGACGTCGACCTCGAGGTTGACGGCGTCGCCGGGACGGCGGCGGCCGAGGGTGGTGACCTCGGCGGTGTGGGGGATGATCGCCACCGAGAGCCCGTCGTCGTGGACGGCGGCCACGGTGAGGCTGACGCCGTCGATGGTGATGGACCCCTTCTCGACCACGTAGCGCAGCAGTCCGTCGGGCACGGTGATCCGCAGCTCGGGAGCGGCCGTGACCACCCGGCCCACCCCGTCGACGTGACCCTGCACCAGGTGGCCGCCGAGGCGGTCGGACAGGCGGACGGGGCGCTCCAGGTTCACCGGGTCACCCGGGGTCAGGTCGCGGAGGGAGGTGCGGGAGTAGGTCTCGTCGACGACGTCGGCCTCCCACCAGCCCTCGCCCAGGGCAACGACGGTGAGGCAGGTCCCGTTGACGGAGATGGAGTCACCCATCGCCGCGTCCGCCGTGACGATCGTCGCCTCGATGCGCAGGCGGTGCCCGTCGCGCCGGGCCAGCGTGCCCAGCTCCTCCACGATCCCGGTGAACATCAGGCGGCTCCTCGCTCGGGGACGGGGCGCAGGTCGATCCGGAGGTCGTCGCCCATGGGGCTGACCTCGGTGATGCGGCCCCGCCACAGGTCGGTGATGGTGGCCAGGCCGGGGCCACGGAACAGGCCCGAGGCGTCGTCCCCCCCGGCCAGGGCGGGGGCCAGGTAGAGGACGTAGCGGTCGACGAGGCCGCCTCGGTGGAAGGCGGAGGCGACGGTGGCGCCGCCCTCGACGAGCACCTGGAGGACGCCGTCGGCGCTCAGCCGGTCGAGGAGGGCGTCGAGGTCGCCGTCGGCGCGGGTCCACTCCCGGCAGGGGTGCACCCGGGCCCCGGCCGGGGCGTGGCCGAGCACGACCCGGGTGGGATCGGGCCCGTCGACCAGCCGGGTCGTGAGGCTGGGGTCGTCGGCGGCGACGGTGCCGGCGCCGACCACGATGGCCTGGCTCTCGGCCCGCAGGCGGTGCCCGTCAGTCCGGGCCTCGACACCCGTGATCCACTGCGACGTGCCGTCGGCCGCTGCCGTCCGCCCGTCGAGGGTGGCGGCCAGCTTCAGCACCACGAGCGGCCGTCCGGTGCGGCGGTGACGCAGGTAGGCCTCCAGCTGGGCGGCCGCCTCCTCGGCCCGGCACCCCACCTCGACCTCGACCCCCGCGGCGCGCAGGAGCGAGAGCCCCTCTCCCGCGACCTGGGTGTCGGGGTCGGCAAGGGCGACCACCACCCGAGCCACCCCGGCGTCCACGAGAGTGCGGGCGCAGGGACCGGTGCGCCCCTGGTGGGAGCAGGGCTCGAGGGTCACGTAGACGGTGGCGCCCTCCGCACCACCGGAACCACGAGCCGCGTCGAGGGCCACGATCTCGGCGTGGCGCCCCCCGGGGGGCTCGGTGGCCCCGCCGTGCACGGCCCCGTCGCGGGTCACGACGATGGCGCCGACCCAGGGGTTGGGCGCGGTGCGGGTCCGGACGCTGTCGGCGAGGGCCATGGCGCCTGCCATGTGCAGCTCGTCGACGGTCTCGGGCACCGGTCCTCCTGGGTCGGGTCGCAGGGGGTCGGCGCGCGCGGCACCCGTCGGGTGGCGCACGTTCCTCGCTTCCATCCGGACTGTGACCGTCGGCCCCGGGGTTCCACCGGGTCAGCCCCACCGACCGAGGTCGGCGGGGGTCGTGGGCTCTCACCACCGGTCGGGACTTCCACCCAACCCCGCGAGGTTCTGTTCTGTTGTCGGGCTCAGCATAGAACTAGAACACGTTCTAGTTCCACCGCAGAGACCGAGGTCACGCCTGTGCCCTCAGTGGGGGCGGCCGCCGGTGATGAGGTCGAGGGCGTGGGGAACGACGTCGAGGACCGCATCCAGGCACTCGACAGAGCCTGACGTGGAGCCCGGGGTGTTGAGCACCAGGGCCTGGCCCACGGTGCCAGCCAGGCCGCGCGAGAGGCGACCCAGGGGGTTGACCAGGCGCATGGCCTCCGCCAGGCCCGGCGCGTGGCGCTCCAGAACCAGGGTGGTCCCCTCCGGGGTCAGGTCGCGGGGGCCGAAGCCGGTTCCGCCGGTGGTCACCACCAGACCCGGGAAGCCGGCGGTGGCCCCGCGCAGTGCCGCCGCCACCGGCGCCGCTCCGTCCGGGGTCACCAGCCGGTCGATGACATCGAAACCGGCCTCGGCCAGGCGCTGGGCCAGGGCGGCACCGGAGCGGTCCTCCCGCACCCCGTCGACCACCCCATCGGACACGGTGATCACCTTGGCATCGGGCATGGCCCCACCCTGCCAGACACTCGGCCTCCCCGACCCCGTCCCGGTTCCCGTCGGCCGTCATCCCTCATCCCGCCCGCCCGCCCGCATCGAACCAGAGACCAGACACGGCGCGATTGGTCGCGGCTTCGTGGGTTGGCCGCTGGAGACGTCCGCGTGCCACGGGGCGGAGACCGGGTCACCGATCGGAGAGGCGGGCATCGTCCTCGCGCCGCGGCACGCGATAGCGGTGCAGGGCCATGCCGTCGGTGTTCTCGGCCTGGGGCAGCAGCAGGGCGCCCCGTCCCCAGGGGACCCACGGGTCGCCCGGCGGTGGCAGGGGATCGAGGTCGGGGCGGCGATCGGCGACGGTCTCGTCCACGCCGGCGGTCTCGGCCGTGGTCAGGGTGCAAACCGACACGACCAGCAGCCCACCGGGGCGGACCAGGTGGGCGGCGGCGAGGACGAGGTCGACCTGCAGGCGGGCCAGGCGCTCCACCGAGTCGGGCTCCACCCGCCACCGGGCGTCGGCCCGACGGTGGAGCACGCCCAGCCCGGAGCAGGGTGCGTCGACGAGCACCCGGTCGAACGATGCGGGCGGGAAGGGCGGTCGCACACCGTCAGCGGCGAGCACCGCAAGCCGCTCGGCCGTCCTGGTGAGTACTGCGTTCTCGGCCACCAGCCGGGCTCGCCCGGGGCGCAGGTCGGCGGCCGCGACCCACGCGCCGGTGCCGACCAGCGCCGTGGCCTTGCCTCCGGGGGCGGCGCACAGGTCGAGCACCCGCTCCCCCGGGGTCGCCTCCACCAGGTCTGCCACCCACTGCGAGGCCCGATCCTGCGTGTAACCGTCGGCGCGGACGCTGGGCGCCGAGGGGCTGCTCATGGCCTCGAGGGCGCCGAGGGCTCGGTCGCGACCCAGATCGGTCGTCAGGCGGTCGACGATCCAGTCCGGGTAGCTGAGGGCAGTGGCGACATCAGGGAAGCGCCGCCCCTGCTCAGCGTGATCGGTGGCTACCTTGCGCAGCACGGCGTTGACCAGACCCCGGGAGCGAGCGGGCGCAGTGTCGACGGCGGTGCTGACGGCGGCATGGGGAGGCTGGGCCAGGAAGGCGATCTGGTAGGCGCCCAGGCGAAGGGCCGCCCGGGTGGTCACGTCTAGCGGCTCCTTCCGGGTGACGAAGCGGTCCACCAGCCAGTCGCAGGCTCGACGCATCCGGGTGGTGCCGTACACGAGCTCGGTGGCCAGGCCCTTGTCGCGGGGGTCGAGCGCGGAACGATCCAGGATCGGACCGAGGACCAGGTTGGCGTAGGCCCCGTCCTCCTCGATGCGGACCAGGGCCTCCAGGGCGGTGCGCCGGGCGTCGGCGGTCCGCTCCGTGTGCGGACGCGACGTCGGACCCCGGGGCGGACGAGGGGCATGGCGAGCGGCATCGAGGGCCCGCTGCTTCTTGCGCCGACGACGCGCCGCCCCGCTGCCCCGCGGTGCGTGTCCACCCTCGGGCGCGCTCATCGGCGCGCCACCACGAGGTCGGCCACACCAACGACCTCCCTTGCCGCCGCACACCGACAAGCGCCGCTCGCTCCACCGCCGGAGAGCCCGTGCTGTCGGGTTCGGTCGCTGCGCTCGCTCATCGGCGCACCGCAACCACACCAACGACCTCGATCGTCACCGCACACCGGTGAGCGCCGCCGGCTCCGCTTGCCACGCTCGCTCATGGGCCCAGCCGATCGTCGGGGGTGAGACGGGCGCCGTGGGCCCAGTCCTTGGCGGCCTGGCGGGCCTTCCCCTCGGGCTGCACCTCCCCTAGCACGAGGGCGCCGGTCCCGACGGCGACGACCACTTCGCCGTCGACGGTGGCCACCGCGCCGGGCTCGCCCGCGTCGGAGCCTCCCTCGATCGGCAGGGTCGACCACACGCGGAGGCGACGATCCCGGAACGTGGTCCAGGCCCCGCCGACCCGCACGACCCGGCCCAGCTCGACGGCCGGACGGCTCCAGTCGAGGTGGAGCTCCTCGGGGGTGATCTTGTGGGCGTAGGTCGGCTCGCCCTCCTGGGGCGTCGGGGACCCGAGCCCGTCGGCCAGGGTGCGGACCAGCAGGTCCGCGCCGGCCTCGGCCAGCTCGCCCCGAAGCGAGGCGGCGGTGGCGGTGGGCCCGATGGGCACCTCGACGCAGGCGTGGACGCCGCCGGCATCGAGGGCCTCCACCACCTCCATGACGCAGACGCCGGTGCGCTCGTCGCCGGCCAGCACGGCCCGCTCCACCGGCGCGGCGCCCCGCCAGCGGGGCAGGAGCGAGAAGTGCACGTTGACCATGGACACGGCGTCGAGCAGCGAGGCCCGCAGGATCTCCCCGAAGGCGACGACCACGCCCAGGTCGACACCGGCCTCGGCGACGTCGTCAACCCGATCGGTCACAGTGAGGCCGAGCTCCAGGGCGACCGCCTTCACCGGGGTCGGGCTCGCCGCCCCACCCCGGCCTCGACGCCGGTCGGGCTGGGACACCACCAGGGCCACCTCGAGGTCGGTCCCCGCCAGGGCTCGCAACGAGGGCACGGCCGCCGCCGGTGAGCCGAGGAAGGCGATGCGCCGCGGGTGGTGCGGGGCGGCCGGCACGGTCTAGGGCTGCGGCGCGGGGGTGACCCGCGTGGCGCCGGGGGCATCGATGCTGATCAGCCGCCTGCGGGCCATGAGCGGAACCCACCGAGACACGGTCTAGGGCAGGAGGCTGCCGTCGGCGCGGCTGGCCGACTCGGACCGAGCCATCATCAGCTCGCGGACGACCCGACGGGCGTCGCGCTGCTGATCGTCGTCGAGGCGCTCGGTCATCAACACACCGTCGAGGTGGTCGAGCTCGTGCTGGTACATCCGCGCCGCCAGCTCGTCGGCCTCGACCGACACCTCGTTGCCGTCGAGGTCGAGGCCCACCACGTGGACCTGCTTGGGCCGCTCGATGTCCCAGAACACCCCGGGGATGGAGAGGCACCCCTCGGAGTAGGCCCACATCTCGTCACCGGACTCCACGATCCGTGGGTTGACCAGGACCGAAGGCTCGGGGTCGTCGTGGAGCTGGTAGACGATCACCCGCTTGCGCACGCCGACCTGGGGCGCGGCCACGGCCAGGCCGTCGGCCCGGTACATGGCATCGACCATGCCGTCGGCCACCTTCACCAGGGTGCCGTCGATGTCGATGACCTCGTCGGCGACCTCCCGCAGGACCGGATCGCCGATGATGCGGATGTCGTAGGCGGCCATCGACCGGAGGCTACCGGCTGCCCCTCGCACCGAGGGCCCGGTCGGCGACCTCGTCGAGCGGGTCCGGAGACGGGCCCCGCTACCGTCGGTCGCCGTGACCTCGGGGGCCGACCACTACTTCTCGACCCGGCCGCGTGCTGCGCCCCGGCCCGGCGAGGTGCTGCTGCGCCTCGACGACGTGGACGGTGCGGTGGCGCTGCGCACCGATGCCGGCACCTTCTCGTCGCGGGCGATCGACCCCGGCACCCGGTTCCTCCTCGACGACGGGGCCCGCCCCACTCCCCGACCACCCACCACGCTGGTCGACCTGGGGTGCGGGTACGGGCCCATCGCGTTGGCCCTGGCCCTGCGGGCACCGGAAGCCACGATCTGGGCCGTCGACGTCAACGAGCGGGCCCTCGACCTGACTCGGGCCAACGCCGACGCCGCCGGCGTCGGTGAGCGTGTGCGCACCGTCACCCCCGACGCGGTGCCGGCGGGCCTCGTGGTCGACGGGATCTGGTCGAACCCACCAATCCGCGTGGGCAAGGCCGCGCTCCACGACCTGCTCGGGCGCTGGCTCCGTCGCTGTGGCCCTGACGCCGGGGCCCACCTGGTGGTGGCCCGCAACCTGGGCGCCGACTCCCTCGCCCAGTGGCTGTCCGAGCGGGGCCACGAGGTGACCCGCCGGGGCTCCCGCCGCGGCTATCGGCTCCTTGATGTGACCACCCCGGATCCCGTGGGCGACCAGTGAGCAGGCGCAGCGAGCGAACCAGACAGCACACACCCTCCGCCCGCGGCGGCCGCCACGCTCATCGGTGCCCGACGACGAGCGCAGCCGTCAGCTCCCTCCCCGATGGTGGAGCCCGCCGAGCGGGCGTCACGACGCCGGGTGGCGTGAGGGAGCGCGCATGACCGAGGCCGCGCCCCGCACCCCCCTCGGCCGCGAGGCCGACGACCCGAGTGAGGGGACGACCGGTCCGACACCGTCGACGACGTCCGAGGAGGCGACGGCGGCACCGGCCCGGCCGTGGGCGCTGCTCACGGACCGGACCTTCGGCCCCTTCTTCGCTGGGAGCCTGGTGTCCAACGCCGGCAACTGGTTCCAGAACCTGGCCGCCAGCGTCGTCGTCTACGCCCTCACCACCTCCAACACCCTCGTCGGGGTCGTCAGCGTCCTCCAGTTCGGCGCCACCCTCCTGCTGTCGCCGTGGGCGGGGGTGGCCGGCGACCGGTTCGACCGCCGGCGCCTGCTCATGGCGGCCCAGGTCGTCTCCTTCCTCGGGGCCGGCTCCCTCGCCGTGGCCGTGGCTCTGCTCGGCGTGGACGGGTTGGGTGGACCCATCCCGGTGTTCGCGGCGACGGTCGTGATCGGCATCGGGTACGCCATCTCGGTCCCGATGATCCAGGCCATCGTGCCCCAGCTGGTCCGACGTCAGGACCTGGACTCGGCCATCGCCCTCAGCTCGGTGACCTTCAACCTGGCCCGGGCCATCGGCCCCGCCCTCGCCGGCGCGCTCATCGCTGCCGCCGGTGCCGCCGCCGCCTTTGGGGTCAACGCCGCCAGCTTCCTGGTGCTGCTGGCGGTCCTCGTGGTCATCCGCCCCCGGGCGGTCGAGATCGACCATGCCACCGACGACGGCGATCGGTCCCTGCGCGGCGGCCTCCGCTGGGCCCGGGCCGACGCGGTGGCCGTGCCCATCCTCCTGGCCACCCTGGCCCTGGGGTGGGCGTCGGATCCCATCAACACCCTCTCCCCCGCCGTCGCCGATGGCTTCGGCCGCAGCGACGCCTTCGTCGGGGCCCTCGTCTCCGCCTTCGGTGCCGGCGCGGCGGTGACTGCCTTCGTGGTCGAGCGGATCCGGGACCGCCTCGGTGGGCTGCGGGCCACCCAGCTGGCGTTCCTGCTGCTCTCGGCCGGCCTGGTGGGCCTGGCGTTCAGCCCGATCGAGGCGCTGGGTCTGGGAGCGCTGGTGCTGGCCGGCGCCGGGTTCCTGATCGGCGTGACCTCGCTGAACGGAGCCCTCCAGCGCCGGGTCCCCGAGGCGCTCCGGGGCCGGGTGATGGCCCTGTGGTCCGTGGCTCTCCTCGGCAGCCGCCCCTTCGCCGCCCTGGTCGACGGCAGCGTGGCCGACCTGACCTCCACCACCACGGCCCTCTGCGTCGCCGGGGCGGTCCCTCTCGTCGCCGCCGTGGGCCTGACCCGCGCGCGCGCGCGTGGCACCGGCGGATGAGCGGGGCAGTGGTCGACGGCGAGCCCGTCGACCGGCCCGACGGGCACGGCGAGGGCCGCGCCCCCGACTGCAAGGACCGGCTGTGGTCGATCATGGGGCCACTGGCATGAGCGCCAGTCGCCCCTCGTGTCCCTTGCTGGTTCGGTCGGTCTGACCGGCCGGGCAGGGTTCAGTGCGGTCGGGATCAGTCGCCGAGGGCGCCCTGGAGGTCGCGGACGTGCTCCTGGGTCTGGGTGAGCAGCGGGCGCAGGGCCTCGGCCACGTCGGGGAGGCCCAGATCGGTGGCCTCCTGCACCCGGGTCCGGTAGCGCTCGAGCTGGTCGGTCTCCAGGCGCAGGTCCGCGGCCAGGGCCTCCTTGGAGTCGGCGGCCGGCTTCACCTCCGGCACCGTCGTGGCCGGGGTCCCGTCGAGGAAGGCGACCTGCTCGGCCAGAACGCAGGCGTGGGCCAGCTCCTGGGTGAGGTGGGCCTTCATCTCCGCCACGGTGCCGGTGTACTCGGGGCCCGTGACCACCGCCAGGTGCGACACGTACTGCACGATCGACTGGAACTCCAGGCTGAGATCCTCGTTGAGGTGCTCGACGAACTGCTCGTTGGCGCTCTGATCCATCGGGCCAACGTACCCGGCCGACCCCCCGGCGACCTCCCCGCTGACCAGATGAACCATCGTTCGCTCCTCGTGCCCGCGGGTCAGGCTCGCGGCGGGTCGACCTCGAGGCGGAGTCGGCCCGGCGGGCGCTGGCCTCAGGTGGATCGCCCTGGCTGCATCGGTTCGGTGATGCCGAAGCGGTCGGCGAGGAAGCGATCGATCTCTCCGATCGGCACCACCCGTGTCGAGTTCGGGAGGCGTTCGTAGAGGAAACTGTAGGTCACGACCGAATCCGCTCGTTGAGCAACACTTTCGTGTCAAAAAGTACAACTCCGTCCTCCCGCGGGCCCCGCGGTTCATGACCTGAGCGGGTCGACCTCCAGCCGGAGGCGTCCCGGGGGCCGATCGACGACGGCCAGAGCGTCGCACAGGACCCGGTGGCTCCCGGCCCGCAGGCGCCACATGCCTCCCCCGCCCTGGACCTCGACGCCGACCGGACGGCCCAGGGCGGACACGTAGGCCTCCGCCGCCGCGCCGGACACCAGGGCCACGGCCCGGTAGGGTGAGAGCCCCAGCGCCCGGCGGGTCTCCTCCTCGATGGCGCGCACTCGGTCGGGGTCGGCGTGGAGGGCAGCCTGGAGGACGACGTCGTCGGGCATCCGGGTCTGCACGAGCACCCGGCCGTGGTCGTCCCGGCCCCGGACCAGGCGGGCGGCCCGGGCCAGGAGGGCGAGGGCCTGCTCCCGAGCCCGCTCCCGGGGGGCCAGCAGCTCCTGGTCGACGTCGAGGAAGGCCACCGCGTCGGCCCGGTCGACCCGATGGAGGGCGGCCTCGGTGCCGATCACCACGCGGGTGCGGGGGGCGGCACCGGTGCTCGCTCCGGTGACCTCATCGACGGGCTCCCCCACCAACGCACTCAGCTCGTCGCGCAGGCGGCTCACGCCGGGGCGCAGCACCCGGAACCGGGTCGCGCCGCAGGCCGCACAGACCACAGGGCGCTCGGTGCCGCACCGGGTGCACTGCAGCAAGCCGTCGTCGGACGCCTGGCTCATGGACCCGGCGCACTCGGTGCAGGCCACGATCTCCCGGCATCGGGCGCAGGCCGAGAGGCGAGACCGGCCGGTGCGGTTCACCACGCACACCACCCGTCCTCCCTGGCGCAGCAGGGCGGCGAGCGGTTCGGTGAGCAGACCGGCGGCGGGGTCCTCCTCGCGCCGGTCGACCAGGTGGAGGGCGGGCCAGCCCCGCCGCTCCTCGGTCCGTCCCGGGGCGACCAGGGTCCCCCACCCGTGGGCCTCCAGGGTGGGGCAAGGGGACACCAGCAGCGCCGGTGCCCCGGCTCGGCGCGCCCGCTCGACCGCGACGTCGCGAGCGTGCCAGGTCGGTGAGCCCTCCTCCTGGTAGGCCTCGTCGTGCTCGTCGAGGACGACGACCCGGCCCAGCCGCGGCACCGGCGCCCACGCCCCGGCCCGAGCCCCCACCACGGTGCAGCCCCCGGCCGCCGCTCGTGCCCACTCCCGGGCCGCCGCGGTGCCGGGTTGGTCGTGGGCCACGCAGGCCACGGGACGTCCGGACCGCCGCAGCCGGGCGGCGAGGGCCCGGGCCTGGGCGACCGAGGGGCACAGGACGAGAGCGTCGCGCCCCGACGGCAGGGCGCCCAGGGCGGCGACCACCAGGGCGTAGCGATCGGCGGCCGGCGGCAGGCGCAGCGCCCCCCGCTCCTCGACCAGGGCCGCCTCGACCGTCGGTCCGGCCGGCACGGTGACGGTCGACCCGGTCTCTGGCGGGGGTTCCGGCAGGCCCACCACCCGACCCGGCGGTGAGGCCGCGACCAGGAACGTCCGCCGCCGGCCTGCCCAGCGCCAGGCGGCCCACTCCGACAGGGCCACCAGGTCGGGCGAGGGTCCCACGCCGGTCACCCGCGCCAGGTCCTTGACGGCCACGCCGTCGGGGGCCGCGACGTGATCGGCGACCACCCAGCCCCGCACCCGCCGTCCGTTGAGATCGACCCGGACGATGGTCCCCACCTCCACCTCGCCGGCGACGCTCTCCGGCACCGAGTAGTCGAACCGCCGCCCGATCCCCGCCACGTCCGGCACCACCCGCACCACCCGCGCCGGCACAGAGCTCGAGGCCTCGAGGTCCGGCACCGAGCGGTCAGGTCCAGCTCCCAGGTCGGGAGGATCGGCCGGGGGCACCCGATGTTCGGTGACGGCCTCCTCGCCCAGCGGGAGGTAGCCCTGACGATCGGCGCCGGGGCGCGGGTCGACCACCGGAGCTCAGCCGACGACGGGGGCGCCCGGACGCGACGCAGCGTGGCGTGCCTGCTCACCCCGGACGAAGGAGGCGATGTACTCCGCCTCGGGATGGCCGGAGCGCGCCACGCTCGCAAGGAAGGCGTCCTGGTCGTAGGCCACCCGCCGGTGCTGGAGGCGATGTCCGTCGGCATCGGCGTGGATGATCACGTAGCTGGCCCGGAGGTCGTCGGTGGACGGGTTGCCCACGCTGCCGAGGTTCACGGCGCGCACCCCGCCTACCACCCGGTCGGTGGGCTGGTGGGTGTGGCCGGCGCAAACGATGTCGGCCTCGGCCTCGACGAGGTCGGCGGCCAGCTCCTCCTCGGGCCGATCGGGGGTGATCCCGTCACCGTCGTCGCGACCCGGTGAGGCGTGGACCCCGAGGACGCGCGTCCCGTCCGGGAGCACCGTCCGCACATCGAGCGGGAGCCGGCTGACCCAGTCCAGCCAGCCGTGGGCGGCCAGTGCGCCGCGGGTCCACGCGAAGGAGCCCTCGACCGCGGAGAACAGTCCGAACAGGCCGGGGTCGGCGTGGACGTCGTCGGGGTGGGGAGCCGGTCGGTCCCTGGTGAGGACGTACCGTTCGGTGTTCCCCTGGATCATCTGCACCTGCGGCAGGGACGCGAGGCGCTCGAGGGTGGCGACGGGTTCGGGGCCGATGGCCACCAGGTCGCCCAGCACCCACCACTCATCGACGCCCTGGGTCTCGCCGTCTGCAAGCACCGCCTCCAAGGCGATGAGGTTGCCGTGGATGTCCGACATGAGTCCCCGCACCATGCCCACAGCCTGGCAGACCCTCCCCCGCCGAACCGGTGTCGATCGCGGTCGTCAGGGGGACCAGGATCGACACCAGTTCGGACGGTGGGGCCCGGATCGGGCCCCTTGCGGCTACAGGCTGAGGGCGGACTTGAGCTCGTCGACGCGGGTGACCTTCTCCCAGGGCAGGTCGCCCTGGCGGCCGAAGTGGCCGTAGGCCGCGGTGTTGGCGTAGATGGGCCGGCGCAGGTCGAGGTCGCGCAGGATGGCGGCGGGCCGCAGGTCGAACAGCTCGGGGACGACCTTGGCGATCTGCTCGGGGTCCACCTTCTCGGTGCCGAAGGTCTCGACCAGCAGCGACACGGGCCGGGCCACACCGATGGCGTAGGCCACCTGGACCTCGACCCGCTCGGCGGCACCGGCGGCGACGAGGTTCTTGGCCACCCAACGGGCGGCGTAGGCGGCCGAGCGGTCGACCTTGGACGGGTCCTTGCCGGAGAAGGCGCCACCGCCGTGACGGGCCCACCCGCCGTAGGTGTCGACGATGATCTTGCGCCCGGTGAGCCCGCAGTCGGCGTGGGGGCCGCCCAGCACGAAGGTGCCGGTGGGGTTCACGTACACCTGCAGGTCCGGGGACACCAGGCCCTCGGGCAGGATCGGGTTGATCACCTGCTCGATGAGGTCGGGCTTGATGGTGCTGTCGATGCCGATGCCGGGGGCGTGCTGGGTGGAGATGAGCACGGTGCTGATGCCGACGGGCTTGCCGTCCTCGTAGTTGACGGTGACCTGGGTCTTGGCGTCGGGCCGGAGGTAGGGCAGGGTCCCGGCCTTGCGGACCTCGGCCAGACGCTCGGCCAGGCGGTGCGCCACCCAGATGGGCAATGGCATGAGGTCGTCGGTCTCGTCGGTGGCGTAGCCGAACATCATGCCCTGGTCGCCGGCGCCCTGGCTGTTGAGCTCGTCCTCTCCGGAGGACCCGGTGCGGGTCTCGAAGGCGGTGTCGACGCCCTGGGCGATGTCGGGCGACTGCGGGTCGATGGTGGTGATCACGCCACAGGTCTTGCCGTCGATGCCGTAGTCGGCGTTGTCGTAGCCGATGCGCAGGATGGTGTCGCGCACGATCTTGGGGATCTCGACGTAGGCGTCGGTGGTGATCTCCCCGGCGACGAGGGCCAGGCCGGTGGTCACGAGCGTCTCGCACGCCACCCGGGCCATCGGGTCCTCGGCCAGGATGGCATCGAGGATGGAGTCAGAGATCTGATCGGCCATCTTGTCGGGATGGCCCTCGGTCACTGACTCCGAGGTGAAGGTGAAACGGCTCACGGGTGGGTCTCCTTGGTGCTCTGGTTCTCGGTCTGCGCCGCGCTCCCCCGGCCCGCGGCGGTGGGGCGCAGAGCCACCACGGCATCGATCACGGCGCGCGCCACGAGGCGCTTGTCGCGGAGGGGAACATCTTGGTCGATCCCGTCGGCCCCGACGAGAACGACCTGGTTGGTGTCGTGCTCGAAGCCGGCGCCGGGGGCGCTCACGTCGTTGCCGACGATGAGGTCGAGGTGCTTGCGCTCCAGCTTGGCCCGGGCGCTGTCTCGCAGGCCGTTCGTCTCGGCCGCGAACCCGACCAGCACCTGGCCGGCGGGCTTGTCCCGTCCCAGGTCGACGAGGAAGTCGTGCGTGGCCTCAAGGGTGATCGAGGGGGGTCCGGCGTCCTTCCTGATCTTCTCGGGGGAGGGAGCGATGGGGCGGAAGTCGGCCACCGCGGCAGCCATGATCACCACGTCCATGGCCGGGGCGCGGGGGACGACCGCAGCCTGCATCTCCGCCGCGCTCTCGACACGCACCACCTCGGCCACCCCTAAGGGCGGGGGTCGGTCGACGGTGGTGACCAGGGTGACCGACGCCCCGCGGGCCGCGGCCTCGGCCGCCACCGCGTAGCCCTGCTTGCCCGACGAGCGGTTGGTGATCACCCGTACCGCGTCGATGCGCTCGCGGGTGCCGCCCGCGGTGACGAGGACCTTGGCGCCGTCGAGGTCCCGATCGGCGAGAGCCCCGGCCACGGCGGCCACGATGGCGGCCGGCTCGGCCAGACGTCCGGCCCCGACATCGCCGCCCGCCAGGCGACCCTCCTCCGGCGGGACGACGTTCACGCCTCGACGGGCCAGGGTGGCCAGGTTCTCCTGCACTGCGGGCTGTTCCCACATCTCGGTGTGCATGGCGGGGGCCACGACAACCGGCGCCCTGGTGGCCAGGAGGGTGGCGGTCAGCAGGTCCCCGGAGCGCCCGGTGGCGTAGTCGGCCAGGAGCCGGGCCGTGGCCGGGGCGACCACCACCACGTCGGCCCCCTGCCCCAGGCGGGTGTGGGGGATGGGGTCGGCCGCGTCGAACAGCGAGGTGGCGGCGGGCTCGCTGGCCAGGGCCGAGAACGTGGTGGCGCCGACGAAGCGCTGGGCCCCTGCGGTGAGCACGGGGGCGACGTGGGCTCCGGCATCGACCAGGCGCCGGCACACCTCCACCGCCTTGTAGGCGGCGATGCCGCCGGTGACGCCGAGCACGACGCGCCGGCCCGCGAGGGCGGGGAGGAGCGTTCGGTCAGGAGTCACGGGTGGGTGCGAGGCGTCGGCCGTCGGAGCCGACGCCGGGTCAGTTGGCGCCGTCGCCCTGCTCGGCCTCGAGGGCGGCGGCGTCGGCTGCAGCGGCAGCCTCGGCCGCGGCCGCCTCGGCCAGCTCCTCCTCGGTCGGGGGATCGACGGGCACGATCTTGTCCGCCGCGATCTCCTCGAAGGCGATCGACAATGGCTTGCGAGCCATGCTGGTGACCTGGGGCGGGACGAGGGTGCCGAGACCCTCGCCGAGCTGGCCGAAGTACGAGTTGATCTGGCGGGCGCGAGTGGCTCCCAGGGTGACCAGCTTGAACTTGGACTCCTCGGCCCGGATGGTGAGGTCCTCGATGGCCGGGGTCATCATGGTGTCGTGCTGCCAGCTCATGGACGCGCCACTCTCCAGGGGTTGCTCGAGCGAGGGTCTACGCTACCCGGTGCGGCGCTCGTTCGGCGAACGGCGCCGTCGTGCTCAGGCCCGAGCGCGTTCCAGCACCTGGAGGACCAGGTCGTCGGCGGGGGCCGTGGTGGAGTCGACGATCAGGTCGTACGGGGAGAGGTCGGCGATGTCGATCGCGTAGTAGCTCCGGTAGCGCTGGGCCTCACTCGACTCCCGGGCCTCGTTCTCGGCTCGAGCCCGTCCCGGGTCCGAGGCCTCGCGCCGGGACACCCGACGGGCTCTCTCCTCCGTGTCGCAGGCGACCCAGATGCGGAGGGCGGCAAGACCCTCGAGGGTCGCGATCCAGCCGGCCAGGCGGGACTCCAACACCACATCTCCCTCTGCGCCCCGGCGGGCCAGGCGGGTGTCGAGCTCGACGTCGATGTCGGGATCGCCCTCGGCCAGGGCGCCGAAGCCGGCGACATCGAGGCCGCGCTCGGCCGCCATGGCCCGGAAGACCTGACCCCCGTCCAGGTGGTCGAGCCCGAGGGCCGCCGCCACCCGTCGGGCCAGGGTGCTGGTCCCGGACCCCGGCAGGCCGGAGACGGTGAGCAGCACCTCAGGACGCTCGCACCCGAGGCCGACAGGCCGCGCCCGGGCCGCTCGGGTCGCGAGGCGAGGACGGCGGCGGGGTCAGCCGAAGGCGTCGAGCAGCGCCTTGCGCTGCTGAGCGCCGAGACCCTTGAGGGTGCGGCTCTCGGCGATGCCGATCTCCTCCATGGTCCGACGGGCCTTCACCTTGCCGACGCCCGGGAGGGACTCGAGCACCGCCAGCACCTTGGTCTTGCCCACGACGGCGTCGTCGACCTGACCGAGCACCTCGGACAGGTCGAGCGAGCCCATCTTGAGCTTCTCCTTCAGCTCGGCCCGCTCCTTGCGGGCCGCCGCGGCCTTGGCCAGCGCGGCTTCCCGCTGCTCGGGCGTGAGTTGTGGGGGCTGGGGCATGCGCGCACCCTACCCCTGCTCGGGACGCCAGACGTGGCGAACGCCACACCACGGGCGGGGTCGCTACGCCGCCGCCACGGCGGCGGCCACGGCCGCCGCCGCCACGCGTCGATCCTGCGCCGCGGTCACCGTGCGCCCCACCACCAGCAGGTCGGCACCGCCGGCGGCGGCGTCCCCGGGGCTGGCGGGTCGCTTCTGGTCGTGAGGGTCGTCGCCGGGGAGACGGATGCCCGGCACCACCCGCACCATGGCCGGGGCGAGGGTCCGCGCCTCCTCCAGGTCTGCGGCCGCACACACCACCCCGCCGCAGCCGGCCTCCATGGCGACGGTGAGGCGCTTGCCAAGGATGTGTGAGGGGGCGCCGGTGTCGCTGGTCAGGATGGTGACCGCCAGGGAGGTGGGCTCGTGCAGGTCCGCGGCGTGGGCGCCCTCGCTGAGGCCCCGGTCGCCGGCCCGCAACATGTCCCGGCCGCCGAAGGCGTGCAGGGTCACGTACGACGCGCCGAGGGCACCGAGCACCCGTGCTGCCCGGTTGACGGTGGAGGGGAGGTCGTGCAGCTTGAGGTCGATGAAGACGTCGTAGCCCAGGTCGCGCAGGGGGGCGATGACGTCGGGGCCGACGGCGCTGTAGAGCTCGAGGCCGACCTTGGCCACCCCGAACCAGGGCCGCATCTCCCGGGCCAGCCGGGTGGCCTCGACCATGTCGTCCACGTCGAGGACGAGGGCCAGGCGGCTGCGAACGGCCTCGTCGACCTCGTCGCTGGTGGTGGGTGCAGTCATCTCAGGTCTCCGGTGAGCTCGGCGACGGCCGGGATCCCCCGACGGCGGCACCAGTGTTCCAGGTCGTGGTTGACGCGTGAGGGAGCCCTTGGGTCGGCGAAGGTCGCGGTTCCCACCTGGACGGCGGACGCACCGGCCAGCAGGAGCTCGACGGCGGTGGCCGCATCGGTGACACCGCCGACGCCGACGAGGGGCAGGTTGGGGTGGGCACGGTGCACGTCGTGCACGACTCGGACGGCCACGGGGTGGATGGCGGCGCCGGAGAGACCCCCGCCCCTCTCCCCCGCGCCCAGTCGGTAGGTGCGCGTCTCGGCGTCGATGGCCATGCCCATGACGGTGTTGACGAGGGTGACGGCCTCGGCCCCGGCCTCCGCGGCGGCGCCCGCCACCTCCGCGACCCTGGGCGTGTTGGGGCTGAGCTTGGCCCAGCGGGGCCGGTGACAGCCCGCGGTGGCCGCGACCGCCGCCGCCGTCGCCTCCGGGTCGTGGGCGAAGAGGTCGCGGTCCGACTCGGTGTTGGGACATGACAGGTTGACCTCGACGGCGACCACCTCACCCGGTGCGGCGGCCAGGGCCTCCGCGGCCCGCCGGTAGTCGTCCACCGAGCGGCCCCAGATGCTGGCCACCACCCGGGTGCCGGTGGCCGCCAGGGCCGGCAGGTCGTCGGCCAGCCAGGCAGCCACACCGGGGCCCTGGAGCCCCACGCTGTTCAGCATCCCAGCCGCGGCGGCGTGGACCCGGGGGGCGGGGTTGCCGGGCCAGGGATCGGCCGACAGAGACTTCACCACCACCGCGCCCAGCTGGTCCAGGGGCTGGTAGGCAGCCAGCTCGGCCCCGTGTCCGGCCGTGCCCGAGGCCGTCAGCACCGGGGATGGCAGGGTGAGCGATCCGATGGTCACCGCCATGTCGACCGCACTTCGAGCCCCGGCGCGTCGCCCCCTCAGCACCGTCCTCCTCCCCAGCTTTGGACGGAAGGGCGCCACATGCGGCCAGGTCCGTCCAAAGCTCGCGACGCCCCCACGAACCTTGGACGGAAGGGCGCCACATGCGGCCAGGTCCGTCCAAAGAAGGGAGCCGGTGTCACCCGTCGGCCGCGCCGCGGGCGTGGACGGACTGGAGGGAGCGGACCCGGAGCGGGTGGGTGCGGCGGTCGGCCATGCCCTCCGCCGCGGCCAGCGCCGCCGCGGCCGTGGTCAGGATCGGGATGCCGGCCACCCCCGCCTCGCGCCGGATGTAGGCGCCGTCGGCGCGGGGCCCGCGGCCCCGGGGACTGTTCACCACCAGGGTGCAGGTGCCCTCGCGGATGAGGTCCACGGCGGTGCGCCCCTCGTCCTCACCCAGCTTGCCCAGGGTCTCGGCCACGGGCACGCCGGCGGCCTCGAGGTGGGCGGAGGTGCCGGCGGTGGCGGCGAGGGTGAAGCCGAGCTCGACCAGGCGTCGGGCCGCCACCGCGCCACCGGGCTTGTCGCGGTCGGCCAGGGAGATGAAGGCGCAACCTCCGGTCGGGAGGGTGTCGCCCGCCGCCATCTGGCTCTTGGCGAAGGCCAGGCCGAAGGTCTCGTCGATGCCCATGACCTCGCCGGTGGAGCGCATCTCAGGGCCGAGGACCCGGTCGGCGTCGGGGAAGCGATTGAAGGGCAGCACCGCCTCCTTGATCGCCACGTGACCGGTGATCGGTGGACGCAGTAGCCCCTCGTCACGCAGCTCGGCCAGGGTGGCCCCGACCATGAGGCGGGCCGCCACCTTGACGAGGGGCACGCCGGTGGCCTTGGCGACGAAGGGCACGGTGCGGCTGGCCCGGGGGTTGGCCTCGATGACGTAGACGTCGAAGCGGTCGGGTCCGCCGTCGGGATCGGTCTCGGTGCGTACCGCGAACTGCACGTTGATGAGCCCGACGACGTCGAGGGCCTCGGCGATCTGGCGGGTGTGGCGCTCGATGGCGAGGATCGTGTCCGCGCTCAGCGAGTAGGGCGGGATGGCACAGGCCGAGTCGCCCGAGTGGACCCCGGCCTCCTCGACGTGCTCCATCACCGCACCGATCACGATCTCGCCGGTCGCGTCGCGCAGCGCGTCCACGTCGACCTCGGTGGCGTCCTCCAGGAAGCGGTCGACGAGCACGGGGCGGTCGGCCGACAGGCCACCCTCCCGGCCCAGGGAACCGAAGCCGGAGAGCTCGGCCATGGCCCGGCGCAGCTGGTCGTCGTCGTAGACGATCTCCATGGCCCGCCCGCCCAGCACGTAGCTGGGCCGGACCAGGGCCGGGTAGCCGATGCGGGCGGTGATGGCCAACGCCTCGTCCACGGCGACGGCGGTGCCCCCCGCAGGCTGAGGGATGCCCAGCTCGTCGCACAGGGCGTTCCAGCGATCGCGGTCCTCCGCCAGGTCGATCGACGCCGGCGATGTGCCCAGCACCAGGGCCGGGTCGATGCCATCGGCCAGCTTGAGCGGGGTCTGACCTCCGAGGCTGACGATGACGCCGCGCAGGTCCCCGTGCGCGCCCTCGGCCCGGAGCACGGCGTCGACGTCCTCGGTGGTGAGGGGCTCGAAGTAGAGCCGGTCGGAGGTGTCGTAGTCCGTCGAGACGGTCTCGGGGTTGCAGTTGACCATGATCGTCTCGAAGCCGGCGTCGCGCAGAGCGAAGCTGGCGTGGACGCAGCAGTAGTCGAACTCGATGCCCTGGCCGATGCGGTTGGGCCCGGAGCCGAGGATCACAACCTTGGGCCGATCGCCGGGGGTCACCTCGTCGGTGTCCTCCCAGGTCGAGTAGTGGTACGGCGTCTCCGCCGCGAACTCGGCCGCGCAGGTGTCGACCGTCTTGTAGGTGGGGTGCACCCCGGCGGCCCGGCGGGCGGCCCGCACCTCAGACTCGGGCGCGCCCCACAGCCAGCCCAGCTGGGCATCGCCGAAGCCCAGGCGCTTGGCCCGGCGCCAGTCGGCGCGGTCCATGCCGGCCAGGCCGACTCCCTCGAGGTGCTCCCGCTCCTCGGTGATGAGGGCCATCTGGTCCAGGAACCACGGGTCGACACGGGTGGCGGCGGCCACCTCGTCGACGGTGAGCCCCCGGCGCAGGGCGGCCTCCAGCTGGAAGGGACGATCCGGGGTGCCGATGCCGGCCGCGGCCAGCAGGTCGTCGGTGGGCAACGCGTCGAGGGCGGCCTCGCCGGGGTCGCAGTTGAGGCCCAGTCGGCCCTGCTCCAGGGAGCGCAGGGCCTTCTGCAGCGCCTCGGGGAAGGTGCGGCCGATGGCCATGGCCTCGCCCACCGACTGCATCTGGGTGCCGAGGGTCGCCGACTGGCCCGGGAACTTCTCGAACGCCCAGCGGGGCACCTTGGTGACGACGTAGTCGATCACCGGCTCGAAGCTGGCCGGGGTCTTGCGGGTGATGTCGTTGGGGATCTCGTCGAGGGTGTAGCCCACCGCGAGGCGGGCCGCGATCTTGGCGATCGGGAAGCCCGTGGCCTTCGACGCCAGGGCCGAGGACCGACTCACCCGAGGGTTCATCTCGATGACGACCATGTCGCCGTTCGCGGGGTCGAGGGCGAACTGGACGTTGGACCCGCCGGTCTCCACCCCCACCCGACGGATGCACGCGAAGGCGGCGTCGCGCATGGCCTGGTACTCGACGTCGGAGAGGGTCTGGGCCGGGGCCACGGTGATGGAGTCGCCGGTGTGGACGCCCATCGGGTCCAGGTTCTCGATCGAGCAGATGATCACGCAGTTGTCTGCCCTGTCCCGCATGACCTCCAGCTCGTACTCCTTCCACCCGGCGATGGAGGCCTCGATGAGGATCTCGGTGATGGGGCTGGCGTCGAGGCCGTTCGACGCGACCCGCTCGAACTCCTCGGGGGTGGCCGCGATGCCGGTGCCCTTGCCGCCCAGGATGTACGCCGGGCGGATGACGACCGGGAGGCCGATGTCGGCCACCACGGCCCGGGCCTGCTCCATGGCCGCCACCACCCGCTCGGCCTTGGGCGCCCGCTTGAGCTCGGGCGGGGGCGCGGCGGTCCCCGAGGCGGGCACCGACAGGCCGATCTCGGTCATGGCCGCCTTGAACGCCTGGCGGTCCTCGGCGGTGGCGATGGCCTCGGCGTTGGCCCCGATCAGCTCGGGCGTCCCCGGCACCCCGACCAGGCCGGCCTCGAAGAGGTCCATGGCCAGGTTGAGTGCGGTCTGCCCGCCGAGGGTGGGCAGCACCGCGTCGGGCTGCTCCTGGCGGATGATCTCGGCCAGGACGTCCACATCGAGGGGCTCGACGTAGGTGGCATCGGCGAAGTCCGGGTCGGTCATGATCGTGGCCGGGTTCGAGTTGGCCAGGATCACCCGGTACCCCTCCTCCCGGAGGACCCGGCAGGCCTGGGTGCCGGAGTAGTCGAACTCGCACGCCTGACCGATGACGATGGGCCCCGAGCCGATGAGCAGGATCGAGACGATGTCGGTCCGCCTGGGCATCAGGCGTTCCCCATCAGCTCGTCGAAGGCGACGAAGAGGTGGGACGCGTCGTGGGGGCCGGGTCCGGCCTCGGGGTGGTGCTGGACGCCGAAGGCTCGCTGGGCCACCACCGCGACGCCCTCGCACACCCCGTCGTTGAGGTTGACGTGGGTGAGCTCGACGCCGTCCGGCAGGGTGGCGGCGTCCACCGCGAAGCTGTGGTTCTGGCTGGTGATGTCGATGTGGCCGCTGCGCACGTCGCGCACGGGGTGGTTGCCGCCGTGGTGGCCGAACGGCAGCTTGACCGTCCCGGCACCGATGGCCCGGGCCAGGAGCTGGTGGCCCAGGCAGATGCCGAACAGCGGCACCTCCCCCACCAGGGCGCGCACCGCGTCCACCGCGTACTGCACCGTCGCCGGGTCGCCGGGCCCGTTGGAGAGGAACACCCCGGCGGGCTCGCGGGCCAGGACATCGGCCGCCGTGGTCGAGGCGGGGACGACCTCGACCGTGGCCAGAGCGCCCAGGTGGCGAAGGATCGTGGTCTTGATGCCGAAGTCGTAGGCCACCACCCGCCGAGGCCCGTCACCGACGGTGTAGGGCTCCGGCGTGGTCACCTGGGCGACGAGGTCGACGCCCTCGGTGCCCGGCTCGGTCGCGGCTGCCGCCCGGAGCGCGGCCTCGTCGACGGCCGAGCCGTCGGGGGCCGGGCCCAGGGCCCCGAAGGCGCCGGGGACGGCACCTCGGTCCCGGATGTGACGGGTGAGCCGGCGGGTGTCGATGCCCCCGATGGCGGGCACCGAGTGACGGTGGAGCCAGGCCTCGAGGTCCTCGTCGCTGCGCCAGCTCGATCGGCGTCGGGCCGGTTCGCGGACGATCACGCCCCGGCAGAACGGGCGTCGACTCTCGTCGTCGTCCGCGGTGGTGCCGTAGTTGCCGATGTGGGGGTAGGTGAAGGTGATGAGCTGGCCGGCGTAGGACGGGTCGGAGATGACCTCCTGGTAGCCGGAGAGGACGGTGTTGAACACGACCTCGCCGGTCGCGATGCCACCTTCGGGGCCCGCCCCGAGGGCCTCGCCCTCGAACACCTCGCCGTCGGCCAGCACCAGCAGGGCGGGCCG
The DNA here is from genome assembly GCA_038233075.1 of Acidimicrobiales bacterium. GTDB lineage: Bacteria > Actinomycetota > Acidimicrobiia > Acidimicrobiales > Iamiaceae > Iamia. Next base: position 61,298 of record JBBSMQ010000021.1, read on the forward strand.
GACGTCCCGGCGCGTCACGGAGTGGTCCCGGACACGAAATCGCCCCCCGCCGGGCGGCAGAGGGCAGCGTGGATGTCGCGCAACGGGGCTCTCCTGCCGTACGGGCCTCACGGGACCCACTTCACGGTCAGGCGCCGAGCGTAGCAGCCGCCCCTCCGGGCTCGGCCATGGCGCCGGCCACCGGTCGAGCGGGACGCTGCCGATGTCGGTGCGGGCGAGGTCGTGCTCAGTCGGTGATCTCGATGCGGATGCGCTTGTTGCCCTTGCCCTTGGACTCGGTCTTGACCACCCGGACCCGGCCCACCTCGCCCGTGGAGGGGACGTGGGTGCCGCCGTCGGCCTGCTTGTCGAGGCCGACGATGTCGACCACGCGGATCTCCGGCACGGACTCAGGGATGAGGTTGACCTTGGTGCGGATGAGGGCCTCGTCCTCGACGGCCACGTCCCGGGGCAGGAAGGAGATCTCGATGGGCCGGTCGGCGGCGACCTCGGCGTTGACGAGCTCCTCGACCCGGGCGCCGAAGCCCTCGGGCAGCGGGTCGAAGGCGAAGTCCATGCGCGCCGAGAGCGGTTCCATGTTCCCACCGGTCACGGGCACGCCCCACTCGTTCCAGATGACCCCGCACAGCACGTGCAGGGCGGTGTGGGTCCGCATGAGGGCATGGCGGCGGCTCCAGTCGATGCCGCCCCACACCCGGTCACCGACGGGCGGCAGGTCGCCCTCGCCGACGGCGTGCCACACCTCCTCACCCTCCTTGGCCACACCGACCAGGTCGAGCCCGGCCAGGGTGCCGGTGTCGTGGGGCTGGCCCCCTCCGGTCGGGTAGAAGGCGGTGCGGTCGAGGGCGAGGCGCCGCCCCTCGTCGTCAACCGCGGTCACCAGGGCATCGAAGGCGTGCAGCTCGGCGTCACGGAGGTACATGAGCTCGGTGGACATCACCGAAGTGTGCCCGGGGGGGCACCACTGTCCGTGTCATCCTCACGCCGACCGATGACTCCGTCTCCGTCATCCCGTCCACACCACGTCAGCGATCACCAAGACACCAAGGAGACCCCCATGCGCATCGTCATCAGTGAGTTCATGAGCCTCGACGGCGTGATCCAGGCCCCGGGAGGGGCCGACGAGGACCGCGAGGGGGCCTTCGACCACGGCGGCTGGTCGATGCCCTACTTCGACCCCGAGACGATGGGGTCGGCCCTCGACGAGGTGATGCAGGCCACCGAGGCCCTGCTCTTCGGGCGCCGCACGTGGCAGGTGATGGCCGCGGCCTGGCCCGACCGCGCCGGGGACCCCTTCGCCGACCGCATGAACGAGATCCCGAAGTACGTGGCCTCCCGCACCCTGACCGAGGACGACCTCACCTGGACCGGCTCGACCCTGCTCCCCGCCGACGACGTGTTCGGCGCCGTCGAGCGGCTGCGGGCCAAGGACGGAGGCGATGTCCAGGTCATGGGCAGCGCCAGCCTGGCCCAGGCCCTGGTGGCCCACGACCTGGTCGACGAGTACCGCCTGATGCTCGAGCCCGTGCTCCTCGGCGGCGGCAAGCGCCTGTTCCCCGACGACGGCGCCCAGCGGGGCCTGGAGCTGGTGGCAACGACGACGAGCGGCACCGGCGTCCACATCTGCACCTACCGTCCGGCCCGCTAGCGATCGAGAGGGTCGGCGCCGTCAGCGCTGGGCGGTGCCGTCGATGACGACGGCCTCGCCGGCGCAGACGGTGTGGCGGACCCGGCCGGTGAGGGTGCGGCCCACGTAGGGGATGTTGCGGCTGCGGCTGGCGGTGGCGCCGGGCTCGACGGTCCAGCGGGCGGTGGGGTCGATCACGCACAGGTTGGCGGGGCGGCCGGCCTCGATCGGGCCGCCCTGGTCGGCGAGGCCCACGACCGCGGCGGGACGCCACGACATGCGGGCGAGGACATCGGCCAGGGGGAGCTCCAGCACCGAGAGGGCCACCCCGAGGGCGAACTCCAGCCCCAGCATCCCCGGCGGGGCCTGGTCGAAGGGCTCGTCCTTGGTGTCCTGGGTGTGGGGGGCGTGATCGGTGGCGATCACGTCGAGGGTGGCGTCGACCACCCCGGCCCGCACCGCCTCGACATCGGCCGCAGTGCGCAGGGGCGGGTTGACCTTGAACACAGGGTCGAACGAGGCGCACTCGGCGTGGGTGAGCAGCAGGTGGTGGGGCGTGGCCTCGGCACTGACGGCCACCCCGGAGGCCCGGGCCTCGGCGATCAGGGCCACCGACCCGGCCGTCGACATGTGCTGCATGTGGATGCGGGCACCGGTGAGGCGGGCCAGGGCGATGTCCCGGGCGACCATGGCCTCCTCGGCAGCGTGGGGCTGACCGGCGATGCCCAGGCGCGACGACCACTCGCCCTCGTGCATGTGGCCACCGGCCGCCAACCGGCTGTTCTCGCAGTGCTGGGCCAGGACCACATCGTGGGGCAGGCCGGTGGCGTACTCCATGGCCCGGCGCATGAGCAGGTCGTCCTGCACACCGGTGCCGTCGTCGGTGAAGAGGCGCACGCCGAGCTCGGCCATCTCGGCCATGGGGGCGAGGGCCTCGCCGGCCCGGTCGACGGTGATGGCCCCCGAGGGGTGGTCCGCCCACACCGCCGGGCGGGCCCGCGACTGGTCCTCGCGCACCACGCCCGCAGCGTCGCTGGGGCGGGGGGTGTGGGGGGTCGGGGCCCCCG
>JBBSMQ010000022.1:0-61121 GCA_038233075.1 Acidimicrobiales bacterium
CGGCGACGCGGCCGAGGAGCTGGCCGAGATGGCGGAGGTCAAGGTGCGTAAAGAGGCGGAGCCGGACTCCACGCGCGAACGCCTGCTCGCCGGGCGCCGCGAGCGCGGGCGGGCGGGGGGGGGCGGCGGGGGGCCCGGGCCCCCACCGCCGCCCCGCCGGGGCCCCCCCCCCCCCCCCGCCGGGGGGGGGGGGGGGGGGGGGCCCCCGCGCCGCCCCAGGGCCAGGGCTCCGAAGCCGAGGGTGGCGGCGATGGCCCAGGTCACGATGACGGCGACCCCGGGTGAGGGAAGGCCCGACGGGCGCAGCCCGGCGAGGAACGTCGCCGCGGGCCAGGATGCCAGTGACAGCAGGACCCCGCTCATCACCAGACCCCACCACCGCGGCCCCCCGCCGGCGCGCTGGCGGGTGCCGAACAGCCAAAGGGCCAGCACGGCGAGGGCGATGGTCTGCACCGTGAACAGGCTCGTGATCGAGGGGCCGTAGGCCTGGGTGGTGGACCGGGCCACCTCGTCGATGCGCTCCACCACCCCGAACCCGTCGCTCGTCGGGTCGAGGACCATCGGTCGGCCGGTCATGGCCTCCGGTCGGGAGGCTCCGACGCTGTCGAGGATGGTGGGCGTGACGTCCACGATGGTGATGAGCCCGGGCCGGTCGGTGGCCGGTGACGAGGCGATGCCGGTCGGGACCCCGTCGCCGTGCAGGACGAGGGGGGACAGCTCGGGTGCGGTGCGGGTCGGGGTCACCCCCACCACGATGAGCAGGGTTCCCGGCGTGCGATCGACCTCGGCGACCACCGCGCCCAGGGTGGGCTCCAGGTCCGTCAGGGCCTGGCGGCGGAGCACCTCGCCCTCGTCGACCTCGCCCCTGTCGACCTCGGGCTCGCCCCGCTCCACGGCCCGTTGCTCGCGGAGGCGCAGGGCGTCGCGCCGTCTCGCCGCCCGGGTGGTGTCGGTGGTGTCGATGAGGGTCACGCTGCGGCCCTCGAGCGCAGTCCCCAGGAGCGGCGCGATGCGGGACGGGTCCGAGCGGGTGCGGCCCCCCTCGTCGCCGCGACCTCTGTCGTAGCTGACGAAGTCCTGCGGCGGGGTGGCGGCGTCCACCTCGCCCTCGGCGTCGGCCAGCGCCGACACCGCCGCCTCGGGGCCGATGACGGTGGTGCGCACCCCGGCGTCGTGCAGCGCGGTGCCCAGCGTGCCCGGGTCCGTCGGGCTGCCGGGCGCAGCCGTGAGGGTTCCGTCCTCGGCGACCACGGCCTCGACCCGGGTGCCGGCCGAGATCGACAGGTAGGCCTCCTCGGCCGAGGGCAGGGGCGACATCGTCCGGGTGGCCACCGCCGCCACCGAGCCCTCCCGTCCGATGCGATCGAGGGTGGGCAGCACACCGGTGCCCAGGTCGCGGGCGATCAAACCGGGCACGGCCACCACCACCACCCGCTCCGCAGAGGGCACGGCCCGTCCTTCGGCGTGGGGTCGCAGCGGCGTCGTGGCCAACGCACCGACGACCACCACCGTGGTGACGACCGCGGGCAGGCGCGCCGCTCGGACCCACGCGCGCGCGTCCGGTCTCATCGGTGCACCGCCGCACCGCAGAACGGACCGACTCGCCGACGCGGCCCGGGACACCGGCACGGGCCGGCTGCGCTCGTCCTCGGATCCTGCGACGCGCCCATGCCCGAAGCGTACGGGTCGACGGCGCCCGGGCCGAGCGCGCCCGGACCGCCGACGCCACGTCCACCCTCGCGGGTGACGCTCACCACGGAGTCCGGAGGGCGACCTGCATCCCGATGCCGACCACCACCTGGAGCGCGACCCAGCCCCGGTGGACCCGGTCCGGGGGACCAGGCAGGAAGGCGGCCGCCCCGGCCAGCCAGGGCACGAAGATGAGCCAGATCCGCTCCGTCTCGCCCTTGGACAGGCCCGAGACGTCGGCGGCGGCCATGCCGACCAGGGCCCCGACGACGAGGGCGCCGGGCCGGAGCCGACGGACCAGGTTGGCCACGCCGCCCCCGAGACTGGGCCCGACGGCCACGGCCACCGCCGCCAGGTTGCCCACCACGAAGTAGCGGTAGGGCCGGAACTGCGACAGACCGGCCCGGTACTCGTCCCGGGTGGCCAGCAGCCCGGCCGGCCACCAGAAGCCGGCCAGGCCCGCGGCCAGGAGCAGCGCCACTGCGGCCACGGCGCCGACCACGAGGGGACGGAGACGACGACGGACGAGAGCGACCACGGTCGGCACCACCAGCACCGGAGCGGTGGCGTAGGACAGCAGGAGGCTCACCCCCACCAGCACGCCGCCGACGAGTGCCGTGGTGTCGGCCCGGCGCCCCTCCCTCCCCGTGGCGAGCACCAGGGCGGTGACGGCCACTCCGGTCACGCCGGCGAAGAAGGCGTCGGGCGAGGTGCCGGCCCACACCGCGCCGGGAGCGAGGGCGATGAGCGGCGCCATCCGCCGAGCCCGGGCCTCTCCCGCCACGTCCCTCATGGCCACCAGACCGGCGGCCACCGCCGCCCCCCACCCCACCAGGACCAGGGCCAGGTTGACCTCGACGGGGTCGAGGCCGACCTGATCGATGGCCCACAGCCCCACGACGAGGCCCGGCGGGTGGCCCCGGACGTGGGTGGGGTAGTCGGAGATCCCCTCGGTGAAGGACCCGAGGTAGGCGCGGGCCCCGCCGGCCGCCTCGACGTCGGGGATCCCGGCGACGTACTCGTAGCGAGAGACCAACGGCTCGCGGAGGGCCTCGGGACCGTCCACCGCGTTGAGCGCCAGCAACCACGCCACGGCCAGAGCTCCGGCTCCCACCACGAGGGACCGCCAGGGCAGCCGGCGGGCGAGCAGAGGTGCGAGCGCGACCGAGGCCACCCCGAGCAAGACGGCGACCCAGAGCGCACCCCGGTCGGTGACCATGCGCTCCCACGTGCCCACGAAGGGGGCGGCGCTGATCCGCATCTCGGGCTGGGCCTCGACCACCCTCGAGCCCCAGCGGATGGCTACCACCACCAGCGCCGTCCACGCGCCCACACCTGCAACCGCGGCACCCCATGTGCCCGTGGTGGCGCGGGCCGTCCGGGGGGGAGCGTCGACGGCCATCCGTCGATCGTAGGAGTCGGCCGAGCCCCGACCTCGGACACGACGCGTCCCGGGGGCACCGAATCGGTGCTGCCGAGACGAGGTGGTGGAGTCGTCCCCGAGTACGGTCATGGCCCGGACCTCCGGTCCCCTCCCGCTGCTGCCTGACTCACGAACCACCGCATGCACCTGCTCGTCATGGTCAAGGAGCCCCGCCCCGGGCGGGTCAAGACACGGCTGTGCCCACCCTGCACGCCGGAGGAGGCGGCTGACCTGGCCGTCGCGGCCATCGCCGACACGCTCGACGCGGTGGCGGCGTCGAGCGCGGATCGTCGGGTCGTGGCCCTAGACGGGCAGCCCGGCCCGTGGCTCCCGGAGGGCTTCGAGGTGATCCCCCAGACCGACGGTTCGCTGGGCCGACGCCTGGACCACGCCTGGGGCGTGGTGGGAGGACCCGGGGTGCAGATCGGCATGGACACACCGCAGGTCGACGCCTGCCTGCTCGACGAGGCACTAGACGTGCTCGCCGATGGCGCCCCCTGTGTGCTCGGCGACGCGACCGACGGTGGGTGGTGGGCCATCGGGCTCCACCACAGTGTCCCCGACCTGTTCGAGCCGGTGCCCACCAGCCGGGCCGACACCGGCGCCCTCCAGCGCCAGCGCTGCCGGGACCTGGGCCTGGAGGTGACCGACCTGCCCCCGCTGACCGACGTCGACCAGGCGGCTGATGCCGTGTCCGTGGGCCGTTCCGCGCCGGGCACCCGCTTCGGTCGCACCGTCGACGCCCTGGGCCTGGCCTCGAGGACCCCTGCCTCCCGGGCGGCGTCGACGTGAGGATCCTCGGGCCGCCGGCCGATCCGGAACAGCCGGTCGGGTACCCGGTGCTGCGCACCCGCAGCGGCAGGGTGCGGCCTCTGCCCGTGCACGAGTGGACCGCCGACGCCAACGCCCTGGAGCAGGAGATCCTGGACCGGGTCGTCGGTCCCGTCCTCGACCTGGGCTGCGGACCCGGGCGTCTGGTGGCCGCGCTGGGCGAGCGCGGCGTGACGGCCCTCGGGGTGGACACCTCTCCTCACGCCGTGGGCCTGGCCCGCCGACGCGGCGCGGCGGTGCTGGAGCGCTCGGTCTTCGACCGGCTGCCCGGCACCGGTCGGTGGCGCACCACGATCCTCCTCGACGGCAACGTGGGCATCGGGGGCGACGCGGGCCGGCTGCTGCGCCGGGCGGCCGAGCTCCTCGGCCCCGGGGGCTCGACGCTCATCGAGGTCGATCCGCCGGGCCACGCGACCGAGGTGCTCGAGGTGCGCGTCGAGGTCGGGGACTTCCGAGGCGACTGGTTCCCGTGGGCGGTCGTCGGGGTCGACGCTCTGGACGAGGTCGCCACCGCCGGCGAGCACGCCCTGGCCGAGGTGTGGAGCACGAGCGGACGCTGGTTCGCCCGCTTGGAGCCGACGGGGCGTCGGTAGGAGCCCCCCGCCCGCGCTCAAGTGGTGACGGACCGATCCTTCACCAGGCGGTAGACGACGGAGGCGATGACCGCAGCCCAGACCACCGCCAGCACGACGGCGAGGTCGCGAGCGGCGTTGCCCGGCAGGATCGACGGGTTGGCGGCCGACTCCCCGTAGCCCCGCAGCCGGGGGTAGGACACGGCGACGAGGCTCCCGCTGACGATGAGGCCGACGGCCACGGGCGCCCGAGCCAGCCGGGGCCGCAGGCGGCCCACACCCAGGGCCGCCACGGTGACCACGGGCGCCACGATGAGGTCGTGGAAGAGGGTGGAGAAGATGAACCACTCGGCGACCTCCCTCCACGGGACGGAGAAGGCGAAGTGGGAGATGCGGGCGAGCACGCCCAGCACGCCGATGACGACCACGCCCCAGCCGCCGAGGGCGAGGGCCCGGGCGGGCCAGGAGAGCGGCTCGCGCGGCCCGGCCCCCCCATCGTCAGGCTCCTGGGGCTGGTCCTCGGACCCGGACTCCTGCCGGGAGATCGAGGTGCTGGTCATCGGACCTCCAGTCGGGTGACCCACTTGGTCTGCTGCACGCCGGGCCGGTTGGCCCCGATGAGGCGGACGGGGCGCCCGTGGTCGGGATGCAGGGGCTCGCCGTTCACGTCGAGGGCCAGCAGCGTCTTGTTGTCCGACGCCTGGATGCGGTTGAGCTCTGAGGACGCGTACAGCGACGGGTCCTGGAGCGAGACCACCGTGACCTCGGCCCCGTCGGGGGCGCCGGCTCGGGCCAGCAGGTCCTTGACCCGCACGCCGCGCCAGCGGGCGTTGGCGCTCCACCCCTCGACGCAGGAGATGGGCAGGTCCTCCTCGAACTGGGGCATGGCCCGCAGGTCGTCGAGGGTGAGCTCCATCTCCTCGTCCACCGCGCCGACGATGGTGAGCCGGTAGTCGGCCAGCGCGGCGTCGCTCTCGACCGCCTCGAGGACCCCGGCACCCGACGCGGTCTTGTTGACGGGGAAGCCTTGGGCCCCCACGCCGGGGCGACGGGGGCCGAGCAGGTTGAGGCGTCGGGCCCACGGGAGGCTCTGTCCCACGGTGGTCACGGTGATCGCGGCCGACGCCAGTCCGACCGCACCGAGGAACCCGCGCCGGGTGAGGGAGTGGTCCCCCGGACCGGCCAGGACGGGCACCCGCTCGTCTTCCACCTCGGAGGCATCGTCGGCGTCGGTGGGGCCGCCGTCGGCCTCCTCGGGCCCAGATCCCGCGCCGGACGAGCCCTCGTGGTCGTCGGAGCCCGGGGTGGGTTCGGGGGTGTGACCGGGTCGCAGCCCGCCGACGGCGCCGCTGATGAGGCCGTTGACCGGGTCCCGCAGCTCGCGGCGGGTCTTGGCCGCGCGGTAGGCGATGTGGACCAGCAGCGCCCCGTAGGCCAGCAGCGCCGTCCAGTAGTGGCCGGAGGTGAACCCGAACCCCCAGGGGCGCCAGCGGGCCAGGTTGGCGGTGCCGCTGAAGACGAGGAACAGGCCTCCGCCCACCAGCAGGCCGTCGCTGACCCGGGACAGGGCATCGCTGACCCCGGTGGCCGGCGGGAACCGGAAGAGCTTGGGGTAGACGACCCAGAGCTTGGCCAGGAGGATCGGGATGGTGGCCATGCCGGTGGCCACGTGGAGCCCCTGGCTGAACCGGTACAGGTTCACCGGACGGGTCGGCCACAGGAACCAGGACGGCGGCGACTGGACCAGGTGCGAGATCATCCCGGTGATGAAGCAGATGGTGAAGGTGACGCCCAGGGCCACGCCGAGCGCGGCGGCCATGCGGTCGGTCCGCAGCGGGCTGCTGGCGGGCAGTCCCTCGGCGGTGGGACGCAGCGTCTTCAGGGCGGGAAGGTTCATCGGAGAGCATCCATCTCAGGGTCGATCCCTTCTGAGAGTGGGCCAATCGGGTGCACCGGCCGGGCCCGGAAGGCCAGGTCGAACGCGCACCCCGGGGTGATGGCTGGCAGTCGATCGGCGGGACCGGCGAAGCGCCGGTCCTCGCCGCTGACGTCGGCCTCGCGGAGCACCGGGGCCGCCAGGGCGATGTCGGTCGCGACGCTGCCCTCGGCCTGGTGGCTGATCTCGTAGAGGTCGCTCAGCAGGTCGGCCAGTCGGTCGATCTCCTCGCTCATGGAGGCGAGGGCGGCGGCCACCTGGGCCGGCTCGTCGATGATGCCGTCCTCGAGGGCCTCGGCGGTGGCGCGCAGGCTGGCCAGCGGGGTGCGGAGATCGTCGGAGACCCAGGCCACCAGCTCGCGTCGGCTCTCGGCCAGCGTGGCGTCGCGCTCGCGTGCGGCTCCGGCGTGACCCCGGATCGCGGTGAGCTCAGCGTCGAGGGCGGCCACTCGACTGCGGTGCAGCACGCAGGTGGCCGCCATGGCCACCATGACGGCGATGACCCCTCCACCGAGAGCGACCTGCAGGGCGTTGCCCGGCGCCACCGTGCCCCCGAGGGCCAGGCCCAGGGTGAGGAGGATGCCCACGGCCGCCACCACCAGGGGGGTGACGATCGGGGTCCGGTCGGTGTCGGTCACGGTGTGCTCCTCGAGAATGCCCCCCGCATCACCGGTGGTTCGCCGCCGCAGCCACCTTGGCTCGGTCCGGGGTGCGACGGCGGTCTGCATCGCCAGAAGGGTACGGCGTTGCTCGGTGGCGTGACCCCTACCCAACGTGGTGTTTCGCCGATCGTGAGGATCGGGGATCCGAGGCCGGGATGGAGGGGTCGAAGAGGCACCGAGAGGCATCGGCATGGGTCAAGTCTCTTTGGCGAAGCGCGCCATGCCGTCGGTGAAGGCGACCTCGGCGGCGAAGCCGAGGTGCGTCGCGGCCCGGGCCGGGGAGGCGGTGATGTGGCGGACGTCGCCGCCGCGCCAGGCCCCGGTGACGACCGGTGCCGGCGCCCCGGGCCCGGCCGCCGCCACCAGGGCCTGGGCCAGGTCGAGCACCGTGTGGGGCGTGCCCGAGGCGATGTTGAAGGCGCCGGCCACCGAGGGATCGGCGACCAGGGCGGCGGCGTTGGCCCGGGCCACGTCGGTGACGTGGACGAAGTCCCGCCGCTGGCCACCGTCCTCGGTGACCTGGGGCGCCTGTCCTGACGCCAGGGCGCTGCGGAAGATGCTCGCCACCCCGGCATAGGGCGTGTCTCGTGGCATGCGCGGGCCGTACACGTTGTGGTAGCGCAGGGCGATGGCGGCGATGCCCGCCTCCCGGGCGTAGACCTGGGCCAGGTGCTCGGTGTGCAGCTTGGTCGCGGCGTAGGTGTTGCGGGGGTCGAGGGGGGCGTCCTCGTCGATGGTCGACGGCGCCAGGGCCGCACCGCAGTGGGGACACGGCGGCTCGAAGCGACCGGCGTCGAGGGCCTCGGGCGAGCGGACCCCGGGCCGGACCGGACCGTGGGTGGGACAGGTGTAGGCGCCCTCGCCGTAGACGACCATGCTGCTGGCCACCACCAGCCGTCCGGCGAAGCGAGCCCGCCACAGGGCCTGGAGCAGCACCGCCGTGCCCAGGTCGTTGTCGGTGGCGTAGTCGACCACGTCCTCGAAGTCGACCCCGAGGCCCACCCGCGCCGCCTGGTGACTCACCGCCTCGACGTCGGCCACGGCCCGGGCCACCTCGTCGACGTCGGTGAGGTCGACGCGCCAGACGTCGGCACCATCGGCGACGTCGGCCCAGGCAGGATCGTCGGCCGGCCGTCGGTCGAGGACGACGACGTCGTGGCCGTCGACGACCAGCTGGTCGACGAGGTGGCTGCCGATGAAGCCGGCGCCACCGGTGACGAGGATCCGCATGGACCGAAGTATGGCCCCGTCACCCCGACACTCCGGTGACCTCGGGTGCCACCGACCCGGGCGATCTCGGTGGAGCGCGAGGGCGTCCCGGCCCTGGCGACCGCCGGCACCGACCCGGGCGACGGCCGGTCCGGTGACCGGTCGGGTTCGGCGGTCGGGGCCCGGTCACACCGGTCGGTCGAGCCGCATCTGTAGTTTGCGGCCGTGGCCGAGGTCGACGTCATCCTGCCCACCCTCGACGAGGAGGCGGCCCTGCCGTGGGTGCTGGAGCGGGTCCCGGCCCACTACCGGGCCGTGGTGGTCGACAACGGCTCGACCGACCGCTCCGCGGCCATCGCGCGCGACATGGGGGCCACCGTCGTCGAGGCCCAGACGCGCGGGTTCGGATCCGCGTGCTGGGCCGGGCTCCAGGCCGCCGAGGCCGACGTGGTCGCCTTCATGGACGCTGATGCCTCCCTCGACCCTGGGGACCTCGCCCTCGTCGTCGGTCCGGTCCGGGACGACGAGGCCGACCTGGTGATCGGCGCCCGTCGGGCGTCGCGCGGGGCCTGGCCGCCCCACGCTCGGCTGGCCAACAAGGTGCTCGCCGCCCAGGTGCGGCGCCGCACGGGTCTCGACCTGCCCGACCTGGGGCCCATGCGCGCCGCCCGGCGCGAGGACCTGCTCGGTCTCGGCATCGAGGATCGGCGCTCGGGCTGGCCGCTGGAGATGGTGCTGCGGGCCCAGCGGACGGGCTGGCGCATCACCGGCGTGCCCATCCCCTACCGCCCCCGGGAGGGCCGGTCCAAGGTCACCGGGACGGTGCGGGGCACCATCACCGCGGTGGGCGACATGTCCCGCATCCTCCGCCGCATCTGAGGTCCGCGCCGCCTCTCAGCCGCTCAGTCTTTGGTGGGAGGTGGGCCGTCGGGCTGATCGGGGTGGTGGGTGCGCCAGGCGTCGAGCCAGGCCCGCACCACCGGCGTGAAGTGGGCGGGGTTGTAGACGTCTTCCTCCGAGGCCCAGAGGCCGTCGCCGGCGTAGACGAGGCGGGTCCAGTTGGCGGCCTGGTACGTGCCCCCGTCACCGGGATCGTCGAACCGGTTCTGCAGCTGGCCGACGACCCAGCCCTGCTCGGTGTCGACGGTCCACCAGTCCCAAGGGAACTCCCGCATGTGGGTGATGGGCCAGGCCGACATGGTCTCGGTGATCCAGGCCAGCAGCTCCTCACGCCCGTGGAACTCGCCGTAGAGGTGCTCGACGTAGTGCACGTCGGGCACGAAGGTCTCGACCCACGGCCGCCAGTCACCGGTGACGGCGGCCCGCTCGGCCGCGGCCCGGTAGCGATCGAAGGCCTCGTCCAGCTCGGCACGCTCGTAGGACACGGGACCTCCAGGGTCAGATGCGCTCGAGGGCGCCGCCGTCGAACAGGGGCTCGACGCCCTGGGCCACCTGGTCGGCCTCGACCTCCGCGGCGGTCGGCGGGGTGGCGCCGGCCGAGGCCGCCTCGGCGGCGTGGAGGATGGTCGGCAGCAGGCGGGCATCGCTGGAGGTGTTGAGGAACAGCCCGGGGCGGGCCAGCACCCATCGCACGGCCCGGTCGATGGCGGCGTCGTCGTCAAGGGGCTGGTACCAGCTGTAACGGCGGCCGTCGTGGTCGTCGGGCCAGCGCCGGCGGGCCACCGACTTGATGGTCTGCACCGCCACGTCGCGAGCCGCACACAGCTCGAGCAGGGCCTCCAGGTCGCGCCGGTAGTCGTCCAGGCCGAGGAGGGAGGGGTTGTAGGGCAGCAGCACCGAGTCGGCATCGAAGCGCTCCAGGCTCCGGAGGTGCATGCCGGCGATGCGCAGGCCGTGGCCGGTGACGCCGATGAAGCGGACCAGACCCTCGTCGCGGGCGCGGAGCAGGGCCTCGACGGCGCCGCCGGGGCCGTGGGCCAGCTCCCACTCGTCCGGCTCGACCAGGTTGTGGAGCTGGATCAGGTCGACCGAGTCGACGCCCATGCGCTCCAACGAGTGCTCGAGGCCGGCCCGGGCCCCGTCGCCGGTGCGCTCGCCGGTCTTGGTGGCGAGGAAGAACCGGTCGCGGTGCCGGGCCAACCAGGGCGCCAGCCGCAGCTCGGAGTCGCCGTAGTCGGCCGCGGTGTCGAGGTGGTTGACGCCGTGGTCGAAGAGCAGCGGGAGCAGCGCGTCGGCGCGCTCCTGACCCATGGCACCCAGGGCCGCGGCCCCGAAGATCACCCGGCTGCTGGTGTGTCCGGTGCGTCCGAAGGAGGTCTGCTCGATCATGCTGGTGCTGGCGACGCTACCCCCCGTCGGGGAGCTCGGCTCGCGGCGTGGAGAAGGCCTCGTGGTCGCGGATGGCCCCCAGCGCCTCGGGGTTGGCCAGAGCCTCGGTGTTGCGGACCTCGCGCCCGTTCACCACGTCCGCCACCGCGAGCTCGACGAGCTTGCCCGAGCGGGTGCGGGGGAGCTCGTCGACGGCGACGACGAGGCGGGGCACGTGCCGAGGTGAGCACCCGGTCCGGACCGCCGACGCGATCCGTGACCGGAGGTCGTCATCGAGGGTCACGGCCTCGTCGAGGACGACCAACAGCACGATCCGGACGTCGGTCCCCCCGGATGGGCTGTCGTGCTCCTGTCCGAACACCAAGGACTCTGCGACCCCGTCCAGCCCGTCGACCACCCGGTAGATCTCGGCGGTGCCGATGCGGATGCCGCCCGGGTTCAGGGTGGTGTCGCTGCGACCGTGGATCACCACTCCCCCGTGCTCGGTCCAGGAGGCGAAGTCGCCGTGGTGCCAGACATCGTGGTCGGGCGCGAACCGCTCGTAGTAGGCGTCCCGGTAGCGGGCCTCATCGGGATCGTCCCAGAACCCGAGCGGCTGGCTCAGGAAGGGCTCGGTGCACACCAGCTCGCCCCGCTCGCCCGGCGACTGTGGGACTCCCTCAGGGGACCACACGTCGATGGCCATGCCCAGCGCCGGTCGCTGGATCTCACCGGCGTGGACCGCCGAGGTGGGATCGCCGCCCACGAAGCAACCACAGAGGTCGGTCCCACCGCTGATCGATGCCAGGTGGAGGTCCGAGCTCACCTCGTCGAACACCCAGGCGAACCGCTCGGGGCTGAGGGGCGACCCGGTCGAGGCGAGCGTCCGCAACGAGGTGAGGTCGTGGCGCGCGCCCGGCGCGTAGCGCTGGTGGGCCAGCGCGTCGAGGTACTTGGCTCCCACGCCCAGGAGCTGGATCCCGTGCTCGTCGACGAGGTCCCACAGCCGGTCCGGGCCGGGGTGGGCCACGTTGCCGTCGACGCAGACGATCGTCACCCCCGAGGCCAGTGCCGACACCAGCCAGTTCCACATCATCCAGCCGCAGGTGGTGACGTAGCAGAGCCGGTCGCCGGGCGACAGGTCGCTGTGGAGCTGGTGCTCCTTGGCGTGCTGGAGCAACACCCGGCCGGTGGCGTGCACGATGCACTTGGGCTTGCCGGTGGTGCCGCTGGAGAAGAGCACGTACCACGGGTGGTCGAAAGGCCGACGGTCGAGCGCGGCCGCCGTGCCCCGGTGGGGAGCCAGGTACGCGTCCCACCCGTCGTCGCCGTCGGAGGCCACGGTGACGGTGCGCGCCAAGGTGGGCAGACCGGCGACGATCTCGGCCTTCACGTCGGACCGGTCGAAGTGGGTCCCGCCGTGGTGGTAGCCGTCGATCGCGAACAGGACCGAGGGCTCGATCTGTCCGAAGCGGTCGAGGACGCCCGCGGCCCCGAAGTCGGGGCTGGTGGAGGAGAACACGGCGCCCTGCGACGCGGCCCCGAGCATGGCGATCACGGCCTCGATGTCGTTGGGCAACCAGGCGACGACCCGGTCGCCCTCACCCACGCCGTCGGCGGCCAACGCTGCGCCCATCGCTCCCACCTCGACGGCGAGGTCGTCCCAGGAGAGCGAGTCGGTGCCGGTCTCGCTGACCGCGATGATCGCCGGCTCCGCGCCGCGGTGGCGCAGCACGTTCTCGACGATGCTCAACCGGGCGTCGGGGAAGAACCGCGACTCCCGCATCGTCGGACCCCGCTCGAGCACCTGTCCACCGCGATCTCCGACCAGGCCGCACTCGTCCCAGACCGCGGGCCAGAACGCCTCCGGATCCTCGACCGACAGCCGGTGCAGCGCCGGGTAGTCGTCGACGCCGAGCCGGGCGAAGAGGGCGGCCATCCGCGTGCCGGCCACCCGCTCGGGCGACGGCGTCCACAGGGCGTCACCGTCCGGCGTCGCCGCCGCCGTGGGTGTCGACGGAGGACCGCCGCTCGCTCGCCCTCTCGACATCGACCACTCCTTCGCCGTCGCTCCGCGTCCCCCAGCACAGTAGGACGGGACCCCATCGATCGTTGCCAGCCTCGGGCCCGAGCCTGCGGCGCGATCGGGCCCAGACCGACGACGCCCCTGGCGAGGGTGCACGTCTGCGCTCTCGCCAGGGGGCCCGCTCGGGACATCCCTCAACCCGGGGAGCGGCCGCCGCCGTCGGCTGCGTCGGCCCTCATCGACATCCGAGGCTGCCCCGGTAGGTGCCGCGGACGGTGCCGTCGCCATCGGTCAGCACCCCATCAGCGGCGATGGCATCGGCGTCTCCCAGATGAACTCGGGCCAGTCGCCCCCGTCGTCGACCTCGTCGAGGATCGTCCAGTCCCGCGAGGTGCCCATCGCCGCCACCGCCTCGCTCGTCGCGGCCTCATCCCCGGCGTCGGTGGCGGCGGGCATGGCCTCCAGCCAGGTGTCGACGTCGACCTCGATGACCTGGGGCAGGAAGGCCTCCAGGTCGGCCTTGCCGTCGAGGGCCATCGACACCCTGAGCTCCACCGAGACGTCGCCCTGCAGCCACAGCATGTCGTACTCGCCGTTGTCGAAGGCCTGGGCCCGGTGCCCGGCGACATCCACCTCGCCGAGCGACCGGCGGATGGGGAGCCGGCCGACCTCGTCGTCGTCGACCTTCGCCGTGGCGGCGATCAGGGCGTCGAGGTCGTGGTGCCCGCCAACCCGGGCGGAGGGCGGAGGGCCCTGGACGACCACTCAGCCCCGACGGCATCTTGCGCCGCGGTGTCGCAGGCGGGCAGCGGCGACGGGTCGCCCCCGGGCGAGCCCTGTGGCGTCACGCCGAGACGGGGGACAACTCGTCGCGGGGGCGGTGGGGTGTGCTCCACATCAGCGTCATGTCCGGCACCGACGCCAGCGTGTCACCTCGATGCCCGCGCCGCGAGCACCGGCGCCCCCAGAGCTGCCGGATGCGTCGTCGGTCGGGGCGAACCTCTTCAGCCAGGAGGTGAGCTCGGTGGCCCCCACGGTCGACGTCCTCGACGATGGCTCGGCGAGACCCCATGCCCGAGCCAGTCCCGATCCCGATGTCGCGCCATGTGCGTTCCTGGCGTTCGACGCCGCCAGACGCCCGTGGTTGGACCACCACGGGACCACCGTTCTCATCGAGGTAGAGTGACGATCACGAGCACGCTCAGCATCGCGCCGTGCGGCGCGTCCTCGTGGTCGAACAGTGCCTGGGCCCGACGATGTCGCTGACCCGGGGCCCTGGGCGAGGAGGCCCGGCAAACCCGGGACCTGCCGCCGGTACTCGCCTCTGATCAGGCTCGCCGAGCGCATCCCCGGGCCCGTGGACCCACTGGCGAGAACGGGGTTCTGCACCGGCGCCGCTACGCTCGATGGATCACCCACGAGCCGCTGGCCGGCTCGACGTCCTCCCCCGCCTGGCCGCCACCTGCGGCCCGCCGAGGGCACGCCCTTCGAGCTGGCCGGAATCCCCGCTCGCGACGACGAGCAACCCCCCAGACCCGCCGCGCCCCGAGCGCAGCGAACACGCCGAGGAGATCCTCGCCGGCCTCGGCCTCGACTGGGACGCCGTCGCCGACCTCAAGGCCCGCGGCGTTGTCGCCTGACCCCCACTGCCACCAGGAGGCCCCGCCCATGGGATCGTTCGATGCGTTCAACTACCAGGGCCGACGCGCCCTCGTCGTCGGAGGTGCCACCGGCATGGGCGCCGCGGTCACCGACGTGCTGGTCGACGCCGGCGCCGACGTCGTGGTCATGGACCGGGCCGAGATCGGCCACCAGGGCGTTACCCCCATCGCCGTCGACATGTCCGACAAGGCCTCGATCGAGGCCGCCACCGACGAGTGCGGCGGCCCGGTCGACGCCCTCTTCAGCTGCGCCGGCGTCGCCGACGGCACGCCGGGCATCGAGCGGATCAACTTCATCGGCCACCGCCACATGATCGACCGGATGCTCGACGCCGACATGCTCCCCTCGGGGTCGGCCATCGCCATGATCTCCTCGTCCGCCGGTTTCGGCTGGGAGCAGAACCTCGAGCGGCTCCACGAGTTCCTCGACATCCGCGACTTCGACGGGGCCACGGCCTGGACCGAGGAGAACGGCAAGGCCGACTACATCTGGTCCAAGCTCAGCATCAACGCCTACGTGGCCCGGGAGGCCTTCGGCCTGCTGAAGCGGGGCATCCGCATCAACGCCACCATGCCCGGCCCCACCGTCACCCCGCTGGCCCAGGCGCACGCCGACATGTGGCTCACCTTCGGCTCCGACTACCGCGAGGCGGCCGGCGTCGAAGCCTCCACCCCCCTCGAGCAGGCCTACCCCCTGGTGTTCCTGAACAGCCGCGCCGCCGGCGGCATCACCGGCATCACCATGATCGCCGACCACGGGTACTTCACCTCCGGCATCAGCAAAGCGTTCGAGCCGGCGACACCGGTGGTGGGGTTCCTCCGCAGCACGTTCTGAGGTGGCCGACGAGGACGGTCCCACCCCGCCCCTCCCCCAGCTGACCCCGGCCGGCCAACGAGTGGTACCGGACCTCGTGCACCGATGGCCGGCTGCGCATCCAGGGCCGCACGGAGTGCAACGCCCTCGTCCACCCGCCGGTGCCGATCTGCCTGGTGTGTCGCGGCTGCTCGGGTCGACCATCCCGTTGTCCGCCAAGGAGCTGGCCCAGCGGGACGCGACCCCGGCTGACTCCGAGCAGCAGTACCGCGACGCCACCGATTGGGACATCGAGGCTGGCGACGCGCTCGACGAGGATCGCGACGCTCTGCTCGCCTTCGCCGATCCCTGGAGGCTGTCGGGCTGAGGTCCGCCGGTCAGGGTCCGACCTCGCCGCCGATCGATGGCGGGGCGTGTCCGTCGGAGAGCGGGGCTAGAGCTGGAGCGACTTGACCTGGAGGTACTCCTCCAAGCCGAACATGCCCAGCTCTCGGCCGTTGCCGGACATCTTGTAGCCGCCGAAGGGGGCCAGGGGGTTGTAGCTGCCCCCGTTGACATCGATCTGTCCGGTGCGGAGGCGTCGGGCCACGGCCCGGGCGCGCTCGTCGTCGGCGCCCCACACGCCGCCGGCCAGGCCGTAGGGGGTGTCATTCGCGATGCGGACGGCGTCGTCGGTGTCGTCGTAGGCGATCACCGACAGGACCGGGCCGAAGATCTCCTCCTGGGCGATGGTCATGGTGTTGTCGACGTCGGCGAACTCCGTGGGCTTGACGTAGGAGCCGGTGGGCAGGTCGTCGGGGGCGTCCTCGCCGCCGGTGACGAGGGTGGCCCCCTCCTCGACCCCCTTGCGGATGTAGCCCCGCACCCGGTCCCGTTGGATGTCGGAGATGAGCGGGCCCAGCCGGCCACCGCTGGTGGCGGGGTCGCCCAGGGTCCAGGTGGACTCGACCTCGTCGCGGACGATGTCGACGATCTCGTCCTGCTTGCCGCGAGGCACGAGCATGCGGGTGAAGGCACTGCACGTCTGACCCGAGTTGAGGTAGCACGACGCCACACCCTTGCGGACCGCCTTGTCGAGGGCCTCGCCCTCCAGGTCGTCGAGGATGACGTTGGCCGACTTGCCGCCCAGCTCCAGGGCCACCCGCTTCACCGTGCCCGCGGCCAGCTCCGCCACCCGTGTGCCGGCCCGAGTGGAGCCGGTGAAGCTCACCATGTCGACGTCGGGGTGGGCCGCAATGGCCTCGCCCACCACCGGACCCACGCCGGTGACCAGGTTGAACACGCCGGCGGGCAGCCCGATGCCGTCGATGATCTCGGCCAGGATGAAGGCGTTAAGGGGCGCCACCTCACTGGGCTTGAGCACGACGGTGCACCCTGCGGCGAGGGCGGGAGCGACCTTGCACACGATCTGGTGCAGCGGGTAGTTCCACGGGGTGATGGCGCCCACGACGCCGACGGGCTCCTTCACCACCAGGCTGTTGCCCACCTCGACCTCCCACTCGACCTGGTCGATGAGGTCGGCGTAGGTGCCGGAGATGAGCACGGGCAGGCCGGCCTGGATCCTCCGGGAGAGGGCGAGGGGCATGCCAACCTCACCGGTGATGACCTCGGCGATCTCCTCGCCCCGGGCCTGGAGGCCGTCGCAGATGGCCCGCAGCACCTTGGCCCGCTCCGACGGCTCGGTTGTCGACCAGCCGTCGAACGCGGACCGGGCCGCGGCCACGGCCCGATCGACGTCGTCCGGGGTGCCCTCGGGGATGGAGCCCATGACCTCCTCGGTGGAGGCGTTCACCACCTCGATGGTGCCGGTTCCGGTGGAGGGGACCCACTGGCCGTCGATGTAGAGAGAGTCCTGGGTGCGCATGTGACCTACGCTACGGCGTGGGCAGTCGAGTCGCTCGGCCCTCCATCGCCACCATCAGCCGGTGAAGGTGGCGTGACCGCGTCGCGGAACGTGTTGCGCGCGCGAACCGATAGGTGGGCAATCGTCGCCGAGATGGCTGAAGGCGAGTGCCTTGGGACGATCTCGATCCGAGGGCACAGCCACGGGCATTCAGTCGGTGGGGACATCGACCCTGGCGAGCAGGACCTCGGCGACGAAGCCGAGCTCGGACAACGGAGGGGCGGGGTCGGCCCAGAGCACGTCGTTCAGCACGGCGAACACAACCGGCCCACGCATCGAGGGTCCCGCGGTTCCAGGCGATCGTCCGGGTCGGCGCCGCCACCTCTGGATCGGCGGCCTGCGACAGCACTCCGCGGATCCAGGTCCGGATCGGTCCTCGACTGGCCGAACGCCGTCGCGGTGGTGACCGGCGCCGCCAGCGGCATCGGCGCGGCGCTGGCCCGCATGGAGAGCCGCATCGCCATCGAGGAGCTGGCCAAGCGCTACCCCCGCTACGAGGTCATCGAGGACGGGCTGGCGCGGGTCCAGATGACCAACGTGGCCGGCTACTCCCACGTCCCCATCCGCTTCCTCTGACCTTGGGCTCGTCGAGGTCACCTCCGGCACCGGCCTGGAGGGTGGAATAGGAACCCGACTCGGCGACCAGGCCCTCGGCGACGGTCCGCTGTCCGGCGACCGTGATCGCATCCCACATGTCCTGGTCGTCAGCCAGGGGCGGTGCGAGGTGGTCCATGAAGGCAATGCCCTCGAAACCGGCCGACTCGGCAGCCCGCGCCCGGTCGACCACGGCCTCGTGCGACAACCGCATCTGGGGCAGGTAGAGGTGGAACACGGCCGCCACCGTAGGGGCGTACCGTGCTCTCCTTCATGGATCCTGACCGCCCGATGGACCGACAGGGAGCTCAGGTCGAACGATGGGCTTCGAGCGGTGCCATGTTCCTGACCGGGCACCGCGGCCGGGACCCGCTCGGTCCACCGGTCGGCTTGGTCGACGGGCTCGACCGACTGGCCGGCCCGTTCCCCGGCCTCGACCCGCTGCAGCTGCTGACCGAGCGCGCCGCCTGGGCCGGGCTCCAACGGGACGGTCGCGCCACCTGCAGCGGCGCCGGCCGTCTGCTCCGGGCCGCCGACGGATGGTTGGCCGTGTCGCTCCCCCGTCCCGACGACATCGAGCTGGTCCACGCCTGGTTGGCGGGCCCCGGCGCCGACCGCCTGTTCCCGTCGATGGGCGGTCCGATCCCCGATCCCACGGCCGGGGCGCCGTGGGATGCGATCGCCGCGGTGGTCGAGCGCCGAAGCGTCGCCGAGTCCGAGGACCGGGCGGCGATCCTCGGCATGGCGGTCGCCGGCCTGGCGACGGCGCCCGCCCGCGAGCCGGTCCTGCGGACCCGGTACTCCACCACCCCATCGCCCAGAGCTCCGGGCCCCGACCTGATGGTCGTCGACCTCTCGGCGTTGTGGGCGGGGCCGCTCTGCGGTGCGCTCCTGAGCGAAGCCGGCGCCACCGTCGTGAAGGTCGAGTCCACCGCTCGTCCCGACGGCGCCCGCGGGGGTCCCGCAGGGTTCTTCGACCGGCTCAACGCCTCGAAGCCCAGCGTCGCCCTCGATCTCGACGATGCGACCGGTGTGGCGTCGTTGCGACGGCTGATCGGGCAGGCCGACGTGGTCATCGAGTCCTCTCGCCCACGCGCCCTGCAGCAGCTCGGCATCGACGCCACCGCCATGCTCGCCGAGCCGGCCACCCGACCACGGGTCTGGGTGTCGATCACCGCCCACGGTCGCGCCGGGGAACCCGGCAGGGTGGGATTCGGGGACGATGCAGCCGTGGCCGGTGGGTTGGTCGGCAGAGACGAAGCCGGCGCTCCGGTGTTCTGCGCCGACGCCGTCGCTGACCCCTGTACCGGGCTGACCGCCGCCGGCGCCTGCCTTGCGGCCCTGGCCGAGGGTCGTCGCTGGATGCTCGACGTGGCCCTGTCGGCCGTCGCCGCATCGCTCGCCGGACCCACCCTCCCTGTGCTCGCCAGGACGATCGCCCATGCCCCGCTAGCGCCGCCCGCCGGTCGGCGAGCACCCGCGTGCGGCGTCGACACCCGAGCGGTCCTGGGCGCTCTCGGGGCCGCCTCGTGACCCGGCTGATGCTGCGCGACGTCGAGCTCGAAGGTCGGCGGGTCGACGTGGGTTGCGCCGCTGGGTCGATCGCCTCGATCACCCCGACCGGCGCCTCCGACGAGGACGATGTCGGCGACGCCGTGGTCGTCGATGGCGGCGGGGCGCCGTCTTGCCCGGCCTGCACGACCACCACATCCACCTGCTGTCGACCGACGCGGCCGATCGGTCCATCGCCGTCGGTCCCGAGCACCTCTCCGGTGCCGAGGAGCGGGGTGGCGCCCTGCGCGACGATCTCGTCGCCTGGTTCGCCGAGGCGCACCGACATCGCAGACCGGTGGCCGTCCACTGAGTCACCCGGTCCAGCCTCGTCCTGGCCCTGTCGCCTGGGACATCACCGGCTCGGCTCCCGGCGACCGCATCGAACAAGGGTCGGTGATCCCCGGCGAGCTGATCCCCACCATCGCCCGCTTCAAGGTCACCGTCGTGACCCAACCGGCGTTCGTGAGCGAACGCGGTGACGAGTACCTCAAGCGTGGTCGAGGACCGCTATCTCGTCGATGTGGGCCGGGGAGGTGATCACGTGGCAGATCGAGGCGGCGACGTCGTCGGGCTGCATCGTGGCCATCGCCCCGTCGCTGAGCACGCCGGCGGCCTCCCACCGGCCGAGGGCCTCACCGAGCGCTTCGGGGTCCCACGACGCGGTGAAGTCGGTGCCCTCGGTGTTGCCGTCCGTGTCGCTCCCAGCCGGGCCGCGCTCGCCGCCCGGCTGACGAAGTTACCACCCTGCGCCTATCATTGACGTGAGTGTTAGTCGCCCACCTTCACGGTGGGCCGTCGATCCACGAACCCTGCGAAAGAGCCCAGCACCATGGCCGAGACCACCGCACCGAACACCGCCGAGACCTCCGAGGAGGTCGACGGTGATCCGTTCAGTCGCATGGACCCGGAGATGGCCAGGGCCCCGAGCAACGCCGTCAGATCTGCGAGGACCCGTCGGTGATCCCCGCCGCGGTCGAGGAGCTGCTCCGGTGGGAGACCCCGGTGATGGGCATCGTCCGCTCCGCCGTCGCCGACGGCGAGATCGCTGGGTGCCCGGTCGCCAAGGGCGATCAGGTCGTCGCCATGCTCGGTTCGGCCGACACTGACGAGGCCGAGCTCGAGGATGCCGACGTGGTCCGCTTCGACCGCCCCGCGAACCGCCACATCGCCTTCGGGGGCGGGGTCCACCGCTGCCTCGGATCACACCTGGCCCGCCTCGAGCTGCGCGTGGCGGTGCGGGAGTGGCACCGCCACCTCCCCGACTACTCGGTCGCGGACGGCGTCCAGCTCGTCTACACCGGAGGCATCCGGACCATCGAGGACTTCCCGATGGACCTGTCGGCTCCCGCCGGCGCTCGGTGACAGACCTGGCCGGCCTGCTGGCCGTCCTCGATCTCGAGCCGCTCGGCGAGGGTCGGTTTCGCGCCACCCACCTCGATGAGGTGCACGGTGTGGTCTTCGGGGGACAGCTCCTGGCCCAGACCGTCATCGCCGCAACCCGAACCGTGCCCGACAAGGAGCTCCTGTCGCTGCACACGGTGTTCGCCCGCGGCGGCAACTTCGACGAGCCGCTGCTGATCGACGTCGAGGTCATGGGGGCGGGCAGATCCATGGCCAGCCTCACCGTCACCACGAGCCAGAGCAGGGGGGTGTGCACCCGCTCGATCGCACTCCTCCATGCGCCCGACGCCGATCGCATCCGCCACGCCGACGAGGCCCCCACGATCGCCGGTCCCGAGACGGGGTCCCGTCGCGAGGGGACCCCGGACTTGTGGGACATGCGCATCGTCGACGAGGTCGACATCATGGATCCCGACCTCACCGGACCCGCCCACCTCCAGGTCTGGAGCCGGTTCCCCGGCGCGCCCGAGAATCTCGCCGTGGCCCAGGCGCTGTTGGCCTACGCCAGCGACGGGTTCCTCATCGCCACCGCGATGCGCCCCCACGCCGGCGTCGGCCAGTCGATGGCCCACGTGAGCGTCGCCACCACGGTGCTGACCCAGACCCTGACCTTCCACGAACCGTTCGCGGCGGCCGGCTGGCTCCTGCTCGACCAGCGCAGCACCTACGCCGGGCGCGGTCGATCCCACGGGGTGGCCGAGGTCTTCGACACCGACGGACGCCTCGTCGCCGGGTTCACCCAGGACAACATGATCCGAGCCATGGGCTGACCCAGCCGAGCGGTCTGGACCGACCACAGGGGAGAGGGACATGGACCGAGCCGAAGTGAGCATCGTGACCGGCGCAGCCGGCGGCATGGGCGAGCTGTGCGCACGGCGCCTCGCGGCTCGTGGCGACACGCTGGTGGTGACCGATGTCGATCCTGGGCGGCTCGATGACTCGTCCGCGGCCTCACCCGCGAGGGAGCACGGGCCGTCGCCATCGCCGGGGACCTCGACCTGGTCGGTCCTAGGCCTGGGCGATGCGTTCGGCCAGGGTCATCGCAGTGACGATCCCGTCGTCCTGGAACTTGCCGGTGCCGTGGCTCACCGGGGTCGTGTCCACACCGGTGGCCTGGGCCCGCAGCGCGCCGACCGTGGCCTGGTCGCGAGGGATGTGCGCGAACGGGTCGTAGGAGAAGTTCTCCATGGCGTTCAGGTGCGTGATCCGGTCGATGTCCTCATCGGGCAGGCCGTCGAGGTACTTCATGGCCGCCTCTGGTGAGCTGGGCCACGTCGAATCGGAGTGGGGGTAGTCGCACTCCCAGTGGATGTGGTCGGGGTTGAGGTGGTGCCGGACCTCCATCCCGACGGCGTCGTCGATGAAGCAGGTGAGGACGTGCTCGTTGAACACCTGGCTCGGGAGCCGATCGCCGAAGTCCTGGTTCGTCCACTGGTGGTGGTTCTGGTACACGTAATCGATCCGCTCCAGGAAGTACGGCACCCAACCGATGCCGCCCTCGGACAGAGCAACCCTCAGGTCGGGGAACTTCCGGAAGATGGGCGACCACACCAGGTCGGCCGCGCACTGGACGATGTTCATGGGCTGCAGGGTGATCATGGTGTCGATCGGTGCGTCCATGGCGGTGATCACGGTCTGGCTGGACGAACCGATGTGCAGACAGATGACCGTGCCCACCTCTGCACAGGCGGCGAGGAACGGATCCCAGTGGTCCGAGTGCCAGCTGGGGTGGCCAAGCTTCTCGGGGTTCTCCGAGAAGGTCACGGCGTGGCATCCCTTCTCCGCCATGCGCCGCACCTCGGCGGCCATGAGCTCGACGTCCCAGATTGGCGGTACCGCCAGCGGGATCATGCGGCCCGGATGGGCGCCGCACCAGGAGTCGACGTGCCAGTCGTTGTAGGCCCGCAGGAGCTCGATGGCGACGTCCTTGTCCCCGCAGGTGGAGAAGAGCTGGCCGCAGAAGCCGGCGAGGCTCGGGAAGTTGAGCGATCCGAGGACGCCGTTGACGTTCATGTCGTCGACGCGGGCATCGATGTCGTAGCAGCCAGGGCGCATCTCCTCGAACGCCAGCGCGTCGACGCCGTACTCGAGCGGGTCGCGGCCGGCGACGGCGTTGAGGCCGACGTTGGGCAGGGCTGAACCCTCGAACATCCAGATGTCGCGGCCCTGGTCGTTGTGCACGACGTGCGGCGCCCGCTCGGCGGCCCGGGCGGAGAGGCGACCCTCGAAGACGTCCGGTGGCTCGACCACGTGGTCGTCCACGCTCACCAGGATGAGGTCATCAGTGTTCATCGGGTTCCCCTGCACGTGTAGATGACGGCAATGTTAGATTAGCGCCCATGGTGACGGACGCAACCGGACCAAACCCGAACCGACGCGGCGTCACCGGTACCGTGGCGCGGTGATGGATGGCCCAGAGGTCCTCCGGCGCCAGCCCTTCGGAGACAACCCCGAGGTCGGGGCGCGCGGCGCATCGACCCAGCGGTCGATCCTGGCCGCTGCGCTCGGCGTCTTCGCCGACCAGGGCTTCCACGACACCAACGTGGAGCTGATCAGCTCCGCCGCCGGCTGCTCTCGCCCCGCGTTCTACCAGTACTTCTCCAGCAAGGATGACGTCTTCTGGCGCCTGGCCGGCCACCTCGCACGCGACCTCGCTCGCCTGGTGGACCAGCTCGGCGTCATCGAGCCCGACGCCGCCGGTCTCGAGGTGCTCGAGCGGTGGCTCGATCAGCTGGTCGACGTCTACGCCGCGCACCGGCCGGTCTTCATCTCCTTCCAGGCCGCGTTCCGCGACAAGGAACCGCATCAGGCGCTCCCCCGCACCATCACCCCACACCTCGTGCGCGCCCTGAAGACCGCACCCACGAGACCCGGCGTGACACCGATCGACGCCGACCTCGACTCCCTGGGCGATGCCACCGTCGCCATGATCCTCCGCAGCATCCACTACTGGCTCCTCGACCTGGTTCCCGTCCCCCGACCTCAGTTCACCGCCGCCCTGGCCTCGACGGTGCACCGCGTGCTCTTCGGCGCCGACGCCGAGGTCAACCTCGGACCGCTGGCCGACCCGCCCAGCCACACGGTGCCGTCGTGGCCTGAGGTGACGCAGTCCACCGACGGGCAGGGCCTGCGGCCACGCGGCCGCCAGACCCGCCAGGACCTCCTCGATGCCGGCGGCCAGGTACTGCCCCGTCGAGGGTTCCACGACGCCAGGGTCGACGACATCGTGGCCGAGGCCGGGTGCTCCCACGGCAGCTTCTACCGCTACTTCGAGAACAAGGACGCCCTCTTCCAGGTCCTCGCCCTCCAGGCCGGCGAGGCCATGGCGACGCTGGTCGATGCCTTCCCCTCCGATGCCGACGCCGTACGGCCGTGGCTGGCCGACTGGTTCGCCACCTACCGCTCCAACGGCGGGATCCTCAGCGCCTGGCAGGAGATCGGTGTCGAAGAGTCGGCCATGACGGCCATGTCGCTCGATCTGGCGATGGTCTTCTTCGACCGCCTGGAGCGGGTCGTCCACACCCGAGGGTTCGGCGACACCACGGTCGATGCGGTGGCGCTGCTCGCCGTGCTCGAGCACGTGCCCTACAACGTGCTCGTCCTCGGCTACCTCAACGAGGGACAGGCCGTCGCCGCCGCCGACTGCATCCTCCGTCGCGGCATCTTCGGCGCCTGAGGAGCTGACGGTTGTCGTCTAACAGTCGTGTCACCTAGAGTCGGCTTCGCTACCTAGCTCGTTCCCTGTCCGAAGGACTGTCGCCATGCCGTCACGCCAGCTCGACTTCCCGGTCTTCGACGTCGACAACCACATGTACGAGACCACCGACGCACTGACCAAGCACATCGCTCCGCAGTACGAAGGCGTGATCGACTACGTCGAGATCAAGGGCCGGACCAAGATCACCGTCCGCGGCCAGATCAGCAACTACATCCCGAACCCGACGTTCGACAAGGTGGCCGCACCGGGCGCGCAGGAGGAGTACTTCCGCGTCGGCAACCCCGACGGCAAGTCCCGGCGCGAGATCATGGGGAAGGCCATCGAGTCGCCCGCCGCCTACCGCGAACCAGCCCCCCGGCTCGAGCTCATGGACGAGCTCGGCATCGACCGGGCGCTCATGTGGCCGACCCTGGCCAGCCTGGTCGAGGAACGCCTCAGCGACGACCCCGACGCCATCCACGCCGTGGTCTCCGCCCTCAACCGATGGATGCACGAGACGTGGTCGTTCAACTACGAGGACCGCATCTTCGCCACGCCGGTCATCACCCTGCCCCTGGTCGACAAGGCCATCGCCGAGCTTGAGTGGGTCCTGGAGCGAGGCGCGCGGGTCATCCTGGTCCGCCCGGCGCCGGTCCCTGGCTACCGCGGCCTCCGATCCTTCGCCCTACCCGAGTTCGACCCCTTCTGGGAGCGGGTGCAGGAGGCCGGCATCCTGGTCGGCATGCACGCCAGCGACAGCGGCTACCAGCGCTACACCAACGAGTGGGAAGGGGTGCGGGGCGGTGAGTTCCAGCCCTTCGCCGGTCCGTCAGGATTCGCCGCCATCTCCGGCGGGAGCTACCGGGCGATCACCGACACCATCGCCTCGGCCATCGGCCACGGCATGCTGTCGCGCTTCCCCGACATCAAGATCGCGCCCGTCGAGAACGGTTCCAGCTGGGTGCCAGGACTGATCAAGTCCATGCAGCAAGCCTACAAGATGACGCCGGCATCGTTCTCCGAGAACCCCGTCGAGGTGTTCAAGCGCTGCATCTTCGTGCACCCCTTCCACGAGGACGACCCGCGCGGCCTGGCCAACCTCATCGGCATCGACAACGTGGTTTTCGGCTCTGACTACCCGCACCCCGAGGGCATGGCCGACCCGATCACCTTCGTGGACGAGCTGACCGAGTTCTCCGTCGAGGACCAGGCCAAGATCATGGGCGGCAACCTCGCCCGCCTCATGGGCGTCAAGGATCACGCCAAGGCCTGAGTGCGGCTGTCCCGCCCGTCGGGCGGGACAGCTCTCGACCTCCGTCGAGGAACCCACGTGAGCGGCGCGAGCGAGGGCCCGCAGCCGGTCAACGGTTCGGTGGGCCCTTGGGCACGTCGCGGAACGCCACGTCCTTGTCGAGCGTTCGTTCCCGGGGCATGCCCAGGACCCGCTCGCTGATGTTGTTGCGGGCCATCTCGGTGGTGCCGCCGGCGATGCTGTTGGACTGGCGCATCAGGTAGTTCGTCCCGAAGCCTTCGGCGGGATCGTCCTCGGCCCACGCGGTCGCGGCCGAGCCCGCCAGCTCGAGACCGACGGTGATCGAGCGCTCGTTGACCATGGCGCTCATCAGCCGGGCGATCGCGGCCGAGGTGTCGGGGATGGTCCCGCTCGACATGCCCTCACCGATCCGGGTACTGAGCTCGGCGCCGGCCCGACGCAACGCCCGCACCTCACCGATCAGGTCACGCGCGACCGGGTCGTCGAGCTGGCCGCTCCGGGCCGCGAGGTCGATCAGTGGATCACGACCCGAAGGGTCGTCGGCGTGGCTCGGCCGCGGGCCGCTGGTGTAGGGCGACCCGCCGCCCATGGCGTTGCGTTCGTGAAACATCCACCGGCGACCGATGGTCCAGCCGTCGTCAACCTCGCCCACCCGGGCGTCGTCGGGGATGCGCAGGTCGGTCATGAACTCCTGGCAGAACTCTCGGGAGCCGTTGATCATCTCGATGCGCTGGACCTCGATGTCGGCCTGGCGGATCTCCATGATGAACACCGAGAGGCCCTTGTGCTTGGGCACGTCCCAGTTGGTGCGCAGGAGGCAGAGGCCGTAGTCGGACCACCAGGCGCCGGTGGTCCACACCTTCGAACCGTTGACCACCCACTCGTCGCCGTCTCGCACGGCGGTGGTCAGGGCGCCGGCCACGTCGGAGCCACCGCTCGGCTCGGACAGGAACTGCATCCACAGCTCCTCGCCCTTGAGCATGGCGGGGATGTGCTCCTGCTTCTGGGCTTCGGTGCCGAACTCGAGCAGCACGGCGCCACACGGGACGAACGTCGGGACGTTGATCAGCACCGGCATCTCGTACGGTGCACACACCTCGTCGAAGGCCCGCTGGTGGGCCGGCGTGAGGCCGAGGCCGCCGTACTCGACCGGGAAGCAGATCCCGGCGAAGCCGCCGTCGAAGAGGGTCCGCTGGATGCCACGCATCCGCTCCACCGCGGCCAGCTCCTCCTCGTCGGACCCGAAACCCAGCAAGCCGCGACCGGGGTCGCGGTGCGGCAGGTTGTCGGGGAGCCAGGTCCGGGCCCGTTCGACGAACGACTCGACCGACTCGGTCTCGGTCACGGCATCGGCCCCTTCCTGGACGACGTTCTGGGTGGTGGCGGTCATGCTGCGCTCCCCCGGGCCGGGCTGGCGGCGATGGCGATGGCGGCCAGACGCTGGCGGTGCTGGGCCGGCGTCCCGAACAGCGAGCGATCGGCCGTGACCCGCCGCAGGTAGAGGTGCAGGTCGTGGTCGGTCGTGAGGCCGATGCCCCCGTGCATCTGCACGCAGTCCTGCATCAGCTCCGCCAGGTGCGTACCCAGGTAGGCCTTGGTGGCGCTCGCCGTCTCGGCCGCGCCCGGTGCGCCCGCCTGCACCTCACGGGCCAGCGCGGCGGCCAGGGCGTGGCTCGCCTCGAGCCACATCTTCATGTCGGCGAAGCGGTGCTTGAGCTCCTGGTAGGAAGCGAGCGGGCGACCGAACGAGTAGCGGTCGAACGCCCACTCGACGGTGAGCTCGAAGGTCCGCTCGGCGGCGCCCACCAGCATGGCCGCCTGCATCACCAGCGCGTGCTGGAGCTGTCGCTCGACGTCCTCTGCCACGGTCCCGGCGGTGCCGAGACGGGCACCTGCCGGGATCGAGGCGTCCTCGAGATCGACACGGGCGAAGCGACGAACGGGATCGAGGCCCGTCAGTGGCGTGACGGTCACGCCCTTGCTGTCGACGGGGACAACGAACTGGACCAGGTCTCTGTCGGACCGCGCCGTCACCAGCAGGGTGTCGGCCTGCGCCGCCGCCTCCACCGGGGTCGACGACCCCGACAGCGTGTAGCCGTCTCCGGCCCTGGTCGCCGTCGCCAGCCCTGTGCCCAGGGCATGGGCGGCGCCGCACCAGGCGGTCACGGCGTCGCCGGAGAGGATCCGGCCGAGGAGGTCGGCATGAGCTTCGTCGCCAGCAGCCGCAAGGGCACCGGCCACGACGTTGGTCGGGATCAGGGGCCCGGGGGCCACCCGACGGCCGAACGCGTCGGCCACGACCGTCAGGTCCACCACGCCGTCGCCGCTGATGCTGCCGCCCCCGTGGGCTTCGGGCACGAGCAGCGAGGTCCACCCCAGCTCGGCCCCCTGGCTCCAGTAGCCGCGATCGAACCCGTCGACGGTCCCGACGAGGCGACGGACCTCGGCGATGTCACTCTTCGAGGCCAGGAAGCGGTCCGTGGTCTCGCGAAAGAACTGCTGGTCGTCGGTGAGGGTGACTTCCACACTGGCCTCCGTCGGGGGCGCCCTGTGACACCCGGGTAGGGGGAAAGCTAACACTCGCGTCAGGTAGCCCGGCAGCCCGTCAGTGCGGTCGGTCGACCGCCTCAGCCACCAGCTCGCGTCGGAGGAGCTTGCCCGTGTCGGTACGGGGAAGCTCGTCGCGGAAGCGAACCTCGTCAGGCGTCTTGGATGACCGCAGACGGTCACGCACGAAGGTCCGGAGCTCGTCCTCGTCGACCGTGGCAGCCGGCCGTCTGACTACCACGGCCAACAGACTTTGTCCCCACTCGTCGTCGGGCACACCGACCACCGCCACGTCCTCCACGTCGGGGTGGGCATGGATCTCGTCCTCGATCTCGGCCGGAGCGATGTTCTCCCCGCCGCGGATGATGGTGTCGTCGGCCCGACCCTCGATGAACAGGAACCCGGCGTCGTCGACGTGCCCCCGGTCCCGGGTGGGGAACCACCCGGCGTCGTCCAGCACGCTGCTCCCCGCGTACTCGCCCGCCACCTGTTCGCCGCGCACGAACATGAGACCCACCCCTCCGGCCGGGAGCACGCTGCCCACCTCGTCGCGGATCTCCACCTCGATGCCCGGAAGCGGTCGTCCGACCGATCCGAGGCGGGCCCGGACCGCCGGGTCCTCGGACCCGAAGGCCTCCCGGTGGTCGTCCGGCCCCAGCAGGGCGATGGTGGAGCTGGTCTCGGTCAGACCGTAGGCGTTGACCAGACCGACGTCGGGCAACATCTCGAAGGCCCGCTCCAGCACCGATGCCGGCATCCGGGCCCCGCCGTAGGAGAGCGAGCGCAGGGTGGGCAAGTCGGCCACGGCGCCGTCGCCCACCTCCTCGACGATGCGGGCCAGCATCGCAGGGACCACCATAGCGTTGGTGACCGATTCGGCACGCACGGTGTCGAGCCACAGGGCGGCGTCGAAGCTCTCCAGGTACACGATCCGGCGACCGGCGTAGAGGTTGGAGAGCAGGTTGGCCAGGCCGGCGACGTGGTAGGGCGGCACCGTCACCAACGCCGCTTCCTCGGGTTCGGCCCCGGCGAACTCGACGGTGCCCATGAGGTAGGAGGCGAGGTGGCGATGGCGCAGGATCGCCGCCTTGGGTGCCGCGGTCGTGCCGCTGGTGTAGAGGAGCACGGCTGGTCGCTCGATGTCGTCCGAGGCCGGAGCCTGCCGCGAGGCTCGGCCTTGTTCGTCGAGCAGGGCGAGCAGGTCGTGGCGCTCGTAGCACCGGACCAGTGAGGACGACCAGGCGTCGGCCGGGGGCCGGTCGGCCACCATGACCGCCCCGGGGTGCGACGCCACCATGTGGTCGAGCTGCTTGGCGCCCAGCCGGTAGTTCAGCGGGACGAAGGGGATGCCGGCCGTCGCCGCGCCGAAGAGCGAGACCGGGAACGCCACGTGGCTCGTGCCGAGGTAGAACACCGCGCTGGCGCCGTCGGCCTCGAACAGGTCCGCAGCACGACCCGCCAGCTCCTGGAGCTCGGCGTAGCTGATCTGGCGATCAGCGGTGACGACCGCGGTCTGGTCGCCGAGACCCGACGCCACCATCTCCAGGACGAGTGCGAGGTTCACTGAAGTGCCTCCGGCGCCTCGTTCGGCAACCTCCGGTCGTCGAACGAAACCATCAGTCCGACGCCGGTAGCGGCTTGACGCCCTTGAGCGTCAGCAGGCGGCCGTCGATGCTCAGCGAGCCGTCGCCGGCCTTCACGGCCAGGAGCTCGACGCCTGACTCGTTGTCGGTGTAGCGCTTGCCCAGGACGGTCCCCACGGCCTGCTCCGCATCCAGCGGCTCGCGACCGGCAACGGCGTCCCCGGCCATGGCGGCGCCGCCGCAGCGCAGGTCGACCGCGCCGGTCGGCGCCTTGACGACGACCACCTCGGTGGTGCACGCGGCACTCTTCAAGCGGGCACCAACCTTCAGTTCCTGGCTCATTGGTTCCTCCTCGGGGCTCCACGCAGCAGCCGTGCCTCCGCAATCTAACAGCCGTGTCATACTCCATGCGCCGGCGCCCGGCCGGACAGGACCCCACCCAACGAGGATGGCACCTATGGATCGTGTCGACGAGGAGCACAGGGCCCGATGACCGGCCCCGTCGCCACCCACGTCGGTCTCTGCGTCGCCAACCTCCAGCGTGCCGAGCGCTTCTACGTCGACGGCCTGGGGTTCACTCGGCTCCGGGAGCTGTCCCCGCCCGACGGCGTCACCGGCAAGCTGCTCCGCATCGCTCGACCGGTCGGGCTGACGGCGGTCTACCTCGGCCTGGGGGACTTCGTCCTCGAGCTCCTGCACTTCGACCGACCGGCCGACCCGACACACGGTGAGCGTACGGTGACCGAGCCGGGCCTGACCCACCTCTCGGTCAGCGTGGGCGACGTCGCCGCCACGGCGCAGCGCCTGGCCGAGCACGGCGGCGAGATCCTGACCGACACCGACGTCCAGGTGGCCGTGCTGGTCCGTGACCCCGACGGCCAGATCGTGGAGCTGGTCGCAGCCCGTACCTGATCCCCGGCACCCGCATCCCGGCAGCCATGCCGAACGAGGTCTGGCCACGGTGGCCGGTGGCGCCGATGTTCAGGCGACGCCGATGTCGATGACCACCTTGCCGAACGTCGCGCCGACGTGAGGAACGCACTCCCGATGGCGGTCCGGCAGGCGGCGAGGACCACGGGCTTGGTCATGGGGTTCGTTCCTTGCTCGGTTCGTTGACGGAGATGGGCTGATGTGGTCGGTGGGGCTCGACCGTTAGGCCGAGGTGTCGATCACCACACGCCCACGGGTCTGACCGGCCAGGATCCGCTCGGCCAGCTCCGGCACGGAGGTCATGGGCTCGACCGTCGTCATGGAATCCAGGAGGTCGGTGGACAGGTCGGTGCCGAGGCGGCGCCAGGCCTCGGCGCGCACCGGTGCCGGGCACGACACCGAGTCGACTCCCAGGAGGGCGACGTTGCGCAGGATGAACGGCAGCACGGTGGTGGGCAGGTCGTTGCCCCCGACGAGACCGCAGGCCGCGACGGCGCCGCGGTAGCGCGTCTGTGAGAGCACCGTGGCCAGGGTCTGGCTCCCGACGGTGTCCACGCCACCGATCCACCGCTCCTTGCCCAACGGGCGGCCGGCCTCGGCCAGCTCGCCCCGGTCCACGATCGACGACGCACCGAGCGTCCGGAGGTGGTCGTGGGTCTCTGCTCGACCGGTCGATGCCGCCACGTCGTGGCCGAGCGTGGCCAAGACCGCGACCGCCACGCTCCCCACGCCCCCACCGGCACCGGTGACGACGACCTCGCCACCGTCGCCTGGCACCCCACCGGCGCCTTCGATCGCCAGCACGCACAGCATGGCGGTGAGCCCTGCGGTCCCGACCGCCATGGTCTGCTGGAGGGTGAGCCCGTCGGGCCGGGCCGTCAGCCATTCCGACCGGACCCGTTGACGCTGGGTGTATCCGCCGGAGTGGCTCTCCGAGAGCCCCCAGCCGGTCACGAGCACCTCGTCGCCCACCTTCCAGTCCGGCGAGTCCGAGGCCTCGACCACGCCGGCCAGGTCGATCCCGGCGACCATGGGGTGCGAGCGCATGATCTTGCCCTTGCCCGTCACCGCCAGGCCGTCCTTGTAGTTCAGCGACGAGTAGGCGACACCGACGGTGACGTCACCTTCGCCGAGGTCGTCGTCGGTGAGCTCCTGGAGCCGGGCCGGGCCCGGCTCGGTGGCGACGATGGCGGGGAACGAGGTCATGGCCCCGAAACTAACACTCCCGTCATGTTCAGCGGTCGCCCGGCCCACCCGTCTCGCCGGCGACCAGGGTCAGGAGGTGATCACCGATGCCCCTGATCCATGGCCTCGATCCGGGCCCGGTGCTCAGGCGTCGCCATGGACTCGCGCTCGGCCTTCGCCGCCGCCTCCACCACGCCCCCGACCGAGCGTTCGATGCCCAGCTGAACCGCCCGCTTGGTCTCGCGCAGCGCGAACGGTGGCTGTGCCGCGATCCGCGCGGCCAGCGCCATGGCTTCGTCGAGCAGCTCGTCGTGGGCCACCACCCGGTTGGCGATCCCCAGCTCGACCGCGGCCTCGGCGCGCACCCGGTCACCGGTGAAGAGGAGCTCCTTGGCCCGGAGCAGCGGTGCCACCAGCGGGAGCAGAGCCGCTCCCCCGTCGCCGCACACCAGACCCACCGCCACGTGGGGGTCAGCGAAGGAGGCCCGGTCCGACGCCAGGACGATGTCCGAGGCCAGGGCCAGGCTCATCCCCAGCCCGACCGCCGGACCGTTCACCGCCGCGATGACCGGGAGCGGGAACCGGATCATCGCCCACAGGATGGCCTGGGCCTCTTCCATCGTGCGCTGTCGAAGCTCGGCGTCGTCGGGGAAGCGGCGGATGTAGTCGATGTCACCACCCGCACAGAAGGCCCGACCGGCCCCGGTGAGCACCACCACGGCGGCTTCGGGATCCTCAGCCAGGTCCGCCCACAGGCCGACCATGGCGGTGTGCAGGGTCTCGTTGACGGCATTGAGCACATCGGGCCGGTTGATGGTGACCAGGCGGACCGCCCCGTGGGCGCTCACCTGGATCTCGTCCGTCGATGCGGGGTGCGGGCTCATGGCTCCTCAAGAGATCGACGAAGCTGACGCGAACGTCAGAAATCTAGTCGGTCCGGCTGTACCCAACGACGGTGGACGAGGGAGCACGCGGTGTCCGACCCCCGTTCCCGGGACAGTGACGCGCTATGATGCACACTGATGCGAACCACCGTCGACATCGAGCCTGATCTCCATGCGGAAGCTCACGCCGAGGCTCGTCGGGCCCGCATCTCGGTGAGTGCGGTCGTCAACGACGCGCTCCGCAAGTCGCTTCGTCCGGTGCCGCCGATCGAGCAAGACCCGCTGACCGGGCTCGGTGTCGTCCGGCTCGGGCACTCGGTGACCGCCGACGACGTTGCCGATGTCCTCGACGACTGAGAGGCCGAGCCGCTGGGCGGGCGCAGGGCCGACACCGCGGCGACGATGGCGACGCATCTCCAACGTGCCCGCTCAGCCCCCCGTGAGCAGGGCTGAAGTCGGATGACCACCACGTCACCTACGACCGCGCGCTCTGAAGCGATCCTGCTCGACGCCAACGTGTTGATCGCAGCCAGCGTGATCGACCACGAACACCACCGGCGGGCGCGGGACTGGCTCGGCGCCGTCCGACGCTTCGCAACCTGTCCGGTGACGCAGGGATCGCTGGCTCGCTACTTGGTACGGGTTGCCGACACCGAACACGCCATCGAGGCCTTGAAGCTGATCGACGTCAGCTCGCGGCACGAGTTCTGGCCGGACGACACGCCCTATGACGGCGGCGTCCTGACCGGGGTGGTCGGGCATCGCCAGGTGACCGATGCGTACCTGGCCGCATCTGCTGCTCGCCGAGGGGCGCAGATCGCGACGTTCGACCGCAAGCTCGCGTTGCTGCGGCCGGCGAGCACGCTGCTCGTCCCGTGACGCTCCATCCGCCTGGCCCGAACTCGCCGATCAGATCGCGTACACCCGTTCGGCGGTGGCGGCGAAGAGGTGGTCCCGCGCGACGTCGTCGAGCGTCGCGGTGATCTCGGAGTAGGTGGTCCAGAGCTCGCCGAGGGTGCCGTGCATGCCGTCGACCGGGAAGTTGCTGGCGAACATGCACCGTTCCACGCCGAAGGCCCCGATGGCGTGGTCGATCCACGGTCCGAGATCGGCGACCTGCATCGACCCGAGCGGCATCGCCAACCCCGACAGCTTGCAGTGGACGTGCTCCCCCAGCCCGGCCAACGCATCGATGCCGGCGCTCCACAGCGCCCACTCCTCGGGCGTCGACGATCGTGGCCAGCCGGCATGCTCGACCACGACCACCAGATCGTCCAGGCCGGCCAGGCCACGGGCGGCCGTCTCCGACTGATCGGGGTGGGCCATCAGCTCGAACACGAGGTCGCGCTCTTGAAGGGCTCGGAGGATCTCGACCGACGGCAGTGGGCCGTCGAAGATGCCCATCGGCCGCACGCCACGGAACCGGGGGGCCTGCATCTGCCGGTCGAGCTGGGCGATCGCCTCGGCGACGCTGTCGGTCGGTGTGATGCCGCCGATGACGGCGTCGGGGTGCCCGTCGGTCTCGCCCCGCTGGCCGAGGTCGATCGTCTCGTCGATCGAGTGCGGGCCGGTGGCGGCGGCCACGTTCACCAGCTTCTCGACGTTCCATCCCTGCGACTCGCTCAGGTAGGTGGCCACGTCGAAGCGCCGGGCCATCCCGGCGACGTCGCCGATCCCGACATCCTGGCCACCCGAGAGGTAGGGGTACCAGTCGGTGCGGGCCGGATCCCACAGGTGGACGTGGGCATCGACGATCCGAGGCGGACGGGGCGTCATCGTGGCCCATCCTGACCGACGATCGCGGCGAGCGTGCCGTCGAGCCACGCCGGTACCGCCCCGTTCCCGATCGTCAGGCCGGTGTGGACGTAGGGGTGGCTGCGCAGCCCGATCGAGCCGGTACCGACCACCAGCTCGGCCCCCGACAGACCGGGGGCTTCCGGGCTGCAGAGCAGGTGGGCGGCCAGCTCGCCCACGATCGCGTCGTCGCCAGGACCCGATGTCTCGATGCTCACTGAGAAGGCGAGGACCTGATCCTTGGTCGCCGGCCGTGCTGCTCGAGCCAGCTGGGCCGAAGCCTGCGCTCGGGTCCGCCCGCCTGGGCCCGATGCATTGGTCAGGGTGACCAGTCGGACCGAGTGGCCGGTGCGGGCCGAGTGGTCGGCCACCGCTCTGGCCCAGACGGCGTCGCCGCGGATGTCGGCGACGATCTCGGCGTGTTCATGGAGGATGCGCTCCCAGTGGCTCGCCGCCTCACCGGGCGACGCCGCCCCGGACCGGGCCAGGACGACGGCATCCACCGGGAAGTCGGGCTCCAGCGACCCCAGCGCGGCTGCGGCCCCCTCGAGGTCGGCCCCGGCCTCGACCGGAGTTCGCTGGCACGCCACGCCCCGGGTCTCGAGGGCCGCGATCACCGCATCGGCCACACCGGACGCGTCGGCCACGACCACGCAGGAACCCACGAGCGGGGCGGGCACGGGCGTGGCCGCGTCGGCCTCGAAGACGGCACCGAAGCGGGGGTTGCTGCCGCCCCGGCTCCGCTGGGAGGCCTCGGCCGGGACCAGCGCCACCGGGCCGATGACCTCCAGCGCCTCCGCCACGGCACCGACCTCGTCGGTGCCGAACCGTTCGATCAGCCGCGGTTCTCCGATCACCGCCACCTCGGACCCGGCGGTGAAGAGCACCTGGCCCCGACACGCCGAGAAGCCTGCGTCGACCAGATGCGCGGCGAACGGACCGAGCTGGTCCGGCGCCGGCATCGAGCCGAGCGAGAGCCCTCCGGTGGCCGACGAGGGCGCTTCGTCAGGCCTCGGCGGGGTCGAGGTCTTCGGCGGCTTCGGACCACGACCGAGCGCGGCGGTCACCATGCGGGTCATGGCGATGGGTGAGATGGCGTTGACGACGACGCCGGGCGGGGCGTGACGTCCGATCTGCCAGGTGAGCGACGCCACCGCCCGCTTGGCGCACCCGTAGGCACCGGTGTCGGCCGCCCGCCAGCCCGAACCGGAGGTGACCCCGAGGATGTGCCCCCGGCCGGCCGCCGCCATGATGGGCAACGCTGCGTCCAAGACGTTGCGGTACCCGTCGAGGTGCACGCCGAGCACACCAAGCCAATCCTGCTCAGTGCCGCGGGTGAAGCTGGTCGGCCGGGTGATGCCGGCGACGTTGACGACGGCATCCAGGCCGCCGAGCTCCTCGGCAACCTCGGTGAAGAGCCGCTCGACGGCTTCCCGGTCGGTCACGGAGGTGGCCGAGGACCGGGCCGATCCGCCGGCTGCGACGATCCGCCCGGCCGTGGTCTCGTCCGGGCTGGGCAGCTGCTCGGCACCGTCCACCGACACCAGCGGGTCCATGGTGATCACGAAGGTGCCGGACCGTCCGAGCTCCTCGGCGATGGCGGCACCGATGCCGGCTCCGCCACCGGTGACGATGGCAACCCGCTGGCGTTCGCTGCCCATGGCCTCAGTCACCGGTCCTGCGGCTCGCCCGACTGGGCGGCGGCCACATCGAGCTCCAGACCGTCGCAGTCGCCACCCTCCAGCCAGTCCTGCAGGACCTGCCGGTAGCGGAAGTAGTCACCGAAGCCACGGCCGTAGTTGCCGTTCCGTGGGTTCATCTGCTCGGGATGGCCCTCCATGTTGATGCGCGACGGCGTGCACGCCGACATCACGCCGCTGGCGTCCACGAACGAGTCGACGATCTTCTGGCACCAGGCCTCCTCGGCATCGGCGCTGACGTCGAAGGTCCCCACCCCCTTCTCCTCGAGGATGGCCACCGCACCACCGATGAACTCGGCGCCGAGGACGGCCAGCTGGGTGTAGTTGACCGTGACCACGGCCTGCTGGCCGGGGGCCGGCATCACGAACAGGTTGGGGAACCCACGGGTCATCATCCCGAACAGGCTCGACGCGCCGTCCTGCCACTTTCCGGCCAGGCTGATCCCGCCTCGGCCGACGATGTCGTGGCCAGCCCGGCGGTAGAGCGGGGTCAGCTCGGCCTCGAAGCCGGTGCCGTAGATGAGGCAGTCCACGTCGTACTGCTGACCGTCAACGACGAGCCCCTGTTCGTTGAGCCGTTCGATCCCGGCGGGGCACTCGATGAGGGTGACGTTCGTGTGGTTGTAGGCCGACAGGTACTCGTCGTGGAAGCAGGGCCGCTTGCACAGGTAGCGGTAGTAGGGCTTGAGCACGGCTGCGGCGATGTCGTCGCTCACCAGCTGGTCGACCCGTCGACGGTGCTGCTCCATGATGTCGAAGTCGACTGCTTCGGCACTGGCGAGGTAGTCCTCGATGCTCATGTCCGGCTGTCGCGGGGGGTGCTGGACCGCGGCGTAGTGATGCGTCCAGCCGTCGTCGGTGAGGTCCACCTCGGCCCGCTTGCCCAGCATGATGGCCTGAAAGTTGTCCATCCGGTCCTGCTGCCAACCCGGTTCCAGTCCTTGGACGAACTCGGGTGGGGTCGCGCGGTTGCCGCGCTCACCGATCGCGGAGGGTGTCCGCTGGAACACGTAGACATGTTTGGCAGCGGCCGCCAACGGGGGCAGGCACTGGATGCCGGTGGCACCGGTGCCGACCAGGCCGACGACCTTGTCGCCCAGGTTGGTGAGGGGCTGCCCCGGACCGCCACCGGTGTAGTCGTAGTCCCACCGCGCCGAGTGGAACGAGCGACCCTCGAAGTCCTCCATGCCGGCGATGGCCGGCACCTTCATGAGGTTGAGGACCCCCACGGCGAGCACGTAGTAGCGACTGGTCAGCTCGTCGCCCCGGTCGGTCCGGATCCGCCAGCGAGCCTGGTCGTCGTCCCACTCGGCTCGCGACACGCCGGTGTGGAACAGCCCATCGTCGACGAGGTCGTAGCGATCGGCGATCGCCTGCAGGTGGAGCCGGATCTCCTCGCCCTGGGCGTAGCGGTGCCTGGGGACGTAGTCGAGCTCCTCGAGCATCGGCAGGTAGATGTAGGACTCGACGTCGCACATCACGCCCGGGTAGCGGTTCCAATACCAGGTGCCGCCCATGCCGCCGGCCTGATCGACGATGCGGATGCGGCGAATGCCGGCCTTGCGCAGCTGCACCCCGGCCAGGATGCCGGCGATGCCACCGCCGACGATCACCACGTCGACATCGTCGATCAGCGGGTCACGTTCGACGAACGGGGTGTACGGATCGTCGCGGAAGGTGGCGGCCTGCTCGTCGTCGCGCAGATCGCGCACCGCGGTGCGGCCGGGCACCAGGCGGCGGTCTCGCTCGGCCAGGTACTTGGCCCGTACGGCCTCGGCGTCGTAGGCCGACGCCCCATCGTGTCGATCCATGGCCAGCATCGTACCTGACACGAACGTCAGATACCGGAGTACGGTGGACCCGATGACCGCCCCCGCGCTCTGCGAGACCTACCGGCGCGAAGGCCTCTGGACCGACGAGACGTTCGCCGAGTTCATCGACCGCCGGGTCGCCGCCGATCCCGCCATGCGGGTCCGCATCTGGTCCGACGTGGCTCCCCGCACCACCACCACCGGCGAGATCCAGCAGCGGTCACGGCGGATCGCCGCCGGGCTCCGGGCACGGGGCGTCGGTGAGGGTGATGTGGTCGCCTACCAGATGCCCAGCTGGGCCGAGACCCTCGAGGTGCTCTGGGCCGGCTTCGCCGTCGGTGCCACCATGGTGCCGATCATCCACTCCTACGGGCCCGCCGAGGTGGCGTTCATCCTGAACCAGTCCGGCGCCAAGGCGCTGGTGACCGTCGGCGGCTTC
The DNA here is from genome assembly GCA_038233075.1 of Acidimicrobiales bacterium. Lineage (GTDB taxonomy): Bacteria > Actinomycetota > Acidimicrobiia > Acidimicrobiales > Iamiaceae > Iamia. The sequence continues at coordinate 38,387 of JBBSMQ010000022.1, forward strand.
GGCACCATCGACCACCTGGCCAACCTGGAATCGATCCATGGCGACATCGACGTCGAGACGGTCGTGGTGGCCGACACGACGGCCCGGGCCAAGGTCCTGCCCGGTGCGGTGGCGCTGTCGGACCTCGCCGACCAGGAACCGCTCGGCGCGCCCAACGCCGTGGACCCGGATCGCCCGGCCATGATCGGCTACACCTCCGGCACCACGGCCGCGCCGAAGGGCGTGATCCACTCCCACCGGTCGCTGCTGGCCGAGGTCCGCCAGCTGGCATCGCTCAACGTGGCCGGCGGCCGACCGTCGTTGATGGCCTCGCCCATCGCCCACATGACCGGCATGCTCGGCGGAAGCCTGGTCCCGCTGCACAATGGTGACCCCATCGAGCTCATCGACCGGTGGGATCCGGGCCGGGTGCTCTCGATCGTGGCCGCCGAGGACCTCAGCCCCGGCGGCGGGGCCACGATCTTCCTCACCAGCCTCCTCGACCACCCGGACTTCGGAGCTGAGCACCTCGAGCGCATGCCTCGCTTCGGCCTGGGTGGGGCACCGGTCCCGGCCGCGGTCGCAGAACGGGCCGAGGCCCTGGGCATCAAGGTGACCCGGGCCTACGGCTCGACCGAGCAACCCTCCGTCACCGGCTCCCCCATGACCGATCCGGCCGACAAGCGCAGCCACACCGACGGCCGGGCCATGGCCGGCGTGGAGCTCCGTCTGGTCGACGAGGACGGCGAACCGGTCGAGGCCGGCCGACCCGGCGAGATCCTCAGCCGCGGACCCGACCTGATGGTCGGCTACACCGATCCGGCGCTGACGGAGGCAGCCTTCGATCCCGACGGCTGGTACCGCACCGGCGATGTCGGCGTCCTCGACGCCGACGGCTACCTCACCATCACCGACCGCCTGTCCGACCTGATCATCCGGGGCGGGCTCAACCTCTCGGCCGCCAGGATCGAGGAGCACGTGGCCACCATGACCGGCATCGCCGAGGTTGCGGTGGTGGCCGCGCCCGACCCCCGCCTGGGCGAGCACGCCTGCGCCGTGATCCGGGTGGTGCCGGGTGCCCCAGAAGTGGATCTGCCGTCGTTGCACGCCCACCTGGCCGCGTCGGGTCTGCCCAAGCAGCAGTGGCCCGAGGAGGTCTGCCTCGTCGACGAGTTCGACCGCACTCCCTCTGGCAAGATCAAGAAGCGGACCCTCCGCACCCAGATCGCCGCCGACGTCGGTCGTTAGCCCAGAACGAGAGGCCAGCTGGCGGAAACCGACAGCGGCAGTCGGCAGAAAGCGACGTTGACAGCTGGAGAAATGCTCAAGACCACCGCCTGGCCGCATTCACCAGCACGTCATCGCCGTCACGAATCACCGAGGCCGGCGCTCCAGCGGCCGAACCACTCACGGAGCTCGGCCACGTCCTCGGCCGGACAGGGCAGCTCGTCATCGTCGAGGCGCGCCAAGTTGTCCAGGGCAGCGGCGATGTCACCCGGTCGAACCCTGTCGTCCAGCTCCCGTGCCCATCGGACGCAGTCCTCCTGGCCATGGTGCTCGGCGAGGGCTCGAAGGTCGGTGAAGTCGCGTCCCTCCGCCCGATCCAGGATGGCCAGCACCTTTCGGCCCGCAAGATCCCGACTCGACAACACGGGCAGTCCGTGGACGATCTCGACCGGGAAGAGCGGTGGCGAGTCGATGGCGAGGTCGATCTCGACGGATCGGCCCCCGTGCTCGGCGACGAGACGGGCGAAGGTCATCAGCTCGCGATCGGTCGTGATGGTCCATCCCTGCTGGTCGAGGGCCGCCCGCAACGCTTCGGCGAGCGACCGGACGTCGCCTGGAGGCGCCTCCGGCTTGGCGGCGATGAAGGCGTCGATGTCCCGTGTGGGTCGGTCGATGGCACCGAGGACGAGCAGCGCACATCCGCCCGCCAGGGCGAACCCGTCGGCTTCGGGGAGCGCGAACAGAAGTCGTGCCACCTCCAGCTGCACGTCACCGAGCTGGCTCACGAAGCCCGGGCCCGTCCATTGCCGACGGCGTCGGCGACCAGGGACATCCACCCCTCGCTGACCCGCCTGGGCAACACCAGATCGTGCCAGGCCTCACAGAGCAGGAGCCCGTCGACGATGGGCTCGATGTCGGACGGTCGGCCCTCGCGCAGAACCATCTCGTAGACCCGCAGCCGGTCCGGCCGGTGCGCGAGCTCGAACGTCCGCGGTGGCCCGCTCCACCACAGCGAGATCCCAGGTTCGAACGAACCGAGCGCCCTGGCCGCCGGCAGCCGCCACAACCGCGATGGCACGGCGACTGGTCGGATGTTCCCCACCCAGGACCACTCGACCGGTGGTTCGACGCACAGATGCGCACCGGCGACACGCAACAGGTCGATGCCGGAGTGGAACAGCGGTTGACGCCGACCAGCTTCGTAGGCGGCGATGTTGGGCCGGGCGACGCCGCCACGGGCTCCCAGCTCCGCCTGGGTCAATCCGCTTGCGTGCCGTGCCGACCGCAGGAGCTCAGCAAACTGCATGCGGGTATCGTAGTCAATACCTCCGTCCGGCCGACCCGTTCGAGGGGCGCAGGCCAGGTTCTCAACCGCGAGGGAGGCCCAGAACCCGTTCGGCGACGATGTTGCGTTGGACCTCGGAGGTGCCCCCAGCGATCGTGCCGGCGAAGGAGCGGAGCCATCGATCGGGCCAGGCCACGCCGGTCGTGCTGTGGGCCCACGACGCACCAGCCGAACCGTCGATGGTGGTCGGCCCGGCATCGAGGTCCAGCCCGGAGGCGCCGAGCGCCGCCGTGACCTCGGCCGCCAGTCGCTGGGCGATCTCCGAGCCGTAGAGCTTCAACAGCGACTGCTCGGGAGCATCGAGGCCCTTGGCCGACTTGGCGAAGCCGGCGTAACCCATGGCCTTCATGGCCTGGACCTGCATGGACACCCTGGCCACGTTGGAGCGGAACACGGCGTCGTCGGCCAGGACCGTGCCATCGGGCAGGGGCCGGCGGGCCCACTCGATCAGCCGGGAGAGCTCGCGCCGGAGCCCCGTCGTGGAGGAGACCCAGAGCATGCCCCGCTCGTGAGCCAGCGACGAGGTGGCGATCGACCAGCCACCGTGCAGCTCACCCACGATGTTGCCTGCCGGGACCCGGACGTCGTCGAAGAACACCTCGTTGAAGTCGACGTGGTCGGGGTCGGTGAGCTCGGCCAGGGGGCGAACGGCGATGCCCGGCGTGCTCATGTCGATCAACAGGACCGTGATCCCGGCCTGCTTCACCACGTCGGGATCGGTGCGGACGAACGTGAAGCACCAGTCGGCGTGCTGGGCTCCGGAGGTCCACACCTTCTGGCCGTTCACCACGAAGTCGTCACCGTCGCGAACCGCCGTGGTGCGCAGCGACGCCAGGTCGCTGCCGGCATCGGGCTCGCTCATCCCCAGCCCGAAGGTCAGCTCGCCCCGCAGGCACGGAAGGGCGAACCGTTCGATCTGCTCGGGGGTCCCCCGCTCGATGATCGACGGGGAGATGATCGAGAGCCCCTGGGGGTTGTAGCCACGGGGCACCTGCCGTTCGGCGACGGCCTCGTGGTAGACGAGCTGCTGGAGCGGGGTGGCATTGCGACCCCCGTACGCCGCAGGCCACCCGGGCATCAGCCAGCCGGCGTCGAACATCGTGCGCTGCCAGCGGGCCGCCCACGGGGGCAGGTGGGCGGTGGAGAGGATCGGCTCGGCCATCTCCTCGGGGGTCGGGAGGTTGGCGTCGACCCAGGCCAGGAACTCGTCGCGGAACGCCTCGGTCTCCGGGTCGTGGTGCAGGTGCATGGGCTACTCCGTCGGCAGCTTCACGTCGACGGTGGCCTTGGCCATCGTCGCGCCGGTCTGGTTGGTCATCTCGACGGCCACGATGGCCAGGCTCTGACGCTTCTCGACGCGGGTGTCGACCACCTCGCCGTGCACGAAGGTGGCGTCGCCGGTGAAGGCCGGGTTGCGGTACTGGGCGTTCGAGTGGACGATCTCGCCCCACTCGCCGGCCCAGGCCGCCACGTAGTCGATGATCCAGGAGCCCATCGAGGCGCCGTAGCCGTAGCCCCGGGCCATGCCGACGTGCTGGGCCCACCGGGGCTGGAGGTGGCCGCGCGACGGCCCGTAGTAGGCGCCGTCGGTGAGCTCCGGGTTCGTGCGCTCCATGCGCTTGTCGCCCTCGTGGCCCGCCATCTCCTTGGTGTAGCCGAGGTCGCGCGCGCTCACCGTGGTGGGCCCGGTCTTCATACCGCCCCACGTCGTCATCGGGTAGGCCCGCCACTCGGTGGTGAAGCTGGCCAGGCTGTGGGGGCCGAGGACGTGCTCGGCCAGCCGGTCGCCCACCGAGACGCTCGAGAACAGCCGCTTGTCGTGGCGGAGCTGCTGGACCTGTTCGATGAAGGCCTGCTTGCGCTCCTCGATGTCGGCCAGCTCGGCATCGGTCCACTCCGGGTCCTTGGCCTCATCGAAGACCTTCTTCTCCTTGGCCTCGCGCACCGGGTAGCGGATGGCGGTGGACCGCTGTTGCGCGATCCGCTCGCCGCGTTGGTTGATGTAGAGGGTGTCGCCACGCTGGAAGCAGGTCGGCCCGGCGAAGCTGGTGTCGGTGACCTTGAAGTCATAGGGCATCCGATGGCACACCAGGTGGTCCCCGGCGAGGATGCGCGGCCCGAAGAACCACCACTCGTCGCCACCGAAGATGAGGTGCGAGCTGGGGATGCGACCGACCTGGGCCGGTGAGCAGCCGTGGCTGGTATCGCAGGCCACCGTGAAGGACTGGGGGGCGACGAGCTGACCGAAGCGGCTCTCGGCCGCCCAGCGCTCGTCATAGTGCAGGGGGTTGGGGTAGTGCATGGCCTGGGCCCACCGGCGGATGTCGCTCCGGCTGATGTCGTCGTTGAGCTCGCCGGGCCGCATCGGCACGCCCATGTGGCGCTCCAGATCGGACGTGTCGAGCACCAGCTCGTCGGTGTCTGCGGTCGGTTCGTCGCTCATGTGCGGTCCTTGCTGTCGACGGGCTCGGGTGACCGAGCGGGGGATCCGGTGGCGAGTCGTCGGGTGGCGATGGCGATGAGCTCGTCGTCTCGCACCTTGGTGTCGCTGCCGGTGGTGGGCAGCTCGCCGGTGGCGAAGAACAGGACGTGGCGGGGGACCTTGTAGCGGGCCACGCGCTCGCGGAGGAACGTGGTCAGCTCCTCGGCGGTGACCACGGCTCCCTCGGCGGGCTCCACGCAGAGGGTCACGACCTCACCGAGGTGGTCGTCGGGCAGCCCGACCACCCGGGATCGGCGGACGGTCGGACAGGCCCGGAGGGCCACCTCCAGCTCCGCCGGCGACACGTTGGCACCGGCGGTCTTGATCATCTCGGTGCGACGCCCGGTCCAGTGGACCTCGCCGCCCTCGTCTACGTGGCCGACGTCGCCGGTGTGCAGGAAGCCGTCGGCATCCAAGCACTCCTCGCGCGTCTGGCCCAGGTAGTGGTCCATCAGGGTGGGACCGGCCACGGCCAGCTCACCGTCTTGATCGGGGCCGAGGGTCTCGCCGGTGTCGGGGTCCACCACGCGCAGGCGGACGCCGGCCACCGGGCGCCCGGTGCTCGCCTTCATCTGCGCTCGAGTGGCGTCCCACCGGTGGCTCACGACGATGGCGCAGGTCTCGGACATGCCGTAGGCGTTGGGCAGGGTCCAGGTGGTGTCGCCCTGCACCCTCGGGTGGCGTGTGAAGACCGACTTGCCGTGGACCTCCCGCAGCGCCGACAGGTCGGTCGCTTCCCAGTCGGGGTGCTCCTTCAGCGCGGCGGCCTGGTGCGGCAGCGTGTAGGGCTCGGTGACCCGTTCTCGCTCCAGCAGCGCCAGCGCGGCACCGGCCTCAAAGGCCTCTTGGAGCACCACACACCCTCCGCCCGCCAGCGTCGGGCCGAGGGCGGTGGTCAACCCGGCGGTCCAGAACAACGGGAGCGGGGCCCACACCCGCGAGTCGACCGTGCGGCGGAAGATCTCTGCCTGCAACCAGAACTGCAACGTGGGAGCCCGGTGCAGGTGGAGCATGCCCTTGGGCGTGCTCGTCGTCCCGGAGCTGAACAGGATGAGGCCAGGATCGCCCGGGCCGATGTCGGCGGCTCGGGCGCCCACCGTCGAGAGCTGGTCCCCGCCGGCGCGGATCATCGAGGTCCAGGTGTCCTCGCCCACCGACGCGCTCCACCGCAGGTACGGCAGCTCGGCGTGACCGACCAGGGCCGCGAGATCGGCGCCCAGGTCGACCTTCAACAGGCGTCGCTGGGTGAGCACGCCTGCCACCGCCGACCGGGCGAGGAGGTCGCGCAGCTCCGTCGGCGTGGAGAAGGTGGAGATGGGCACGGCGACGCCGCCCGCCAGCCCGATGCCGAAGATCGCAGCAACGGCCTCGGGCCGGTTGCCCATGACGATCCCCACACGGGTCGAGTGCCCGACGCCGCGCTCGATCAGCCCCGCGGCGACGGCGAGGGCCTCGCGTTCCAGGTCCGCGTAACTCCAGCGCCGGGTCTCGCCGCCCCGGAGCGGGTCGTCGAACACCAGCGCTTCGCGCTCGCCGTGGCGACGGCTCACCTCGGTCAGGAACCCGCCGAGGGTGAGCGGACCGATCCCGCCCACGCAGTCGAGCGGCGGACCCTCGAAGGTCGTCATGCCGGGGCGCCGCCGTGGTCGAAGAGGCCATCGAAGCCGTGCTGGGCCACGGCATCAACCAGGTGCGAGGCGGTCGTCTCGGCGCCGAAGGGGATCCGGAGGGCGGGCTGCAGGTGGCGGGTGATGACCGAGACGTCGTACTCGTCGCAGACCCCGGCGGCGCCGTGGAGCTGCTGGCAGGTGCGCAGCACGCTCCGGGCCGCGTCGAGGGCACCCAGGCGGGCCCCGAGTGCATCAGGGAGCGCCCCCTCCGGCGCCACCAGGCACCGCCACAGGGAGAACTGGACCAGCTCGTCGACCGAGGCCACCGCGACGTGGGCGTCGGCCAGCTGGAACTGCACCGCCTGGAACGACGACAGCGGCTTGCCGAACTGGACCCGGTCGGCCACGTGGGCCGTCGCCAGCTCGAGCGCCGTCGTCAGAGCACCGGCGATCACGAAGCCGGTGAGCGTGAGGTGCAGGGCGACCTCCCGGGGCGTCGCCGAGGCCGGCTCGCCCCGCGCAACAGGGCCGACGAAGGGTCCCAGCCGGGTGCCGAGTCGGGTCCCGACGGGTGAACCTGTGGAGGCCTCACCCTCGAGCGAAGCGAGCCGCCAGGTGGCGAAGAGGTCGGCGTGGTCGACCATCGCGTCGGTCCCCCGCGCGGCGCCGAGGGCGAGTCGACCCAGCACGAGCGCCACGACGGGGTACGGCAACGCGACCCGCCCGGCCTCCCGGCACAGCGCGGCGGCGGCCTCGGCCGAGTCGCCATCGGCCCGGGCGTCGAGCTCGGTGACGCCCAGCTGGTCCAACAGCGGCGCCACGTCGCGGCGTCGCAGCTCCGGGTCAGCCTCGGCCCGCCTGGCCATGTCGACGCCGCCGATCGACACGAAGGCGCGTGCCGCCACCGCGCCGAAGCTCTGGGCGGCCTCGTTGAGGTGCGGGTTCACCGGGCCGCGCCGATCAGGGCCCGGGACACGATCATCCGCTGGACCTCGATGGTGCCCGAGGCCACCGTTGCCGCCTGGGCGTAGCGCCAGTGGTCCTCCACCGCACCGGCCAGCGGTGCGCTCGGTCCGGCTTCGAGGCTGCGGTCCTCCAGCACCTGGAACAACAGCTCGGCCACGGCCTGGTCGCAGAGCACGATGGCCAGCCGGGCCGCGCTGGCGGTGGCGTCCTGGGGCTGGTCACGGGCCTGCTCCTCGACGGTCCGGTAGGCCAGCAGCCGAGCGGCGCGCACCTGCACCAACGCCCGCACCCAGGCCGCACGGACCTCGGCCGGTAGCCCGGTGACGCCGCCGGCTTCGGCGGCCACCCGCGAGAGGAGGCGCTCACAGCGGGCGTAGCGGGCGATGCCCACCCGCTCGTGGGCCAGGGCCCGGCGGATGACCGACCAGCCGTCGCCGACCTCGCCCAGGACCTCGTCGGGCCCGACGGCCACGTCGTCGAGGAACACCTCGTTGAGGTGGTGGCGGCCGAGCATGCTGCGGATGGGCTGGACCGTGACCCCGGCGCGGTCCATCGGCAGGAGGAACACGGTGATGCCTTCGTGCTTGCGCTCCCCCTTGGGCCCCACGCGGGCCGCCAGCACGCACCACTGCGCCATCTCCGCGTAGGAGGTCCAGATCTTCTGGCCGTTGATGCGCCAGCCGCCACCGTCGGTGCGGTCGGCTCTGGTGGCCAGGGAGGCCAGATCGGACCCGGCCTCCGGCTCGCTGAACCCCTGGCACCAGATCACCTCGCCTCGGGCGATCGGCGGGAGGAACCGTTCCTTCTGCGCCTCGGTCCCGAAGGCCATGATCGCCGGGCCCACCCAGTTGAGGCCCATGTACTGCGCACCCCGGGGCTCGTGGTGGGCCCACATCTCCTCGCGGACCACCGTCTGGTCCCACGGCGATCCCCCGGCCCCGCCGAACTCCTCGGGCCAGGACAGGGTCAGGAGCCCGTCGTCGGCCAGGCGCCGGCAGAAGGCCTGGGCCCGTTCGAGATCGGTGGGGTCGTTGGAGAAGGCCCCCAGCCAGCCAGCCGGGATCTCGTCGGCGATCAGTCGGCGAAGCCGGTCGCGCAGATCTCCGGCCGGGGCCCCGAGGTCATAGTCCATGGCCGTTGCTGCCTTTCGTCGAACGCCGGCTGGGCTCGGGTCGGTCGTGCACGGGCCGGTCGTGATGGACGATCATAGGAACATGACGCCAACGTTCGAAATGGTCGAGCACATCGGAGCCATCTTCGACCGGGTGGTGTCCACCGATCCCGACCGCGAGGCGCTGGTGACCCGTCGGGAACGCTGGAGCTACCGCGAGCTCGACGACGCCTGTGCCCGTGCCGCTGGCGTCCTGGCCTCTCAGGGGATCGGCCCCGGTGACCGGGTGGCGGCGATCCTGCCCAACGAGGCGGACATCGTCATCGCCTTCCACGGTGCCATGCGGCTCGGCGCGATCTGGGTGGGGATCAACCAGGCCCTGGCCCCGCCGGAGCAGGCGTTCCTGCTCGCCGACTCCCGGGCGCAGCTCCTGCTCGGCGACGCCGACACGATCGAGGCCCTCGGGAGCCACCGGGCCGGCCTCGCCGACCTCCGGGTGATCATGGACGAGGCCGAATGGCGGAGCACCGTCGACGGAGCCCAGCCCCTCCGGGATCTGGCCCCGCCGGACCCTGCGGCCCCGGCCGGTCTCGCCTACACCAGCGGGACGACGGGGCGACCGAAGGGGGCGATCCACACCCAGCACAACCTGTTGGTCCCGGGCGCCGTCCTCACCCACAGCCGGGGCTACGGCGCCGATCTCCGCAAGGGTGACTGCCTCCCGTTGACCATCCTCAACATGATGGTGCTCACGACCCTGCTGGCCGCTCAGGCCGGCGGGACCACGGTGATCATGGATCAGATGTACGCCGAAGGGGTGGCCGACTGGATCGAGCGCGAACAGGTGACGGTCTGGAACGGACCGCCTCCGATCCTGCACAACCTGGTCCACCACGACGTGGACCCGTCCGCCCTGGCCACGCTTCGCGAGGTGTGGTCGGGCGGGGCCGGCCTGCCCGAGACGCTGCGGTCCAGCTTCGGCGAGAAGTTCGGCCTCGAGATCATCGGGACCTACGGGCTCTCCGAGGCCCCGACGGTGGTCAGCATCGACCCGCCCGACGGCCACCACCGCACCGGTGCCAGCGGGCAGGTGCTGGCCCACCTCGACGTCCGCATCCTCGACGACGACGGAGCGCCCGTGTCGAGCGGCGAGGTGGGCGAGATCTGCCTGGCGCCACGGACCGACGGGCCCTTCGCCGGTCGGTACCGTCCGCCGCTCGGCTACTGGGACCGGCCAGAGCCGACAGCGAGCCTGCTGGCCGGTGACGTGGTCCACACCGGCGACGTCGGCCTGCTGGACGAAGACGACTGGCTGCACATCCGCGATCGCAAGAACCTGGTCGTGATCCGGGGTGGGGTCAACGTCTATCCGGCCGAGGTGGAGCGGGTGCTCGATGCAATCGACGGCATCGCCGCCAGCGCGGTCACCGGGCTGGCGGACGACCGGCTCGGCCAGCGGGTGGTGGCGGTGGTCGAGGTCGAACCTGGTTCCGTGATCGGGGTGGACGAGATCCGGCAGCGCTGCGCGGCCGAGCTGGCGCGCTACAAGGTTCCCGAGGAGATCACCCTCAGTTCCGTCCTCCCCCGCAACGCCATGGGCAAGATCGATCGCACGGCGGTCGCTGCCCTCGTCGCCGGTGAGGGGTGAGGGGCTCACGGCGCGACCCGGAGGGTGCTGCCGTCCACGGCGAGGCAGCTGCCGTTGATCCAGCTGGCCTGCGCCGACGCCAGGAAGACCACGGCCGCGGCGATCTCCCCGGGCTCGCCGAAGCGTCCGGACGCCACCGGGTCTCGCGCCATGGTGGCCTCGAGCACCTCGGCCGGACGGACCGTGGTCCGTTCCGCCACCGCCGCCACCGCGGCGACGACTCCCGCGGTGAGCGTCACCCCCGGCACCACGCAGTTCGTGTTGACGCCTTCCGCCCCGTAGGCCCGAGCGAAGCTCTTGGTCAGGTTGATGAGGGCGGCCTTGGCCGCCCCGTAGGCGGCGTAGCCGGGATCGGGTTCGCGCCCGTAGGTGGACGCCAGGTTCACGATGCGGCCCCATCCACCGGCCCGCATCGGCTCCACCGCGGCGACCGACAGGCGCGCCGCCGCGAAGAAGTCGACGTCGAAGCCGGCCCGCCACCGCTCCGCTGTCATCCGGTCGAGGCGCGATGGCGTCGGGCCGCCGGCGTTGTTCACCAGAACGTCCAGGCGACCGAACCGGGCGAGGGTGGCGGCCACGATCTGGTCCCCGGCACCGTCGTCGGTGACATCGACCGGCAGCACCAGCACCGACGCCGGATCCTCCGCCTGGGCGGCGAGCGAACGCAGGTCCGCCTCCGTGCGGGCACAGGCGACCACGGCTCCGCCCTCGGCCAGCACCGTGCTCGCCACCTGGCGGCCGATGCCCCGCCCGGCACCGGTGACCACGACCACGCGTCCGGCCAGACCCAGGTCCACTTCCCGACGCTACCATCCCTGACGTGAACGTTAGACAGAGGTGTGCAGCCCACGGGCGTCGCCCGCTCGGTCCCGAGGACGGACCCCGTCGATGACCGATCTCGCAGCCGGCCCGGCGGCCGGAGCGCCATGGGACGCGTCGGCGTGCCGGCCCGACCACCCGGCGACGGTGGCCGGACTTCTGCGCCACGCCATGACGCACCACCCCGACAACCTGGCGGTGGCCACCCCGGACGAGCGGTTGACCTACGCCGAGCTCGACCGGCGGTCGACCGCGCTCGTCGCCCGACTCGTCACCCTCGGGGTCGGCAAGGGCAGCCGGGTCGCCACGCTGCTCCCCAACGGCGTGGGGTGGGTCGTGGCCTGGGCCGCCATCACCCGGATCGGCGCCATCTCCACACCGGTCAACACCTTCTACAAGACGCCCGAGCTGGCCACCATGTTGCGCCACGCCGACGTCGGGGTGCTCATCGCCACCAGTGGCCTGGAACCGCACGACTACGTCGGGCGGCTGCTCGACATCGCCCCCGGCCTGGCCTCGGCCACCGCACCCACCCCCCTGCTGCTCCCCGAGTTCCCCCAGCTTCGCCAGATCCTGTTCTGGGACGATCCCGACCTCGGGTGGGCCACCACGGGCATCGGCACCAGGCTGGACGAGCCACCGGCGGCCGACGTGGCGCGCATCGTGACTGGCATGGAGGACGACGTCACCCCGGCCGATCCCATGCTGATCACCTACACCTCGGGCTCGACCGGCGACCCGAAGGGCGTCGTGCACGGCAACGGCCCGCTGCTCCGCCACGCCCGCAACCTGGCCGCCATGTCGGGCATCGGCCCGACCGACCGGATCTGGACGCCGATGCCCCTCTGCTGGGTGGGCGGCTTCGCGTTCACCCTGCTCCGGGCCCTGTCGGTCGGCGGCGCCTTCGTGACCCAGGAGCGCATGGACGCCGGCGTGGCGCTGGACCTGCTGGAGGCAGAGCGCGTGTCGTGCGTGAGCGCGTGGCCCTCGATCGGGGGCACGCTCATGGCCCACCCCGACTACGCGTCCACTGACCTCTCGGCGCTCCGGCTGGGCACGTTCTACGAGGGGCGGTCACCGGAACACCGGCCGGCGGACCCGGGGCTCGGCGTCACCTCCCTCGGCATGTCCGAGACCGGCGGGCCCCACACCTTCTGGACCCTGGAGGACGATCTGCACGGCACGACCGAGCCCTACCGTGGAACCTTCGGCCGCGAGGTGCCTGGCGTCTCGCACCGGATCGTCGACGTCGAGGGCAACGACGTCGACCAGGGCGTGACCGGTGAGATCCTGGTCCGTGGCTACAGCGTCATGCTCGGCCTGCACAAGCGCGAACGCTCCGAGGTCTTCGACGCCGACGGTTGGCTCCACACCGGCGACCGCGGCCACTTCCGTGACGGGTGGTTCTTCTTCGCCGGGCGCCAGGGCGACCTCATCAAGACCAAGGGAGCCAACGTCGCTCCGTCCGAGGTCGAGAAGGCGATCATGGCCCAGGATGGCATCGGTCTCGCCTTCGTGTTCGGCGTGGATCACCCCGATCGCGGTCAGGACGTGGTGGCCCTGGTGACGGCCGACCGCGACGACGTGGAAGGAGCCGTGGACGACCTGCAGGCCGCGCTCCGTGAGGAGCTCTCCAGCTACAAGCTGCCCCGGCACGTGTTCCCGATCGAGGCGGTCGACGTCCCCTACCTCACCAGTCAGAAGCCCGACCGGCGGAGCCTCGCCCGCCTCGCCACGGACCTCGCCGCCGCCGGGACGGACTGACGAGGTGAGCCGGTCAGGACGCGCCGGGCTGGGTCCGGCCGAGGGCTCGGGCCGCCTCCGACACGAAGGGATCGGGCGCGAACGGACCGACGTTGGTGGCTCGGAGCTCGAGCTCGGGCAGGACCACCGACGGGTCGAGCGTGTCGAGCCAGGTGATCGCCCCGGCCACCTGCTCCGAGCGGAGGGCGTGCATGGCGAAGCGCACGTTGTCGAGCATGGGCGTGGCCACCGGAGCCGGGGTGACGGTGTGCACGGCGATGCCGTCGCGCTCCACCTCGCCGGCCAGCGCAAGTGCGAAGGCGTTGAGGCCGGCCTTGGAGGCCGAGTACGCCGCCTTGCCGCGCTGGGGCTGGTGCGACGACGAGGACGACAGGAAGACGATCCGACCACCGGGTCCCATCGTCGCCAGCACGGCCCGGCTGATCAGGAAGGACGACCGCAGGTTGGCGGCCATGACGGCATCGAAGGTCGCCGCCGACTCCTTGCGGACGAATGTGCCGTCCATGCGGCCCGCGGCATGCACCAGGAGGTTGACCGGTCCGGCGACTTCCGCGGTCGCCTGGGCGCCGGCCTCGTCCGCGCAGTCACCGACGGCGAACCGGGCGCCGATCGACGCCGCCGCCTGGCGCAGCGGTGCCTCGCGACGGGCGTTGAGCACGACGTCGTAGCCGGCGGCCGCCAGGCCCTGCCCCACCGCCAGGCCGATCCCGCTGCTCCCCCCGGTGATGAGGGCGCGTCGGGCGGGGGCGGTCATGCCGGCACCACGCCGAGCAGATCGGCCACCCGTTGGCGGTGGTGCTCGGGAGTGCCCAGCAGGACCGAGGAGGCCATCGCCCGCTTGACGTAGAGGTGCATGTCGTGCTCCCACGTGAAGCCGATGCCCCCGAGGACCTGGATCCCCTCGCGGGTGATCCGCTGCGCACAGTCTCCGGCCAGGGCCATGGCCGACGAGACCGCGACGGCCTGCCGGGGATCCTCCTCGGCCAACGCCATCGAGGCGACCCGCACCGAGGCGCGGGCCGCCTCCAGCTCGATGAACGCATCGGCCAGACGGTGATTCAGCGCCTGGAACGAGCCGATCTTCACCCCGAACTGCTCGCGCTGGCGCGCGTGGTCGAGGGTGATGTCGAGGATGGTGGCGCAGGTGCCGACGAGGTCCGCGGCGAGGCAGGTGACCGCTTGGTCGACGGCCCGCTGGAGCCGTTCGGCCGCCGACGGGTCACCCATCGTCCCGAGCACGTTCCCCTCGCCCACCACCAGTCCGTCGAAGGCCACGGTGGCCAACCGACGAGTCGCATCGACGGACCGGACAGCGTGAGAAGGAACGACATCGGCATCGACCACGAAGAGCTGGAGCCCCGCCTCACCGGCGGCGACCACGACGAGACGATCGACCGCATCTCCCTCGATCACCGAGCGCACGGTCCCGTCGAGGCGCCACCCCTCACCGGTTCGGACGGCCTCGACGGTCGGACGACCATCGCCGTGGCGAAGCTCGCCCAACGCCGCCGTCCCGGTCGTCTGACTCCCAGCGACGTCGGTGAGCCAGCGCTCGGCCTGCTCGGCCGTCGCCAGGGCCGAGACGACGGGCGCGAACAAGGCAGTCGTGGCGAACAGGGGTCCGGGCACGGCGAAGGCGCCACAGCCTTCGTGGACGAGCATGGCTTCGATGGGGCCGAACCCCATGCCGCCGAACCGTTCGTCGATGCACAATGCCGGCCAGTCGAGCGACACCATCTTGGACCAGAGCTCGTCGGTTCCCGCTCCGAGCTCGATCTGCGCCCGCAGGGCGGTGGGCGGCCAGGCCGCCCGCAGCACCGTCTGCACGGCGCCGGCCAATGCCTGCTGACCCTCATCGAGCTCGAGGTCCACCGCGTGCCTCCCGTCGCTCATTGGATCTAACGGTCATGTCAATGACGGTAGCGTCATGGTTCGGGGCACCCCACACCACGAGGCTGATGTCCCTTCGCGAGCTCGCCGGTCAGGGCGACGTCGGAGGCGTGCTCGAACACCCGGGTGCTGATGAGTGTGCCGGCTTCGGCCGCCGGAGCCTGGCCGGACACCGTTGCCTCGGCCGCCACGAGCGCCTGGGCCAACAGCTGCCCGCGAACAGGCGCTCGAACTGACCTGGCCCCCTCCGGGCGAGGAACCGGTCGCTGCCCACCCAATGCAGGTCGAGCGCAACGAGAAGCCCGTCGAGCGAGGCACCGATGGCGTGCCGGAGCGCTTCGTCCGCTGGACCGCCGCCGGTCGGCGCGTCCTGATCGGTCTCCACTAGAGGATGGCGCCCGACAGCTTGAGCTCGAGGATCTGGTCCATGACGTAGCCGGCGGCGAGCAGCACGTCGTCAGTGTGCTCGCCGTGGCCCGGGCATCGCGTCATCTCGGGCGACTCGCCGTCGAACTGCGCCGGGCTGGCCACCAGATGGACCTCCTGGCCGTTGGCGGCGGTCATAGTCGGCAGGTAGCCGTTGGCGATCGACTGGGGATCCTCGTAGATCTCGTCCAGGGTCTGGAACGGGGTCCAGGCCCCCGAGAAGCCCTCGAGCACCTCACGCCAGTGCGACAGCGGGTGGGCGGCGAACGCCTCGTCGAGCAGGGTGACGCACTCGATGCTGTTGGCCATGCGGGCCTCGGCGTCGACGAACCGCTCGTCGGTCGCCATCTCCGGCTTCTCGAGCAGGGTGACCAGCTCGGTCCAGAACTTGTCGCTCTGGAGCAGGATCAGGCCGATGAAGCGGCCGTCGGCGGTGCGGTAGTTGCCGACCCCTGGGTTCGGGACCTGGCGACGATCTCCTCCCTGGGGGATCTTGGAGAACCCGAACAGCTTGGAGGCCACGACCAGCGGCGAGTTCTGCCACAGCGCGGTGGCCATCAACGAGACGTCCACGATGCTGGGCTCACCGGTGCGCTGGCGCTTGAACAGCGCGGTGCCGATGGCACCGGCAACGGCCAGGCCACCCATGACGTCGCCGAACGCCGGGGCGGGCTGGCCCATCGGCCAGCCGTTCGCGTTCTCGGGCATCACCGAAGCCATGCCGGAGCGGGCCCAGTAGGAGCTGCCGTCGTAGCCGGGCTTCTCCGCGTCGGGGCCCCTGGTCCCCTGGCCGGTCCCCCGGGCGATGATGATGTCGGGGTTGGCGGCGCGGATGTGCTCGGTGTCGATCCCAAGCTTGCGGCGGACCTGCGGCAGGTAGTTGGTCAGGAACACGTCCGCGGTCTCGACCAGCTTCAACAGCGCGGCCCGACCATCGGGGTTGGCGATGTCGATGGCCACCGACTGCTTGCCGTGGTTGGGCTGCTCCATCATGAAGTTGACGCCCTCGGCACCACCCGGCAGCAACCCGGAGGACACCAGGCCCCGTTGGGGGTCTCCGGTGGTCGGGGACTCGATCTTCAGGACGGCGGCCCCTTGGTCGACGAGCACCGCGCCCGCCGAGGGGATGAACATCCAGCTCGACACCTCGATGACCGTGATGCCATCCAATGGTCCTGCCATGTCGATTCCTTCTTCTGCCTGCTGCGGCGATCGATGGGTGGTGCGTTGGGTTGTCGGGGGGCGTGGGGGGCAGAGCCTGCGGAGCCCCCACCCTCGAACGATCCGGCTCCGCCGGTCGAGAGAGCAAAAGCCGCACGGCGTCAGCCGCACCGCTCAACTCGCTCGGCGAGCTCCGCTCGTCGAGCGAAACAGCTACGTCTGCGGCCATCCCACGGTCTTGGTCTCGGTGTAGATCTCGAGGCCCTCGATGCCGCACTGGCGGCCGATACCGGACTGCTTGTAACCCCCGAACGGCGCATCGGCGCCGTACCAGATGCCGCCGTTGAGCCCGAGGGTCCCGGTGCGGATCCGGCGGGCGAGTCCCTTGGCCCGTTCGAGGTCACCGGAGAAGACGTTGCCCGAGAGCCCGTAGGTCGACTCGTTGGCGATGCGCACCGCGTCGTCGTCGTCCTGGTAGCCGATGAGGCAGACCACTGGGCCGAAGATCTCCTCCTGGGCGATCTTCATGGTGTTGTCGACGTCGACGAAGAGGGTCGGCTCGACCCAGAAGCCCTTCTCCATGCCGGCCGGGACCCCTCCACCGTGGGCGATGCGGGCGCCGTCGGCCTTGCCGCTCTCGATGTAGCCGAGGACGCGGTCCTGCTGCTTCTTCGAGATCAACGGGCCCATGAGGTAGGCCGGCTCGGCCGGATCGCCGAAGCCGAAGTTGGCGAAGGCCTCGGTGGCCAGCTGTACGGCCTCGTCGTAGCGCGAGCTCGGGACCAGCATCCGGGTGGGGATGGCACAGCCTTGACCGGCGTGGAAGCAGGAGCCGGCGGCGCCGGGGATGACCTCGGCGAAGTCTGCGTCGTCGCACACCAGGCTCACCGACTTGCCGCCCAGCTCCAGGAACACCGGCTTCAGCGTCTCCGACGCCACCGACATGATCCGTTTGCCGGTCGCGGTGGATCCGGTGAAGGCGACCATGTCCACCAGCTGGGACGTGGTGAGCACCTCGCCGACCAGGTGGTCCTGGCTCACCACGATGTTGAGCACCCCGGCGGGGATGTCGGTCTTCTCGGCCACGAGGCGGCCGATCCGGGTGGCATTCCAGGGCGTGTCTGGTGCCGGCTTGAGCACGCAGGTGTTGCCCATGGCCAGGACCGGCCCGAGCTTGTTGAGGATGATCTCGAACGGGACGTTCCAGGGGGTGATCACCCCCACCACGCCGATGGGTTCCTTCCAGACCTCGCGCTCGGTCGTACCCATGCCGAACGGGTCCTTGGCCCCGATCGAACGGCTCCATGCGAACTGGTCGATCATCTCCGCCGGCCAGGTGAGGGCCTCGGTCAGCGGGGCGTCGAGGCCCGGGCCGTAGGTGGTCAGCACCGGGAGGCCGACCTCGGCGACCAGCTCGGCCCGGATCTCCTCGCGCTCCGCCTCCAGCGCCGCCTGCAGCTGGAGGATGCACGTCTTGCGGAAGGCGTGATCGGTCGCCCACCGCGTGGTGTCGAAGGCCCGCCGCGCGGCCTCGATGGCTCGGGTCATGTCCCCCGCGGTGGCATCGGCGGTCACGCCGAGGACCTCCTCGGTGGCCGGGTTGATGTTGTCGAAGGTCGCCCCCTTCTCGGCATCGACCAGCCGGCCGTCGATCAACAGCCGCTTCTCACCCTGGGGAACGCTCATGCTCCTGCCCTCGCCGTCGTCTTCTCGGCGGCCACGATCGGCGGCGCGGTCTTCCAATCGGGTATCCCGTCGGCCACCTGGGCCGCGGGGAACTTGTCGTCGTGGATCTCGGCCCAGTGCGAGTGGTTGAGCTGGTGCAGCGTGAAGCAGGCGTTCAGCGCGTTGTAGAAGCCCTGGTTGTCCTGGGTCTGGTTGACCGACTCCTTGATCATCAGGGCGGTCATCGACGGCAGGGCGGCGATGCGCTCGGCGAACTCGACGGTGCGCTCGGACAGGTCGTCGGCCGCAAAGACCTTCGACACCATCCCCAGCGAGTGGGCCTCGTCGACCCCCATGCAGTCGCCGGTGAGCAGCAGCTCCTTGGTCTTACGGGCGCCGAACTCCCACGGGTGGGCGAAGTACTCGAGGCCGCACATGCCGAGGCGGGCACCGACCACATCGGCGAAGGTGGTGCCCTCCGCCGCAGTGATCAGGTCGCACGCCCACATGAGCATGAGGCCGGCGCCGTAGACCTTGCCGTGCACCTGGGCGACGGTGATCTTGCGCAGGTTGCGCCATCGACGGGTGTTCTCGAAGTAGTAGTGCCACTCCTGGAGCATCCGGGCCTCGGCACCGTCCCTGGTGGCGCCATTGATCTTCGACGTCGGGTGGCTCCGGTACTCGTCTCGTGCGACCTCGGAACCCATGTCGTGGCCCGAGGAGAACATCGGGCCCTCACCGCCGAGGATGACGACCTTGACGGTGTCGTCGGCCTCGGCTCGCAGGAAGGCGTCGTCGAGCTCGACGAGCATGCCCCGGTTCTGGGCGTTCCTCGCATCGGGCCGGTCGAGCATGATCCGGGCGATGGCACCGTCGTGCAGCGTCTCGTACCGGATGAACTGGTAGTCGCTCTGGGTATCGGTCATGTGGCTTCCCCTGAGTGGTTTCGGTGCGGGCCCGGTCGACGGGCCTCTGCGACACCGTAGCCCGGTTCTAACGCTTATGTCAGTTAGGGTCGTAGCGTGGCCGACCGAGTGCCCGCCCCCGCCACGCCCTCCCACGATGGGCCCGCCATCGTCGCCCACGGTGATATCGCGTGGTCGCCTCGATCATCTCCATGTCGGCTCGCTCGCCCGGGGGACATGCGGGCCTTCCGCCGTCGCTTCGGGATCACCTGCGTCGCCGGCTACGGGTCGACCGAGAACGCCGTCGTCTTCGTCCCGATCCCCGGCATGCCGGCCGATGCGCTCGGCCAGGCCCAGGAGGGCATCGACGCCGCAGTGGCCGATCCGGAGACCGGCGCCATCTGCGCCGTCGCCACCTTCGACGACCCGGGCCGCATGATGAACGCGGAGGCGGCGATCGGCGAGATCGTGGGCCGCAAAGTGCTCGGCCGCTTCGAGGGCTACTACAACAACCCCGAGGCGAACGCCCAGCGCTCCCGCAACGGCTGGTTCTGGACCGGCGACCTCGGCTACGTCGACGAGGATGGCTTCTTCTAGTTCGCCGGCCGCCAGGGTGACTGGCTCCGCGTCGACTCGGAGAACTTCGCCACCGCGCCGATCGAGCGGATCCTCGGCCGGTTCGAGGGCCTGGCCGCCGTCGCCGTGTACGCCGTCCCCGACGAGCGGACGGCGGACGACCAGGTGATGGCTTCGTTCGAGCTGGAGGAGGGCGTGCCCTTCGACGCGGCGGCGTTCGAGGCATTGAGCGGGCGGCCATCGGGCGAGATCCGGACCGAGGCGGTACCGTCGGCTCGTGATCTAACATCTACGTCAGGGAAGGAGTGCACCCCGTGGTCGACCCTGCTGGCGAGGCGATGCTCGATGTGATGCACACCCAACGCGCCTGTCGGAGCTACACCGACGATCCGGTGCCCGACGCAGCCCTGGCGGCGCTGATCGAGGCGCGTCGCACGCGCCGAGCGCCGAGAACCGCCAGCCCTGGGTCTTCGTGGTCGTCGACGATCCGCAGGTGCGCGCCGCCATCGACGATCTGGGCCGCCAGATCTGGGGCGCTGGTGGCCGGCAGCACGCGGAGGCCTCTCTGGCTCCCTCGTTCGTCGCCGGCGTCGACCGGTTCTTCGAGACCAGCCACGGAGGCGCACCCCGGTTGATCGTCATCGCCGGCGACGGGCGCGTCGCCAGCCATTCGGTCCTCGCCTCGTCGGTCTTCCCGGCCGTGCAGAACCTCCTGCTCGCAGCGTCGGCGCTCGGTTACGGATCGACGATGACCACGCTGGCCGCGCAGGCACCGGCCGAGCTGGCGAAGATCCTCGACCTCTCGGCGGACGTCCGGCCGCTCGCCGCCATCCCCATCGGCCGACCGACCCGCGCCGTCGGTCCTCCACGACGGCGACCGGTGCACGAGATCGCCCATCGGAACCGGTTCGGAGCGGTGTTCGACGCGCAGGTGGCGCCGTGCTGACCCTTCCCGACCGGGCCGGGCCGCACCACCCGTTGCCGATCACCGCGGCGCGCCGTCCCGGTTCGCTTCGACGGACCTCGTCGATCGACTCCACCCGTCCCGATGGCCTCGACGCCGATGTCTCGGTCGAAGCCCGGGCCCGGGACCTGCTGACCGACGGATCGGGGGCGGTCGCGGCCTCGACCGAGGTGCACCTCAGTGCGGTGATCGATCCCTCCCGCAACCTGGTCTCCGCCGTCGCCGATCCCTCGATCGACGGCTTCGGCCAGCTCGTCGGAACTCCCGTGGCGAGCGGCTGGCGGGCCCGGGCCGCCGAAGCGCTGCCCATCGACGAGCGCCACGAACCGCTCCTCAACCTCCTCGTCGACGACCTGCCCGGCGCCTCGCTCGTCTCCGGGGTCGCCCTGCAGGCCGCCCACGTCCTGCCGACGGCCAGCCCCGGCATGCGCCAGTACGTCCTGGCCGCCGCCAACATCTGCGCGGGCTGGGTCGCGGACGGTTCGATGCTGGAGGCGTTCCGGATCCACGACCAGATGCCGGCACCGGTCGGTCCTCCGGCACCGGTCCTCGAGCGTGACGACGATCCAGACGGGTGGCACGCGACGGCATCGCTGTCGCCGCGCGCCACCCGCCGTCGGCGCTTGCTCGACCTCTGGCCCGAAGCCGACGGCACCGGCACCCATCGCTTCGAGGCCCACTTCCGTGACAGCCATGTTGACCTCGACGGGCACGAGACCGTGGTCCACGAGTACCTCGTGACCGGCCGGATCGACGAGCCCTCCCGCACATTCGCCCAGGTGCAGACCGAAGCCCGGGTGCTGCCGTGGGTCGAGTGTCCCAACGCGCTGGCCAGCGCCGGCCGGTTGATCGGCACCCCGATCGCCGATCTCCGGGCCCGGGTGCGCACGGAGTTCGTCGGGGTCAGCACCTGCACCCACCTCAACGACACGCTGCGCTCGCTGGCGGACATCGACCCGTGGCTCGACCTGATGGCCGCGGCCACGCCATGACACGGAGGTTCTGATGCTCGACCTGATCATCCGAGGCGGCACGGTCGTCGACGGCACGATCTGGCCGCCATGCAGGCGATCGTGCGGGAGTCGCTGCGGGCCGGCGCACCGGGTGTCTCTCGGGCCGGACCGCCGGGCACCGCAGCACCCACGGCGAGCTGGTGCCGGAAACCTTTGCCGCCGCCGATGAGATCGGCGCCCTGCTCGAGGCGATGGTCTCGGTCGACCGGGGGGTGAGCCTGGTCCCCGCCGGCATCTCCGGGGAGATGGGAGGCGACCGGCGCGGCGCCATGGAGGAGGAGCTCGACTGGCTGGTCCAGCACGGCAGGGCGTTCGACCGCCGAGCCGTGGCCGAGCTCCCGTTCGACGAGCGGATGGCCCGGCTCCGTGACCCAGCCATCCGCGAGGCGATCCTCGCCGAGGGTCCCGACCGCGACGTCGAACCGGCGCTCGACGTCCTCCGGCGACGGTCCTTCGAGAACCTGTTCCCGATCGGTGAGCCACTCGACTACGAACCGACACCGGACGCCAGCGTCGCCGCCATCGCCCGCCGCACCGACCAGGACCCGTGGGCGGTCACCTACGACCTCATGCTCGAACACGACGGTCACGAGTTCCTGCTGTTCCCGTTGCTGAACTACGGGGACGGCTCCTATGACGGCCTGCACGACATGATGTCAGGACCCCATGACCGTGCAGGGCCTCGGGGACGGCGGTGCGCACTGCGGGCTCATCTGCGACGCCACCATGACCACCTACATGATCAGCCACTGGGCCCGCGACCGGTCCCGGGGTCCGAAGCTCCCGCTCGAGTACGCCGTGAAGCGCCTCACCGGGGACCCCGCGGCGCAACGTGCAACCCCGGCCACCGCTACGAGGTCGAGACCACAGGCATGGCTCTGTTCGAGCGGTAGTCCGCAGGGCAGGTCCATCAGCGGCTGTCCGAGGTTGAGCCGAGGATCAGAGGTCCAGGTCGGGGGTGATGCCGATGGACCTGACCAGGCCGACCTGCGGGGCGAGAACGCCGCATCGGCCCCTGATCAGGGAACCAGGAGTCAACGTCGCCGTTGACGGCCCCCGCCTCGATGGGCACAATCCTGGGCACGAACCTGCTCGAGGCTCGCAGCACCCCGCCGTACGGCGAGAGAGCTTCCTCATGTGAGACGGACCCAAGGGTCCGAGAGGAAGCCCCGCCATGCCGCGCC